>JBDKTY010000170.1:0-37450 GCA_039679945.1 Syntrophobacter sp. | reverse complement strand
TCCGGTGGCCATGCGCTGTTTAATTTCTGAAAGCTGCTGTTCCGGGACGGCAAAGGAAACGAAGATCGGACTGGTCTGGTTGATTGTCACCAAAGGGTTTGTGTCATCATTTGATTTTATTACATTCCCGGCATGAACCTTCAATTCGCCGGCACATCCGTCAATGGGTGATTTGATATAGCAGTATTTCAATGAGAGCTTCGCGTTTTCCACGGCTGCTTCACTGGCATGAACGGTCGCGTCCAGCGCGGCGGCGTTGGAGGCAATGACATCGAATTGCTCCTGTGAAACATATCCCTTCGCGACAACGGAACCATAGCGTTCGGACTGCTTCCGGGCGTTGGCGAGTTGGGCGCGGTCCTTTGCAAGGTTGGCTTCGGCCTGTTTTAATTGCGCTTCGAAGGGGCGCGGATCGATCGTGAATAGAAGGTCCCCCTTCTTCACGTACAGTCCTTCCTTGAAATGAACGGAAAGCAACTCTCCGGCGATCTGCGCCTTCACGATAACTGTTGAATAGGCCTGAACCCTGCCGATTGCCTTAACCTGTACGGGCACATCCTTCTGGATGGCCGGTGAAACGACCACCGGTGTGTCGGGTTTAGAGCGTGACTGTGCGTTGGCTGTGCCGGAAGCGTCGCGGGAACACCCCGGAACCCAAAGAAGGAGCAACGCAAGCAAGCAGGAGCCAATTGTTCTGATGCCGTGCAGTTTTTTGGTATGTGGATCCAACATTGAGATACTTGCCTCTGGATGAAAAGAGAATCCGTCAGTCCGGAAAGGGACCGGCTGCCCGATGGGCGGCGAACAGTGGCGAACATTAGCAGAAGGTCGTGTGATTTGCACTTGGTGATTATACCGCCCGTTACACTTCTTATTTGCTGGTCGAGTAAATGGTTCACCTTTTTGATCGGGGAGATCTTATCCTTTTGGACGAAGGGCGGCAATCTCGATCATCGGAGGTTATCCTCAAAATCCGCAACAGCGTTTCTGAATGCATCAGGAACGCGGATTGGCTGCCGCGTTTCCTTATCAACCGCCACGGCGATTATGTGCCCTGTGCATATCTCGCGATCGGTCGTCTGTTCGAAGACAGCGAACTCAAAGGTAAAGCTCGTATTACCGATGCTGCTCACACGCGTATGCACGTGCAGGGTATCGTCGAAAAAGGCCCTTCCCTTATACTGAGAATCGGCTCCCACGTAAAAAAAATCAACTCCAGCTTCGAGAAAGTTGTTGTAGGTGAAACCGATAGCCCGGAGGTATTCGATCAAGCCTACATCGAAGTAGGTGAAATAGTGGCCGAAGAAGACATGCCCTTGCATGTCCGTCTCAATGTAGCGAACCTGGACAGGATAAAAGAATCTTGGGCGATCTCCCATTTCTGTTCCTCCAACGTCTCGATGGAAGGGTGAGGGGTAGATTCATCTTGAACGCAATTGCGTATGAAACAATAGCCGCGACTCTTAGCCCAAGGGTTGCGTTTATTGACGCGGGCGAATGCGGCGCACCATCCTGCCGCGCCCGCAAAAGCTCTTTGATTTCATTTTCTCCGATACTATTTTATATATCCGGATGCGAGAATGAGGCCTCGGAGGGAAATGGCCGGCCGCCGCCTCGTGGCGGGAGTTGACGCTCCTGGCCTTCTCGCTGATTGAAGAAATATATCATAGCAGTATGAATTAAGAATGGAGAAAAAAATGGCCCTCTCTGATGTTCTCGTGTCGTACTCTCTTGAAGCTCAGTACAGGGAAGTGTTGAAGGATACCTTGCCGGACGGCGCCAGTCTGAAATTTCTTCCGGATATTGCTGAAACCGGTCGTGTGGACGCGATCACCGGCGCAAGAGCGTTGATCACCTGGAACCTCGCGAAAGAATTTTCCGCCGAAGAGTTGCGACTTTTCAACCATCTGGGATTGATCCAGTTGGTGACTGCCGGGGCCGATCACCTTCCTTTTGGGACCCTGCCCGAGAAAGCGCTTGTAGCATCCAATCCGGGCGCCTACGCCGAACCGATGGCCGAGCACATTCTCGGCATGGCGCTGGCCCTGGCAAAAAGGCTTTGTGTCAATAACAGGAAACTTGCCGAGGGAATATTTGATCAAAACACCAAGAACCGGATGCTGCGGGGTCTCGCGTGCGGTGTTCTCGGGTTTGGCGGAATCGGTCAGACCACCGCAAGGCTGATGCGTGCTCTCGGGTTAAGCATCCTGGCGGTCAATTCCAGCGGCAAGACCTCCGAACCGGTCGACTTCGTCGGCACGCTGGATGATTTAGACCATGTCCTGAAGAGTTCGGATATTCTCCTGATCTCCATACCGCTTTCTAAACGTACGAAAAATCTCATCGGCGCACGCGAACTTGCGCTGATGAAACCGGATGCGATGCTGATCAATGCGGCGCGGGGAGCGATAGTCGATGAGACAGCCCTCTACCGCCATCTTTCAGAGAATCCGGATTTCCAGGCCGCGGTAGACACATGGTGGATAGAGCCGGCAATGAACGGAGAATTCAAGGTACACTATCCCTTTTTTGAACTGCCTAATTTCCTTGGATCGCCGCATAATTCCCCGGTCGTTCCCGATATTATGCGAAACGCAGTGCGGATGGCGGGGGAAAACGTCGCGCGATTCCTGAGGGGGGATAGAATTCACGGCCGGATCAGGTGCGAAGACTACATACGGGATGGCGAATAGGAAGCGCGGCGGCTTGGAACGACGATCCGGAGTCCCTTGCGATCGGACTCCGGATCATGTGGAGCCGGACTTCCACGGCTGGCGAGATCCACGGCGTCTTGCCGGACGGTATTACCGGGGATAGGCCTTTGGCCTGCGTCCCGCGAAAAGAATGAGTAGAATGGCTATGGCTGCAATTGCCCCCAAAATGCCGCTGATCCATTTCCAATCCAGGCTGGCGAAGTGAATGATGCTCTGCCAGGCCCGCTTCAGCCAACCGGCCAGCGGCACATCCTCTCCGCTGACAAGGGCAATGGATCGTTTCGGCTGGTCGGAGACGGTAAAGACCAGTTCGCCAATTTCCTGCTGGGCGGTGATGGGGGCCGTGAGATCTGTCGGTATGTGAATATCCCACTTCAGCAGATTCTTCTGGGTCTGGGAAATCAGGAAAGTAGGTTTTTCTTTCGGGAAAACCTGGAATTCGTCCTTCTGCCCTTTGAGAACTTTTGCCGTGGCGATTGCCTGACCGTCCTTGAACGGCTGTATCAAAGTGAAATGGCGAAAACCGTAATTAAGAAGTTTGAGCGCTTCGCGCTCACGCGTGGCAGGGTTAACGGCTCCCATGATGACGGCCACCAGCCGCATCCCATCGCGCTGGGATGTCGCGGAAAGATGGTACCCTGAAGCGGTGATATAACCGGTCTTAAGGCCGTCTATAGTCGAGTCCTTGAGCAGAAGATGGTTGCGGTTATACTGGACGATGTTGTTGTAAGCGTATTCGCGCATGGAGTGGAACCGAAGCGAGTCGGGGAAACGCTTCAGGTAGGTAACATCGAGCAACGCCATGTCCCTTGCCGTGGTTATCTGGCCGTCCGCGGGCAATCCGTGGGGATTCAGAAAGTGGGTTCGGTTCATGCCCAGTTCAACAGCTTTACGGTTCATGGCCTCGACGAATGTATCAGTGCTGCCGCTGAGATGCTCGGCCGCGGCGACGCAGGCATCATTGCCGGAAACCACCGCAATCCCCTTGATAAGTTCTTCCAATGGCACCCGGGTACCCACTCCAACGAACATTTTGGAGCCGCCGGTCCGCCATGCGGCCTCGCTGACCAGGACCTCGTCATTCAGGTGGATGCGTCCCTGCTGGAGCGCCTCCATGATCAGGTAGAGAGAAGCGATTTTGGTAAAAGAGGCTGGCTCAATCTGCTCATCGGCATTCTGCTCGAAGAGAACGATCCCGGTTGAGACTTCCATCAGGATGGCGGATCTTGCATTGATCTGCCCCGGGGAGAGTTCGGTCGCCTGGCCGACTCCCTTGCTATCCGGCTTACCTCGCTTAGCGGCGGGCTGCTGCGATCCTGTACGTTTTTCTGCTCCGGAGGACGACTTTACCTTTTTGCCAGCGCCCTGTTCAACGGCTCCGGCCGCTCCGGGCAGAATCATAAGGGTGAAAAACAGCACCAGCACCAGGCCGATGAGGCCATTTCTTCGCATGTATTTCCTTTCAAGAGGGCGATCTCATTTCGCGGAGTGGATTCTTGATCCGTCCCTTTCGGGTCCTTATACTTCGAAACGCTGTTATTTACAATAAAGTGAAAATTTTTCCAGCTTTTCTTCAACAGCAGCGCAATCAGGCGCAAATATTCACGAAAACGTCCGCAATCATTTGTGCGGCCAAAACCGCTTGATCGTGGCATTTCCATACGTCGCTTCCGGGGATGCTGCCCGCACGGCTAAATTCCGCGGTATCACTTTCGGCATAGACTTTTTTTACCGCTTATTCGTCTTGAGTAATCGACTATCCTATTGTATTTGGAATAGACACCACGAAACAATGATGCAGAAGTCATCCAACCGCTTTCCTTCCAGGACCGGATCGGGGTATGCGTGGGTGGAAGCAGTCAGGTGAGGCATCTGGCACTTCGACACTGGAGATTAAGGAGAAGTCCCATGAAGAAAGCTAAGCTCTTCGCCCTTGGATTTTTGTTGTGTATTGCCTGGGCACCGGCCGTGTTCGCTCAGGCCAAGGCGCCAGCGCCGGATGAACATATCCTGGTGGGTCGCATATCTTTTGTCGAAGGCCAGTTGCTCCGTTATGTATATACGGAAAAAGACTGGGTGGCTACGGTCAAGGACGCGCCATTCGGCCTGGATGATGCCCTTTATTCGAATGATCAGGGCAAGGCGGAATTCAAGCTTCCCAACTCTACCTGGGCCCGGATTGGCGCGGATACCCAAATACAACTGGTCGCCCTGCGTGATGATGTCACGGAGGTGGATGTGGCGGCCGGTATGGCAAGGCTTTACAACAAAAGCCAGGATGCCGTGATCACTGTGACTACCCCATTCGGTTATGCGGTCGCGCAACCCGGAACGGCCTTCGACCTGTATGTCGGTGACGCGTCCGCGGAGATAATCAGCCTGGATGGTTCGGTGGATTTTATTCTGCAGGGCGATCAGGCCAAATACCCCGTTGTTGCCGGTGGGGCCTCCATTATTTCGGATGGCAAGCAGGGCGTGGAAGGGGATGGGAATGTCGATGCCGAATGGGACGAATGGAATCTCAAGAGGGAACAGTTGTGGACCCAGAGAGTCCAGGTAAAGGGCGAATCGGTCCAGTATCTTCCTCCGGCGCTTGAAGATGACGCGTATGATCTCGACCAGAATGGCAGGTGGGAACGCGTCCAATATGAAGGGGAATACAGGCAGATGTGGCGCCCGACGCGCGTGAGTTCAGACTGGCAGCCGTTCACGGCAGGCCGCTGGACGGTGTACCACGATGACAACACCTGGATTCCCGAGGAAGATTATGGCTATGTCACGCACCATTACGGGAACTGGGTGTATGTGGATGGCGGCTGGTATTGGGCGCCTCCGGTTCGTGAGAGAGTCGGCTATGGCGGTGACTGTGCCTGCTGGTATCCCGGGCGAGTCGCGTGGATCGGTTCGGGTGTCAACGTCGGCTGGGTGCCCCTGGCCCCGACTGAAGTCTATTATTCCCACCATCGCTGGGGACCCGGAGCATACTATGTTGGCGCCGGAGTGGACATTGGCGGTATCAGCATTAACATCGGCGGCCTGGCCTATGCGAGTCGCGCTGTCATCGTGGAACAGAGCGCCTTCTACAGCGTGAACAGCTACGTGGGGGTGAGGGTCCATGACATTGCACCCGCCATGGTCGTGTCAAGCTTTGTGGCGGCCCCGGTTGTAAATACGACAATCATCAACAATTACACATCGATTCATAATCGCTACGTGTACAATACCAATCTCGCCGTGGTTAACAATAAGCCCCACAATGACGTGGTACGCAGGATTGACCACAATCGGTCGATCGCGGGCCAAACACGGTCGATTTCCGGTAGATCGATTGAGCAAAGGGCGTCGCATGTCCGGCAGGGTACTCCCATCAGGGGGCCGCAAGCTGGTCAGGCATTGCAGAAACCCACTCTGACGGGAAAAATGGTACCCTCCAATCAGGTGCAGCGGCCGAAAAATGAGGTCCAGTTCCAGCAAAGGCAGCTTAAGGCTCAGCAGACAAGACAACCGCAGACACTTCGCGGACAGCAGCCAGGAGCTACCGGCCGACAAGGCGGTGCGGCCGGTGCTGTTGGGGCCGGAGGGGCCGGTGGCGCTGGTGCGGGCGTTGGAGCGGGTCAGCCCGGAGCCCGGGGAAAAGGCCCCAGGGAGCCGGTTACACCTGGTGGAAGAAGCCGTGTAGGTGAAGGCGCCGGCGGAGCGGGCCAGGGTCAGCAGCCCGGAGTGAGAGAGCCTCTCGGGCAGGGAGGTCGCGGAGCTGGCGCCGTGGGTCGCGGAGGGCAGCAGGGCGAGCAGACTGGTGCCGGACAGGGTGCTGGCGCCGTGGGCCGTGAGGGCCAGCAAGGTGGACAAACCGGCGTGGGCCAGGGAGGCCGACAGCTTCGCGGTCAGCAGGGTGGTGAACAGCAAAGATCCATCCAGCAACAAGAAAGGCAACAGCAGCGCCAGCAACAACAGCAGCAACGCCTGGAGCGGCAGCAGCAAAGAGAACAACAGAAACAGCAACAGATACAGCAAAAACAGCAACGCCAGCAGCAACAAATGCAACAACAGCCGCAGGTACAGCAAAAACAGCAGCGGCAGCAGCAACAAATGCAGCAACAGCAACAGCAACAGCAACAGCAAAGACAGCAACAACAAAGGCAACAGCAGCAGCAACAGATGCAGCAAAGACAACAGCAGCAACAACAGAAACAGCAGCAAATGCAGCAGCGCCAGCAACAGCAGCAACAGCGTCAGCAGCAGATGCAGCAAAGGCAGCAGCAACAACAAAGGCAACAGCAGCAAATGCAGCAGCGCCAGCAACAACAGCAGCAGCGCCAGCAGCAACAGATGCAGCAGAGACAGCAGCAGCAACAAAGGCAACAGCAGCTGCAACAGCAACAGCAACAGCAACAAAAGAAACGCCAGCAGCAGATCCAGTAAGGGGCGGCCAGAGGCGGAGCAAAAAGACCGGGTCGGGAGCAGATTCGTTAGCGCTCCCAAAGAGTGCTTCCCCGATTGAATTGTGCTACTAAATTCAACTCTATCATATCTATTTCCAACAAAAGCCTTTCCGGCGGAATCCGGGAAGGCTTTTGTTTACGCCGGGGCGAGCGGCCGCGGTGTATCTTGATCACGGGATAAACCGAATTTTCGTGGAATCCGAATTGTGAAACGGTATCATTGGGTGGCATTGGACCGGGACTGGTGTTGAAGATTCGTCAGCCTGCCGGTAAGGTCCGCCATGGTCGTCGTGCGGCATTCGGCGGCGGAGTGTCAAACGCATGAATCGATGGCACTCATTTTTATCGGACCATGATACTTTCGGTGAATTCGGAGAGCGGCGGGGCGGAACGCGGCGCCGGCTCGTGGGAAGTGTCCCGCCGGGAGATCACTGTCTTTTCCGGAAAGCAGTAATTAATAAACCATGAGATCCAGGATGGGGCATTGGCGGGCGACAGTCATACTATCCGTTTCTCAATCAGCGGGTTTTCGAGGGAATATGCTTGAACTGGCGGTATTTCTATGTGGTGCGGTCGTAATGGTTCTTGAGATGGTGGGGTCCCGCATTCTGGCCCCTTACCTGGGATCATCCATAATCGTCTGGACAAGCCTTATCGGAATAATCCTCGCCAGCCTCAGTATTGGATATTGGTGGGGTGGGATTAAGGCCGACAGGGGCGCCAGTCGAAAGAGCCTCTCTGCGATCATTGTCCTGGCGGCTTTTTGCATCGCGGGTATCGCCCTGGTAAAATCCTTCCTGCTCAGCTTCCTCCAAGATTACGCCTCCCATATACAAATCACCTCGGCGGTCGCCACCATCATTCTTTTCGCTCCACCAAGCGTGTTGCTCGGAATGGTTTCGCCTTACGCGGTCAAACTCAGGCTCAGCTCTCTCGACAACTCCGCAAACACGGTGGGGCGGCTTTATGCTATATCAACCGCGGGCAGCATATTGGGTACCTTCCTGGGCGGTTTTTTCATGATAGCTTACTTTGGAAGCACACGGATTCTCTACGTTTTGTGTATAGTCCTCGTGATGGCGTCCCTTGCCGTCTCGACCGGGGAAAAAATCCTGAAAGCATCGGCCCTGTCTCTATTCGTGCTGTTGACGATACTTTCAGCATCTTATGAGAAATACCTGGCTGGCCAGGGCTTCCACGACATCGACAGCAACTACAGCAGAATCGTTGTATGGGATGCGCAATCGATCGGTTCGGGTACCATCAGAATCATGACCACGCATCCCAGGGCAATGCAGTCCGCTGTGCGCCTGGATGCCCCCAACGAGCTTCTGCTCCCCTACACGCGGTTCTTCGAAATGGCGTTTCATTTCAAACCGAATGCCACCCGTTTTCTTGTGCTTGGAGGCGGCGGTTACTCTTTCCCGAAATATCTGCTGGCCAATTACCCTCGGGCCACGGTTGATGTCGTGGAGATTGACCCGAAGGTGACGGAACTTGCCCGTGATTACTTTTGTCTGACCGATGACCCGAGGCTCAACGTTATTCATGAGGACGCGAGATCCGCTCTTCGAAAGTTGCGCGCGGGCTATGACGTGATACTTGTCGATGTCTTCAACTCCCACTACTCGATCCCTTTTCACCTGACGACACGCGAAACCGCTCAACTGCTACGCGAAAAACTCGCCGATGACGGTGTTGTCATTCTAAATATTCTGTCCGCGATAGAAGGCCGGGAAGGGCGATTTCTCAGGGCGGAATATGCAACTTACCAGTCCGTATTTGGAAGTATCGGGCTCTATCCCGTCGGTGACCCTCAAGAGGGGGCGGTTTGGCAAAATATCATGCTTGTAGCCGTAAAATCGTCGCAAGAACCTGATTTTTCCGGAGAAAAGTCTCGGTTCCCGGAGTTGCTCAGCCATTTGTGGAAAAAGCCTGTCGCCAATGACATGCTCCCGCTGACAGACGATTTCGCGCCCGTGGAGTTATTAGCCATAGGACGGTAGGATTACCTGAAAGGGTTGTGTGTGATCGACCTCGAAGAAACGATTCGTCGCCTGAAGGACCATATGAGCGCGATAACCGTTTCCATTGGGGAACGGTCCATGTTCTCGCCGGACAGGCTTGCCGCGACCGCCCGCTATATTGAATCCGTTTACAGATCGAGCGGCCTGGAAGTCGAACTCGAAACATATCCCTGCCCGGGGTATAGGGCCGCAAACGTGGTCGCCTTTTCAAAAGCGCGAGGTCCGCTCTCCGGAGAATACCTCGTTGGCGCGCACTATGACTGTATACTGGGTACCGTTGGGGCGGATGATAATGCCAGTGGGGTCGCGGTGCAGCTCGAAGTAGCCCGGCAACTGCACGGGATGCGGGAAACGAAGGAAATCCCGGTTTCCGTGAAATTCGTGTCTTTTGCCCTGGAAGAGTATCCCGCCTATGCAACGAGATACATGGGCAGCCGTGTCCATGCCAGGGGGATGAAAGCGAGAAAAGAGAAGACCGATGGTATGATCTGCCTGGAAATGGTGGGATTTTACTGTGACAGCCCGGGCTGCCAGCGGTACCCGCTTCCGATGAGATGGAAGAAGGGTTATCCCGGGCAGGGCGACTTCATTAGCGTGGTGGGGAATGGAAGGTCGAGAAAACTGGCTCGGGGCCTGATCGCCGGATTTCGCAAAAACCCCGCTCTTCCGGTCCTGCCGCTCACCGTTCCCCTGAACGGCTGGATGCTGCCCGCGGTAAGGCTGAGCGACCATGCATCGTTCTGGAACACGGGGTTTCCAGCCGTCATGGTCACTGATTCATCATTCTATCGCAACCCGTACTATCACCTGCCGTCGGACACAATGGACAAACTGAACTTCGAGATGATGGCCAGGCTTGTCGAGAGCCTGCTGCTCTTCTTCCTCTCCTGAGGCCTACTTGTTCTTGCGCCAGCGATTATGGGTGATCCCATGCTTCTTGACCATGTAGTTCAGTTTACGGGCCGTTATCCCCAGGCGCTGGGCGGCGTCCTTTTGAATCCAGTCGCTATGTTCGAGCGCCTCCATCAGCATCTCTTTTTCGCCCGTTTGCAGGTCCTTGGGGCCCTGCGTAACGCTGTTGCTTCTTTTCATTCCATAGAGCGTGATATTTTCCGTGCTGATGAATCTGGAATCTTCCAGCAGTGCCGCCCTCTCGATGGCATTTGAAAGCTCACGTATGTTGCCGGGCCAGTGATAGGTTTTGAAGAGCTGGACCACTTCCGGGGAGAATCCGGCAAATTGTCTTCCCATATCCCGTGAGGTCTTCTGGAGAAGGTACTTGGAAAGCGGATCGATACACTCGTGCCTCTCCCTGAGAGGAGGCAGATGAACACGCAGGACATTGATCCTGTAATAGAGATCCTCGCGAAAGCTACCGGATTCAACCGCGGACTCGAGATCGCGATGGGTTGCGGCAATGATGCGGAGTTCCGATCTTATAGTCTGATTGCCGCCAAGCCTTTCAAAACGCTTCTCCTCGATTACTCTCAGCAGTTTGGCCTGTAACGATGGCGGAAGCTCTCCGATTTCATCCAGGAAAACCGTCCCGCCGCTCGCCTGTTCCATGCGGCCGACGCGGGTTTTGGTCGCGCCGGTGAACGCCCCGCGCTCGTGTCCGAACAGTTCGCTTTCGAGGAGTGTTTCCGGGATGTTCGCGCAGTTGATTTTGATGAAAGGCTTGCTTCTCCGGCGGCTGTTATGGTGGATGGTCCCGGCAAGCATGCTCTTTCCGGTGCCGGTTTCCCCCGTCATGAGAATGGTAGCCTCCATATCGGCAATTCTCTTTATGGTGCTGATAACCTTTTTCATTGAGGGGCTGACGGCGATTATCTTGTCGAAATCATAGGTAATATCTTGGGTTCGCCTCAGATAATCAATTTCGTTTTTCATTGACCGGTGTTCGAGTGCCTGTGTGACGGCTATCTGTATCCGGTTGGGTGAAAATGGCTTGCTGATAAAATCGAAAGCCCCGGCCCGGATGACCTGGACCACAATGTCAGTTTTGTCCTCGCCGCTGGTTATGATCAACGGCGTATAAGGTACTCTCTCGCGGAGTATCTGCACATTTTCCACCTGGTTGGTGTCCAGGCCGGCGATCAAAACGTCAAACGCTTCCTTTTCAAGACGGCCGCATGCATCGGTTATCGACTGCGAGGTCTCGATCTTGTGCGACGACAGAGCTTCGGTCACCGCCGACAGCCAGTCTCGATCTTTTTCAATTAGAAGAATTCTGCCCATTTTTGTCGGTTTTGTCCCATCTGTGAAGAAGATGAACCTGTAACAGGTGGGCGAACTGGTTACAAGCAAAAAATAATAACCAAGCGATCGCCCTAATTTTTTATATAAATCCGGCAGAGAGACCTATTTTGCACTAAATACCTAATATATTGCAATTAGTTTCGTAATTTGGTATGGATATCCCCAATCAAAAATTGGCGGGAAATGCTGTGTGCTCCGGGTGCGGGGAGTTGTCAGGCGATGGACGGAATCGAAGCTTATAAGAACGCCCGGGTTTTGATCGTCGACGATGATCAGCTTGTCTGTAACATGCTGACGGAACTCATCGTCTCGTGGGGGCTTATTGCCGAGGGCTTCACGCGGCCGGAGGAGGCGCTTCTCAAAGTAAGGAGAAATGAGTGCGACATTCTCCTGCTGGACGTCTTTATTTCGGATCTCTGCGGGTTGGACCTTCTTCCCGAGATCCACCGCGATGGAAGCATCCTCAAAGTTATTATCATCACGGGGTTCGCGGACAAGGAAATGGCGATCAGGGCGCTCCAACTCGGCGCCTTTGATTTTCTCGAAAAGCCTTTCCAGACTGAACTCCTGTATCACACAATCGTGCGGGCGTTGAAGAGCCTTGAAAATGAACGCGAGTCGAGAAGGCTTATCATCGACTTGAAACAGAGCCAGGCCGAACTGCTCAGCAACAAACAACGGCTGGAGAATCTGAATACTCAGTTGCGCGATACAAACAGGGCGCTCTCGATTTTTGCGCAGAATATCGAAAGAGAGAGGGAGGAAGTCGAAAAACGCATTGCGCTGAAATTGCGCAATCTCATTATCCCCATGGTCGAAAGACTGAGGAAAGATAAGGGCCTGGGTCGCTATGAAAGCCAACTGGAGATGCTGGTGATGCAAATCGAGGATCTCACCTCCGGATTCACCATGGACTCGCGTATCGCCGCCGTGCTTTCTTTTACCGAACTCAGAATCGCATCACTTATCAAGAATGGGGTCACGACCGAGGAGATTGCGAGACAGCTCCACATTTCGGCGAGCACAGTGCGCACTCACCGCAAGAATATCCGCAAGAAGCTCAAGATTAACAATGTGCAGTACAGCCTGCGGAATTTTTTGAATTCGAAGGCGTAAATGCATAAGCCAAGAACCTTTTCCTGATTGACCAGAAATAGCCAATCCCCCGGGAAGCATATGACTGTATCGTGTTCCAAACAGGCCAGGGAGGTTATCCGCAAGGAGATCCTCGCTCTTGAATCTCTATATGAAAGAATCGACTCGGATTTTGAGCGGGCGGTGTCGCTGCTGCTCGCAACGGGTGGGAAGGTAATCGCCACGGGACTGGGCAAGTCGGGTATCGTTGCCAGTAAGATATCCGCGACCCTGTCGAGCACCGGCACCCCCTCGATTTTTCTTCATCCGGTGGAAGCCATGCATGGTGATCTGGGCGTGATCCAGCGAGGCGATCTGGGGCTCCTTTTGAGCAACAGCGGTGAGACCACTGAAGTGCTTCAATTCCTGCAAATATTTAAACGATTTGGACTGAAGACGATCGGGATCGGTGGGCGTTCCCATTCCTCGTTGGCACGGGATTGCGACGTGTATCTTGATGCAAGCGTGGAGTGCGAAGCCTGTCCGCTCAATCTGGCCCCGACGAGCAGTACCACGGTGGCGATGGTCCTGGGGGATGCGCTGGCGGGTTGCCTTCTCTCCATGAAGGGCTTTACCAGGGAGGATTTCAGCAGACTCCATCCCTCGGGTGCGCTGGGCCGTCGCCTGCTTTTCAGAGTCCGGGATCTCATGCATTCGGGCGAAAACCTGCCCCTGGTGAGAAGCGGAACGCCAATGCGGCAAGCTTTGCCGGTCCTGACCAGCAAAGGCATGGGCGCCCTGGTTGTGGTATCCGCGGATAACGATCTGATGGGCATATTCACGGACGGTGATCTTCGACGCTCGGTTCAACAATACGAGGATCTGCTCAGCCTCGAGATAGACAGGCTGATGATAAAAAATCCGGTCGTAATACATCAGGATCGCATGGCGGCCGAAGCCCTCAACCTGATGGAAAACCGCCCTTCACAGATATCCGTGCTGCCCGTACTGGATGCGAATGGAAAAGTGGCCGGAATCATCCGGGTCCACGACCTGATCCAGGCAGGTTTGTGATCCCCATGAGTGGCGGTGAGCGAGACCGTTGAAGGGATGGGCCGCGTTCCGCTCCACCCGTTCTACATGAAGCAGTTGCAGGCCGGGTGGAGCACCGCGAGGCCCATCATATGCCGCTCCAGGCGTTTGGTTCCGGGGCTGGTGGGGCCGGACGGGCGGAGCAAAGCACAACCCATCGGTGGCACTAGTTCGACGGGGATGGATCTTTGTCCTTCCTGTAGAATCCCATCAAGAACTCACTGTCCCGGGGGGAAAGGTCAAAGCGGGCTATGGCCTCGCTGACTAGCTTCTGAACGGGTTTTTCCGGATGCTCGGCAATCTCCGCCGAGATCCACTTCAATGCTTTTCGGATCGCCTCGCCTTCAGGCATTACCGTCGCCATGAATTTGCCTCCAGTGAAGTTGTGTCTCAGCACCATTGTATGTGAATACACTGAATAAATACAGCAATTTCGGCGTCAGTGACCGGTATCCGTAACCCCCGCTTCCGCGAATGTCTTGCACTCAACCAGGACTTTGGCGGACGCTTCGAGTATGTTCATGGCGAGGGCGGAACCCGTTCCCTCTCCGAGACGCATATCGAGATTCAGAATGGGGCGTATTCCCATGAGATTGCACATGGCAATGTGCCCGGGTTCAACGCTCTGGTGGGAGACGAATAGATAATTCGTGCTGCCCGGAGCTATTCGGCAGGCGAGAAGCGCTCCCGCCGTCGCGATCAGGCCGTCACAGATAATGGGGACCTTCACCGATGCGGCGCCGAGGATTGCTCCGGCCAGCGCGGCTATTTCATAGCCTCCCACCTTCGATAAGACGTCCACGGGATCGAGGGGGTTGGGCCTGTTAACCTTCAGGGCGGTGTCGATCGCGGCGATCTTTTTTCCCAGGGACGCATCGTCAATGCCGGTTCCTCTTCCCGCGAGCTGTGAGGGAGGGCCTCCCGTGAGAGCACAGATGATCGCGGCGGAGGGGGTGGTGTTCGCGATGCCCATATCGCCCGTGCCGAAAAGCGTAAATCCCTCCCCGTCGTGGGCATTCCTGACAAGCTCCGCTCCGAGCATGATCCCCCTGATGGCTTCCTCGCGGGTCATCGCCGGACCCCTGGTTATCGAGGCAGTGCCGCGACCCACCTTCCCGTCGATTACATTCCATTCGGCGGGAATATCGCTCGCTATACCGCAGTCAACCACCCGCACGGCGGCCCCGGCATGCCTGGAGAGAACATTTATGGAAGCCCATCCCCGGCTGAAGCTGTAAACCATCTGGGCGGTCACTTCCTGAGGATAGGCGCTGACACCTTCGGCGGCTACCCCATGGTCTCCCGCCATGACAAAAATGATCTTCCTGGAGAGGTCCAGATCGAATCCACGCCTGATCGAAGCCAACTGGGCGGCGATTCTCTCAAGTTGACCAAGTGAGCCTCGGGGACGAATCTGGGAATTAAGGCGCTCCCATGCTTTTTGCTCCCACATGGCATCAGCGGGTTCAATTGCATCCAACAGCAGGTTGAGGTCGTTCATTATTTGCTCCATTCCAGGTAAGCACCAAAACAAAAATCCTCCTGACCTCGGTGGGAGGTGAGGAGGATTGCCATGTGGCATCGGCAGCCCCAAAGAAGATCCCACTTTTGCGGCAGGTCTTCTGACTCGTGGATCATCCTATACCCCGGCCGTGCCATCCCCCTGAGAGAACAGTGGCATTTTCCCGGAGGTCAGCGCCGCTCGCGGCACAGGGCGAACATGCCGGGTTTGGGCCGGCTTTCCTTTCAATCCCGGGGAGCGCCGCAAAAGATCACATTTATGCTCAGGATTTCTTCCCGGCCCGCTTCAAAAGCTTCAGAGCCTTTTCCGTTTCCATCACCGGAATAATTTCGGCCACTCCCAAATCGGTCCAGCCATAAATGGATGCCGCCAGGTGAACTTCATCCTCGGCCTCGAAAAGCCGGAAAACCCGGTGGCCCGAAATGTCAAACCATTCACCCTTGACTTCAACACCGGCGATTTTGTCCAATGAGCCCAGGCCCCGTTCAATAACCAGGTTTCTGTCCTCGGGCGAATAGCTGAATATGGCCATGAAAAGCATGTGATCTCCTTCATATATGGTGGGAAGTTTACGCTAGTCTCAGACTTGCTAGCTGCTCTCATTATAGAAAAAGAGAACAAGGTAACGCAAGCAATTTACACGGGAGAAAGCTGGAGGGGGTCAGGCTGGCTTGGCGGCCTGGCTGTACCACAGCATCAAATCACGGCAAGCGGGGCAGAAGACCCCGAATTTGCGGTCGGCGCACTGGACACCCTTCGAATAGCTCATCACGCAATCGGGATCGGCGCAGTGGCGCAATCCAAAGGTATGCCCCAGTTCATGGACGGCTTCCTTTTCCAGACGGTCGAGCAGAGGAGGGCAACTGGGCTGAGGCTTTCCATCCGGCGGGCCCATGAGGCGGAAAGAGGATACGACCGCGCATTTTCCGCCGAACTGGGCTTCACCGAAGACAAAGGAAAAGATCGGATTGAAGAGGTCCTGATCGGTCACGGCGAGGATCTTCAGCGAATCGGGCGGAGCGATTCCGAGCAGCATGCCGATGATGAGATTTGAGTTGAACTGTTTGCGAACGGGATCGAAGGCAAAATCGGGAGGCCCCAGATTCTCCAGGGTTCTTACTTCAATTTCAAACTGTTCTTCAATGCTTTCCGCAAGAATTTTCAGGCAGTCGATGCCGCCGTGGATCATTGGAATGATATAGATAAATCCGGACGCGCCCATGAATTAGAACCATCACCGGCTGATGCCGAATTTTTGAATTTTTTTATGCAGGGTGGTCCGGTCGATATCGAGGATCTTTGCAGCCTTCGATATGTTCCATTGGTTCTGATCCAGGATTCTGAGAATGTGTTCCTTTTCGACGTCCTGGAGCGCCTTCGGACCGCCGTCGCCCGGCGCGGGGAGTTCCGGCGAGCAGAATGGCATGTACTTGGCCTTGACCTCCGGCCCCTGGTCGATGACGATCGCCCTCTCGATCACATTCTCGAGTTCCCTCACGTTTCCCGGCCAATGGTAGCTCACCATCTGTTCCATGGCTTTGCGCTCAATCCGGCTGAATTTCTTGTTGAATTCAACGTTGAACTTTTCCATGAAATGTTCAGCCAGGAGGGGAATGTCGTCTTTGCGCTCTCTCAGGGGTGGAACGTGTATATTCACCACATTCAGCCGATAGTATAAATCGCTGCGGAAAGTGTTCACCTCCACGAGTCGGGGCAGATTCTGATTGGTGGCGGTGATCAGACGGACGTCCACATCAATTGTCTCGGTGCCCCCAAGCCGGGTGAAGCTGCGCTCCTGCAGGACCCGCAGGAGTTTCACCTGGGTTTTCATACTGATTTCGCCGATTTCGTCCAGAAACAGGGTGCCGCCATGGGCCAGTTCGAAACGGCCTTTCTTGGTGCGGTCCGCGCCCGTGAAGGCGCCTTTCTCATAGCCGAACAGCTCGCTTTCAAGCAACGTTTCCGGAAGAGCGCTGCAGCTCACGGCTATAAATGGCCCGTAGCGTCTGGGGCTGGTGGCGTGAATGGCCCTGGCCACCATTTCTTTCCCCGTCCCGGTCTCACCCGTTATCAGCACTGTGGCGTTCGTTTCGGCGACAATGCGGATCAGTTCGAACACTTTCTGCATCCCCGGGCTCTTGCCTATGATGTTCTCGTATTGATAACGTTCGTTGAGGTGCTTGCGGAGAAGGAGGTTCTCGGTAATGAGTTGCTGGCGCTCGACTATCTTGTTCAGCATCATGCTGAGTTCTTCGACGTCGAGCGGTTTGACGATGTAATCGAAAGCGCCCTCTTTCATCGCCTGCACGGAATTGGCGATGGACGCATAGGCTGTCATCATCAAAACGACGGCTTGGGGGGCAAGTTCCTTAATGTGGCGAAGAACCTGCATCCCGTCCATTCCCGGCATTTTGTAGTCGAGCAATACGATATCCCAGCATTCATTCTTAAAGGCATCCAATGCACTTTGACCGTCGCAGACGGCCTTGACCTCGTAGTTCTCTTCCTTGAGCCAGTTGGTGAGCGAAATGCCCACCATTGGTTCGTCATCCACCACAAGAACGCGTGCGTTCTCTTTCATTTTTCACCCGTCGGATAATATCAAGTCGTGGTTATTACCGGATAAATTTTTGATTTCGATCGCCGCTCATGCCGTGAAACGCAGACTGTGGCACACGGGAAAAGCGGGTCGCGCCTCGTTTCACCCATCCTGCCGCGGCTGTCCTGAAACATCGTTAACTATACCGTTTGCTCTGAAGTTTTGAAGGGCAAGTATTGTTCAACCGCTCATTCTTCGAAGCTTATCATGAAACAACTCACAGCAATGAGCAATATCAAATACTTACATCACCAGCCAGGGCACGTCATTTCGTTGTTCCGGAAAAAGCCGGAATACGGGTGCCTTAGGCTGGCTGATCGGAAAAGACCAGGACTTCGGTCTTTGCCGAGTTGACGCATCGTGTACGATGACCCCCACCGTTCCTCACTCATGCATCAGCAGACCGCGAAGGGACAGGTGGTGCATATATTGGTCGGGAGTTGTATCTGGAAACAGCTTCCGTTTCCGGGCTCGCTCTGGACCAGGATCTGCCCGTTATGCTTGCTCACAATTCCATAGGCCACGGAGAGCCCAAGGCCGACACCGGTTTTTTCCTTTTTTGTCGAAAAGAAAGGCTCGAAGATCCGGTCCAGGTTTTCCTTGGGAATTCCAACACCGGTGTCGCTGATGGTGACCTGAACCATGTTCTTTCCCGACTTGCACTGAAACTTGCACTGAGGCTGCGCGTCGAAGCTGGTGGAGACCGTCAGTACTCCTCCCTGGGGCATTGCATCCAGGGCGTTCCACAAGATGTTGATCAATGCCTGCTGAATTCTGCTGAAATCGCAATGCACCGGAGGAACGTCGCGGGCGTAGTCAGTTATGATGGTAATATTGCTCATCTCGGCCCGGTGCCTGAGAATGCCCAGTGTCTTTTCAATGACCTCATGAATGTCATGTTCTTTGATGCGAATCTCGGTGGTGCGAGAGAAGTTCAGCAGATTCCGGGCTATTTCCGCGCACCGGCTCGCCTCGTTGTTGACATAGTGCACGTAATCCTGCATCTCCGGGATTCGCTGGATAGGAAAAGGCTGCTGCTGGATGAGCCGTTCGAGGAGTTTGTTAAAAGCCAGCACGCTTGTCAGGGGATTGTTTATCTCATGGGCTATCTCAGCCGACAGTTTTCCGATGGAGGCGAGCCTCTGGGAAAGGAGGAGCGATTCCTGGAGCTGCTTCCTGACGGTGATGTCCCGCACAAAACCGACAGTGGCCGTCTTTCCATAATGCTTCACGAGGGCTCCCATGAAAAAGACGGTAATGGGGATCTTGTCTTTTCTGAGGAGCTTTATCTCGTAAGTATCGCCCATCGGTTCGCCCTTAAGCCGTGACCTGTAGCGGAGCATTGCCGGTTCCATATCGTCCGGGTGGACGACCTCCGCCAGGCCCATGTTCAGCAACTCTTCGGTGGTGAAACCCGTGATGCGGCAAAAGGCCGGGGTGGCGAAGCAAAACTGCGCCTCGGTCTTATCTGAGTTCACAAGTATAAATATCCCCAGATCGGCCATGTCGGCGGCCTTGGCGATAGCACGCACCTGTATGGCGAAATCTCTGAACCGGCGTTCAATCTTCTTGAGCTTGCTGATGTCCCTGAGCTGTCCGATCCTTCCCTTGAAACCGGCCGAAGTGGCAATAGGAAGACTGCGGGCGTGAAAGACCAGGGAAGAGCCGGGCAGTGATACCTGCGGGCGGAACCAGCAACTCCGGAACTGTTCACCCTCTCCGATATCGCCGGGCATGGCGCAGCAGCCGTCCCGGCAAAAGAGCGCCTTATAGCAGGTTTCGCCGGTCCGGTCACCGACAAGATCTATCAGGCTGCGATTCATGAATTTTATCGTGAAATCATCCGAAAGGATGCATATCCCGTCATCGAGGGCATCCGCGAATACTCGAAACAATTCACGCTCGGCCAGTAATGCTTCCTCAGCCTGCAGTTGGGTGGAAATATCGCTCATAACGCCTTCGATGTATGGCAGACCGGGACGGGCCGGAATCACGGCCGGGCCGCGCATCCATATCCATTTTATATCAGCGGATTGGGTTCTGATCCGGAAACGGGCGGAGAGGTAGGCGCCGCTCTTGAGACTTTTTTCGAGAGCGAGTTGGAGCTGCTCCCGGTCGGTATCGACGGCGATGTCTGTCAGGCGCGAGGAACCGTTAAGAAAGAGAGCGGCATTGAGGCCGGTGATGTCCTCAAAGTTCCTGCCGAGCAGGTCGAACCTCAGCGATGAACCCATTCTGAAACGAACCAGATCGTGGATGGTGCTTTCCAGGGGAACATTGTCCGAGTTTTCATCGCCGGCCGAACGCACGGGGGCAGAGAGGCGAACTGGGTTTTCCGGCTCAGTCATGGCAGACCACCCGTCTTGTTGGCGGAGCAAATGTGCATTGGGCTTTGACTGGCTGCGTAACGGAACGCGAGTATCAAAATATCACCAACTTTGTGAATTATCTAGCAGCAATAGTTCATGCAAGAAGAAATTCGGACATTTCGAGCAGGCAGGAACTAATCCCCGGATTTCCCAGTGCTTCCGCCAGGATTCGCTCCACCATTTCCGCCTCATGCTCCTTACCGTGTTTACGGCAGCCATCGGCATAGATATGTGATTTTTCGCGCAAGACGGTCTTCGCGGCAATGAGTTGGGCCGGGTCGAGAGATGCCGCGTTCAACAGCTTAAGTATCGCGCGAATGCGGTACCTGTCGAGTGAGGGAATCGTCGCGGAAAGCTGGTCCGGATGGCCGCCTCGCTTTATTACCAGCGGTTCTTCGATGAGCCCGAGGGGATATTTGCAGCCGATGCGAAGCCAGAGGTCATAGTCCTCGCATGCGGGAAGGGATTCGTCAAACAGTCCCACCTTGTCGAAGACGGCACGGCGCACAGCCGCGGCGGAGGGGCTGACGAGGCATCTTTGCAGGAGAAGGGGAAAGCAGAAGCCACGCGGTTTTTTGTGGTACCCTCGGGGATTAAGCCTTTTGCCGTTCCTGATCCAGAATTCTTCCGTCTGGCACAACAAGGCCTCGGGGTTTCGGTAAAACCAGGCCAGTTGACGGGAGAGCTTATCGGGAAGCCACAGGTCATCGGAATCGAGGAATGCGATGTATTCTCCCTTCGACTCGATTATCCCCCGGTTACGCGCCGCGCTGACACCCTTGCGGTCCTGGAAGATATAGCGGATCTTTTCGCGGAATTGCGTGAGCGCGCTGGAGGTGGCGTCGGTTGAACCATCATCGACAACTATGATCTCGCACGGTTCCGGAACGTCTTTTTGCGCCAGAACGGAGGCCACCGCTTCAACAACATATTCCCTGCGGTCAAAAGTCGGGATGATAACGCTGATCATGGCGGCGCCCATGGAAGTAAACTTGATGAATTCATAAAGATTGACCTCGGGAAGCAAATAGGATAGAGATGGCTCGACAACGGTAAAATCTGCCGATTCGCCGTTAAGATATCAGATTTTATTGCTCTTTGAAATTCCAGGGATTCAGGTAGCCCATGTTTTGGGGCTAAAGAGGGAAAACGGTGAAAAACCGTTGCGGTCCCGCCGCTGTAAACGGGAACGAAAGCCATAATGCGCCACTGGTGAGCTGAAGCTCGCCGGGAAGGCATGGCGAGTAGAGCGATCCGTGAGCCAGAAAACCTGCCTGAGTCCACAGGGGTCTCGTACAGATCTTTGTTTTTGGGGACGTGGCATTTCCCTGACGAGAGAGGATGAAGTTGAACTGGGTGCAGTCCTTGTATTCCCGATTTACGGGATCAAGGACTTTTTTTGTTTAGGGTGTTTGCGAAGGCAGGTGACAGTGATTTTAAGATTTCCGGAGCAACGCGGTAACGATCGGCCGGGGCTGGTGCAAGCCGGACGGGCTATCGAGGAAGAAAGTTTCCGAATCATTGATAAAGAGATTGGAGAACATCCATTCGCTCCGGGCGAATGGCAGATCGTGCGGCGTGTGATTCACAGCACGGGCGATTTCGATTATGCGCGGCAAATTCGAATCAGCGCCAATGCAGTTGAGTCCGGCCTGAAGGCTTTGAGGGACGGGGCGCGCATTTATGTCGACACGCGCATGATTCGCGCGGGCCTTGCCCCATGGCGGCTGGAGTGGTTTGGAAATGATGTCGTCACGCCCGTCGAGAGCCTGGGCAGCCAGGAAGCCGCCGTAAAAGCCGGCATCACCCGAACCCAGGCGGCATTCAGGAGTTGCGCGGGCAGCCTCGATGACTCCGTGATCGCTATTGGAAATGCGCCAACAGCTCTACGTGAGATAGTTCGGTTAATTGAGGAAGATGGAGTCCGTCCCGCATTAGTCATTGGTGTTCCGGTCGGGTTCGTGCAGGCGGAGGAATCCAAGGCCGCGCTTTGGCAACTGGAAAGTCAGCCGTCGATTGCCGTTCTTGGCAGAAAGGGCGGCAGTCCGGTCGCGGTTGCGATTGTGCATGCCCTTCTGGAATTGGCCAAAACGGGACAGTAGTCGTAAGGGCCGACCATCGGGATCGGTCAATCACCCGCGAATTTGGAAGCGGGACATTGTTTGAGGTGAATATGCTGGGCACACTTTATGGTATCGGAGTTGGACCGGGTGATCCGGAACTGCTTACTCTGAAAGCGGTAAGAATTCTCAAGGAAGTATCCCACGTTTTTGCGGCTTCTTCGAGCAAGAACGATTACAGTCTCGCGCAATCGATCGTCAGAGACCATCTCCCTCCCGGAATCCCGGTGGACCAGCTTGCATTTCCGATGACCTTCAATTCGGAACGGCTCGAAAATGCATGGCAGGCGAACTGCGAAAAAGTGGTCGAGATGCTGAGCCAGGGAAAGAACGTCGCATTCCTGACGATTGGTGATCCGCTCACCTTCAGCACATTTATCTACCTGATGCGGAAGATCCGCAAAAGGCTGCCGGGGGTGAACATATCCGTGGTTCCCGGCATAACCTCGTTCCAGGCCGCCGCCGCATGCGCGAACGAGCCGCTCGCCGAGGGCGAGGAGGCGATTACGATAGTCTCCGGGGCCAAGGGCGGGGACCGTTTGAAACATGTCGTTGAGTTTGCCGAAAATGTTGTCCTCATGAAGACCTACAAGCGATTCCCGCAGATCCTCTCGCAAATCCGGGAAGAAGGTCTCGAAAACAACTGCTGTTTTATAAGCCGGTGCGGTCTGGAAGGGCAGATTGTCGAACGCGATTTCAAAAAGTTGTCGGAAATCGAGCAACCGCACTACTTGTCGCTTATGATAATCAAGAAGAACGGGCTCGAGAAGTAGTGCCGCACAGGTGATTGAGAACGTTCAGTGATGAATCAGACGGTAATGGATACCAGACGAGGCCGGTCACACCCGGCTGTTTCCCTGCCCCGGCTTCTTTTTTGGGTGGGTTTTGTCCTGACCATCATACTGGCTGCGTTCATCAGTTCCGGGCTCGGTACTTTCAAAACCCCGTACCAGTCGATTATCCGACTGTGGTTAGCACCCGTTTTCCCCGGACTTTCCACCGGCATCGACGATACCGTCCAATACATCGTAATCCACGTCAGGCTTGCGAGAATCTGCCTGGCCTTCCTGGTCGGGAGCGCACTCGCGCTTGCCGGGACCGTATACCAGGGCGTATTGCTAAATCCGCTCGCCGATCCGTTCACACTCGGAATCTCGACCGGGGCTGCGTTCGGGGCATCCGTGGCTATTTTGCTCGGAGTCGGCTCGGTTCAGTTTCTCGGTGTCAGCGCGTTGCCCGCGGCGGCCTTCGCCGGTGCATTGCTCGCACTCTACCTGGTCTATTTACTGGGCAGCGCCGATGGACGGATCCATATCGTCACGCTCGTACTTGCGGGAATTATCGTCTCCACTTTTCTTTCCGCCATGATAAACCTTATGAAGAGCCTGAACGAGGAGTCAGTGTCCACGATAGTTTTCTGGATAATGGGAAGCCTGTCCGGAAAAAGCTGGGCGCATGTTTTCCTTGTTCTTCCTTACCTGATCGTGGGGGCGGCCGCCATCTTCTGTTTTACCCGGGAACTGGACCTGCTCAGCCTGGGTGATATACAGGCACAGCAACTGGGTGTGAATGTCCCCAGGGTGAGGTTCTGGCTTCTTTTGGCGGCCTCGCTCATCACCGCCTCCGCCGTTGCCGTGAGCGGCATAATCGGCTTTGTCGGCCTGGTCATACCTCACCTGGTACGCCTGGCCCTCGGCCCCCGGCATACAATGCTGATTCCGGCTTCCCTGCTCGCGGGCGGGCTCCTCGTGCTTGTTTCCGATTCCATTGCGAGAAGTATTTTGCCGGGAGGCGAGGAGATCCCCGTGGGGGTGGTTACGGCGATAATTGGAGGGCCTTTTTTTTGCTACCTTCTTCTGCGGCGAAAACAGCAGCTCCGGCTGCACTGAGCGTCTCCGCGCTTCGTTGCGGCTACGGAGAAAAGGAGGTGCTCAAGGGCATCTCCTTTTCTGTCGCGAGCGGGGAGTTCGTCGGCATCCTGGGGCCGAACGGGGCCGGCAAGTCCACCCTCGTCCAGGCCCTGAGCGGTATTATTGACGCCTCGCGGGGCTCGATCGAGATTATGGGCGGGAGCATCGAAGGGCTGAGCTTGAAGGAACGTGCCAGGCGGTTGGCGGTCATCGTGCAGGATGGCGATATCCGCTTCCCTTTCTCATGCCGTGAAATCGTGGAAATGGGCCGCTACCCGCACCAGAGGCGCTGGCAGATGGATAGCGCCGGCGACCTGGAGGCCGTGGAGAAGGCACTGGCCCTGACCGACACGGCTTCTCTTGGCGAGCGTCCGATCTCGGCCGTGAGCGGAGGGGAAAGGCAACGTGTCTTCATGGCCAAGTCTCTTGCTCAGGAGACGCCAATCCTGCTCCTCGACGAGGCAACCTCCGCCATGGATATTCACAGAAAACTCGGAATCTTCAAGGTACTCGAGCAGCAAAACCGGGAGGAGAACCTGACGGTGCTCGCCGTTCTCCACGATATCAATCTCGCGGCGCTCTTCTGCCGCCGGATGGTCTTTTTAAAGGACGGATGTATCGAGGCCGACGGCCCAAGCGATGAAGTCCTCACGGCGGAAGTCCTGGAAAGAGTCTATGAAAATCGCGTCATCGTCCAGGAAATCGAAAACCTCCACAAAAAGCAGGTGATATTCCTTCCATGATCTTCAGTTGCCTTCAGAGGAAAACCGGCACCGTGAAATATGGGTTGATGGGGCGCAGGCTCACGCACTGGGATGGAGCAGGGAGCGTCTGTTTTCTCGGAAAATTCTTCGGCGGGGGGAGATCGCATCGGGGATTCGCGATCGTTTTTTTTGTGTTGCTGGCCTGTTCGCTGCTCCTTGTTCCCGCGAGTCGCGGGGCTTCCGCTGTGCGGGAAAATGCAGGCGGGGAAGCGGCGGCGGTCCAGATCACGGATGATCTGGGGCAGAAGATAGTTCTCGCACGGCCCGCCCGGCGGATAATTCCGCTCTATGGCGCATTCGCGGAAATGCTCTTCTCCATCGGCGCCGGGCAAAGTGTGATTGCACGGACGCAGGCGGACAAATTCTCTCCCGATATTGCCAAGCTGCCGTCGATTGGCACGCATATGCGTCCCGATGTGGAGATGATAATCGGGTTGAACCCCGATCTTGTCATTATGAGCGCAAGCAGAAAGGACGAGTTCCCGGAGCTGTCGCGGCTGGTCGCGAGGGGAATCCCGGTGGCCGTCTTCGACCCGAGGAACTTCGACGGCATTTTCTCGGCCATGACAAGACTTGGTATGCTGTGCGGCGGTGTCGAAGAGGCGAACGCGTATGTGGGAACGCTCCGCGAAAGGCTTAAGGCCGTCCGTGACAAAGTGGGGTCGGAAGCAGGCAAAAAGAAGGTCTTTTTTGAAATAAGGGCGGAACCGCTTACCGGAGCGGGGCAGGGGTCCATCGTGAACGAGATAATCTCGGCTTCCGGGGGTGAAAACGTTCTCGGAAATGAGAAGGGGATCGTGCGCTACAGCATGGAGAGTCTGCTGTTCGAGAACCCCGATTATTATATCGTCCAGGAAGGACCGATGAACAAAAGTCCCACGGACCCGAGAAAGCGGGCTCACTTCGACCGATTGAAGAGCGTGCGGGAGGGGAGGATAATCGTGGCGGACGAGCTGATTTATTCGCGTCCCGGTCCCCGTTGTGTCGAAGCTGTTGAACGGCTCGCGGCGGCGCTGTATCCTGAACTGTACCGATAGCGAAGATGCGGTTTTCAATGAGTCGATCGAACTGGTGTTTACGCCGGGGGATCGAAGGGTGACCTGACCGGGAGCGATCGGGGTTTACTTAACGGGCAAGCAATAGATAGAAGAACCATGGACCACGATTTGTCTGAAGAACATGCCACCAAGGGCGGGAAAAGAGAAAGACTCAGGTGTGGATTCAGCACCGGGACCGCAGCCTGTGCCGCATCAATGGCCGCATTGCGCCAACTCCTCACGGGGAGCGCTCCCTCCGCTGTTGCCGTCCGGTTGCCCACGGGAGTCTACCTGCCGATATCCATTGCGGAGTGCGGGGTCGAGAGCGGCAGCGCGCGTGCTACCGTTATAAAGGACGGCGGCGATGATCCCGATGTGACCAATCGGGCCAGGATACGGGCCGAGGTAAGGATTGTCGAGAATGGGCAGGGCTCCGGCGCGGCCGTGACTCACCCGGGATGCGCTGTTTCCGGTATTTCCGGGCAGGACCAGGGAGCGGGTGAGCGGGCAGGGGGTATCTTCCTGATTGCGGGCGAAGGGGTTGGAATTGCCACGAAACCCGGATTGCCCGTCGCTCCCGGAGAACCCGCGATCAACCCCGTCCCGCGGGCGATGTTTTCCGAAAACCTTCCACGGGAGTTGACGGCCTCCAGCCCGGATATCATTCGCGACAGGGCGGTCGAATCCAGCCGGGAGGGGGGAATGCGTCCCTCGGTTTTCATCCCGTTCGACGCGGCATTAGCGGCGCGGCTTCAGGGGATATCCCTGGAGGTCACTCTCGATATTCCCGGGGGAGAGGCACTTGCCCGGCATACCTTGAATCCACGCCTGGGCATCGTTGGCGGTCTTTCGATACTGGGGACGACGGGAATAGTCAAACCATTCTCTCACGAGGCCTACGAAGAGACCATTCGGGCGGCCATGGGAGTAGCGGCCTGCAATGGCTGCAAGGGCGTCGTGCTCAGTACGGGAGGGAAAAGCGAGCGGTTTGCCCGCGGAATGCTCCCCGGCGAGCCGGTTGAAGGTTTCGTGCAGATCGCGGATTTCTTCTCGTTTTCAGTCCGTGAGGCGTGCCGATTCGGGTTTGGCTGGATCGTCCACAGCGTCTTTTTCGGCAAGGCCGTCAAGATGGCGCAGGGGCACGACTATACGCATGCCCATTCGGCGACTCTCGACCTGGAACTGGTCGCGAAAATCGCGAAGGGACTGGGCTATGATGAGGCGTTCCGCCGGGAGCTTGCCGGCGCTAATACGGCGCGGCATGCACTGGAAATCATAGAAAAACGGGGCGCCCTGGAGATCGTGCATACAGTTGCCGCTCAAGCCCTCGAACGCTCCGCCGCGTTGGCGGGAAATGCGATGAGCGTCAGGCTGCTGCTTTTCAATTTTGAGGGCGGCTTGCTCGCTGATTTGAGTTAACCACGTGATAAGGCATGAGATGAAGGTTTCGGATTGGACTCCACCAGTCATCGCGGTGATCGGGATGGGCGTATCCGCTGGCGACCTCGGTGCAACGGCGCTGGAATGGATAACCTCCGCGCAGGTACTCGCGGGTGGAAAAAGGCATCTCGATTTCTTCCCGGACCACCCTGGTGAACGAATCCCCATTGGTACACCCCTTGGCGACAGCCTCCAGCGCATCGGCAGAGTTTCTCTAACCAAACGCACTGTTGTTCTCGCTTCCGGCGATCCGCTGTTTTTCGGTATTGGCCGCGTGCTGGCGGACGAATTCGGGAAAGAACGGATATATATACACCCAAACGTCACCAGCGTTCAGGCAATGAGCGCTCGATTGCGCGAGCCGTGGGGTGAGTTGGAGACAGTGAGCCTGCATGGCCGGGACGAACGGAGCGGGATGACCCGCATAATGGAGAAGCTTCAGCGCGGCGGCAAGGTCGCTGTATTCACGGACCGTCGGCACACGCCGAAGTGGATCGCGAAAAGCGTTCTCGAAGCCGGGGGAATGGGTACGATGGTTGTCGCGGAGGACCTCGGGACGGCGTCCGAAAAAATACGGGAATTTACCCTTGCTGAAGCAGCCGGGGAAAAAGAGTTTTCGCCGCTCAATATCGTCCTGCTCCGGCCCGGCGAATACCGGGGCGGCAAGGTCGATTCGGTCGGGCCGCGGCAGGTGTTCGGCTTTTTCGAGAATGAATTCGAGCGCGAGGCCGGCCTTATCACGAAAATGGAGGTGAGGGCCGTTGTATTGGCTGTCCTTCGGCTCGAACCCGGGCAGATTCTTTGGGACATTGGAGCCGGGACGGGTTCGGTATCGATCGAAGCGGCAAGAATTGCTCCATTGAGACAGGCGTTCGCGATCGAGAAAGAGGAATCCCGCTATTCAAAGCTTCGGGAGAATCTTGAAAAATTCGGGGTTCCACGCGTGAAGGCTATATGCGGAGCCGCACCAGGGGCGCTTGAAACGCTGCCCGATCCGGACCGTGTATTCATCGGAGGAGGCGGAAGCGGCGAGGCGCTGCGGGAGGTGCTGCAGGCCGTGGCTGGCCGCATCACTTCCGGAGGGGTTGTGGTCCAGACAGTCGTGCTGCTGGAAACCCTGGGTGAGGTGAAGAAATTCTGGACCGCACAGGGCTTTCATGTCTCCGTCACCCAGTTGCAGGCGAGCCGTTCCGTGATTATCGGAAAGGGAATTCGGCTTGAGGCGCTCAACCCCGTATTCATCATCTCTTCATGGCGCGAATAAGCGCTCCCGTCATGCCGCTCTCGTTGATCAGCAGATAAGTGGTCCAAAAGCGCGCGAATATCTTTCACAGAAGCTGTCCCAGGTGAGCTGGTGTTCCTGGGTGCCGTAGTGCTCGATCGAGAAAGATGCTACCGTTACACCCATCTGGCAGGCGATGTCCCATGGCAGGTTCATTCTGAGCGCCTTTAACACACCGGCGCGAAAAGCGTCACCGGCTCCGGTGGGGTCAACGACTCTGTCCGCGGCAATGGCCGGTATCAACATCTGATCGCCCCGCATGTCGAGTACCGCTCCCTCGGGGCCCGTGGTTTTTATTACTACCTCGACCGTTTTGTAGAGATCGGCCATGGTCCAGTGTGTCATCTGGAGAAACAGGGAAAGTTCATAGTCGTTGGAAATGAAACAGAGCGCGCCCTCCACTGCCGCGCGCAGTTCGGTGCCCTTCCAGATATTCAGGCTCTGGCCCGGATCGAAGAAAAAAGGTGTCCTGGACTCCCTGGCTTTTTGGGCGAAGTTGATCATGTCCGTCTTGTTACCGGGACCGATAAATACGACGTTTGGCGAAAGCCCGTCGTCCAGTGATGGCAGGTCGGCTTCATACGCCATCGCGCCCTCGTTGAAGGCGGTAATCTGATTATCGTCCATGTCGGTGGTGATATAGGCGCCCGCGGTAAAAACGCCCGGGATCTGTTTTATGAACTTCTTGGGGAGTTCCAGCTTGTCGAGCCACTTCCCGTAACGGGAAAAGTCGTCGCCATACGTTGCAACGATATAGGGTTTCTCGCCCAGGGTGGCCAGGCTGTAGGCGATATTCCCCGCGGTGCCTCCGAATTTTTCGACCAGGGAACTGATGTTAAAGCAGACGTTGAGCAGGTGGATCTTATCCGGCAGTATATGATCGGCGAAATGCCCTGGAAAGTTCATTATGCGGTCGTAGGCCAGAGAGCCTGAGATGAATATGTTCATTACTATTCTCCTTTAAAGATTTCTGGGCGTTTAGCCGATATAACACTCTATACTAAATTTGGTAAAGGTGGGTAAAGCTCAAAAGAGGGTGGGTGATTATGACAGTCGGGTACGCGAGAAGGATTTTCGCAGTTTCGTCGGTCGCTGTACTGCTCCCGGTCTTGCTGACCACGGCCGCTTGGAGCGCGGGACCCATGAAGATTATCATGAGGGATGGGCATTCCGTCGAAGTCCCCTATTACTGGATGACGGCTGGTCAGTACAGATTTACCATCCCGGGTGGAATCGCCGGGATTCCGAGTTCCCAGGTAGCATCCGTGCAGGAGATTATCGAATCGAAAGAGTTCGATCCCGAAATACTTCTTCAGCGGGCTGGGGAGTCCACCACTGCCGATGAGCGTAAGCTCCTGCAGGATATCATTTCATCGAAGGCCCCCGAGGCGCGGTGCCAGATGGCCAATCCCGAAGAGGGTATCCAGCGCTTGAGAGCGCTGGCGCCGGCCGAAATGAATGCCGACAAGCCAAGGATCCACGGTCAGAAGTTCAATGTTCAGAAAAGCGTGCCCGTGGTTTGTGACGAACCCGGAGGCCCCGTTCTGGTCATCCAGCAACTGGTGAGCGGCAGCGTTGATCCCAAAGATCGCGATTTCAGCATTATTCTGTACGACTCGGAGGGCAATGTCGTTTCAAGGAAAGCCTGTGATATTTACCCGCTCGCACTCGATCAGGAATCCCAGAATAAGCTCCAGGTGAAGGGAAAGGCCTATCTGGTCAGGGCCAGCATAAAGCCGGATGCCAGAATCAAAAGGTATGAAATAGCTTCCGTGCAGAGATAGCCGTCACGGGGTTCCGGACTTTTTGGCGAGCACCGCTATGGTAGCGCCCCACCCGCCGCCACTGTAATCGGCCTGCCTGAACGACACCACGAGGGGGTGTTTTTTCAGGATGGATCGGACTATCTCGGCAAGAACGCCCGACCCCTTGCCGTGAATTACGCGCACTTCCTCAAATCCCTTTTCCTTGGCAGCCTCAAGATAATCGTTCAATAAATCCTTTACCTCTCTTGGCTGGAAGGTATGGAGATCGATGGAGTCCTCGATGGGGAACTCAACGGGACCGTCGGTGCTCAATGGAAACCACTCCCTTCAAGAGATATTTCATTCCGGCTTGCGATAAGCATCCATCCAAAAACGATGCTCGGGCCGGCCGCTTTCCTAAAGTGCATCATCAGGCGGGAGTGATGCCCGCTCCGGTGGCCTGCGAGTCCGCGTGATAAGAGCTTCGTACAAGCGGTCCGGCCTCCACGTACCGGAACCCAAGCGACAAAGCCTCTTCCTTGAGAGAATCGAATTCGTTCGGATGGTAGAACCGGGCGACTGGGAAGTGAGCGCGTGTCGGACAAAGATATTGCCCGATGGTGAGGATATCACACCCGGCGGAGCGCAGGTCGGCCATAACATCCACTATTTCATCCCGTGATTCTCCGAGCCCGACCATCATTCCCGACTTGACCAGGACTCCGGATCCCTTCGCACGGGCGGCGGCAAGTACGGCAAGGGAGCGTACGTAATCCGCCTGTGGCCTGACCCGTGTGTAAAGGCGAGGGACCGTCTCGATGTTATGACCGAATATGTGCGGCGCGGCTCGGACCACCTTTTCAATCGAGGTTTCGTCTCCAAGAAAATCAGGTACCAGGACCTCGATCCTGCATTCCGGGAGCTTGCCGCGGATCGCATCGATCGTGGCGGCGAAAACCCCGGCGCCACCGTCGGGAAGATCATCGCGTGTAACCGATGTAATCACCGCATGTCTCAATCGCATCTGGAAAACGGCATCAGCCACCTCGGCGGCTTCTTCCTCCCTTACCACGTCGGGCCTTCCGTTGTGTACGCCGCAAAACCGGCAATCGCGGGTGCAAATGCCGCCCAGGATCAGGAATGTGGCGGTGCCCCTGCCCCAGCACTCGCCGAGGTTGGGACAAAGCGCCTCTTCGCACACGGTATGCAGTTTCTTCTCCTTCACCAGAGTCCGGATGGTACCGAACTTCTCGCCGGAGGGAATTTTGACGCGTATCCAGGGAGGTTTTTGCATGCTGATGCCAAGTCCAGCCGCATAGCGACGCCAGGTTGAGCGACGTTATGCGGTTTGCTCTATAAGGGATTTAAAGGAAAGCCTGTATTGGTCCGGTTGCCCACGGACGTCCGTATATTCGGGAACAGGACGCGGGAAAGATGGGCCTTCGGCTTATTTTATCAAGCCCGGGGCCGTCTTTCACACATTTTGCGGGCCGCTCCCACCCCCAATTGTCGCACATTTCCGGTTGGCCCGTGTACTGATTTATTATTGTCAATCGGTCCAGGGGAATGATTCCTGAGCGCCAGAACGAGCCTCGGGGCGGCGAAGGGGAGGGCGCGGCTCCCCCACGCCCTCGGAAAGCGGCCTTAGATACCTCGCGCCCGAAACCTTTGTGTCATTATGGTTTCTTTCGGGGGAGAATATGGGTGGAACTTCCCAGGAAAGCTTCCGCGGCCTCTTCCTCTGATTCCGACAGGGTGGGGTGAGGGTGCATCGAGAGAGCGAGGTCTTCGGCAAGGGCGCCCATCTCGATGGCCAGAACTCCTTCTGCTATCATCTCACCGGCCTCGCGCCCCACGATCCCCATGCCGAGCACCCGCTGCGAATCGGCGTCTATGACTATCTTGGTCATCCCTCTGGATACACCCATGGAAACAGCCCGCCCGGATGCGGTCCAGGGGAAGCGGGTGATTTTGACTTGGATGCCGCGTTCTTTGGCCTGCTCCTCCCCCAGTCCGCAGACCGCTATCTGCGGGTCGGTATAGACTACGGCCGGAACGGTCTGAAAATCGAAAGCCGAAGGCATGCCGGCGATTACCTCGGCGGCTACCTTGCCCTCATGCATCGCTTTATGAGCGAGCATGATGCCTCCGGCAACATCGCCCACCGCGAATATCTTCCCGTCCGCCGTTCGCCTCTGTTCATCCACTTGGATGAAGCCCTGTTCGTTCACCGTGACCCTGGTGTTTTCGAGCCCTATGCCCTTCGAGTTCGGGCTCCTGCCGACCGCGATCAGCACGCGATCGAACCTCTGCTGTTTGTTCGGGATATCACCCTCGAAGGTTACATTGACGCCTTCATCGTCTTCTGTGAAGGAGGCGACTTTCGTGCGGTAATGAATGGATTCGAAAAGGGTTTCCAGCCGGGTGAGGAGCGGTCTGGCGAGGTCGGCGTCGATGTTTCTCAGGAGTTGGTCATTGTACTCGACAAGGGTGGCGCGGCTTCCCAGCGACGCGTAGATCGAGCCGAGTTCCAGGCCGACGTAGCCGCCTCCAACCACCAGCAGCCGCTCCGGAATCTCCTGGAACTCGAGTGCCCCTGTGGAATCCATAATGCGACCGCCGGGCCGGAATTCGGTCCCCGCCGTGCCAAGTGTTGAAGAACCCGTCGCGATGATGGCGTGTTTGAACCGAATGTGGCTGACGCCGGTATTCATGATTCTGGCATGAGTGGAGTCCTCGAAGACCGCGCGCCCCTGGATGAAAAGAATTCCGCGCTTTTTCGTAAGATCCGCCAGACCATCGGCGAGTTTGCCTATTACCCGGGTCTTCCAGTCTCTCAGCCGGGGCAAATCTATCTTCGGCTTGGAGAATGTCAGGCCCATCTCCTCGGCGCGGGCGGCATCATGCATTATCTCGGTAATATAGAGGAGAGTCTTCGATGGTATACATCCTCTGAATAGACATACCCCGCCGGGCCTGGGGTCCGTATCGACCATCGTAACGTCAAGGCCGAGGTCGGCCGCCCGGAAAGCGGCCGCATATCCTCCGGGGCCGCTTCCTATAACGAGAACATCGGTTTCCTGGCTGAATTCGCCCATTACCATGCGTGCTGTCTCCCGTGAATGTGCGCTGAACTACATGACCATCATCAGGTTTTCGGGATTCTTGAGTGACTCGATTATCGTGTTCAGGAACCGCGCCGCGTCCGCCCCGTCAATTACCCGATGATCAAAGGTGATGATGAGCGGCAGCATGAGGCGCGGAACGATCTGGTTTTTGTTCTCGTCTCCGAGGACCACGGGTTGCAACCTGGCCTGAGCCATGCCCAGTATAGCGACCTGCGGGTAGTTGATAATAGGATTGAATGAAGCGCCGCCAAGAGGGCCGATGTTTGTTATGGTAAAACTGCCTCCGGTCAGGTCTTCCGCCGCGGTTTTGCCCTGACGGGCCTTATCGGCCGTCTGCTTCAGCTCGATCCCGAGGTCGATAAGGCTCTTGCGATCCACGTCGCGAATAACCGGTACGATCAGGCCGCGTTCCGTGTCCACGGCAACGCCGATATTGTAGTAGTGTTTGAGGATGATCTCATCGGTATTCGTGTCGAGACTGGAGTTGAAGCGCGGGAACTTCCTGAGCGCGGATGTGGCCGCCTTCAGCATGAAGACGGTGAGGCTGAGGGCCGATCCCTGTTCTTGCGCCCGTTTTGCGTATTTGCGGCGGAACTTCTCCAGGTCGGTAATGTCGGCTGCATCCATGTGGGTAACGTGAGGGATCTGGGACCATGAAAGCGCCATGTGCCTGGCTGTGGCGCGACGGATTGAGCGCAGAGGCGTACGCTCGATTGGGCCGATCTGGTCGAATTGGGGAAGAGGGGGAGCCACGGGCGAGGGCAAAGGTCTTTGCTCGGGCTCGGGAGCGGGTTTCGGAGCGGCGGGTTTCTTCGCGCCTTCCGCGGCCGCGCGCACATCTTCCGGGGTAACGCGTCCGCCGGGTCCGCTTGGCGAAACATGATGGAGGTCCACTCCCAGTTCACGCGCAAGCCTGCGCGTGGACGGCGCCGCCGGCACGGGACCCTCGGCGGCCCCGGCGGGGGCAACCGGCGCTCGATCTATTTGCGCCTCTGCTTTAGGTGTGGTTTTCGGGGCTATCTCGGCAACCCTTTCCTGCGGCTCTTCTTTGAGCACCGGTGGCCGTGTTTCCACCCCGGCTTCGGGCGTTGCCTTTGCCGCGGGCTTTTCGGGCGGTCTCACGCCCTCGCTTTCCCCCTCCCGCAGGAATACCATGAGTATCTCGCCTACCCGGACCGTCTGGCCCGGTTTTACCCTGATCTCCAGCACGGTCCCGTTAACGGGAGCGGGGACTTCCGCGCTTGCCTTGTCCGTTTCCACCACCAGCACCGGCTGCCCATCCTCGACCCTGTCACCAATGCGTACGAGAATTTCAATTATTTCTCCCTCATGTATACCTTCCCCCAGATCGGGAAGTTTGAATTCAACCGGCATGTTTTCCTCCAAAGCGGTTTCGAACAGATGAGTCGAGTAGAGCTAAAACTTCAGGGTTTCCCTCACGGCGGCAACTATCCTGAATACGCCCGGCAGGTATTCCTGCTCACGCTGGTAGTAGGGAATGACAACATCGAAACCCGTTACCCTGCGCACAGGGGCCTCCATGAAAAGAAAGGATTTTTCGACAATACGGGTGACGATTTCAGCCCCAGCGCCAAAACTGCGCGGGGCCTCGTGTACCACGATGGCGTGGCCCGTTTTTCTTATGGACTCCGTGAAGAGCGTATCGTCGAGCGGTGAAATGGTGAGGAGGTCGATGATTTCGCACTCGATGCCGTCCTTTTCCCTGAGTTCCGTCGCGGCTTCGAGGGTGGGCCTGAGCGACGCGCCGTAGGAAATCATCGTAATGTCCTTGCCTTCGAGGGCAATTCGCGATGTACCGATCGGGAACGTCTCCTCCTCCTCGGGGACCTCTTCACGAAAGGCCCGGTAAAGCGCTTTGGGCTCATAGAAGACGACGGGATCGGGGTCCCGAATGGCGCTGAGCAGCAAGGCGCGCGCCGTCCGAGGCGTTGATGGAATGACCATCTTCAGGCCCGGTGTGTGTGCCCAGTAAATCTCGCGGCTTTCCGAATGATGCTCCAGCGCCCTGACACCGCCGCCGTAGGGAGCCCTCAATACCATGGGAACGCTAAGCCCGCCGAGGCTTCTGCCACGCATCCTCGCGGCGTGCGCCTCCATCTGGTGGAAAGCGAAATAGCTGAACCCGGAGAACTGCATTTCACAGACGGGTCGTAATCCGGATACCGCCATACCGATAGAGAAGCCGGCAATTGCCGATTCGGCAAGAGGAGTATCGATCACCCGCTCGGGGCCGAATTGCGCAATCAATCCGTCGGTCACGCGGAAGACACCCCCGTCAACGCCGACGTCTTCCCCGAGAACCACTACGCTGTCATCTTTTTCCATCTCCTGGCGAAGCGCCATGTTGATGGCCTGAACCATATTCATTTTTGGCATGGAATAGCCCCTTGTGCCGGAAACGTGGGATAACCCTCAGTCGCGTACGTTAGCTTGTTGATCCGACTGGACGCGTTTTGCCTGCAGTTCCAGTCTGAGTTCCTCTTTCTGGTCGAGAAGATTGGGCGGCAGTTGGGAGTAGGCATGGGTGAACATATCCAGGGGATCGACTCCCTTCTCCGTCCGGGTTGACCAGGCTTCCTCGGCCGAGCGTATGTCCGAGATGACCCGGTTGGCGATTTCCTCGATTTTCTGTTCCGTTAAGAGGCCTTTTTCAGTGAGGTATTTGGCAAACCGGGTTATGGGATCGCGTTTCTCCCATTCCTTTACCTCCTCCTGCTTTCGGTACTTGGTGGGATCGTCGGCGGTGGTATGGAGCGAGAGACGGTAGGTAATCAATTCGAGGAAAGTGGGACCTTCTCCCTGCCTGGCGCGATCGACGGCTTCTTTGGCCGCCTGGTAAACGGCGAGAATATCGTTTCCGTCCACCTGGAGTCCGGGCATATCGTAGGCCAGCGCTTTCTGGGCGATCGTGCGGGAATGCGTTTGCCGGGACCGGGGAAGGGATATTGCCCATTGATTGTTTTGGCAGACAAATACCACGGGAACCTGAAAAACCGAGGCGAAATTCAGCGCCTCGTGAAAATCCCCCTCGGAAGTCGCCCCATCGCCAAAGAAGGTCATGGCCACGTTGTTTGTTCGACGATATTTCAAGGTGTAGGCGATTCCGGCCGCATGAAGCGGTTGTGAACCCACCGGGACCGAAACGGGCAAGTCTCGGCCGCCCTCGGGTACGCGACCTCCTTCATTGTATCCGCTGTAATAGAGGAGGACGCTCTCCATGGATTTCCCACGCCAAACCTCGGAGGGGGCTTCGCGAAAGGAGGGGACGAGCCAGTCATCCTTGGCGAGATTCGCGGCGGCGCCTATCTGGGCTTCCTGCCCCTTGGTGGGAGCGAAGGTCCCGATCTTGCCCTGTCTTTGGAGCACGAGCATCCGTTCGTCGAATTTGCGCGCAAGCACCATCCCTTGGTAGAGTCTCAGAAGGAGATCATCGGGCAGGTGCGGATCGAGCGCGCTGTCCAACTGCCCGTTTTCATCCAATATGGAGAGGTATTCGATCCTGTAGGGGAGATCGATCTCTCTTTTCGGCATCTCGGTTCCCTTTCAGCCGTGATGACAGGCACGGCATCGGTTGTGTGAGTGAATTGACGGGAAATAAGCTGATTGGCATTCAACCAGGTTCCGTGAAGCGCAATATAAGTACAGGCGTTTTGGGCCGCCAGATGTAGAAGTATGTATGTGGCCGTATTGTTGATCAAAAGCGTTGCTGAACGGGGAATCCGGGATGCGGAAGGTTGTTTTGGGGAAGTCTCGATGCTTGCGGTGACCCGGACGGTTCGCCGTTGTTGTAAGAGCGGTTGCGCTTGTATCGGGAGGCGGGCGGATGAGACTTTCCCCGGACCAGTGGACCTCGGGATCTGGTCAACACGCGGCGTAAAAGGAGGTCGGAGTCAATGCTGACGAGG
>JBDKTY010000169.1:0-2769 GCA_039679945.1 Syntrophobacter sp. | reverse complement strand
GCAGCGTTGCCTGCCAGGCGGAAAACAATATAGCCTTTCGCGCGGATGAAACGAACAAGATGCGTTCGATCACCTGGATGGAGATTTACCAACTGCAAAACGGCAAGCAGTATCCCGACTACCAGTTTACCTACATGCCGCGCCCGTGCATGCACTGTGACGCCCCGCATCACTCCCCCTGCACGTTCGTCTGCCCGGTGAACGCCACCACCCGGGACGAGAACACCGGCATCGTCAGCCATGTCTACCCCCGCTGCATCGGATGCCGGTACTGCATGGTCGCCTGCCCCTATCATGCGCGGGATTTCAACTGGTGGGACACTTCCTGGCCGAAGCCCATGGAGAAGATGCTGAACCCCGAAGTGAGCCCGCGCATGCGCGGTGTGGTGGAAAAGTGCACCTTCTGCAACCACCGGATGCTCAACGCCCGAGCAAAGGCCTATCACGAGGGAAGCGACCCCAACAAGGCGAATTACACTCCCGCCTGTGTCGAGGCGTGTCCCACGAAGGCCATGGCATTCGGAAACCTCCTCGACCCGGAAAGCGAAGTCGCAAAGCTGGCGAAGGACCCTCGCGCCTTCAGGGTTCTTGCCAAACTGCACACGGAGCCCAAGGTTTACTATCTCAGCCGGCACGAGTGGGTGCGCAAGCTTGGAGACAACGGCTGACGGACCGCTGTCGGTGCGTCTGTGTGAATGTGGAATGCTCGTTCGGATCGAAGCGCAAATCGCTGCACACGAAATTCAAACATGAGGGTTGATAATGGATAAGGCATTGATTCCAGAAGGGTTGAAGCGCTGCCCCCTTCCCGTCTTCGCGCTCTGGCTCCTGGTTCTCCTCGCCGTGATCGGGTGGGGTGTTTACGCCGGGGCGGCCGTCTTGCTGCAGGCATTGAATTTGACCGGCTTGAACGACTATTTCGGGTTCGGCGCATACATCACCGTGGATTTGGCCATCATCGCACTCGGCGCGGGAGCCTTCTTCTCCGGCTTCCTCTATTATGGGATGTCCCGTTATTTTCCCGCCCTTAAGGAACTGCACAAGATCATCAACCTGGCCGTCATCGTCGGGTTCGTCTGCTACACGGGCGCCCTGGCCGTTCTGCTCCTCGAACTCGGACAGCCTCTGCGCAGTTGGTTCGGCTACTGGCACGCAAACGTGCATTCGATGCTGACGGAAGTCATCTTCTGCATCACGTGCTATGCCATCGTGCTGGTCATCGAATATGTGCCGATTCTCCTGGAGAACCGCAAGCTGAACGAGATCAAACAGTTGCGTCTCTTCGGCCATTCGCTCCACGAGATCATGGCGATCTTTGCACTGACCGGCACCTTCCTGAGCTTTTTCCACCAGGGTTCCCTGGGCGGCGTCGCAGGCGTTCTCTTCGCCCGCCCCTTCGCCTACCGGACCGGCTTCTTCATCTGGCCCTGGACCTTCTTCCTCTTCATCCTATCGGCGATCGCCTCCGGCCCGGCCTTCACGGCGCTCATCTGCCGCGCGCTGGAAAAGGTGTCCAACAAAAAACTGGTGGACCGGACCGTCTATGAACTCATTGCCAAGATCGAGGGTACGCTTCTGCTCATCTACATGGTCTTCAAGATCGCGGACACCCTCTACTGGGCTTTTGGTCTCGCGCCGGAATTCGGCCTGAAGCTCACCGATTTCTATCGTCCGCCCTACGGGATCTGGCTGCTCGTCACAGAAATCCTGATCTGCGGCGTGCTCCCGATGTTTCTCCTGCTCACGCCGAGGTTCAGGCAGAGCAATTTCCTGATGTTCGGCGCGTTCTTCCTCGACTGCATCGGAGTCTCCCTGAACCGCTTCGTCATGACCATACAAGCCCTTGCGGTACCGGTCATGCCGTTCGATCACTGGGAGGTGTACATCCCGACGATGTACGAGTGGGCCCCCAGCATCGCCCTGCTCGCCTACTGCGCGCTCGTCATTTCTCTCTCGTACCGTTACCTGCCGCTCTTCCCGAGAGAGAAGCAGTTGAACCCGACCCGCTGAAAGCGGTTCACAGCTTCCTCCACAGTTTACAGGAACCGCCCTGCCCGGCTTTCACCGCCCGGCGGGGCGTTTTTTTCAACCACCGCACACTCTATGCGCTCTCGTCTCCCCGGCCGTGCGACTTCTTCCCGGACAGGAACCCTGTACACAGGGGGCTTCCCCGGGTTTTCGCCGCATCAGGGAAATATGGGCGCACAACTTTAAATTGGATTCTGTCCGGGTTAAGATGTTCGCTGAACAAAATCATGAATTCTGTCGATTACAGTCTGGCAGGCAGTGTTTTCCGCCGACTTCCGTCGGCGGGAAAGGCACAGGGCTGTCCGGTCTTTTTGTTTGACTACGCACATACCGGATGTTAGCTTTAGCCAAGGGCGGCGCCGGAATACGAACTGCCGTTCGGTCCGGGCGCCGGGATTTGCACCGGGGAAAAAGTCTCTTATACGAACAGAAAGCTATGTCACAAAAACTACGACTTTTGGAATTGTTCGAAGGCAAACACCATCAAAAGAACGTCCTGGCGGCCAGCGTCATGGTTCTCATCATCCTGGAGCTGGTCATCTTTCTCGTTTGCGCGGCGAATGTGGGGGACAAATCGCGGGTCATCGTGACGGACAATGCCGGCAACAAGGTGTACGAATCGCAGGGAACGGCTCTGTCCAGCTACGAAAGGATGGTCTTCGAGAAAGATCACGGCCCGCTCCGCGATTTCACCGTGCAGCTGGTGACGGTGAACGTGCCGTTTCCGTTCAGAGCGTGGAT
>JBDKTY010000168.1:0-69792 GCA_039679945.1 Syntrophobacter sp. | reverse complement strand
CGATTCATGAAGGGGGCGGGCTTGGAGCGCCGGGATCGCCGAGTAAGCCAGGTGGGGTTCAGCCTATCGTCGACTTGGCGAGGGTGATCTCTGATTGATGTTCGTTACGGTTTCCTCTTTTGTCTGTCGTAATGGAGTGGAGAATCTGCTCGCCCCGCTTCGGTTGGTGCTGTGAATTCCTTTGCGCGGACAATTGCACCCCTTGATGAACAGAAAAGCGGTGAAAAACTCTCGAACCTAGGCCCCACCGCCACCTCCGCAGGTAAACTCGTTGGTGAAGCGTGGCAGTCCCCCGCTTAGAAAGGCGCTGACCGCGTCTCCGACTGTCTGAGCGCCGCCGCCGAAAAGAACCGTGATCCCCACCTGGTTGAATCCCATAAGGGGCCGCATTCCCATTCCCCCCGCAATGAGCACCTTGACGCCGTTCCGGGCCAGGTGATTGACCGGGGCCATGCAGCCACCCTGTTGATGGGGGACGTTGGGCAAGGTGCGGACCTCTTGGACCTGCCCGTTAGCAACTTCGACCAGAGTGTAAAGGTCACAGTGACCAAAGTGAGCGCCGAGGGGGGAGTCAAGACCGCCGGGATTCGTCGATGGAATGGCGACTACTGTAGTTTCCATAAGTGGATCTCCTTGATAATTTTCATGATTTGTCAATACAAGTCAAACGGGATCAAGCCCGCAAGCCACAATTTCCTGTCGTTTCAGTCAAAAGAGATGTCGCTAACCGCCGGCATCGGAAGGATAACCAAAGCGGAGATGATGCCCCCGCGCCCGCAATCTCCGGAAGTCCTCATCGGACTGAACTCGCGAGTTCACGGATCATTGTCCAGCCTTTCTTTAGCTCGCGGCTGAAATCTGTTTCCGGCAGTTCGGTAACCACCTTGCCCTGGAGCATTGCCGTGGTGACTATCTGGTCATGAGGGAGCCTCGCCAATAGCGGATAGCTTCTCTGGCGGCAGAACGCCTCGATGCGAGCGGATTCGTCAGGATTCAGATCATGCTTGTTAATGATGACGGCAAATGCGATTTGAAAATGTCCGCATAAATCCGCCACTCTTTCCAGATCGTGCCTGCCCGAGGGCGTGGGTTCCGTCACGGCGACAGCCAAATTGGTCCCGGACAGGGAACTGATGACAGGGCAGCCGATTCCCGGAGCGCCATCGCACAAAACCATATCCATACCGCGGGCTTTGGCAAGTTCGCGTGCCTTCTGCTTCAGGACCATTACCAGACGTCCCGAGTTTGCTTCACCCGGAAAGAGCCGAGCATGGACAAGCGGTCCGAATCGGGTCGATGATACATGCCACCGCCCGCTATGCTTTTGTGGAAACAGAATAGCGCCCGAGGGGCAGAAGGCGCCGCAGACCTTGCAGCCTTCGCAACGCAGGGGATCAACGGAAAAGCCATGTCCGTTTTCACGGATAGCTTCAAACCGGCACATGGAAGCGCACAGGCCGCATTGGGTGCACAATTCCTCCATAATACGGGCTTCGAATCCGGAGTAGAATTCCTCGGTTTGATCAAAGGAGGGACACAGGAGCAGGTGAAGGTCCGGTGCGTCCACGTCCAGGTCGCAGATGACCTTGTTTACCGCCAAATGGGCAAATGCACCGGTAAGCGAGGTTTTGCCCGTACCGCCCTTGCCGCTGATGATGAGAATCTCACGCACGGGCTGCCTCCCTCGAACCGGTATCGGCAAGTTCGCGAATGCCATCACGCAGAGAAAGGAAGATTTCCCTGAGCCGCGGGAATTCATCCGCGATGACCCTGCCCCTGGCGTAGGCTTCGGCGATTGCCCGGTCAAAAGGAAGCTCGGCCAGGATCGGGATCTGGCTTTTCGTGCAGAACCGGTAGACATCATCATTTCCGAGGCCCGCGCGGTTGATGATCGCCCCCATGGGTTTGCTCAACGGGGAAAATGCTTCCCATGCCAGCTTGAAGTCATGGAAGCCAAACGGGGTGGGTTCCGTCACCAGGACAATGACGTCGCTGTCCATCACGGCATTTACCGCGGGACAGCTCACACCGGGCGGCGCGTCGATGATTGCATCGCGTTCACTTTCACCGATTATCTCCACTAATTTTGCCTTGACCATGCGCATGAAGGGCGGACTCATGGCTTCTCCAACACGCAGTCGCCCCATGAGGAAACCTGCTCCACCCGCTTTGCCCACGCTGATCTCCCCCAGCTCGCGTTCGCCCGGTGAGAGTGCTCCTTCGGGGCAGACGGCTATGCACCCCCCACACCCATGGCAAAGCTCTGGAAATGTAAGCAGAACAGATCCCATAAGGGCTATTGCCTTAAACTGGCAGAGGTCGGAACACTGTCCGCAGGAAGTGCACCGCGATTCGTCGATCACGGGAATCTCCAGGTTCGCCGAGGATTTTCCCTCGATAACCGGGTGGAGAAAAAGATGAAGGTTCGGCTCTTCCACGTCCATGTCCACCAGCGTAACGGGCCGGTCCCAAACCCTGGACAGGGATGCGGCCACGGTGGTTTTCCCAGTGCCGCCCTTACCGCTTGCCACGGAAACGATCATTTACCCGACTCCCGGTTCGGTGCCTGGGCAATTTTCAGCCCCCCGCTCTTAAACCTCTCCAGCGCTTCCCCGACGGTAATATCCCTCAGGTCCTGCACGACCTTGATGCCTACAGCCGAGAGCGCCTGGAATGCCTTGGGGCCCACATAGCCGGTGAGGACCCATCCGGCTCCGGCTTTCGCAATCAACTGCGCGGCTTGTATGCCTGCTCCCTGGGCCATTATCTGGGACTGCCCGTTTTCGATGTAGTGACTGCTCATGGTATCCATGTCGATAACAACGAAACCGGCCGCACGGCCGAAACGAGAGTCCATCTGGTCTTCCAGGGAAGGACCTTCACTGGTAATCGCAATTTTACTCATCGCATTCTCCTGGTTCCCGTTCCCGGGGGGGATGCTCCCCCGATCAGGCGGATTCTTCCTCCGGGCGCAGGGTTAGGGCACGCCCATGGCCGGAGTTGAAGATCGTGGATTAAAGAATCAGTCGGCGATGGCATGCTAACGAATTGGCCATTTGCCGTGGCTTTCTATCGCCAACCATTACGGAACAGCATAAGGCAAAGGATGTGCCACTGAGGCAAACCGGCTTTGGGGGCAGAAATGGAAGGCCGTGGATGGCTGATTGGGAACATATTGTTACCACTTGGGTGTCGGGAAGGTGTGAAGCGTTCCCATGCTCCTGACAGTGGTATCGAAGGGCGAATTTACGACGTACCTGCTTGTGTTTCTGCTGCGATACCCCGACAAACAGCTTCTCCCTCCGGGTACCGGACCCCCTAATCCCGTTCGTCTCAGGCACCGAAGGGTAGGGCGGGACGTGGGGATGCATGGTTGAAATGCCGCTTCTTTGCTATGCCCGCCACCCCGGCGGAGGGTTTACTCCGTTCAGAGCGAACGATTCCATTTAGCCCGCATTATTCATGGCTTTCCGGGAAGAAGCGTAAAAAGCCCTGTATAAACAATGTGTTAGCTGGATTTTCCACCTCAGCTTCGACCGAGAGTGTGTTATCGGCCCAACATCGCTTCAGGCCCTGAGCATAGCATCCTTATTGGGCTTTACGCGTGCGGACTGCGATTCATGAATAATGCGGTTAACTCGTGCGACTTTGTGAGCGTGGTCGTTCACCCGGGAGCTTACTCGGGGTCACCAGTGATGGGGTGGGGTTGCCCTTGGAAGCAGCCTCCATTACCCTATGGCCCTTTTGTTGGAGAGTGCTGGTTGATCAGAAAGATCTTGTGATGGCCTTCCGGCAATAGTACAAACTGCTACTTTCAGGCAGGGGATGCGTAATGTGTCGGAACCGATTTTGGATAAAGGATTTTGCCTCGGCATTCAAGGATGCCCTCCCGCTCATGTTTGGGCTGATCCCTTTCGGTCTGGCCTATGGCATACTATCCCGCCATGTCGGATTGACCTGGCCCGAAAGCTTCCTCATGTCCCTGGCGGTCTTCGCGGGCGCTTCCCAGTTTTCCGCTTTGAGCCTGATGCAGAATGGGATTGAAGCGGGTCTGATCGTCTTTACCACCTTTCTCATCAATATGCGTCACTTTCTCATGTCAGCCTCCCTGGCGCCCTATCTCCGGGACCAGGGATTTGCCAGGCGGGCATTGCTGGCTTTCGGTATTGCGGATGAGTCGTACGCATTGAGTATCACGAGGTTCATGAGGACCGGGTCGAGCTGGTCTTACCTGCTGGGCGCGAATTCCGCCATATACGTGGCATGGGCTTTGACTTCGGGCGCCGGCGCCCTGCTGTCCGGGTTGATAACCGATCCTCTGAAGTGGGGCCTCGATTTTGCCATGCCGGCAACTTTCATGGTCCTCCTCGTGCCTCAACTCAAGAGTTGGAAAGAATTCTCGGTGTGCGCCATCTCCGCGACAACGGCCGTGATTGGTTCGGCTTACCTGCCGGGGAAATGGTTTATCATTATCGCGACCCTGGCCGCAATTTCCCATGGATGGATAGTGGAAACCGTATGCGATCGGAAATAATACTGGTCATAGCGGCCATGGGGCTGGTGACCTTTATAACCAGGTTCAGTTTCATAGCGATATCCAGGAAGATAAACTTTTCCGAGCGGGCGCTGAATGTCATGAGGTACGTGCCGATCGCTATCCTTTCGGCGCTGATAGCACCCGCGGTCTTCGCCCCGAACGGGCAGGTGAATCTCTCGGTTGGAAATGATTACATCTGGGCTTCTCTGTTATCCGCGCTCATTGCATATAAAACCAGAAATGCATTTCTGACAGTCTTTGCGGGAATGGCCGTTATCATTATCAACCGGATTGCCACCGGGGCACTCAATTAGTCCCCCATGGACGATTCCAGGAAATGGACCGGGAAAATGGAGCCGACGATCGTACGATTTTCACTTGAAACTGAATATATCGAGTTGGCAAAGCTCCTGAAAGCAACTGATCTTTGTTCGAGCGGAGGAGTGGCCAAGATATCCATCAGCGAGGGATGGGTGAAGGTGGATGGCGTGGTCGAACTGCGCAAGGGGCGAAAGATCAGGCGGGGCCAGAAGGTTGAATTGGAGGGAATCGTCGTCGAGGTGGATTAGGCGCCAACGTATTCCTGCAACCATGAAGACCCTGATTTCATTGCCTCTTTCGTGATTGTTCGGATTGGATGCGAGAATGCAATGACCTCGGACCGGCGATTGAGGCAAAGAGGCGTATGCTTAAGCCTTAAGCCCGCGTTCAAAGAGCAGGTTCCTGCAGCGCGCGGCTTCCGATGCACGCGGATGCGCAATTCGGTGGGCGCCGATCCTTGCGACGGGCATGATACCCATGAGAGAATTGAGTACCCATACTGTCTCGGCCGCCATGAGGTCACACGGCGCCGCTTCACGCGCCTCGACACCGGTTCCCGACTCAGCCAGGATACTGGACACTTCGCGAACCGTTATTCCATGGAGACAATAATTGGTTTGAGGTGTCCACCACTCTCCATTGGTGCTTGCCAGAAGAGATCCGGAGGATGTCTCGGCCACTCTGCCTTCTTTGTCCAGGAGCACGGCGTCGCCTGCGCCGTTATCGAGCGCTGCCTGCCTGGCTGCCAGACAGTAGAGGTAGTTGAGCGACTTGTGAAAGGCCAGGGGCGGCGTATAACCTTCGTCAAATATATGCAGGCCTATCCCATCTTCGTATGCATCCGGCGTGGGAAGATCATATCTTCGTGCATGGACAAGGACCGTGGGATGCTCCTGGACCGGCATTCCCATGTGAGATGCGGTCCCCCTTGTCACTATTATCTTGATTGCGGCAACATCACGGTCGAGTTTATTGCCGTGAAGGAGTGCTTCAAGAATTCCCGGCCATTCAGGCAGAGAATTGAGACCAATTCTGAAAGCCGAAAGAGAGGAGTACAGTCTTTCCAGATGCCGGCGCAGGAAGAGTGGCCGGCCCCCCTGGGCGCGAATAGTCTCAAAACAGCCGTCACCATACAAAAACCCGCGATCGAGCACGGACACACATGCCGATTCAAGCGGCAGGAAACGACCATTGAGCCAGACAGTTCCACCCGATACGGCTTTCAACGACATGGCGTACCTCCTGCCCTCTTGATGAAGTCAAACAGTGTTCGTCCCTTATCCAGGGTCTCCCGATACTCGTCTTCCTCGCGGGAATCATACACAATGCCTCCGCCGACCGAAAAATAGCAGGTCTCATCCTTGATTATGGCCGTCCGGATCGCCACATTGAGATCCAGATTCTCGTGCCATCCGATGTAGCCCGCGGCGCCCGTGTAAACGTGGCGCACATTCGGCTCTAACTCGTCGATTATCTCCATGGCCCTGATCTTTGGACAACCGGTGATGGAGCCGCCCGGGAAAACCGCGCGGATTATGTTTCCATAGGATATTCCCGGCTTCAGTTCACCGGTCACCATGGACACCAGGTGGTGAACGTTTCGATACGTTTCGAGCCTTTTGTGCCCGGCTACCCGGATACTTCGCGGGACACAGATACGCCCGAGGTCGTTTCGCAGCAGATCGACGATCATTGAAAGCTCGGCATCATCCTTGGGGTTTTTCAATAGATCTGAAATCAAGTCCCTGTCTTCCTGCGCGGTTCTTCCGCGCCCGCGCGTGCCTTTGATCGGCCTGGTCTCGATATAACTGTTTCGCCGAAACAGAAACCGCTCCATTGATGTGGAAAGAACCTGGTGGTCCCCCGCATTGATATAGGCATAAAAAGGCGCTGGATTAATGTCGAACAGGGATTTCCAGAGCTGAAAGGAATCGCCCTCGAAGTCAAAGTGAAATCGTTGTGAGAGATTTACCTGGTAGACATCTCCGGCGGTAATGTAGTCCAGTATCCTGGCAACCGCCCCGTAGTATTCTTCGCGTGTGAAATTACTGGATATCGACCCCATGCGAAAACGAGCGGGCGTGGTGATCGCGGCGGGAATCTGCTGGACATCCGGTCGGGGCCGTTCACCCTCGGCTTTCAATGCAAGACGGCAAAGCACTCTTTCCTTCCTGTCATGGATCATGATCCGCCCGGGCCAGAAAAGAAAGAGATCGGGCAGACCGATGTCGTCAAGGGCGAGGTTCGGCAATCTCTCGATAGCATTCTTCAATTCATAGGCCAGGTAACCGATCGCACCTCCGGAGAAAGGTGGCGACTTCAATGGAAAAGACGGGACCAGGTTCGAGCAGAGCCGGTTCAGAATGGCCAGCGGATCGGAGTGAAGCTCGATGACTTGCCCATCGAATTGGATGGAGCACGCGTTGCCCTTGCCCGTTAAAGTCAACAAGGGATCACAACCGAGGATGGAATAGCGGTTTTCATCGGAGGGCCTCAACTCCCCGCCGCTCAGCAGCACCGCCGACGGACGTGTTGAGGCGCATTCATGCGCAAGGTGTGAGAACTCCTCATCCCGCATGCCCGGCCGGTATTCAATCGATTTCAGCAGTATGGAGACCGGCGCTGTAAGAGGGGACCTCATGCCGGCACCTCTTGAGCGGTGTTTCCGAAATAATTCACTCTCGGGAATTTGTCCGCCGGACGCGAAAGGCAAGGCGGCTGCCTGAACTGATCGCGCAACCTCAGGAAATTACCGATGATTTCCATGCCGTATTCCCCGAGGAAAGACTCGGGATGAAACTGCACCCCAAAGATCGGCAGGGTCCTGTGCATGATGCCCATGAGCACGTTTGGAGAGGCCGAGGCGAGTGGAACCAGTTCGTCGGAACCTGTTTCAATACACAGGGAATGATAGCGGGCGACCCGGAATGGTGAGGGTATGCCTTGAAAAATGCTGTCGCCGTTATGGGTGATCAGACAGGTTTTGCCGTGCACCGGAATTGGCGCTCTAACCGTTCTTCCTCCGAACACCTCGTTTATTGCCTGCATCCCCAGGCACACGCCCAGCAGCGGGACGGTGCGGCCGAAGTGTGCTATGACCGCTTTACTGATGCCCGCACTCAGGGGGGCCTTCGGTCCGGGGGAAATGCAGATCCAGTCCGGGCCGATTTCGCCTATCTCTTCAAGCGTTGTTGAGTCGTTTCTGAATACGAGAACCTCGATTTCAAATTCACTGAAAAGCTGTACGAGGTTGAAGGTGAAGGAATCGTAATTATCGATCATGACCAGTCGCATATGTTCCTCAATAAAAAAAGCCAACCCCACTGGTGAGCCGGGATGGCTTGCGCCTGGCATAACCCACGACAATATGAACAGATATGGCAAATTTAGCAGATAGGTTGGAGGAAAACAATGCAATTTCGGAAGCTGGTGGGATCGAATCCGGGCTCTCAGGCTTCTGTCAAGAAACTCCGGGAGAAAGGGAGTGGACACATCCGGGAAATCGCTGTACGGAATGATTACTGCGGATTCGCGCGCATGGACCACCGTGGGGGGGCGGACCGCTCATGCCTGACGGGAGGGTGCTCCGATGCCGCTGACCGGAGAGGTCCAGCCCATGGACGTGTTGACGGCGGGCCGTGATTTGGATTAAGGTCCGGGTGGTAAATGACGATTATCCGGGTGGATGCAAATAACCATAATCTGCCGGGCAATGATGACGTGAAACATATACTGAGTCTTCTGCTTATAATCCTTTCTTTTATGTGCTGTTACATCGAGGATGTGTATCTCCACTTTCGTCCGCCCGAAGTCGGACGGCAGGCGATATTTACATTCCGGGCGCAGGGCGACTTTACTTTCGACCAGGAGAAAGCCTACGGAAGCAAAAGAAACGTCGCCCTCTCCCAATACATTCCACTCTACAGCCATTACCCCGATAAGCTCGAAGCAACAAAGAAGAAGATGCAGGAAATCATAAAGAAGCTATCGAGCATGCAGGCCGAGGCTCAGACCGACGGAGCCGTGCTTTCGAGATATCTGCGCAAGGAGTTGGGGATTGAGATCACTGACAAAGATGCCACGATACTGCTCGAATATCCGAACATAAAGTACCTGATGGAAGGCATTGTGACGCTCGAAGAGGCAGTGCTTCGGAGCAGGATAGTTGAAGATCCCCGACCGATAAAAGGCAAGATAACCGCCGAAGTCCTTTTCCCCGATCCGATCGGTACGGTAGCTTACCCGGCAAGTGAATTCATGACGATCGAGGAAGCCAGAACAGTTCTTCAGCAAAGAATAAGCCAGGTTTTCTGGCAGGTAGACAAGAGCGTTCTCGATCCCGTGATCCATATAATACACGCGACGCTCACACCGAACCTGAAATATGATCAAAAGGAAAATGACAGGAGAATCGAGGAGATCATCCGCCGGTATCCATCGAAGCTGATTAACTATGATGCCGGGGATATACTGATTCCCTTCGGGAAGCCGCTGACCGAAGATGATTTGTTCCTGCTCGCCGCGCACCAGGAGGCGCAGTATAAGGATCTGTTGAAAAGCGCTCCCTCGCTCCTGTTGGCTATCACTTTCATGGTGATTCTCTACAATCTGCTGCTTTCGAAGGTTTCGCGGCCATGGCTGCGGCGAAAACCCTCGTGCGCGGTGCATTTATGTTCGCTGATACTCGTACTGGTGCTGCTGAAGACCTATCTGCTCCTGAGTTCTTTTCCCCTTTACGGTCTTCCCTTCTGCCTGCTTCCGCTTCTGCTGGTTCTACTGGAACCCGAGAGAGTCTCCGTTGCATGGTCCACATTGCTGCTCGCGACGCTTGTCAGTTTGTTTTCAGGCCGCGGCATGGGAATTCTGCTTTTCTACACCTTCGGAGGGCTTCTCGGTATACTGAGCTGTCCGGTGATTCGAAAACGATCGCACATTCTTATCCCATCACTCCTGGTGGGAATGTGCAACGCGACGGTCGTGGTTTTTTTTCTGATTGACTGGAATAATTTTGCTCTCTGGCTGATGGGATCGGAGAAGGCAACCACTGCCCTGGTGTTCAGCCGTGGTCTGTCTTCCGACGCGCCGTGGGCTTTCCTGGGCGGTTTGGCGTCCGGACCCTTGGCGTTGATTCTCGTGCCGCTGTTTGAAATCGGCTGGCACAGGGTGTCGGCTTTCAAGCTGAATCAATACGCGGATCTTCAGCACCCGCTCCTGAAAGACCTTCTCAGAAGGGCGCCGGGCACTTATCAACACACCATGAGTGTGGCCTATCTCGCCGAAGCCGCCGGAGAAACCATCGGGGCAAATACCCTTCTATTGAGAACCGGCGCCTATTATCACGATATCGGAAAGAGTGTCAACGCAACCTTCTTTGTAGAGAACCAACTGGGAGTCAATAACCTGCATGACGGCTTGAGCCCCGCTGAAAGTGTCGGAATCATCATAGGGCACGTCAAGGATGGAATAGAAATCGGAAGAAAAGCCGGGCTTCCCGACCTTATCCTCGATTTTATCCCGCAACACCACGGTACGCAGTTGGTTGAGTTCTTTTTCGACAAAGCCGCAAAAGAGAACCCCGAAAAGAAGCCCGAAGAAAAAGACTTCCGGTATCCCGGCCCCAAGCCTCGGAGTGTCGAGGCGGCGATACTAATGATCGTGGACTCCGCCGAGGCCGCATCGCGCACGCTTCGGGAACACACGCGCGAGAATATTCAGAACCTGTTGCGTATTATCATAGACAAGAAATTGAACGACGGGCAGTTTGATGAGTGTAATCTCTCGACGCGAGATATTGGCAGGATCGTGCACTGCCTTACCGATGCCCTTGCGGCATCCTTTCATGCCCGTGTGGAGTACCCATGGCAAAAGAAGGACAAAACTCAGGAAGATCGAGGGGCGGCGCTTGAACCGAGTAGAGCGGAATAGACTATTTGCATCCCGGTTGGATGGCTGATCTGCTCCTCCGTGAGGAGCAATAAACAGGGAATCCTCATTTCTCTTCGCGACCCTCGGGCATTATCCGGCCCCCGGATTTCAACTCATGTAACAGCCGCTCGATCTCATCCTGACGTTCAAGGCGCCTAAGTTTATTGAGAGCGGGTTCGCCGGCCGGGGTTGCCCGATCCTTCGCCGCGGTCACGTTCCCGGATGCCGGGGCGGCTGGGTTGTTTCTCCCGGGTTGAATTCCTTTGCGGCCCTGACGACATCCGCGGCTATCTGCTTTAGTTCGGGCTTCCAGGATGAGGGCAGCAGGCGCTGCAGCAACTGCTCCGCGGCTTTATCTCCCTTGCCGGCCATGACAGCGGAGTACGCGGATTGAATGGCGTTGGCGGCAACGAATTCATTTGTTCGGCCAGGCTTTCCAGCCTTGGACTCTGCTTCGGAACGGTGTTGCGTGGAAAGTTTTTCATAAAACGCCTGGAATTGGCCCTGTCTATCCGGCCTCCACCCCGAATCCTCAAAAACCATGAACCGTTCCATTGCGGGAGAATCCGCGAAAGAGAAGCCGATCTTCTGATTTCCAGTGCCATAGTAGGCAAACTGCCAGTCCGCGATTTTGATCTCCCGGATGCCGTCTCCGTTGATATCCGAGAACTCGATTTCCGAGCTGTGAGCAAGATCGAGGACGGAGAACACGTGACTCTGTCCCTGGATTGTGGCAACTATTGCCGTGGTGCAGCAATGCGCGCCGCCGGAATAGATGTAGGTAACGAGGGTCCTGCAGCCTTTTGCGGGCGTGTCTTCAAATATGGTCCCCTCCGGCTCCACCAGGTAACTCTCCTCCTCCAGAATGGACTGGCCGGACCTGGTGAGAGTGACCTCGTACTTGCTCTCTTCGGCGCTGCCGGACACCGTCAGCAGGAATTCACCCAGGGAGTAAGTTTTCGTGACGGATGCCTCTTCCGGCGGAGATGCCGCCGTGGAGGAACTCTGATCCTCCTGAGCGCCGGCATCTCCCGAAGTCTGCGCTCCGGCGGCGGAGGCGGCGGCAAGCTCAACGTTCGGAAACGACGGAAGCGGGGAGGATGCGGGCGATGAGTTCAGAACAAAGCAACAAAAGAAAAGAAAAAGCAGGACTGATTTGACGTGCACGACTCTGCCTCCCAGTAAAAGGCTCACCGGAGATCTTCCCGAAACAAGGGATAGCGACAGGAGCGTCCCTTGATCGTTCAATGGGACCAGCATACCGGTTGCGCGACGACGAAACCGCAACCGGTCGTAACCTCAAAAGTGCTCGGAATAGCTTCCAAAAGAAAGGACCGCATTATCATGGACATCATAAGATGAAATAAATGCGACTGAAAGAAAAAGCCGTATGGAGATGTAAATTAAGAATGCGAGGCTATATTCCCTTGAGTATGAGGAGGCTGTGGTTGAGGTAATGAGGTCGTTCCAGCCAGGAATAGTAAAACGGTTGACTGATTCGCCGTACCTGTGCCTCTATGTTTCGATGATGGGTGTTATGGAAAACTTGACATAGGGGAGATACTCATGAGAATTGTTGACAGGTTCCTTTGAGAGAGAAGGTCCCGGGTTATTCGGAAACCGACGGGAACGGATGATGGCGGCATTGCACGACGCGACTGGGGGGTGCGGGATGAGATTGGGATTTGTATCATTTGCCCTGGTGATTTGTTCATTGATTTCCTCGATGTCCTTCGCTCAGGGGGGATGTGAGGAAGTATACGGGAAGGGCCGCAACCAATTCTCGCTCGCTACGGGTAGCCCGGGCGAGTTGGGCCTCGTGAAAGCTCTCGCCGAGGAGTTCGCGGCGAAAAATGATGCCGTCCTCTGCTGGAAGAAGGCCGGCTCGGGTGAGTCCCTCAAGGCCTTGAAAGAGAAAACGGTCGATATGATCATGGTGCACGCTCCCGAGGCTGAAAAGAAGGCCATGGAGGAGGGGTGGGCCATTAAGCGGACGCTTATAGGATCGAACGAATTCTTCATTGTGGGGCCGCCGGACGATCCGGCCCGGATTGCCGCGAGCAAGAGTGCTGTCGATGCCTACACGGCAATCGCCGTCGCCAAGGCGCGATTTTTCTCTCGGGGAGACAATTCCGGAACTCATAAAAAGGAAATGGACGTCTGGAAGAAGGCGGGCATCAACCCGACCGGTGACTGGTACGTCGTGACCAGGGAATTCATGACCGCGACTCTAAAGCGCGCAAACGACGAGAAGGGTTACTTCATGGCTGACAGCAGCACATGGGTTGCCGAGAAGAATGGTGTTCCGAATCTGAAGATCCTCTTCAAGGGAGACAAGTTCCTTGTAAATACCTACCACGCCCTGAGCCAGCCCGAGGGAGCAACCCCCGGCGCGTCGCTGGCGGCGAAGTTCATCGACTTCGTGAAAGCCGATGAGGGCCAGAAGATCATCCGGGAATACGGGGCCGGCCAGTACGGTGAAGGCCTCTATAACGACGCGGCATACGCACACCAGTACGATGATTGAAAAGCGGGACTGAAGAGGCTGTCAGGTCTGTCCAGTCATCCGGGTGGAACTGGGCCGTGTCGCTCGGGAAATTCGCGGCAAACGGAGGCGCCGTCAGCACTCCTCCTGTCGTGACGGGCGTCGATCTTTCCTCGGCCTTCCCCGGAACACGGATCAAAATAAATTGAGGGCTCAGACGAACTGTCCCGCGGCATGGCCGGATGCCCACGCCCAATGAAGGTTGTACCCGCCGAGATGTCCCGTCACGTCGACCACCTCTCCCAGAAAATAAAGACCCGGTATCTTGCGGGATTCCATGGTGCGCGATGAGAGTTCGTCCGTATCGACGCCCCCAAGGGTCACTTCCGCCTTGTTGAAGCCCTCGGTCCCGTCAGGACGTAGCTGCCATTCGTGAAGGTCTCGGGCGATGGAGTCGAGTTCAGTTCGTGAGTGCCGGCTGACAGGCCTCGATCCGCCGTGGAGATCGCACCAGAGTTTCACGAATCTTTTCGGCAGATATTGGTCGAGGATAGTGGACAGGAGCATTTTGGAGCTTTGCTTTTCCAACAGGACGTTAAGAATGTCCAGTCCGGGCAAAAGATCTACTGTCAGGACGCCTGTCCGATCCCAGTGGGACGATATTTGAAGAATCGCGGGGCCGCTTATGCCGTTGTGAGTGAAGAGCAAATTCCCCCTGAACTGGACGCCTTCGTGGCTTACCGTGGAACTGATGGAGACACCAGCCAGCGTGGCAAACACCTGTGTGTCCCGAGGGTTGAACCGCAAGGGGGTGAGAGCCGGGTTCAGCTTGGTGACTTTGAGCCCGAACTGTTTTGCGACGGAGTATCCGAAATTGCTGGCTCCCAGAGCGGGATATGAGAGGCCTCCCGTCGCGATGACGAGCGACTCGCAATCGAAAACACCCTTATCTGTCGTGATCCGAAAACCATCGGTCCGGGTTATTCCGGATATGTTGCAGTTCAACTGGAACCGAACCGCCGCCCTGCCGCACTCGGTCACAAGCATGTCGATGATTTGTCGTGAGCTTTCATTGCAGAAAAGCTGGCCTTCCTCCCGCTCGTGGTACCCGATCCCGTGGCTTTCCAGGATTGCCAGGAAATCCAGAGGCGTGAATCGTGAGAGTGCGGATGTTACGAAACGGGGATTGCGGGAAATGTAATACTCCCGTCCCATGATCCTGTTCGAGAAGTTGCACCGCCCTCCTCCCGAGACGCGAATCTTGTTCGCCACCTTTTCGGAATGATCGAGGACGAGGACGGAGCGTCCCCTTGTTCCCGCTTCCATCGCGCACATGAGGCCAGATGCACCCGCCCCGATTATGATTACGTCATTTTTCATTCAGGAACTCAACAAATTGTGTCATGCAAAGTTGTATCGAAAAGTGCTTTCGTCGCCGGCAAAATAAGTCCCGCATGCGCGTTCGGTGACATGCAAGGATTGCGAGGCAGTCATTCTCTCACCGGTTTGCGCCCCTAGTCGATAAGAAAATCTGCTTGCTTTCCCCGGAGGCGGACTCTCCGAGACCCGGTGCAACCGGTCGGAGATAATGGCTTCCTGGACGTTACTTCCATCAATGCAGATTTTGTCCGTCGAGATCCACCGTCACATCGATTACCTCTCCCACCAAATAGCGGCAAACCCCGTGCCTTTTCGGATTCAATTATCCGGAAAGACGCTGGGTTTGTCCGTGATCGCTTACGCTTTGTTAAGCCCCGGTGTCCGGTCCGGGTGCAACCGCCATCCATGCCGGCCGCGGGCGATGGAATCGAATCCGTCCCGTGAGCAGCGATTGACTGGCTGCGAAGCGCCGTGATAGGTACGTGTCTTTCTTCGCTGAAAGATCGGCACCAACATGTCCTTGACAGGATCGAGGGTACCTGCTACCTGCGAAACTTCAAGAAGCGATTCCTGTCAGTCAGTCCCGCAACAGATTGCAATGGCGGTTCTCCTCCGAGAAAAGACCCGGGGAGAAAAGAGGACCAGGGCCGCCCGGCCGGGTGAACCCGCGAATGCCGAGTGATATGTTATCTACCTTGCGCTTGAGGCTCTTGCCTATGGAAACCGGGGTTTGGCCATGATGGCAGTAATCTTGATCGGCTGTGCGTTGGTGGCTGTCACGGTGTTCGTGCATGCCGCGGGGCTCAGCCTGGTGCTGCGGTTGTTGCCGAGAGCGCCCGCGGAGATGCCGACTCGACACTGGTCCATTACCTGGCTGCTCATCCATGTGGTTATGTCGCTGATTCTGATTCACCTGGCCGAGATCACGGTTTGGGCGTTGTGCTATTGGTGGGCGGGATGCCTGCCCAATGCCGAGTCGGCGGTCTACTTCTCCGGGGTCAGTTATACGACGATTGGGTTCGGCGATGTGGTGTTGTCGGAGCCGTGGCGGCTACTCAGCCCGGTGGAGGGTTTGACCGGCATCCTCATGTGTGGCTTGTCCGCGGGCCTGTTGTTCGCGCTTTTGTCCAGGATTTACGAATTGCGTACCAAGAAAAGATAAAATCCGAAACCGACGCGGATGCCCGCCATCAAAAAGCTGCAGTCCTCACGGCGATAACCTTCGGATCTATTCAGCCTCCTTATAGAGGAAGCCCTGGAAAACGTCCCTTTGATCGTCGGGAAAGAAAAAGGGGAGTCAGCATATCTGCTAACTCCCCGATTTGTCCTTCTTTTTAAAGCCGGCGATGGGATTCGAACCCGCGACCTGCTGATTACGAATCAGCTGCTCTACCCCTGAGCTACGCCGGCCCAATGGTTGGAAAGCCTTGTATCACAAGGCTTTGCGGAAAGCAAGGACTTGTCAATACTGGTCCCTTCCGATCCGTTTGGGACGCGCAAAACGACCGGCAAAAATGAAAAATCCGTCGCGTTTCGACCTGTAAATTTGACCTTCTTTCATCGAAGGTCATCTTATTTTGCGCTGGAGGTCAACTCAGTTACGTTTTTTACCACTCTTACTCCAAGGTGAGGATTAAACTCTCCGTTCCATTTGCAAATCCATTCTAATGCCCGAAATTGGGCAAATCGGCATTCGGCGATTAGAAGCGCACCTGAGGGCGAGAAAGCCCGCGAGGAGGCAACATGGCATAACTTAGTCAAGCAAGGCGGCGACTTAAGGATTTGATATTGTCTCAAAGAAGAAGGTTGTTACGATCCCGTCAGGCCATCGCGTGCTTGCTTCAGGTGGGAGGAGCCGAACCCGGTACCACTGAGGCCCGGTTATCGTGGCTGTGCAGAGATTCGGTGCCATATCGCCGGGAGGGAAGGCGATGTGGTATGAATGCGTGGCCAGAGAACTTGACCGGGCGGTCAAACTGATTCTCGCTATGCATGGGCATCCAGAATAGAATCAGGACCAAGTCAATTTGGACCCCATGGCTGAAAATCAATTGAGGAACGCGGTTGCAAAGCTTGCGCTCCTCAATGGCAGGGGTGACAAAAAAGCTCTTGCAATCCGCGGGAAACTCGGCATATGAAATTCTACATGTCTATTCGGCTATTCTTTCGCAAAGAGTACGGGCTTTGGTGCGTTGAGCTTAATGGCAAACGGTCTTCGCTGGGCCCGGCGAACAGGGAAGAGGCGAGGGGCCTTTCTAACAAGATCAAGAAGCAGTACTTTGGAAGGCAAGCTCGCCTACCTCTTCCGGGACAGGGGCGTTAGAGTGACTTTTGCCAAACAACCAGCCATGGAAAGCATCTCATGAAGTTCCTCGATGGATTATCGGACGACATCAGAAAAAACCTTCTGGAACAACTCAGGGCGTTATGGACACATATGTCCACGGCCATTGAGGGCAATACCCTGACCTTGGGTGAAACCGCTTTTGTCTTAAGCGAAGGGCTGACGATCAGCGGCAAGCCGCTCAAGGATCACCGCGACATCGAGGGGCACGCCCGAGCCGTCGATCTCATGTACGCTTTGGTCCAAAAACAGGAGATCACCGAGATAGACTTATTCGACCTCCATAAACTCGTGATCACCGAACCAGTCCTGGACGTTTACAAACCTGTTGGCGCATGGAAACGGGAAAACAACTCAACCAGCGTCACCGTCAACAACCATCTCAAGACTATCGAATTCTCCGATCATTGGGAAGTCCCGAAGCTGATGGAACGTTGGCTGCAGCTTCTGAATGCGCAACTGCAATCTTCCGGGGAACCGGGGGAGATCCTCAAATCCTACGCCAGGCTGCACGTTTCTTTTGTCGCAATTCACCCCTTCTGGGACGGCAACGGCCGGATTGCCCGGCTTATCGGAAACCTTCCCTGCCTGAAAGCGGGCTATCCCCCGATTATTATCCCAAAGGAAAGGCGCTATGATTACATCATGGCCCTTGCCGATTACACCCTAACCCATGGCGTTCCTTCACGGGATACTGAGATCATTTACGAGGGGACTTGTTTTGATCGATTTCAGGCTTTTTGTGATGCGAGTTGGAACAGCAGCCTGAACCTCGTTGAAGAAGCAAAAGATTTGCAGCGCAAGAGGGATCAAAGACTCTTAAAAGCGAAAGACCTCACCCCGTAATCGGATTTCTTTCCCCGAATGAGGCTTCCTGGGAGAATTAATCCCCGTTAGCCTTATTCGATTTACGCAAAGTGCTTGCCAAGAAGTGAGCGCGACCTGCGGGCGACCTGATCCGGCCTGAAAGGACTTATTCGACCTTTTCCCGGCTTTTGGCCTGTAAAGTGGCTCTGGGTGCGGAGTGTCATCTGATTACGAATCGGCTACCCTACCCCTGAGCTACGCCGGTGCAGAACAGAAAACGCTTGTATCATAAAGATTCCGAAAAGCAGGCAAGTGTCTGGGCCGCAAGAATCCCGAACCGGTTTATCCCTATGGTTCCAACCGTCGTCGTGTACCAGGGACGAGAAGTTTTGATGAATTCCGGAAGCGGCAACAAGCCGGCTTCTTGCTGGGGAGGGGTGGCATACAATTAGCCTCTGACGGAGTGTAATGGAAGAGTTCCCCTGAGGCGGGAATCCGTGCGGATAGTGGACAAAAGCGAGTGTTTATAAACTTGAGCTTGACAATATGCAAATATTAATATATTCAGATAAAAACATGAATATGGCTCCATCCGGATTTATCAGGCGATGTGGCCGGGCTCACGGATTATGCCGCCAAACCCCTCTTGCTTATCGAAAGGCGAGACTCCATGTCAGTTGAAAACGGACCGCTTCTTCCTGATGCCGAGCAACTCCAGCGTGCCGCCGATATCCTTAAGACCGTTGCCCATCCCGCCAGACTCAGGATCATTGATTTCCTGGAAAACGGCGAGCGTGCGGTCACCGAAATCTGTAACCACCTGGGAGCCATGCAGCCCTATGTCTCACAGCAGCTCAATATCATGAAGGCGAGGGGGATTCTGGCATCCCGGCGAAATGGCACCCAGATCTACTATTCCATTGCGAACCGAAACGTCGTGAAAATTATTCATTGTGTCCGGCAGCATGGGGGTGCTTCCGGACAGGCAGGGGCCGAGTGCGCGGTGCGGGTTGATGACGCCGGGGAGTAGTCTCCCCAAGCAACGCTCCATTGCGAAACAAATCTGGCAGCGAGCCTGACCCGCGCGCTCCGGCAAAACGATGGGATGGAAAATCCTGTCCCACACAATTACTTCACCCGATATAGGGAGGTTTCAAATGGCACGGAAAGCAGCCGCGGTGACAATCGACAATCCTCGGGCACAATCCGAACCCGAGAAGGAATCCTGTACGTTCATATGCAGCAGGGATACCCTGGATGGGGCCTATCCGGCTCTTATACTGGCGGTCAATGCCAGGAGGCTTGGGATGGAAGCCGCTGTTTTTTACACATTCATGGGCATCAACGTTATCCGCAAAGGCGGGGCGCGGAAATGCAAATTCATTCCGGGCGGTACCATGGGCGCGATCCCGGGAATGGCGGACGTGGCCACACGGATGATGCGCAAAAAAATAGACGGGGCCGGTATTCCCAATCTTGAAGAACTGATGGAGGTGGCTCAACTGGAAGGTGTGAGATTCATTGCCTGCAAAATGACGATCGAGATGATGGGCCTCAAGGCCTCGGACTTTATCGATGGCGTGGAAATATACAACGCGGAGGAATACCTGAAGCACGCGCGCAACTGTAAGATCAATATGTTTACGTGACAGGCGGCGGGCTGGAAATCCCGCACCTGGAGTTCCCCCGGATCACCCCAAAGCATGTTGTACTATGTTTTCGGCGGGCTGGAAATCTCTTCCCTCGCAACGCACGCGGCTGCTTCTGTTTCTCGACAATGCCTTCTCATGCGAACTCGGGCTCACTTCCATGGTGGATTTTGGGCATGACTCTCGCGAGGAGAAACATTCCCTGCATCCAATTCTTCATCGCCCGGACCGTCCACCGGTCGGGGCGATGAAGGCCTGCTCAACAGTTCCGTGGATGGTCCACGGCATTATCCTGCAACTTGTTTCTTCCTTGCCGCTTTCATCTGTTCGATTTCTTCGCGAACGGGGCACTGCTGTATTGCCGCGGTCTTTTCTTCCATCTCCTGCTTGGTCCTGAAAGTCCACGAACACGAATCAGAATAGCAATATATTGCCAAGTCACACTCTTTGCACTGTTCCATTTCTTTAAGTCCCTTCGGGTTCCCGTTCGGGCGGATCGGTATCCGCTGGCGGGGCCTTCGCGGCGCACCGGAGATATTGGTCCCATTCCAGGGGGAGCAGGTACTTCTTCTTGTTGTTGCAGTCCTTGCACGCGGGTACGATGTTGCCGCGAACAGACCTGCCGCCGCGAACGATCGGAACGATATGGTCCATGGTCAACTCCGCGGGAGGGAAGCGCCTGGAGCAGTAATAACAGCACCCCTTTGCCAATTGGCGCTTCCACCATTGAGAGTTGCGAAGCTCGCGCGCCTTGTCCTTCTCTTTACGAAGTTGCTCAGGCGACGCGGCAACTATGAAGCCTGATTCCTGTCCGCCCTTTTCCATCAGTAAGTCTAACCTGCTCCCTTGCTCCGGAGATGCCGATTTATTCTTTATCCTGTTCTGGCGCTTTTTCCTTTGGCGATCTGATAGCGATGTAGAAAGTATTGCCCGCTCGCTTCACGAGCAGAAGCAGCGTCTCGCCTTTCTTCATCTTCTGGACTGCCTGGTTGTAGTCCCTGATATTCTGGATCTTCTGCCGGTTGACTTCCTTTACCACGTCACCCGGGCGCAGTCTTGCCTCGGCAGCCGCCGTACCCTGTTTGAGATCCGTAATAATGACGCCGGATTCATTCTCATCAAGACCGTGTTTCTGGGCCAGTTCCGGAGTAATATTCTGGACGGTGATACCCCAGGGGCTCTCGGCTCTACCCTCGCGTTTGCGTTCTCCGGTATCCTCCGGCATCGTTCCTATGGTGACCTTGACGTCCTTGGCCTTTCCTTCTCGCAAAACGCTTATGGTCGTGCTGCTTTCCGGGCCCATGGCGGCAACGGAACGTGAAAGCATGTGCGCGTTGTCAACCGGTTTGCCATTGAGAGACTTAACGATATCGCCCCTCTTGAGTCCCGCTTTCTCCGCGGGGCTGTCGGGCACGACATCGGCAACGATCACGCCCGTGGTCTCGGTGATTCCAAACGATTCGGCAAGTTCCGGAGTAATGTCCTGAATCATTATCCCGAGCCAACCGCGTACTACTTTGCCTGTCTTGAGCTGCGCCAGTATTTCCTTGGCGATGTTGATGGGCGTTGCAAAACCGATCCCCTGGCCCTGCGCGACGATTGCAGTGTTGATTCCGACTACCTCGCCGTTCATATTGAAAAGCGGTCCCCCGCTGTTGCCGGGATTGATGGCGGCATCAGTCTGGAGGAAATCGTCATAAGGTCCGGCCCCGATGATACGGCCCTTGGCACTGATGATTCCGGCGGTAACGGTGTTGCCCAGACCAAAGGGATTCCCCACCGCCATAACCCAGTCTCCGACCCTGATGGCTTCGGAATCTCCAAGCTTGGCCGCCTTGGGCAGCTTGCCATCGGCGGTAATTTTGATCAGTGCTATATCAGTCTTGGGATCACGGCCAACGACCTTTGCATCATATTCCTTCCCGGAAGCCGTCTTGATCTTGATTTCCGAAGCCTTCTCGACCACGTGATTATTGGTGAGGATGGAACCATCGGTATCGATGATGAACCCGGAGCCGAGAGCGTGGGTCTTCATGCCACCCTGAGGCGCGTTCTCCCCGAAAAACCGCTTGAAAAAATCGTCACCGAAAAACTCGCGAAAAGGCGAGTTGGGACCCATGAACGGCTGCATGGGGTTTTCTTTTATTACCTGGGTCGTAGAGATATTAACAACGACATCCTTTACGCCTTCGGCGAGATCGGCGAATGTCGAGGGCCCCTGGGCCACAAGGGCGGGTGATGCGGAAATGGCCAGCGAGGCATGGACAAGGGTCATCGAGCAAAAAATAGCAATGAAGGTCACAAACCTGGTGGTCCGTAGAAAATTATCAGGATATATCCTCATGAAAGCTCCTTTCTGATTGTTCAGCCTAGGCCCGGAACCCAGAATAATAACGTCATAGGCGGACCTCCTGTCAATCAAAAAGATCCGCACCCCCCCATGGGATGTTTTCTCCGTTCCTCTGTTCCCAAGGAAGGGGCAAAATGCTATGATCGATCTATCAAACTAAACCGATTCAATAGATATTCAATATGTTCTCGGGTACTTTCAAAAGGAAACTGGTTGCCAATGGTGAAGCTGAATCTGATTGAGGCGTGTGACAAGGCGGCATGTATTATCTCCCAGGCCACGGAAATGGAAAAGCTGTACAGTAAGGCGCTCCAGTGCCTGGGCGAGGGGCGCCTGCGCAGCGACATCATGAATCTTGCCTCGGAAGCGATCGAGGATGAAAAGCTCAGGGCGGAAGTATTCATGAGCAACGAAAGTATGGTCAGCTTCCTGTGCGGGGTCTGGATACAGTTTCTGCTCGTGGAGGTAGCCGGAGTCAAGAAGGAAAAACTCAAATCTCTGGCCCAGAGGGCCTTCCCACCGGCTCTCGAGGGAAGGTCGATACACTGATTCGTAAGGGTGGCACAGGTGCCGCTGAGCCGTTCCGGCCGCTTTGAATGAATGGTCCGTGGCGGCTTCCCACCGAGAGCGGCGCCGCTATGATCAACCCGTGGCTCGATACGCTTTTTTTGTTTTGGTGTTTCGGGACTGCCGGCGCCTGATTGCGATGCTGAACGGAGGCTGGCGGGTTTCGCCCGCCGGCTATGATATGATGTACTCCCTTTGGAGCTGAAGACTTCTGGGCCCCCCCTCCCTTGCAAACTCGTCGATCAATGTGCGCTCCACCGGAATCTGACTGAAAAACTCTTTTGCTTCCCCGAAGCTCTGGAATATCACGCTCATCCACACCATCGGGTGATCGTGCCTGTCCAGTGCGCTGCTTATCTGCTGAATTCGTATCTGTGGAGGGAGTTCCGAGAGGCAGGGCAGGAGGTCACGCATTTTTTGCTCGAGGATATGAATTCGAAAGACCAGGGGGTGCCTCCAGACGGCCTGCATGTTCCATCGTATGTCCAGAAGCTGCTGGGGTTGAAGACCATGTCGTTGATGCAGGTCCTGGCAATCGCGGTGATGGAACGCGGTGCCTCTCTCGCTCAGGGTCGCGACCACGCCGTCCTGGCCGGGCAACGGGTTGCAGCACCGCGCGAACTTGAATATCGCCTTATCCAGGCTCGAAACGGTTATGACGTTGTGCTCGTAAGAGCGTTTCTCGGTACTGATAGGCCTGCTTTCGTCAAGTCCCCGTGAAGTCTCAAGGTAGTAAAGAACCAGTTCGGGTGAGGTAAGGTCCTGACCTATACGGATGAAGAGTTCGTGGAGATCTTTCAAATTGAGGATTTCCAGGATAAGGCGGATGTTCTCGCCGTCGAGCACCGTTGTGGGCAGATTGTGGCGAACGATTTCCTGGATGAGGATTTCCTTGCCGACCTGCTGCGCGAAATTGAGCCGCCTGAGCTGCAGATGCCTGTTTATCGCGGTCCTGGCTTTTGGGGTCTTGCAGAGCGCCTCCAGGTCGGGATCGACATCGAGAGGCTCGGGTGACGTAAGAATCTCCACCGTGTCGCCGTCCCTCAGTTCCCGGGTTATGGGAGACCAGACCGTGTTAACGATCGCCCCTTCGCTGTAATCACCAAGTTCGGAGTGTATGCGGTAGGCAAAATCAAGAACGATGCTGCCCTTGGGGAGATAATAAATGTCACCCATGGGGCTGTAGGTGTAGATCTCCTCGGTGTCCGAGAGGCGGATGAGCGCTTTGCGCTGTGGGGCCGCGCCGCCGTATTCGCCGATGTCGCGTAGAAGCTCGCTGATCTCCTGCCACCGTTCGTCACTCAATCCGGTTTGAGCATCCCAGGCTCGAAGGATGCCCGCGTTTGCCAGTTCCTCCATTTGAAACGTTCTGAGCTTTATAAGGTAATTATTCCCACCGAGATGAATTCGAATGTGAAGGCTGCGGTAGCCGTTTGTCTTCGGATTTGCAATGAAGTCACGAATGCTTTTGGGAATGGAGGGGAAAGCATTATTCACCAGTCCGAGGACGTTGTAGCAGGCGAGGGCGTCTTCCGTTTTCAGAATGACCGCGAAGTCCACGTAGTTCTCGGGATAAAGCGGGTCGAGGGTGCGTTTCATGGGATCGTAGTAGCTCCCCAGACCCTTGGGACGTATGCGAATTTCGGCGGCCAGCCCCTTTTCGAAAAGCAGCTTCGCCAAAGTGGATTCGATATGCGCCACATCCTCTGAGTTGCGCATGTCCTGAATGATGTGAAGGATCTTTTTGCTTTTTTTCGGGTATAGAAAAGAGAGTGCCAGGTGATAGAGTTCCCGCTTCACGGGGTAAAGGTTCAGGCGGGCGGCTATGGGTGCGTAGACCTCCACGGTTTCCTGGGCAATCCGCTGTCGTTTGGTCTTCGGGAGAAAGTGGAGCGTGCGCAGGTTGTGGAGGCGGTCGGCCAGTTTTATGATTAGCACGCCGAGCCTGCGGCTCGCACTGATGAAGATCTTGCTGTGCGTGAGGTCTTTCAGGATGGCGCGGTCGAGATGGAAACGGGCAAGCTTGGTGCACCCGTCCACGAGTTCGGCAACTCTGGGGCCGAACTGGTACTCGATGTCATCGAGTGAGATCCAGGGGACGTCTTCGACCACATCGTGCAGCAGGGCGGCAGCCAGGACAACGGGGTCCCTGAATTGCATCTCGCGGACCAGAATTTCGGCGACCGCGCAAGGATGGCTTATATAGGGCGCACCGGATTTCCGCCGCTGTCCGGCATGCAACTCATGCGCGAAGGCGAGGGCTTCGAAAAAAACGGATGTGTTGTTATTCGCCCGGTCCAGGTACCTGGACATACGTGCGCGGAAAGCATCGATGTCGAATAGATGCGCTTCTTCGGCCATCAGAGGTGCGGCCGGCTCCGTATTTTCTCCACCGACTACGTTGTTTTCTTTCATAATTCCATCTATGCAGGCAGAGACGCACCCCAAGAGGGCAGGCCACTCCCTGACTTTCTCATATGGCTTACTCTTATCAAGACTATTACCGATTATTTTAATAAAAGGACAGGGAAAATTCATCCTCCCGGCCGGGTAATAATGCAAATGATCGCGGCTGTTCCCTCCCATGGCCAACCTAGCCAGGGTGCTCAAGCTTTGTGAGTGGACTGGCAGGGGAAGTAAGGCTACAATGAAGCAATCATGCCCCCTGGAATTGAGGGTTTTCGCATGATTTTTGGGTTTACTCGAAAATGTCCTTTTTCGTTCAATTCCCGGGCGGAAGCGGGGGGCTCGAAACCTCACGGGAACCGGCTTGCCGCAATTACCGGAATGGCGACGGGGGCTGACGTGAGAGGCTTTATCATGCAATGTGGTACTAACACGCGGCAAGGGCGAGTTGGCCTGTTCAGGAAAGAGAACCACCGGTATGAGTGATGTCGTGGAACAGGATGATGTTAAAACTCCAGAGGTCCCGGTACAAAACAAGAAGAAAAACGGGGCGAGGCTCAGGTTCGTTCTCTTTATTCTCGGCTTTTGCCTGGTGCTGCTGCTCTTCTATAAGACCGGCTGGATCAACGTCTTCTTGAACAAGGAGGAGGCGAAAGCGTTTCTCGAGTCCCTGGGGCCCGCAAAATTTCTCGTCTTTGTCCTTTTACAGATAACCCAGGTGGTCTTTGCTCCATTGCCGGGGGAGGCGACCGGTATTCTGGGCGGTTACTTTTTTGGATTCTACTGGGGTGTGGTACTCTCTACTATCGGACTGACAATAGGGTCGTTCATCGCATTCGCCCTTTCGAGGGCATTTGGAAGGCCTTTGGTAGAGAAGGTGGTCGATCAGGCCGTCCTGGCCAAGTTTGATTACCTCCTCGAGCATAAAGGCGTCTTCGTTGCTTTCATGCTCTTCCTCGTGCCCGGATTTCCCAAGGATTATCTCTGTTTCATCCTCGGTCTCGGACATCTCACCACGATTGAATTCATTGTGGTCAGTACGGTGGGGAGACTTTTCGGCACTATTTTGCTTACACTGAGCGGGGGCTTCATCGAAGGCGGGGAATATGGCAAACTTCTTGTCCTGTTGGGCGTCGCGGTCGCCGCGACCGTGACGGCTTACTTTTTCCGGGACAGAATAGAGGCTTTCTTAAAGACTCTCCAGTGCAAGAAATCATGATTTCGACAGAAACTCCTTGAATCCGTTTACTTTCCAACCGCCGGGAGTCATTTAGCCGGCTGGGAGCGAAGCTCAGAATGCTTACCAACGCTGTGATAGGCTTTGCAATTGCATGTCTTGAAAAGACCGGGTATTTCGGCGCCGGATTCCTGATGGCCCTTGAGAGTATGATATTTCCCATACCCAGCGAGGCTGTGATGCCTTTTGTCGGTTTTCTCGTGGCCGATGGGAAATGGAGCCTCGGGTTGGCAATTGCCGCGACCAGTCTTGGTTCGATAATCGGCTCATCGCTGTCATACGTCATGGGGTATTACGGTGGAAAGCCAGTGGTACTCAAGCTTGGAAAGTACCTGTTGCTGAACCGGCACGATCTCGAGCGCACCGAGCATTTCTTTAACCGGCGAGGCGGTGCGCTTACGCTATTCATCAGCCGTTTTATTCCAGTGGTTCGGCACCTCATCTCGATACCTGCCGGGATGGGCAGGATGCCGTTTCCACAATTCCTGGCGGTGACGCTGGTGGGCGCAACCATCTGGAATTCGTTTCTGCTGGTTTGCGGGATGTATCTGCGCGAACACTGGCGTGTGGTCCAGACCTACTCCCATCAACTCGATATCGTTGTCCTGGCGGTTCTCGCGATCGCGGTCATAGTATTCATCAGGTCACGTTATAAAAAGGCGCCCGCAATCGAGGGATAGCGGTCCCAAAAGAAAAGAGGCGTGAAAACACACGCCCCTTCCCATTTCCAGTATGTGTGAGCCTCGGTATCGCTATCTCTGGGAAAGCTCCACGAGAACTCCAAAAGTTGACTTGGGATGCAGGAAAGCGATTTTTGCCCCGCCTGCCCCTTTCCTCGGCTTTTCGTCTATAAGCCTGATTCCCTTCGCCTTCAGTTCGGCAAGGGCTTCCTCGATGTTTTCCACGCGGAAAGCTATGTGTTGGACGCCTTGTCCCTTGGCTTCCAGGAACTTCGCGATCGGGCCGTCGGGCGCGGTGGATTCCAGGAGTTCGATTTCCGCATCTCCCACGGGGAAGAAAGCGGTGGTTACCTTCTGCTCGGCGACCGTCTCGTTGCCGAGGTGTGTCAGTCCCAGAACTTCGGAATAGAGTTTCTTGCACTCTTCGATGCTGTTAACAGCGATACCGATATGGTCAACCTTGAGTACCTTCATGACGCCTCCTTGTGCAAATTGGGAATGGAAAGCCATTCACTGACTACGGTGCGCATCAGACTATAGGGGTCTCTCTTCCTGCTCTGTATATCCTCGACCGCGCGGTCGAGCTTGCCGCTTTCCTGCATGAACTCGCGGACCGCCTTGAAGAGTTCACCGTGGATCATCCGCAGTGTTTCCTGGTAAATCCGCTCGCGTCTCTTCACTTGGAATTTTCCTGATTCCTGCAGGAAGCTGCGGTGGCTTTCGATGGCCTGCCAAAATTCCTTGACGCCAATGTCCTCCACCGCCACGCACTGCTGTACCGGAGGAGTCCAGTCGGTTGGCTTGATGTGGGCATCTATTTCAATCCGGCCGCAGATTTCGGCGCAAAGCTGGTCCGCGCCAACTTTATCCGCCTTGTTCACCACGAATACATCGGCGATTTCCATGATGCCGGCCTTCATGCTCTGGATGGAATCTCCGAGACCGGGTACCAGGATCAGGCAAGTCGTGTCGGCAATACCGATGATATCGATTTCGTCCTGACCGACTCCGACGGTCTCGATAATAATAATGTCCTTACCCAGCGCATCGAGGACTTTAACCACATCGCTGGTTGCCTTGGCCATTCCACCGAGGAAACCCCTGGTTGCCATGCTGCGGATGTAAATGTCCGGATCGTTGCTTAATTCACTCATGCGGACCCGGTCCCCCAGCAGAGCGCCGCCGGTAAACGGGCTTGAGGGATCAACAGCGATGATGCCCACCTTCAAACCGCTTTTTCGTATTATTCGAGCCAGCTTGTCGGTGAGTGTGCTCTTCCCGGCGCCCGGCGATCCGGTGATTCCGATAATGTAGGCGTTTCCGGTGTGGTGGTAAAGCTTGGCCATCGAATCATAAGCTCTCTCGTCTTCATCCTCGAGCCATGAGATGAGTCGAGCGGCTGCGCGCGGAGAGCCTTCCAGGACTTGGGTCGCATAATCAACGGACATTATAGTTTAATTCCTTTCACAGCCGTATGCTTTGCAGGCAGGGCAGCTCCGGATAGATGCCGACCGGAGGGCGCGCCGAGAATTCGAACGCGGGGCTCCCTCGGTGATCCCTTGCTGAAAGCAAGCCATCAGGGCAGAGTATTACCTGCCGGCTTCCCGTTCAGATGAATACCCTCCCGCTCAAGCGAGGGCAGGAAAACCGGCAAAAGAGGCGGGCTGGAAATACTCGGAACCCACCCGCTGGTCGCGGATGGGTCCCATAGCTTGGAAGGAGTTTGGTCCGGTCAGCGGGTAATATCCCGCCCTCCTGTTAGTAGCGCCTGTTGCTGTTAGCGTTTCCGGACATTCGACTCAATAAAGGAAACAATGTCCTTGGTCGGCGTGCCGGGACCAAAAATGGCGTTCATGCCGGCTTTTTTCAGTCCGTCATAATCTTCTTCCGGAATGATTCCTCCACCGACGAGCAGAACGTCGCTGAGTCCCTTTTGCTTCAGCAACTCCACGACTCGTGGAAAGAAATAGTTGTGAACGCCCGAAAGGCTGCTGAGGCCGACAACATCGGCATCTTCCTGTTCGGCTGCGGCGACGATCATTTCAGGTGTCTGGCGGAGCCCGGTATAGACGACTTCCATCCCTGCCTCGGCAAAGACTCTAGCTAGGAGCTTGGCGCCTCGGTCGTGACCGTCAAGACCGGGTTTTGCCATGATCATTTTAATTTTTCTGGCCATAAAATTTCCCTCCGATATATAGCAATAGCAGTTGCTTAACCTGTTGGTCTCAAGCCGGATTATACAAACTCTTTGGGCCGATATTCGCCGTAGACGTCGCGCCAAACATCGCAGACTTCCCCGACGGTCGCCTTGGCTTTCACGGCTTCAATAACATACGGTATTACATTTTCATCGGTCTGGGAAACCTGGCGCAACTTGTCAAGGGCTGCTTTCCACTTTGCCTGGTCTCTCGCGGCTCGGAACTTCTTGAGTTCGGCGGTCTTTTCCACACCAACGGACATATCTACCTTGAGAAGACCAGTTGGAGGAGGCTCTTCCATGGTGTACTTGTTGATGCCGACATAGACGCGTTCGTTGTTCTCGATTTCTTTCTGGAACCTGTAGGAGCTGTTCTGGATTTCCTTCTGGATATAACCCTGCTCGATAGCGGTCAGCGTTCCGCCTATCGCGTCGATCTTCTTGATGTACTCATCAATTTCGCCTTCGATCTTGTCGGTCATGTGCTCGACATAGTAGCAACCCGCCAGCGGATCGATAGTATCGGTGGCGCCGCTTTCTTCCGCGATGATCTGCTGTGTGCGGAGGGCCACGGTAACCGCCTGCTGCGTGGGCAGACACAGGGCTTCGTCATAGGAGTTGGTGTGCAGTGACTGACCGCCGCCAAGTGCCGTGGCATAGGTCTGCAGACCAACACGGACGATGTTGTTGAGCGGCTGCTGAGCGGTCAGCGTGACGCCGCCGGTCTGTACGTGGTAGCGCAGCATCATGGACCGCGGATCTTTTGCCTTGAACCGGTCTCTCATGACCTTTGCCCAATATCTGCGGCCGGCGCGGAACTTGGCGACTTCTTCCAGCACGTTGGTGAAAGCGTTGAAGAAGAAGCTCAGGCGCGGTGCAAACGTGTCAACAGGCATGCCACGATCGATACAAGCCTGGGCGTAGGCAATGCCGTCGGCGATCGTGAACGCCATTTCCTGCGCGGCTGTCGATCCCGATTCACGGATGTGATATCCGCTGATGCTGATGGAGTTCCAGCGGGGAACATTCTTCTGGCAGAATTCGATGAGGTCCACCGTCAGGCGCATCGTCTGCTTGGGAGGGTAAATATACTGGCCGCGGCAGATGATTTCCTTCAAAACATCGTTCTGTACGGTACCGCCGACTTTGTCCCAGGGAACACCCTGTTCCTGGGCGATTGCCAGGTACATGGAAAGAAGGACGCCGGCCGGGGCATTCATGGTCATGGAGGTGGTGACCTTGTCCAGGGGAATGCCGTTAAAGAGGATTTTCATGTCATCAATATGGTCGATCGCGACGCCCACCTTACCGACTTCACCCATGGAAAGCGGATGGTCGCTGTCATAGCCGGCCTGAGTCGGAAGCTGGAAGGCAACGCTCAAACCAGTCTGGCCCTGCTGAAGCAAGTAGCGGTACCGGGCGTTTGTCTCCTTGGCATTTCCAAAACCGGCGTACTGGCGCATCGTCCAGTAACGGCCGCGGTACATCGTGGGCTGAACACCGCGGGTGAACGGAAAAGTGCCCGGGAAGCCCAGGTCACGGTCGTAATCCAGTCCTTTCACGTCCAGAGGAGTATAGAGCCGTTCGACCGGTGTACCGGAAATTGTGGTGAAAACAGGTTTAGCTTCGGGCGACTTCGACAGTGTTTTCGCAACAGGTCCCTTATCCCAGTTCTCTTTACCAGCTTGAATTTTCTGTAGTACCTTTTCATCAAACATACGTACCCTCCTCAACGCAAAGATCCACACGAAATCCCGCTGGTTGCCACAGCGGATTCTGTTAAAAAATGCACGAACAGCAACACAGTTCGACGCCCTTGGCCATCTTTCGCTAAAAGATGCACGCGGAAAAATGAACCTGAAGGGAATAAGGAGATAGGGTTAGAATCTACAGCACTACCTCGTCCTCCTGGCCGCAACAGTGGAGAGGATAGAAAGTTGAGTTACACTCCATCCTATACCAGCAAGTGCTTTTGGACGCAACAGCAATTGACATGGAGATCGTGAAAAATAGTAAATGCAGTCGCAACTTCGTTCAACAAAATATTACAGCGGCCGAGTATTCCCGAGAGCCAACCCGGACAATCCATCGCGCAAACAGGGATTATGGCCGGAGACTGTCTTCTGGCCTAAATCGTTCTCTTCCCGGCATTCATCCCGTTTGCATTCCATTCACAAATTGACTTGACAGATTGTGAAAAGATGTTCTATCATGTCTCCCGCATCAATTCTTGACTTAATTCACTCTTTCTGTTCCCGAGGAGAAACAAGAGCATGATTCCCTTCATCAAAACCGTGGAAAGTCCGTGCAGAAGATGTGAAAACATCGACCAGAACAAGGAAGAATGCGCCAGAGATTGTGCAAAACTAAACGCGTTTCAGATCGCCATCCTGCGGCATGATGAAAACAACATCAAGAACTTCCAGATCCGCTTCTCAGCTCTGGCGAGGAAATAGTCGGAAACAACGGAACCGGCTTCTCACCAGTATCAGCACCCAGACATCCATAAAATATGTATTACAACAGCGACGGGGCGGCAGTTGATGCCGCCTCGAATCGTTCATGAACATGACTGATAAGAATTTGCGTTCGGGCAGGAATCTTCCAGACTCGGAAAGAGCGGCGACTTCTGACCGGCCAAATGGTCAGAGTGGAAGGCTTATGTTCTGTCGCGAACATGCCCGCGGCATGACGCGCCTTGATGTATACGCCGGCGAAGCGGCGGGTTAGCTGTTGGTTGATCCGGATGAACAGGCGCCTGCCTCCCGCCTCAATCCCCTGACTTATTCCTCTGATGCGATCTTGAATGTGGTCTGGCATGAGCGAAACAGGGTCGCTCTGAACGAATAGCCTTCAATCTCAACGTGCTCCCGGATTTCATCGGCTTACTCGCGAGCATAATTCATGTATAGGCCGCACATGCCTCAATAAACACAATTTCATCTGCGCGCGGAGCTTATGCCCCACCCGGCGGCGGATGAAGCGCATCTCCAGTCATTTCATCCTCTCGCGCGCGAAACTGATCAACGCACAGTGATCCAGTCTCCGGCTGATGTTCCCCGAAAAAAAGAGGCGCTGAACCAGGGGTACAGCGCCTCTTTACTGTTCTAATGCATCTATCTGCTGCCCGCGCTCATCCCGCACACGAGCCGGGAAACCGGCCGATGGGATGATGCTCGGGCGGTCCCGCCGGATGTGGAAAACCGGCGGGCCTGGGCGGTGGACTACAGCATGCCCTTAACGCCGGCCTGCTCTTCGAGCAGTTCCTTCAGAGTGAAATCCATCTTCTCGCGCGAGAAGGCGTCGATCTCGAGGCCTTTCACTCTCTCGTACTTACCAGGAGTACAAATAACGGGCACACCGTACATGACGTTTTCCGGAATGCCGTAGGAGCCGTCTGACGGGATACCCATGGTTACCCACTTGCCGTTGGTGCCCAGCGCCCAGTCGCGCATATGACAGATGGCGGCATTGGCCGCGGAAGCGGCGGAGGACAGGCCGCGGGCGGTAATGATGGCGGCGCCGCGCTTCCCGACCGTGGGAATATACTCGTTCTTGTACCAGGCTTCGTCATTTACCACTTGGGGAGCGGGCTTGCCGTCGATTGTGGCAAAGCGGTAATCCGGGTACATCGTGGGCGAATGGTTCCCCCACACGATCATTTTTTCGATGGAATCAACCGGCTTGCCTGTTTTGGTCGCGAGCTGCGAAAGCGAGCGATTGTGATCCAGGCGAAGCATCGCGGTGAAATTGCCCTTCGGCAGATCCGGGGCTGAATTCATGGCGATCCAGGAGTTGGTGTTGGCGGGGTTTCCGACAACGATCACGCGGATATCGCGAGAGGCGACAGCATTCATTGCCTTGCCCTGCTCGATGAAGATCTTGGCGTTTTCGAGCAGCAGGTCCTTGCGTTCCATTCCGGGGCCGCGAGGCCGGGCGCCAACCAGCATGGCATAGTCCGCATCCTTGAAGGCGACCTTGGGGTCGCCGGTGCCGACCATGTCGGCCAGGAGCGGGAATGCGCAGTCTTCCAGTTCCATCATCACGCCTTTGAGAGCGGCCTGAACTTTATCGATCGGAAGTTCCAACATCTGCAGGATGACCGGTTGGTCTTTTCCCAGCATTTCACCGCTCGCAATCCGGAACAACAGGGCGTAGCCGATTTGTCCGGCGGCGCCGGTTACAGCTACACGAACCGGTTTCTTGGCCATTATCTTACTCCTCCTTCGGCTGATTCAAATCAAATATTCACTACCCGATTACAGCGAGCACATCACCCTTCTGTACGCTCTGGCCTTCCTTGCAGCAAATCTGCTTTACGGTACCGCTGGCGGGGCTGAGGATGGAGTTTTCCATCTTCATGGCTTCAAGGACCATGACCACGTCGCCTTCCTTGACCTGGTCGCCTTCCTTCACTGCGTACCGCATAACCATGCCGGGCATGGGGGCTTCGAGCTTGGCGCCTCCGGCAATCGGGGCAGCGGGGGCTGCCGCGGGAGCAGCAGCGGGAGCTGCTGCGGGCCTGGGGGCTGCCGCGGGAGCAGGTCTCGGAGCGGCTGCCGGCTGAGCGATCGGGGCAATGCCCGTGATCATGGGTGCGCCGCCGATTGCTTCCACATCGACCGAGAAGTAGTCGCCATCAACAAACACATTGAACTGCCGCGCGCCTTCACCCTTCTCGGGAACTTCCTTCTTGGGCTTCTCGACGAGCAAGCCGGCCTTGGCTTTCTTGACCAGTTCGGCTTCCTTGGCGCATTGTTCCAGAGTTTTTGGCATTACTTCGGGTGGAACGGGTTCCTTGCCGTACTTCCAGTTGAGGAAGCGTTTTCCGGTCATGGGATACATGCCGTAAATGAGAACGTCGTCGATGTCCTTGGCCAACCCTTTGACATCCTCATGGTTCTTGGGCATTTCGGGCTCGAGGATCTCCGCGGGACGTCCCGCGAAAGGAGTCTCGCCTCTGGGATAGCCCTTAAGGGCCTTCTTCTGGATTTCGGGATCAACGGGAACTGGTGTGTGACCGTAGAGGCCGAAGAAGAGGTCCTTGCTCTGAGCGGAAATCATCTTGTAGCGTTCTTCCGGAGTATCGAAAAGAACGTTGTTAACGGCCTGGATGCCGACGATCTGGCTGGTAGGCGTGACGAGGGGTACCTGGCCCATTTCTTTACGAACCCGGGGCAGGGCGGCGAACACGTCGTTGAGCTTGTCGGAGGCGCCCATGTCGCGGAGCTGGTTAATCAGGTTGGAGAGCATACCGCCAGGCGTCTGATGGAGCAGGACGCCAATGTCGATGATGGACATACGGTCATCGAGCAGGTGACGGTACTTCGGTGAAACCTTCTCGAAGTGCTCGCTGCACTTGGCGAGCTGATGGAGGTCAAAACCGGTGTCCCTGTTGGTGGCCCGCAGGGTCATGACCAACGGTTCGATGGCCGGATGGGAGCTGCGGTAGGCCCAGGGGGACAGGCAGGTATCGACTATGTCTACGCCGGCTTCGATCGCCTTGAGAAGGGCCAGATCGGCCATACCCGAGGTGAAATGGCTGTGGAGATGAATGGGGAGCTTCACATTCTCTTTAAGCGCTTTCACCAGGTAATAGGCATCGTACGGAGCGATGAGGCCCGCCATATCCTTAATGCAGAACGAATCCGCGCCCATATCCTCGAGCTGTTTGGCTTTCTTGACCCAGTATTCCAGGTTGTAAACGGCGCCGCCCATCCGGGGTTCGGTCAGCGAATAGGAAATGGTGCCCTGAAAATGCATTCCGTTCTTCTTGATCGGTTTAATGACCGTTTCGAAGTTCCGGAAGTCGTTGAGAGCATCGAATGTTCTGAAAACTTCAATGCCGTTCGCGCATGCGCGATCGACGAACGCCTCGGCCATATCGTCCGCGTAGTTGCGGTATCCGACGAGATTCTGGCCGCGCAGAAGCATCATCAGCTTGGTCTTCTTGAGGTACTTTTTCAGTTGGCGCGGTCTTTCCCACGGGTCCTCATTGAGAAACCGGTGCATCGTATCGAAAGTCGCTCCGCCCCATACTTCCATGGACCAGTACCCGACCTTCTCCATTTCCTCTGCGATGGGAAGGAGATCTTCCGTTCTTCCACGGGTGGCGAAAAGGGATTGATGACCATCACGGAAAGTCAGGTCCCCTATTTTGACGGGGTTATCGATTGCAACAGGTGGCTCATCAATCAGTTTAGCAATGAGAGAAGTACCATGACGATGTGAATTCTCCATCCTTGTGTCTCCTTTTTCCATTCGAGAGATACTCAGTTTTCGGCTCAGCTTACCTCAGCACCAGACTTTGAACACCAGGAGTCGTCTTGAAGGAAACATCCTCTTAAAACTACTGGTATCATTAATTTTGACCTGGGAGCATCTTGTTCGGGCAACTTCCGGCAGCCAAAATCCTTTATTCAAAGTCGATCAAGGTCTACACACCAACTTCACTAACGCGGAATGCGCATCTGCCATGCCCATCTCACGTCCATAGCTGCCTGCCTTCCGGCAATCGAAAACGGGCTGCTCATTACTACGGGCTGAGCGGGTCTCCTCTGTTGCTGCATCGCTAATAAAGCCTCCTGCTCGGCTTGCAGGTAATAGCCAATAGCGGATGAGATAGCCGCGATCACCTTTGGATCTACATTCATCAGTACCCTCCATTATCGAGTGCAACGGTTCCGCTCACAAAATCGCTTGAATTCGACCGGCCGCCCGCGAACCCAACAGCCCTGATTATCGGTTCATGTTTCAGCCGGTATGAGCACCCTCAAACTTAATGAAGTCGGTAAACCGGAACAGCCGCGAGACCGGATCAAAACTACAGAAACTGGGCAATACATATATGCGGCATCCCGTGTATCTATCCGATCTCGAAACCTGTACTTGGAACCCAACCTCCCTGCTGACGTTAGACTATCGTTATCCGACTATGCCGCGCGGCGGGTTTTCTTCTTGAGATTGCTGACCCTGTGCCTGAACGACCTTATAAGTTTGCTGTTCCCGGATTCTTTTGCCTGGTCCAGCTTGTCTTTCAGTTCCCTGATCTTTTGTTTGAGGGCACGCACATCGACATCTTTCTTTGTGCCTTTTTCATCAACAATACCGCGTACTTCTTTGATTGCCGCAACCAATTCCGCCTTATTCATCGCATGAACTCCAACAATCCCGCCCGTAGAGAGAGCAAGTTCGCGAAGTTCTTTTGCCGTCATTTTGTCGAGTGGTTTTTCCTTTTTCTCTTTCTCTTTCTTGGCCATCTTGAATTACTCCTTATTCCCTTTCCCCTTATCCAATAATTCAGAAATTCTCAGGAAAGGCTTGAACAAATCAATTGGAATCGGAAACAAAGTTGTTGAATTGTGTTCCGCCGCAATCTCCCGGAGGGTTTGCAGGTAGCGCAACTGGAGAGCTATCGGTTGCTCCTGGATTATCGCCGCTGCTTCGGATAGACGGGTTGCCGCCTGGAACTCACCCTCCGCATTGATCACTTTCGCACGTCGTTCACGTTCGGCTTCGGCCTGTTTTGCCATTGCCCGCTGCATTTCCTGGGGCAGGTCTATCTGTTTTAGCTCGACAACCGAAACTTTGATTCCCCAGGGTTCGGTATGTCTGTCGAGAATCTCCTGAATATGCGCGTTGATTTTGTCTCGTTCCGAGAGCAAATCGTCAAGAGCGGCCTGTCCGCAAACACTTCGCAGAGTAGTCTGCGATAACTGACTGGTAGCGTACAGGTAGTTCTCAACCGAAATTATGGCTTTCACCGGATCGACCACCCGGAAATAGATCACCGCGTTCACTTTTACCGAAACGTTGTCTCGCGTGATTACATCCTGGGTGGGAACATCGGCCGCGATCAACCGTAAGCTTACCTTCTGCATTTTGTCAATTATCGGGATCAGAAGAATCAGCCCCGGTCCTTTAGCCCGGATAACACGTCCGAGCCGGAATATCACGCCGCGTTCATACTCATTCAAAATCCTGATCGCGTTCGCCAAAAACAGTATGGCAAGAACGACGACTATCGCCATTCCGTAAGGCATTATTTCACTCCAAAGGTCGCAGGTCCGCGCAAAACTTACAAGAGCTAATTTTCACTATCTACCACCGATTTTTTTCACTTGCAACTTCAAATTATGCACCGCTACCACTTCCACCCTTTCTCCTGTGCTGATTTTTTCTTGCGCTTGGGCATTCCACAGTTCACCATTCACGAAGACTTTGCCCTCGAGATCGATATCGGTCGTGACTTCGGCAATGAGTCCGACCAGTGCTTCGGCGCCTGTTTGGGGCGTACTTGCCTGAGCGCGAAAAGCAAGCGCCGCCACGGCAATGAAAAAGAGTGAAATCACCGCCACGGTAGGTATGAAAACCGACCATGCAAGCTGCATCGGCTGTTCGGGAAACCTGAACAGCATCAGGGAGCCGAGCACGAGGCACAGTACCCCTGCAATGCTGAGCATGCCATAGGACGCAACCTTGATCTCGAGGATGAAAAAGATAACCGCCAGGAGAATTATGAGAAACCCGGCATAATTGACGGGAAGTGTCTGAAGCGCGTAGAGCGCAAGGATGAGGGATACTCCGCCCACGACTCCGGGGAGCACGGCTCCCGGACTGGAGAGTTCGAAGTAAAGCCCGGCGAGTCCGATCATGAGCAGTATGTAGGCCAGATTCGGGTTGCTGATGATCCGGAGAATACTGTACTGCCAGCCGGCATCAATTGTACGCAGGCGGATTCCGCGCGTGTTGAGGACGATGGTTTGTCCCTTGCGCTGGAGTTGCCAGCCGTCAAGCTTCGAAATAAGAACGGGAAGGGTGTCGGCAACCAGATCTATTACATTCTCCCTGAAAGCTTCCTCCGCTGTCGCGGATACGCTGGATTTGACGGCATCTTCGAGCCAATCGGCATTTCGCCCCCTCTGCTGGGCAATGCTTCTCGCGAAGGCCTGCATGTCGTTCATGACCTTCTCATTCATTGTCTTTGGGATATCACCTCCTTCACCCGTCACGGGGTGGGCCGCCCCAATGTTGGTCCCGGGGGCCATTGCCGCCACGTCGGCGGCGGCCGTCACGAACACGCCGGCCGATGCCGCCTGCGCTCCGCTCGGGGAAACGTAGACGACAACGGGGACCTCGGAATTGAGAACCGCTTGTGCCATTCCGCGCATGGAGGTCATAAGCCCGCCCGGGGTATCGAGAAGCACAATCAGGAACTCCGCATGCTCCTGAGCGGAGAGTTCGATTGACTGCTTCAGGAAGTCCTCGGCGGCCGGATTGACGGAGTCGCGGATTTCAATAATGTTGATATGCCGGTCCTCCGATCCGCCGTACGCGCGAGCTGCCATGGCCAGTGCAAGAGCCGCGCACGCCAGAACAAACAGGTATTTTCGAATAGGCAACATCGCGGAATTCTCTCCCTGCCTTTCAAGTGCGCCCCATGCAAATGAGGGCGTGGTTAATTATTCAGATTAGTTGCCCGTACGGAAATATTATACCAGATTGAGGAATGGCCGCAACAGGAGGTGCGGGCAGGGCCTTTAGGGGCCTGAGCTGACAGCATTATATCCCATATAAAGTGCCGACCCGTCGCGTGAAAAGCCACTGTTCCCGGCATAACAAACGTCAATATCCATTTTGCATCCTGACAGGGCGCGCAAAGATCCACATTGGTCTAGACTACCATGAGCAGGGGTTCACAACCAAACAGGAAAAACGATTTTCTTGTCGCTGCCGCTTCCAGAGGGGTCAGCCATTGACAGCGGACAGTCTGCCCAGCGCCTGGCGTGGGTGTGCGAGAGAAAGATGTTGGTGCAGAATCCTTTCCCATAGTGGTGCAGACCAGCGCCTCGCGCGGGTGCGCGAGAGAAAGATACGGAGGGCGGCAATTCGTCCTGATCGACGATCCCCAGCGCCTGGCGTGGGTGTGCGAGAGAAAGATCTCCGGTCGTCACAGGGGAAGACGGATTATGTTTTTTGATTGGGAAAACCGGACGGAGGATACGTTCAGTTCATTGCCGCTTTGTTTGCGGCGGCATCAGGGCGCCGGGTCAAGAAGGCGGCGGACTTCCTTTAAATCCTGCCAGGCCGCCGCTTTCTGGTGAGAGCTTCTAAGAAGGTAAGCCGGGTGGTATGTACAAATAAGGGGATAGCCACGCCAGAAGTGAATCCTTCCCCGGAGGGCCGAAATCGGCCGCGTATTTCCGAGGATGGTCTGGGCGGCGCTTACGCCGAGGGCGCAGATTGCCTTGGGTCTGAGGGCCTCCAGTTGCCTGAAGAGAAAGGGGGAGCAGGCGGCAACCTCGTCGGGAACGGGGGTGCGGTTTTCAGGCGGGCGGCATTTGACTACATTGCAGATAAAGACGTCCTCGCGCTTCAGACCGATCGCCTGGATCATCTTGTCGAGCAATTTGCCGGCCCGGCCGACAAACGGGCGGCCATGCTGGTCCTCCTCGTACCCCGGACCTTCGCCCACGAATACCAGACCACTATGCGCGGAGCCTTCGCCAAAGACCAGGTTGCGGCGCGCCGAATGAAGACCGCACCTGCCGCAATCACCAAGCGAGGCCCTGATCTCGGACAGGGCGGCTTGCAGGCTCTCCGGTCCCTGAGTTGATGGCGGTGTTGGAACGCAAGACTGCCGGGGATCGGATGTTGCCGCCTCCTGGTCCTCGGAGGGCGGCGCCTGTTTGGCTGCCGCCGGGATGCGCGTTGCGCCGCCGGTTCGATGCGGTTCAACTCCCCTGAACTCCGCCGAACAGGTACTGTCAGGCGCATGCAATGCAGGCGGGTGCGGGGCTCGCGGAGTTTCGGAGAGAGGAGGGACGGGATTCATCCGCTCGCGGTGCGGATGGTCACCCGGAGGCGCGGGTGTCATGAACCGTGGCTCCTCGTTTGGTTCCTCCCGCGGCCCGGCCTCCAGTTGTTTTCCGGAAGGGGCCCGGGCCCAGTCCAGGACACCGCCGGCCCTCGCTCCCGTGAGCGTCCACCGCAATTGTCCGAGAAGATCCGACAGCTCCCGCGTGGTATTCTCATCAGGCATGCTGTTTCTCACCCGCCAGGATTTTCTCGATCCTGTCCCACACCCGCGTGGCAACTTCTTCCTTGGTAAGAGGGGGCAGCTCCAATATGGCGCCGCCGCGCTCCAGAATTCTGACTTCGTTCGTATCCGTGGCGAATCCCGAGCCTTTTTTAGTAAGATCGTTCGCAACTATGAAATCAAGGTTCTTGCGGACAAGTTTTGCCCTTGCGTGTTCAAGGACATTGTCCGTTTCGGCCGCAAACCCCACAAGCACCTGTGCGGGTGGCTTGGACTCGCCCAGCGTGGCGAGGATGTCAGGGTTAGGTTCCAATGTTGCAATCCGATCGATGGAGTCTTTCTTCATCTTAAGCGGGGCCGGTTCCGTCGGTCTGTAGTCGCTGACGGCGGCGGCCATTACTATTGCATCCATTGTCGGAGCCAGAGCGGTTACGGCGTCGCGCATCTGGAGGGCGGTCGTCACGCATATCCGTTCGACCCCCGCGGGGGGGGCAAGAGAACAGGGGCCGGAAACCAGGTGGACTTTGGCGGATCTTCGTGCCGCGATGGCGGCCAGGGCGTATCCCATCTTGCCGCTGGACGGATTGCTGATGAAGCGAACGGGATCGAAAGGCTCCCAGGTGGGCCCCGCGCTCACGAGTACGCTTTTCCCGGCGAGACTGGGAGGGGTCAGGATGCGTCTTGCCGACTCCATGATGTCGCTCAGTTCGGCCAGCCTGCCCATTCCTTCCTCCCCGCATGCGAGAGAGCCGCGGGAAGGGTCCTGAATCCTGTAGCCAAGCTCGACGAGGACCTTGAGGTTCCTTTGCGTGGCGGGATGCTCCCACATCTTCACGTTCATCGCCGGACAGACCAGAGTGGGGGCCGTAGTGGCGAGCAGCACCGTAGTCAGGTAATCGTCGGCGATGCCGGCAGCCATTTTAGCGATAAGATTCGCGGTGGCCGGTGCGAGTATGACGAGGTCCGCCATTCTCGCCTGATGGATATGACCGATTCTGGCTTCGGCCTCGAGACCGAACAGGTCGGTTCCGACCGGGTAGCCGGAAAGGGCCTGGTAGGTGAGGGGGGTGACGAACTGTCCCGCGTTGGCGGTCATTACCACGCGAACGGACGCGCCATCCTTGATCAGAAGTCTGATGAGTTCCGCGGACTTGTAAGCGGCTATGCCGCCGCTGACACCGAGGAGAACTGATTTATCCTTGAGCATTAAAGTTCCCCGTGAATCGAGCAGTTCAGGTTGAGAGTAAAATCGGACCGCGCCCGGTCGCAACCGTCCGTGTCGCGCGACACTGACCCGCTGCCGGGGAAGACGATCCAACCGGCTATCCGGTAGCCAAATCCCTGTTCAGGGGACAGGCAGCGCCCGCCGGAAAAGCACCGCGAGCAAAACAGTCCGCGATCCGGTATTGTAACCCTACGTCATGGGCGCGACATAAATTTCGACATAAGTATATATGGGGCCCTCGTGGACGAGAATCACACAGGTTTTTTCGGGTTTTTCGAAGATCAGCGCGGACCTCTTATACCGGAACTGCCCCCGTGGCTTCCAGCCCTCGCGGGGGAGCGCCATGGTGAAGAAGCTGATCAGGGAATTGATATCAACGCGGCCGCGTAGCGTAAGTATCCCCGTTTTCATGTTCCCGGCCTGAAACACGTAGGAATCATCGGCGCGCAGATCGAGTTCCGTGGGGATGGGAATGTCGGGAAAATCCAGGAACTGGGGTCTTGGCGGCGTTGGGGCGGAGGACTGAACGGGAGGTGGAGGTGGCGATGAAGGCTGTTGCGCCACGGGGTTCGGGGGTGGCGAACTGGAACGGTTGCACCCGTAAAGGGCCAGAAGAAAGATCGAACACGCGAAAACGACCCAGAATCTTCCGCTGATTTTGCGGATTCTCATATCTCCCCCCTCGGATCAATAGTGTTAGGTTCGTGCCGGCTCTCATTTGCTCATGGATTATGAGCGTTTTGGGACTTCCGCGTGCAATCGCCGCGCTATTTTTCGTACACGATCAGCTCTTCGATGGGCCGTCTGTGAGAACTCTGATTCCGGTGCGCGGGATATCCCACCGCGACCACCGCCATGAGTTCCATTCTGTCCGGCAGTCCGAGTATCTCAAGGACCCTGTCCTTGTTTTTCAGAATCTCTCCAAGCCACACGGCCCCGAGTCCGAATGAATGCAGCGCCAGCAGCAGGTTCTGCACGCATGCTCCGATCGCCTGGCAGTCCTTCGTATAATCATACGATTCCTGCCTGTCGAGAAACACGGGAACGAGCACGGCGGCTGATTTAATGGTGGCGGAGTATCTGGTCAGGCCGGCCAGTTTATCCTTTATCTCCGGGTCACGAACAACGGCAAACCTCCAGGGTTGGTTGTTCAAGCCGGATGGGGCCCATGAAGCGGCCCTGAGCGCCTCCGTAATGAGTTTATGATCGACGGTGGCATCCGCGAGAAAGTGGCGGATACTCCTGCGCTCGTATAATGCTTTCAGAATGCCGGATTCCTGTACTGCTTCGTTCATGCCCCCTCCTTGAGGATCTTGCGTGTTGAATATTACCTTTTCCCGGGGCGGCCGGGTAGTCCGCGGTCCGATCAGGCGGGCGGCAGAACCCGGCACCACACCCTTATACCAAAATCAGAGGGCGGGTACAAAAATTTGAGATAGCATTTATGGATTTATCTTTGTCGTTCATTGTTCTATAAAATGAACTGCTCGGCTGGACCGAAAAAATCGAGCAGGATAGGATACTCGATGTGAACCCGCAGTCGTCACTGGAGAAGAGGAAAATGGTAAAGTGTCAAATCAACTACCCCACCCCAAACCTTACCGTCATGGAACTCGACGGACGTTTTGATAGAAATACCGCCCCCCAGCTTCGCAGAGATATTCTCAAGCTTGCACGCGAAAAGGGCGCTCGCGAAATAGAGATCAACTTTTCCAACGCTGTCTGTACGGATACCTGCTGTATTGCCGTGATGGTCGAGATTCTCAGGGCCGTGTTGAAGCAGGGCGGACGACTCAAAATATCGGGAATAGACGACAATACCGCCAGGATGATCTCGCTTTCCCAACTGGATGAAATTTTCAAAAATGTAGTAGTCACGGACAAAAAGTAACCGCGTATGGCTTCAACCGATTTGATAGCGATCCGCGGCCTGAACAGCTTTTACAGAGGCCGCCAGGTCCTTTTCGATGTGAAATTCGGGATCCCGAAAAACCGGGTCACGGTCATTATGGGTGTGAGCGGTTGTGGGAAGACTACGCTTCTGCGCCATCTTGTCGGGCTCAAGCATACCGATTCCGGCGAGATAATGATCGAGGATGAGGACCTTGGCGGATTTTCCGAAAGTCAACTGATGGCTTACAGGCGCAGGATCGGTGTCCTTTTCCAGGGCGGCGCGCTTTTTAATTCCATGAGCCTGAGGGAGAACATCGCGGTCCCCTTGAAAGTGCATACCAAGCTAGCCCCTGAGACCATTCGCATTATGGGGCTGATGAAGCTCAATATGGTCGGGCTCTCCGATTTTTGCGATTTCATGCCGTCCCAGCTTAGCGGAGGCATGCGCAAAAGGGCCGGACTTGCCCGTGCGCTGGCAATGGACCCGGAAGTGCTCTTTGTTGATGAACCCTCCTCCGGACTTGATCCGATCACTGCCGCCGGACTCGATCGCATGCTTCTGGATTTACGCGAAACACTCGGTATGACGCTGGTCGTGGTCACTCATGAGTTGGAAAGCGCTTTTAAGATTGCCGATCAGATTGTGATGATGGATAAAGGCATGGTCATGGCGGCGGGAGTTCCCGAAGAGGTGAGAAACAGCGACGATCCCAGAGTGCGCCAGTTCTTGAGCAGAGAAGCTGACCCCATGCACGTGAATATGGACTCTTACTATGAGCATATCCTGAAAAGGGGGAAGTGATTTACCGATGCCGACGAATGGGAATATTGCCGCACATGCCCCGGAAGGGAGAGTTGAATGGTGAACCTCATCCAGGCGCTTGGAGCGTTTGGCATCAACCGGATACTCAGTCTTGGGCGTTTTGGGATTTTTTTCCTCTATACGGTGCGCGGACTTTTCGTTCCTCCCGCTAAACTGTTGCCGATCGCGAAGCAGATCGAATTCATCGGGTCCAAGTCTTTTTCCGTGATTGGATTTACCGGCGCCTTCGTCGGAATGGTGCTGGGACTGCAGGGTTATTACACTCTATCCAAGTTCGGTTCCGAGGGCTGGCTGGGATCGGCCGTGGCGCTCAGCCTTCTGCGCGAACTCGGGCCGGTGCTAACGGCTCTGATGGTGACCGGCCGGGCCGGGTCCGCCATTACCGCCGAAATCGGCATTATGAGAATCGAGGAGCAGATCGATGCCCTGGAATGCATGGCCATTGATCCTTACTCCTATCTCATCACTCCCAAGTTCGTGGCCTGTATAGTCGCACTCCCGTTGCTCACGTCCTTTTGCACAGTCGTGGGAATTCTCGGCGGTTACCTGGTCGGGGTCGAACTCCTGGGGGTGAGCAGCGGCGCCTACTGGGACGGCGTGAATACCGGCGCCGTATGGAGTGATGTATACCTCGGCATAGTAAAATCTTTCTGTTTTTCCGCTTTGATTATCTGGATCTGTACCTACAAGGGATTTTACGCGGGGGTGGATGAAGGAAGCTTCGGGCCGGAAGAGGTGAGCCGCGCGACAACCAATGCGGTCGTTATCTCATCCATTTCAGTTCTGATATGTGATTACGTCATCACGTCGATCCTGATCTGATTGAGGAAAAGTAATGGAAAGAAAGTGGCTGGAATTCAGCGTTGGAATTTTTCTCATAGTCGGCTTGCTGTGCATGGGGTATTTGGCCCTGACCCTCGGCCACCTTGGGTTCGGCAGCACACAATATGATGTCAGGGCTGTCTTTCCCACGGTCTCGGGTCTTAAGGCAAAGGCGCCCGTGACAATGGCCGGGGTGAACATTGGCGAGGTCAAGACGATCAACCTCAAAAACGGGCAGGCCGAGCTTATACTGAGCATCTCCAATGACGTTCAGCTCGAGGAAGATGCCATCGCCGGGATTAAGACGATGGGGATCATCGGAGATAAGTATGTCTCCATTGCGCCGGGCGCTTCCGACCACTACATTAAGCCCGGAGGAGCGATCAGGGAGACGCAACCTCCTCTCGACATCGAGGGCCTCATTTCCAAGTTCGTTTTCGGGAGCATGGACAGCAAGGATAGCAAGGACAGTAAACCCAAGACAGGCGACTGATCGCCGCCTTGAGGTCCATTCCCGCCCCGGGATGCCTCTGCCTCGTGTAACCGGTCGCGGCGGCGTGCCGGCTTTCCGTTCCGTTACTGGAAATGGTTTGAAAAGAACTCCGTGATCAATCATAGCGTCCCGAGGGGTGGCCCGGCATGAAAATATTCGTGACAGGTGGAACGGGATTCGTTGGCAAGTACCTTGCCAGGAGGCTTTCCCAATCGGGCCATGAAGTGATTGTCTTGAGCCGCTTCCCGAGGCCTTCCGCAACCTCTCCTCCCTGGGCCGCCGTGATTGAGGGTGACCCCAAAAAGCCCGGCCCCTGGCAGGAGACCGCCTCCCAAAGTGACGCGGTGATAAACCTTGCCGGGACCTCGATTTTTACTCTCTGGACCGATGCGACACGCAGGTCCATCATGGACAGCCGCATTCTGTCAACGCGCAATATCGTTCAGGCAATCTCCGGGTCGGGAAGCGTGAAGACGCTCCTGAATGCATCGGCGGTAGGGTATTACGGGAGCCGCCTCGATGATGATGCCCTTGACGAGGACGCTCCCCCCGGGAATGAATTCATGTCGGAAGTATGTCTCAAGTGGGAGGAAGAGGCCGGAATGGCCGCGCGGGGCGGTGTCAGGGTTGTGCCCTGCCGCTTTGGCGTCGTGCTGGGCAAGGGGGGAGGGGCGCTCGCGAAGATGCTGCCGGCATTTCGTCGCTTCCTCGGTGGTACAATCGGGAGTGGGAAACAATGGTTCTCGTGGATTCATGAAGAGGACCTCTTCCGAATCCTCACATTCGCTTTGGAAAATTCACAAATAACCGGCCCCGTTAACTGCGTCTCTCCGAACCCCGTGAGAAACGCGGAATTCGGTAAAATCCTGGCGGCGGCGCTCGGAAGGGCGGTAATCCTTCCGCCCATTCCCGCTTTCTTCCTTCGTATGGTCCTGGGAGAGTTCGCCGATGTGCTCGTGAAAGGGCAGAGAGCCACACCGAGGAAAGTGCTGGAAAACGGCTTCTCGTTCCGCTTCCCGGCACTCCGTCAGGCGCTCGATGATTTGCTCGATACTGAATCCCGAGCGGAGGCCGCCGGCGAGAAGGACCCGTCCGGCGATAATTAACGGATATAACACGCTCACCGGAAAAATAAAAAGTTTTGAGATCCCCCCTGGAAATGCCCGATCGAACTCTTATCTTGAACCTCCAAGACGTTTTCAGTAAAGGTTTTACAAGTATTCCATACGTATTACCGTATGATAGCTGGTATTTCCTAGAAATTATTATAAAGAACTTCGGAATCCCGCTCTGGGACTGGAAAATGTCCGAACTCTAATCTTGATTTGCCGCTATTCATATTCATCATATCATACACTAAGCTAACGCTTGACAGGTCTTAGATATTGCTGTAGAAGCGATAGTATTAGGATAGAACTGTCTGGTCCGATCTCAAGGAGGGGTCGCGGTCGGCCGGTAAGCGGCGGAGTTTTGCAAGATTGCTCAAAGTAGCGAAACTGCAAGCATGAAAAACGGTACCAGAGAAGGAAAGGATTTTGAGAAATGTCGGAAGGCCGAGTGAAATGGTTCAACGACAAAAAGGGCTACGGATTCATCGAGACGAAGGACCAGGGAGACGTTTTTGTCCACTACAGTGCCATTGCGTCTGAAGGGTTTCGCTCCTTGAGTGAGGGCGACCGTGTATCCTTTGACGTGGAGCGTGGACCAAAAGGACCTCAGGCAGTCAATGTAAAGAAACTTCAGTAACCAAACCTTCCCACACTTTGGTAACCAGCCAGGATCGCAATTCCTGGCTTCTTTTTTGCGCCAGCCAAGCTTTTCCTCACCGTAATACGCGGGTGTGCGGCAAACCGCGCGGAAGGCCCGATATTTCATTCAGCAGTGTATCGTCACCTGGAGCGGCTATACGCGATTATCGCTCAATTCCAGTGCAGGGGCTATCTCATTTTGCGCCGCGAGTTCGAACCGGACGCATTCCCATTCCGGGGACTGACTGAGCCTGTGGAAGCTTTTGCGGACGAGATCGGGATGATTATTGGTCTCACTGAGGTGGGCGAAAAGGACGAAACTCATCTTCTCGTGGTGGATGCTTTCCAGAAGGGTGCAGGACTCCTCGTTTGAGAGGTGCCCGTGGTTGCTCCTTATGCGCTGTTTCAGGAGCCATGGATAGGGTCCGGCCGTCAGCTTGTCCACGTCGTGGTTTGCTTCGAGGACAAGGCCATGGCAGCCTTGGAGGCGCACTCTAACGAGATTTGTGGCCACGCCCAGGTCGGTACAGATGCCGAGGCGTACGCCTTCATGTTCGATCACGAAGCCGGCCGGTTCACGAGCGTCATGGGAGATGGAAAAGGGGTGGACCCGCAAATCCCCGATCTCAAAGCTTCTGCCGGTGTCGAAGACATTCACCGAGGCCAGTCGGCCGGTTTCCACCGGGAGATTGTCGAGGGTACCGCGTGTCGCGAATACCGGAAGGTCGAACCTTCTGCTCAAAGTCCCCGCAGCGCTGACATGATCGCGGTGTTCATGGCTCAGTATCAGGGCATCGAGGCATTTTGCCTCCGTACCGGTTATCTGGAGGCGGCGGACCAGCTCTTTACAGGTTGTCCCCGCATCGACGAGGATGCGTGTTTTGGGGCTGCGGACCAGGATAGCGTTTCCTCGAGAGCCGCTTGCGAGCGCCTGGCAAATCAGAGGCATGAGCTTATCCCTCGGCGAGGACCGACTTGAGCTTGATAAGGTCCATTTCCACGGGCCCGTATAGAAGGACCGCCATCCTGTCGGGACTGTACACGCTCCGGAACCAGTTCTGCACGTCTTCGGGGGTGACGCGGTTTATCTTCTGCTCTATCTCTTCAAAAGGGACATAGCGACCAAACAGGAATTCGTTCTTGGCGAGCCGGTTCATACGGGAGTCATTGTTCTCGGCATTGATATACATGTTGCCCTTGATGTATTCCTTTGCCGCTCTCAATTCCGCCTCGGGGATGAGAGTTTCGGAGAGGATGGAGAGCTGCGCGTTTATGAGACGCACTACTTCCTCGATATTCTCGGGGGCAATCCCCGCGTAGATGCCGAGCATGCCGGTGTCTTCATGACTGTGGGAAAAAGAGTAGACTGAATAGGCCAGACCGCGTTTCTCGCGTATTTCCTGAAAGAGGCGGCTGCTCATGCTGCTGCCGAGGATGACGTTCAAGAGATGGGATGCGAAGCGATTATCGTCGGTTTGAGAGGAGCCCTGCATGCCGATGGCGAGGTGCACCTGCTCAAGATCCTTGGCAACGATTTGCGAGAAGAAATGGTGCGTGGGTGTTTCGCGGTTATCCAGCAGTGAGCCGGGTTTGAGAGCCTCCATGGGAGGCGCGATCAGTTCCAGAAAATTCCCGTGGTCGAGATTCCCGGCGGCGGAGATGACGATCCTCTCCGGATGAAAACTCCTGGAAACATAATCGAGCATATGTTCGCGGCGAGTCCTCTCCACCGTCTCGACCGATCCATAGATAGGGAGGCCCAGCGGGTTGGATTGCCAGAAGCTTTCCTGGAACAGGACATGTATGTACTCGTCGGGCGTGTCCTCCACCATGCGGATTTCCTGGAGGATCACGTTCTGTTCGCGATCTATTTCAACGGGATCAAAAACCGATTCGAGGAAAAGATCGGCCAGGAGATCGATGAGGAGCGGCAGGTGGGCGGCGAGAACCTTCGCGTGAAAACACACGTGTTCCTTGGAAGTGAAAGCATTGGCAAAGCCACCTACCGCGTCGAATTCCTTGGCGATGTCCAGGGCGCTTCGACGTTGCGTGCCCTTGAAAAGCATATGTTCGATGAAGTGAGTGATTCCCCGCTCTTCGACGTGTTCGTCGCGAGAGCCGGTATTGACCCAGATGCCGGTGGAAACCGAGTGGGCAGAGGGGATCCTTTCCGTCACCACCCGAATCCCATTACGGAGAACCGTTTTTTGGTACAATTTCCCCCCTTTGTATTGCAGATAGCCACCCGGGCAGGTTTAAAGCGAATGGCTCGAAAAAGCTTATTAACAGAGTTCGGAATCGGAAATTCAGAAGACGGCGTTCTGAACCGTTCGGCAATCCGATGCCTGAATCCCGATCCACGAATCTGTGTGTACGACTGTTCCGCGCGGCACTTCCCGGAATGGCCGGCCGCTTATTTGTCCTGCTCTTCCGGAGGCAAGGCGGCTTTCCTGCTGAGCCTGATCCTGCCATCCTTGTCGATGTCGATCACTTTGACCAGAACCTCATCCCCCTCGTTCACGACATCGGTCACCTTGCGTACCCGCCTGTGTTCGAGTTGGGAGATGTGGATGAGGCCCTCGGTATTGGGGAGGATCTCCGCGAAAGCGCCGAAATCGGTAACCCTTACGATCTTTGCCATGTAATTCTGGCCGATTTCAGGTTCGGCGGTTATTCTCCTGATCTTATCGATGGCCTTATCGCATGCTGCTCCGTCAGGGCTCATTACAACGACTCTGCCGCTGTCGTCAATGTCGATTTTTGCACCCGTCTCGGCAACGATGGAACGGATCATCTTTCCGCCCGGGCCGATGACATCGCGTATCTTATCCGGATTTATCTGGATAGTGACCAGCCTGGGCGCGTAGGGCGAAAGCGCCGGCCGGGCCTGCGTGATCACTTCCTTCATCTTTCCGAGAATGTGAATGCGCCCCGCGCGGGCCTGATCGAGCGCCTTGCGCAGAATCTCACGGTTGATTCCCGAGATCTTGACGTCCATCTGGAAAGCGGTGATGCCTTTTTCCGTGCCGGTTACCTTGAAGTCCATATCACCCAGATGATCTTCGTCCCCCAGGATATCCGACAGAACGATGAATTCATCGCCCTCCTTGACAAGTCCCATGGCGATTCCGGCAACACTTTCGCAGACGGGCACGCCCGCGTCCATGAGCGCGAGGGATGAGCCGCACACAGTGGCCATTGAACTGGAACCATTTGATTCGAGGACTTCGGATACGATCCGGATGGTATATGGGAACTCGCCATTGTTGGGCAAGGATGGTTTGATCGCGCGTTCGGCAAGGGCGCCATGGCCGATTTCGCGGCGTCCGGGACCTCTCAGCGGGCGAACCTCTCCGACGGAAAACGCCGGGAAATTGTAGTGCAGCATGAATGATTTGAAGCTCTCACCCGCAAGGGCATCGATTTTCTGCTCATCCGATGATGACCCGAGGGTCACGACAGCCAGCACCTGGGTTTCCCCCCTGGTGAACAGGGCCGAACCGTGTGTCCGGGGAAGCTTGGCTACCTCGATGGTTATCGGACGGATCTCGTCGAAGGAACGGCCGTCGATCCTGTGGCGCTTCTCAACCATCATCCTCCTGACCACGCGCTTTTCGATCTCTTCCAGGATGCCTTCAATCTCTTTCTCCCGGCCTTCGAAATCGGCGGCAAGCGCTTCCTTGACACGGATCTTGAGGGCTTTTCGAGCATCCCTGCGTGGATGTTTCTCCGCAATGGTCATTACGTTGAACATCTCGGCGGAGGCGAGTTCGTTGACACGATCAACGAGCGCCTGGTCGACAATCACCTCGGGCGGTGCTTCCTTCACGGTTCCGACGAGTTTTTGGAGTTCATCCTGCGCCGCGATGATAGGCACAATCGCCTGATGGGCGAACATGATGGCGTCCGTGATATCTTCCTCGGGAACGAATTGAGCGCCGCCTTCGACCATAACGACGGCATCGCGGCTTCCCGCCACGACGACATTCATGTCGCTTTCGGCAATCTGAGCGCTGGAAGGATTTATGATGAACTCGCCCCCAACCCGCCCGACTCTCACGGCCGCGACCGGTCCATCCCAGGGAATAGACGAAATGTGCAGTGCGGCGGACGCACCGGAAAGTGCCACCACATCGGGTTCATTTTCCTGGTCGACGGAGAGCACAGTCGCGACTACTTGCGTTTCAAAAGCCCACTTTTTCGCGAAAAGAGGACGAATGGGGCGATCTATGAGGCGGGAGGTCAGTGTCTCCTTTTCACTCGGACGGCCTATTTCACGCCGGAAAAAGCCTCCCGGAATTCTGCCGGCGGCATAGCTCATTTCCTGATAGTCCACCATGAGCGGGAGGAAATCTATACCTTCCCGTGTGCGGTCTTCCTTTGTGGCTGCAATCAGCACCACTGTGTCCCCATATCTCATGAGGATGGAACCGCTGGCTTGCTTGGCGACCTCGCCGCTTTCGAATATGAGCGGCCGTCCGCCCACTTCAACTTGTACTGAATGTTTCATCTATGTTTTTTCCTCTTTAGCCACGACGATATTGCCGCAATAGCGGCAACTCTCCGCGAAGTTGCGGGGGAGTGCTATTAACGGCGCAATCCAAGCCGTTCGATAACGCTGTTATAGCGGTCAATGCTCTTTCGTTTCAGATAATTCAACAACTGCCTGCGCTGGCCGACCAGCTTGAGCAGACCTCTGCGGGAGTGATGATCTTTTTTGTGTGTCTTGAAATGCTCAGTCAGATAAGTGATTCTCTCGCTCAGGAGTGCTATCTGCACTTCTGGGGAGCCCGTGTCGGACGGATGCACCCTGAAATCATCGATTATGGACTTCTTCTTATCTGGGGTCATTACCACGGCTGTTTACCTCCTTGAAATTTGCCGAAAGGACCTTGTGCGGCAGCTCTACGGGCAGAGTGACCGTAAGCCGCCGCCTGAACCGGCAGTTTTAGTTGTGAAATTGAACTTCCATTGCGCAATTGTCTTCCATGCCCCGAAGCTTCGAGCAGCTTCGCCCGGGCAGGATCCCAGCTCCCGAATACCAGCCGCCGGGGATTGCCTCGAGATGGACACACTTCAAAAATGCGCCTCTCGTATCCAGCGAAACTCAGAAAGTAAAAACGCGAAGGCGACGCGAGCCGGCCACCTCCGGGTTTGGCCACCATAGAGCAGCCAGTCTGTTCGATTCCGTTACGATCCTTACCGCGCCCGCGTGCCTTGAAAAAGAATCCGTTTGAGACAGTGCCCATTCTGGATCGAGTTGCCCATACCTTAGTCTCGCAAGTACCTGCTCCTCTCCGGCCACGGCCACGGGAAGGTGCGAAAGGGCCTCATTGAGAGAAATGAGCCGCGAGGTAATAGGCAGTTCCGCTGAAAACTGCTCCAATTGGAGCGCCTGATCAACGTGAAATGGGCCAACGCTCATTCGCCTCAGTTCGGATAGGTGCGCGCCCGTTCCCATCTTTTCCCCGATATCGGATGCAAGCTGGCGGATGTATGTGCCTTTCGAACAGGAGACTTCAATGACTGCTTCGGGCCAGTCAAAGGAATGCAGCGTTATCGAATGTATACATACCTCACGCTCCGGCCGGTCTACTTCGATGCCCTTGCGACTGAGCTTGTAGAGCCTCTGGCCGCCGACCTTCACGGCGGAAAACCTGGGGGTCTTCTGCACGCACTCGCCCTCGAAAGCTTGAAGCGCATCTAACAGGTCCTGTTTTGAAAAGGTCGCCTCACTCGTTCGAATGATCTGCCCGGTCCTGTCAAGGGTGTCCGTTTCCACGCCGAATCTCAGGGTAGAGACATATACCTTGTTCAGATTTATGAACTGATCGGCTACGCGAGTCGCTTCATTGATGCAAAGAACGAGCACGCCCGTGGCAAATGGGTCGAGGGTTCCCGTATGACCAATCTTGCGGGGCTTGAGCGCCCACTTCACCTTGGCTGTGACACGCGCGGAAGAAACCCCGGCGGGTTTATCCACCAGGAGTATGCCCCCGATATCGTCAGCGGCCGCGGATGTCCTGTTTAGAGTCAAATCAATTCCCCCAATCGATGTCGCTTTTGAACTCTCGAACTCAGGCAATGTAATCCACGGCATCCCTGGTCAACATGGTCCGTACGGCTTCGAGCGTGCCGGGGATACGGCATGCGGCCGCCATCAGGTGTCCTCCCCCGCCATAGCGCTGAGCGAATCGTGCAACGTCTATACCGTTTCTCGATCTCAGGCTGACGTGTATCACACCCTCGCTGCCCTCGCGCAGAAGCATCGCCATAAGGACGGACTTCACGGAGCGCAGGTGGTTAATGAACCCTTCACTGTCCATATAAGATGTGGATGTGGCGGCAAGCATGCCGCGCGACAGTTCCGCCGTGGCGATCCTCGACTCCGCATGGAATTGGACTGTTCCGAGTACGAGCGCGAGAAGGTTCAACCTCTCCGGAGACGACGAGTCGTATACCTGCTGCGCGATCCTTACCGGGTCGGCGCCGGATTCCACAAGCATCGATGCAATTTCAAGCACGCGCCTTCTGGTGTTGGAGAACCGGAATGATCCCGTGTCGGTCAGGAGTCCCGTGTAAAGGAGTGTGGCCAGGTCCGGATCGAGTGGCAAAGAGAGGTGCATGCATATGTCAAAAAGCATCTCGCAGGTGCTGCTTGCGCCCGTTTCAACCCAGTGGACACCACCAAACGGCGCGCCGGTCAGGTGGTGATCTATGTTGATCACGAGCGGAACCCGGCTGCCGATAAATTCCGCCAACTCCGTGCCGACTCTTTCGAAATCGCCGCAGTCAACCAGGATAGCCGCATCATAGCCCGCGGACCCCTGCGGCTGGGAGCGCACTTTCGTGGCCTGCGGCAGGAATTCATATTCGGGTGGAAACTCGTCCTGGGAATAGGCGTCCGCTTTCTTCCCGAGCCGCTCAAGCATGAGCTTGACGCCGAGCAGCGCCCCGATGGCATCGCCGTCCGGCCTGACATGAGTTGCGATCAGAAAGCTTTCGTTTCCACGAATGGCCTGTATGATTTCGCGTATTTTAAGGTTACGGTTGTGGTTCATCTTTGCTGATATCTTTCAACAACCTCTCGATCCTGTCTCCATACTCGAAAGAGGTGTCGTATTCGAATCCGAGCTGAGGAACATATCTCAGACGAAGTCTTTTGCCCAATTCCTGGCGGATAAAGCCCTTTGCCTTTTCAAGGCCGGCCGCAGCGTCCTGCTTGGCCTGTTCGCCCGCGGTGCCGGCCATTACGCAATAGAAAACGCGCGCATGCTGGAGATCGGGCGTAACCTTGACCCCGGTGATAGTAATATTTTCAAGGCGAGGGTCCTTGACCCTGCGCAGCACCAGCTCGGCAATTTCCTGCTGCAGCAGGTCCGCGACTCTATCTGATCTCTTGTAATCCATGGCATCCTGTAACTTGTTCGGTCTGGCTCATTCCCGGGTCTCAGCGCCCGCCAGCATAAATCTCAATATCACGCATCAACCCATCGGGATCAGTTCAATCTCACGGCTCACCAATTCAGCCAGGCCGAGGCTCTCCATGAAATCCATGATCCGGTCCAGGACTGAATTAAGCACACGGCCGTCATTTCCAATCACGGCTATTCCGATGACCGCCTTATGATGTACGTCCTGATCAGCGACCTCCGCGACGGAAACATTGAAACGGTGCCGACTTTTTTCAATCAGGCTCTTTATGATGCTCCGCTTTTCCTTGAGCGAATGAACCTCATAAAGCCTGAAGGTTGTTAGAGCGACCCCCACGGTCATCGTCGGCTCAGGACCCCGCTTTCCGTTCATGCTCCGGTTCGAGAACCTGTCTGATCTCCTGAATTTCGTATGCCTCCAGGATGTCGTTTACTTTGATGTCGTTAAAGTTCTCGATTCCGATACCGCACTCGAAGCCCGCCTTGACTTCCTTGGCATCGTCCTTGAAACGTTTGAGCGAGTTGATCTTGCCATCAAAGATAATAACCTGGTCGCGAAGCACCCTGGTTCTTGCGTTTCTTTCAATACGGCCGTCGAGCACGGAGCATCCGGCGATCATTCCCACGCGCGGGACATGGAAAGTCTGCCGTACCTCGGCGCGGCCGATCACGTTCTCTTTGTAGATGGGCTTCAGCATACCCACTATGGCGCTCTTGATGTCGTCCAAAAGCTGGTAGATGACATCATAGAAACGCATGTCCACGCTCTCCTGATCGGCCAACTCCAAGACTTTCGGATCGGAGCGCATATTAAAACCGATAATGATGGCGTTAGACGCCGAAGCGAGCATGATATCCGTTTCGGTTACCGCGCCGGTGCCCTGGTGAATGATGTTGACCTTCACCTCGGAAGTGGAGAGCTTCACCAGCGAATCGGCAATGGCTTCCAATGATCCATGGACATCGGTTTTCAGGATAAGCTTGAGTTCCTTGACTTCGCCTTCCTGGATCTGATCGAAGAGGTTTTCCAAGGTGATCTTGCTGGTGCGGGAAAGTTCCTTTTCCCTGAACTTGAGCTGCCTGTGCTCGGCAACCGTCCTGGCCTGCTTTTCATCGGCGAGCACTATGAAATCGTCACCGGCGTTGGGTACGCCCGAAAAGCCCAGCACCTCGACGGGCAGGGACGGCCCGGCCGAGTCAATCTTGGTGCCATGGTCATCGAACATGTTTCGCACGCGGCCGGCATAGATACCGCAGACATAAGCGTCACCCGCCTTGAGTGTTCCTTCCTGGACGAGAACGCTGGCGACCGGTCCGCGTCCTTTGTCAAGCTTGGCCTCGATGACGCGGCCCCTGGCAGCCTTCCTGGGATTGGCTTTCAATTCGAGCAGTTCTGCCTGCAGCAGGACCATTTCCAGGAGATCTTCGATGCCGAGCCGCTTCTTTGCGGAAATCTCGACCATGGTGGTGCTGCCGCCCCATTCTTCAGGGATGAGGCCGTGCTCGGAGAGTTCGCGCTTGACTCTTTCTATGTTGGCGTTCGGTTTATCGATCTTATTGATGGCGACGATAATCGGGACTTCGGCGGCCTTGGCGTGGTTGATGGCCTCTATGGTCTGCTGCATTACGCCGTCGTCCGCCGCGACAACCAGAATGACAATATCGGTTACCTTGGCGCCCCGTGCTCGCATCGAAGTGAATGCCTCGTGACCCGGAGTGTCGAGAAACACGATGTCACCTTTATCGAGCTTCACATGATAGGCGCCGATATGCTGGGTGATACCCCCGGCTTCACCTTCGATTACGTTGGTGTGGCGGATACCATCAAGCAGGGAGGTCTTGCCGTGATCGACATGTCCCATGACGGTGACGACCGGCGGCCTGAAGACACGGTCTTCTTCCCGGTCTTCCTTGACCTGCAATACGTCTTCTTCCTCGAAGGCAGTCTTCTCGACTTCGAACTCGAAGTCGGAAGCAACGATGGCGGCGGTATCGAAATCGAGCGCCTGGTTAATATTGACCTGCAGTCCGAGCAGCAGAAGCTTTTTTATTACTTCGCCGGCCTTCATTCCCATTTGCTTGGCAAGATTGGCGACGGTAATGGCTTCATCGATCTTGATGCGCTTCTTTCCGACCTTCGCGGCGGCGGGCTCGGGTTTCGGCGGTTCCTTGTAAAAGGTCCTCCCACCACCCTTGGTTCGTCCGCGGTCGTCCTGAGCGGCAAGTTCCTTCTTGGTGTAGAGGTCCTCTTTTTGGAAGACTTCCTTGCGCCGAGGGCCTTTTGCTTTGTCCTTTTCCGCCTCTTCGACCTTGCGGCGTTTTGCCTTCTGGTCTACCGTTTCGGCCGCTTTGCCGATAAAACGGGTGGCCAGTTCCGTGAGATCCGGCTCTTCCTCGGCCTCTTCGGCCAGTATTTCGGGAAGTTTGATGATTCTGGCGGGCTCGTCTTTCTTTGTCTTCTTCCGTCTTCTCTTTTTGCCCTTTTTCGCCTTCTTGTCCTCTTCCTCTTCCTCGGTAAGAGGCGCGGCCTTGACCGGAACTGCAGGTCGGACGGCTGTCGGTGTCTTGGCTTCCGCCGGCGGGGTGGCGGGCGAAGAGGGTTGGGGAGGTGGTGGCGGAGATGCCGCCGTTTTCAACTGCTCCGCCGAGGGAGGTTCCACGGTTTTCACTCTCAGCTCCTGAGGAGGTGGTGTCGGTGTCTGCGCCGGAGGTGGTGTCGGCGCCGGTTTAATGATGCGTGCGGGTTCACTGCGATCATGTAGGGGCGGAGTGGCCTTCTTCACAATGACGGCGGGGGATGGTGTCTCGGGTGCCTGTTCGGCGGCCTCAAGGACCGGCTCGGGAGGCGATATTGTCTCGGGTTCCGCAGGGGGGGCGGACTCCGCGGCTATTTCCGGCTCGACGATGGCCTTGTCGGGTTCTTCTTCCTTTCCGGCGGGGATTTCCGGAACGGCTTTCGGCTCGACGGGAATCTCAACCATTTCGGGGGCTTCCGAAACTGGCGGTGCAACCTGTTCTTCTTCGAATACCTGATCTGTCTGCGATATTTCGGCATCGGGTTGTGGTTCCATGCGCTTTCGCCGGCGGATTACCTCCCGGCCAATGCGCTTTTCCTCGATGTGCTCGGATCTGGATTCGGTGAACAACTGCCTTATTTTGAGCACCTGGGCGTCCGTTAGCGTGCTCATGTGGTTTTTGACCAGAATGCCCTGTTTCGAAATCCGGTCAATCATATCCTTGTTTTCCATGTTGAACTCTTTTGCGAGTTCGTGCACCCTGATTCTCGTCATGAAGACTTCCCCCTTAAACACTATCAATAATTGCATCATGGCCGGAATTGCATCTCATCCCCAAGAGCCCGGCTTCAAATGATGTCCCTATTCCTCGAAAGCATCTTCTTTATTCTAACTCAGAAGCAGTTCGCGCGCCGCACCGCGAAAAGCACGTTGAACGCGTTTGTCAAACCGCAGTTTTTGCAGGCAATCCGGACAGGTGTACCCACCGCGTCCCATCAGTCGTTGTTTCAAATCAGGCGCCACAGCGCCCGTCTGGCTGTCGAGAGCAAGGCGCACCATGCTGTCCTTTGCGTTTTTTCGCGCGCAGACAAGACATGTGCGAATAGGAATGTGACCCTTCATCAAAAGATCCTCGGGTTTGTCCCCGGTTGATGTTCCAGTCTCCCGACGCCTGAACAACGACATGGTCTCCCGCAACGACAAAATTCAATGCCTGCCGATCCGTGAGAAAAAGGATCGATTGCACGGCGCGTCCGGACGCTTCCCGAACGAGCGTGCTATTCCTCAACAGGCTCGGAGTCAGCCGCCGGTTGTTCAGGGTCTTCGGCCTGGGGCTCAACGGCGGTTTCCACCGGTTTCTGCCCCTGATCGGAGTCGAGCAACTTTTGAGCCTCGGCGCGCAATGCTTCAAGCGTCGCCACCGAAAGGCGCGTCACATCCTCCAACTCAAGGGAGGACGACTCAATGAATTCCTCCAGCGACCCTATGCCGGCCTCATAAAGCCTGTCGGCCATTTCCGTCGCGAGTCCCGGAATCCTGAGAAGCGCCTGGTATCCGGCCTGTTTCTGCCTTTCGTACCTGCTCTCGCTCTTGACGTCTATCCGCCAGTTTGTGAGCTTCGAGGCAAGCCGGACATTCTGCCCTCTTTTGCCGATGGCGAGGGATAGCTGATCGTCGGGGACGATAACCTCCATGCTCCGATTTGCCTGGTCAATGATGACCTTGGAAATGATAGCCGGGGCCAGAGCGTTTACCACGAACTTGGCGGGGTCCATATTCCATGGGATAATATCGATCTTTTCCCCCCTAAGTTCCTGTACCACGTTCTGAACCCTGGTGCCTTTCATGCCGACGCACGCGCCCACCGGATCAACGTCCGAATCCTTGGAGATGACGGCGATCTTCGCGCGGGAACCGGGTTCACGCGCCGCGCTGATAATGCTCACGATGCCTTCACTGATTTCAGGCACCTCGGAATGGAAGAGCTGAATCAAGAAGTGCGGATGTGTCCGGCTGAGAATTATCTGCGGACCCTTGCTGATCTTCTTGACATCAACCACGTAGGCCCGGATGCGGTCTCCCTGACGAAACACCTCTCGCGGGATCTGCTCCTTGGGTGGCAAAACCGCCTCGGCCTGTCCGACATTGACGATCATGCCTCCCTTGTCCACTCTCTGAACGATGCCGTTGACAATTTCTCCCTTACGGCTTTTGAACTCGTCGTAGACGACCTCTCTCTCGGCATCCTTCATCTTCTGAATGATGACCTGCTTGGCGGATTGGGCCGCAATGCGGCCAAGTGTCTCCGTGTCCATTCGAATGCCGAGTTCGTCGCCGACCTCACTCTCGCTGTCCAGTTTCTTCGCTTCGGCTAGAATCACCTGTTTATCGGGGTCTGTCAGTTCCTCGACCACTTCCTTGAACTGGAAGGCCTCAATTTCCCCATATTCTTCATTGAATGTGACATCCAGATCCAGTCGAGAACCGTATTTCTTCTTGATAGCCGATTTGATGGCCTCTTCAAGAGTGTGAATCAAGGTCTGGCGGTCGATGCCTTTTTCTCTGCTGACCTGATCGATCAACCGCTTGAGTTCACTGGCCATAAGTCGAAACTCCTCCCGGATATATTTTGCGATAATCCAAAGTTATTGTGGCTTGCGCTTCGATGATTCAAAATACAGAAGCTTCGCACGCTCGATACCGCCGATCTCTATAGCGTGATCTTTCCCGTCGCACTCTATTATAACCTGTTCGGGTGACGCTTCTTTCAAGATCCCTTTAAAATTGCGCCGTTTCTGCTCCACGGGAACGGTCGTGCGGACTTCCACGATGTTGCCGATCTGTTTTTGAAAGTGTTCCCATTTTCGCAGAGGCCGGTTTAGACCAGGCGATGAAATCTCCAGGTGGTACGAGTTCGAGATGAGATCGGCCATGTCAAGCACATCGCTTGCCACCCTGCTGACCGTGGCGCAATCATCGACCGAGATACCACTCTGATTGTCGATGAATAGACGCAATACCCAGCCGATCGACTCCCGACGGTATTCGACCTCAATTATCTCCATCCCCTTGGAGACAACCACCGGTTCAAGGAGAGCCCATATTTCCGCTATGAGCTTGTCCGGATCTTTTTCCACCAACTGTTCCAAACTCTCAAACCTCGTACGCTTGCCGACAGCAAAAAAAAAAGTGGGCAGTAAACCCACTTCTTCAGCAGACCGACAATAATCTAAATCAAGTTAGAATGATGCTTTAACTCAGAATCCAGAATTGTTGTCATCCGCTGATCGAAGTAGGCATTGCGCTTTTTAAAGGGCAAGCCACCTCAAAAAGGGAAGCCTTCCATGTAGAGAGGAAGGGGACATCTCGACCTGGAGCGGGCGACGGGATTCGAACCCGCGACCCCAAGCTTGGGAAGCTTGTGCTCTACCAACTGAGCTACACCCGCGAGTGACCTCGCAAACGGATGAATTCTAAACGATCCAAAACGCTGCAGTCAAGCAAAATCACCTCGAATCGAGCGCGCGGAGACAGCAGCATCCCGAATACTTATCCGGAGGCAGGCGGGCCGATTCCGAAAGCACCATCCTAGCACGCAAAATAATGCTTTGTATTGCGCCGATTTTCGATTACTTTCTGCTTTTCGCTCCCATGGGTATGTTTTACTATTAGTTACGGGCAAAACGACCGACGCTCCCGGAATGCCAACATTCAGCTAAGCTGCTAAGTGGAATGAAGATCAAATTTGGAATTGTACTAAAACTCTTCGTCTGGTATCTGGCTACCTCGGTGATTTTCTACGGCACAATCGTCATTTTGTTTATCCACATCCGGCAACTCGTGAAGACGTCCGAGGATATAGCAAACAGAAATTACCGGATTGCCACGGCGTCCAAGAAGATGATAGACAGCCTTCTTTGGATGGCGGAAAACCAGAAGAAGTATGATCTCCTTAAAAAGGAGGATTATAAAGAGTATTTTGCCTCCGCCCTGAAGGAATACGAGACTAACCTTTTTGAAGTCCTGTGGTTTGGAGGAGGGGATGGTGATGCCAGCCCCTGGCAACAGCTCCACCAGGAGTACCAGAATCAGTTCGCCCCTCAACCCAAGGAGCAGTCGGAGACGGACCTGCCGTGGCTGAAGGAGGAACTGATCAATTCGTGGGTGGACAAGATATCCAAAGCGCGGTCCGCGAACGAACAGCAAATTGAGAGCAGGATGATCGGTCTCAGCCAGAGAGGCAGAACTGCCGTGCAATGGGGTTCTATCGGGCTAGCGGCTTCACTGGTGATCGGTCTGCTGGGGATCATAGGAATTTCCTATTCAATGAACCGCCCGTTGCGCGAGTTGAGGCGCGGGATCAAATCCCTGTCTCGCACCGGGATTACGGACCCCATCCGTATCTATTCCAACGATGAATTCGGAGAACTGGCGGGGGCATTCAACGACATGGCCGCCCGGCTCACCGAAGAAGAGCGCATGAGATCGGATTTCATCTCTATGCTGAGCCACGAAATCAGAACGCCGCTGACATCCATACGGGAATCCGTAAACCTCATTGTTGAAGAGGTGATGGGGGACATCAACGAAAAGCAGCGGCGTTTTCTTGAGATTGCGAGTCACGAGATCGAACGCATCACCCTGTTGCTCAACCATTTGATGCAGATCTCCCGCCTGGAGGCGGGGGCGGTTGAAATCCATCCGCGGCCCGTGGATGCCCCGGAATTTGTCCGGGGGGCTATCTCACGGGTGTTCCCGGCCGCTGAAGCCAAAGAGATAACCATCAGGGCCGTGATCGCGCCTGCCGTCCCTCAGATATTTGCCGACCCGGAAAATCTCCAGCAGGTACTGCTGAATCTGCTTGGAAACGCGATCAAGTTTTCACCGCATGGTACCGAAGTTGTAGTCACCGTTGAAGAGAGTGATTCCGAACGTGGACAGGAGCTGATCTTTTCAGTGTCGGACAGTGGCCCCGGCATAGCTAAAGAGGAGCAGTCCCTGGTGTTTCACAAGTATTACAGGGCATCCGGGGTTCGCGATGAGGTCGATGGCGTGGGGCTGGGATTGAGCATCTCGAAATTTATCGTGGAAGCGCATGGAGGCGAAATCGGGGTGCGAAGCGTACCCGGGAGCGGAAGCACATTCAGCTTCGCTTTGCCAGTAATCCGGAAAGAGTGAGCAATGGTTGCAAAAGGGCGAATTCGTAATGATATTTTGATGTTGTGCTGTTTAGTGCTGCTTTTTCCCCTGGGACTTCCGGGATGTACTTCAGCGCCTTCACCCCTGAGCGCTATCAGGCCGGCGGCCATTCAGGGAGTCGATGAGAAGGCGTGGGACGAGGGAATGCGAGCCTTCGAACAGGGGGATTACAGGAAAGCAGCCGGTTTATTCCAGATTCTCAGTGAGAATGGGGATACGGATGAGGTGGGCAGAATGGCCCTTTTCGCACTGGCCGCCTCGCGGTTTGCCATGGCACAAACACCCGAGGAATACTCGGATGCGGTGGCCTCATGGGAGAAATGGAGCAGCCGCGCCCGCCCGGGACTCACTCGAGAGGACCCCAGGATGCTCGCGCCTTTCCTGTTCAGTTGCACTCCTGCCGCGCTGACGCCCGAGAAAAGCGAACCGTCCATGGCCCAGCCTAAAAAGACGCCCCGCGAAGCGCCGGTCGGAATTAATTACAAGAATATGCTACAGTCCAAGGAAAAAGAAGTTGATAACCTGCGGATGAAACTCGATTCCCGCGAGCGTGAGGTTCGAAGACTGCGTCACCAGCTTGAATCGCTCGAAGAGATCCACAGGAAGTATCAGGAGAAGAAACAGGAGGCGTCTACCCCCTGATCCCTAACTGATGGAGTTGCGAGTTGGCATCAAAACCCACAATCCTGGTCGTTGATGACGATCTGAACATTTTGGCTGTCTTAGAGGCACGGCTGTCTTCAATCGATTACCAGGTTCTCACGGCATCGGGCGGTGAAGACGCCCTCGAAATCCTTAAAACTCACCCGGTTGACCTGATGATAACAGATGTCAAGATGCCGGGAATGGGCGGCATGGACCTATTCTCCGCGGCCCAGTCGGCGCGTCCGGGACTTCCGGTCATGTTCCTGACCGCCTTCGGGACCATTCCCGATGCTGTCAGGGCACTCAAGGCAGGCGCGGTGGATTACCTCACGAAGCCTTTCAATGGTCGCGAGTTGATCAGCAAAGTCCAGGAGGTGCTCAAGAAGACATCCGGGAAGCTGGCCCTCGATTCCCTGCCGCCGATCAACGACACGCTCTGGGGAGGGAAGAGCCCCGCGATGCGTGAGCTCTATGACCTGATAGACCGTATCTCCCGCAGTGATGTGAATGTTTTGATCCTTGGCGAGAGCGGTGTCGGAAAAGAGCGGGTGGCGCGACTGCTCCATCAGCGCGGACCACGGCGTGAACAGCCCTTCATGGTGGTTGATTGCGGTTCGACCCCCAGCGGATTGCTGGAAAGCGAGCTTTTCGGGCATGTCCGCGGCGCCTTCACCCATGCCATAAAGGACAAGAAGGGGCTGATAGAGGCAGCGGATAAGGGAACGCTCTTCCTTGACGAGATCGGAAATATCTCCCAGGATATGCAGGTACGGCTCCTGAGATTTCTGGAAGAGAGAAAGATCCGCAGGATCGGGGATATCAAGGAGATTTCGGTCAACTGTCGTGTCATTTCCGCTACCAACAGCGATCTTCGCGAAGAGGTCGAAATCGGAGGTTTCCGCGAGGACCTATACTACAGGCTTCGGGTTGTGACCCTGAAGATCCCCCCCCTTCGTGAAAGGAAAGAAGACATCCCGGTACTGGTGCGGCAGTTTGTCGAATCATTCTGCCGTAGTCAGAATCTCCCGTTGGTCAAGGTCCCTCCGGAAACACTCGCCTGGATTTCCGAGTATCAGTGGCCGGGTAATGTCAGGGAACTGAAGAATGCGTTGGAGGCGGGAGTCGTCCTGTGCAGGGAAGGCATTCTTCGCAAGGATGATTTGCAGATTCCGGAGGCTGCCCAGATCAAAACGGCTCACACCACGGGCGGCGATTCCCTTTCACTTGAGGAAAGTGAACGAAATGCCATATTGCGCGCGCTGCAGCAGGCCGGATTCGTGCAAAAGGATGCGGCGCAGCTCCTGGGAATCAGCCGCAGGGCGATCCACTACAAAATAAAAAAATACGGGATTGAATTCGCGGGGAAGCGCTCCGGTGGCGTGGAAGATCCGGATTGATGAAGCGCCGTTCGGCGGCGGACCACGGGAATGATCCCGCTGCCCCTTCATGCCGCTTCGGTTCGGTTTCCGATTTCCATATCCCGTCCCGGTGGGAAGTTGTGTATAGTGTGCACTACGGAAATGCGAAAGCAGTAACTGTACATCGTACACGGGCAGTCATGTCCCCGGCTTGTGAAAAGTTGTACTCAAAAATGTTGCAACCTGGAAAGTATTATGCTACGGATTTCGACTGATCAATGAAGCCTCTGTTCCAAAACCAAACTTAGGAGTAGTCGCATGGATTGGGCATGGCGTTTTGGTATGATCGTTTTTTCCGGTGTTCCGGCCATTATCGGCGGAGGGATTACCTTCGGCTTTACCAACAGTTGGAATGCCGTGATTGGCTGGGAGATAGTGGTGCTTATCCTGTTGATAGCAGCCCTTATCAAAGGCGGAAAATCGACTGGCTCCCACGAGGCGCACTGATGGATTGTAAAAGGGACCAGAACTTGAGCAAGTGCAACTGCAGCTATGCCGGCTGCCCGAGAGCCGGGATCTGCTGCGAGTGCATACAGTATCACCTTAACGCAAGGCAATTGCCCGGATGCTGTTTTCCACCGGATGCGGAAAAGACTTACGACCGCTCGTTCGAGCATTTTGCCCGGCTGGTTGCGTCCAAGAAGGTGTAAGTACTGTTTGATTTGAGCAGGCACCCTTATGGGCATGAAGGATATGGAGCCTCGATATCCTTCGGATTCTTAAGGCAAAATGCACTGAGTCCCGGGTGGGCTGGACGACTGGTCCGGCGAGGATGTTACGACCCGGCGATCCCTGGAGAGCCCGAGTTGCATGGCATCGAGCAATGATTGGTCGTCAAATGGTTTTTGCTGGAAAGCCACGGGGCCACCTGGCGTGGCCCTTTCACTCAAATCCCTGCTCTCATAAGTCGTTGCGGGTACGACCGGGCAATCGAAGCCTGTGTCCGAAAGATGCGTGAGAGACTCAATTCCCTCCATGTCCGGCATTTGCACAACCGTGATAATGATGCTCTCGATCGACATGCCGTAACTTGGAAAATCGCGTGCCGATGCGTACACCCTGACATCGAACCCGAGCGATTTCAACAAACGTTGGAGCGCTCGGCGGACGGATCTGTCATCATCAATCACCGATATGGCCACGCATGAGGTCGTCAGGGCAAAATCCCGGCAAGAAGGAGGAACTGAAAAGCCGGGGCTTTTACTCCATCAGTGCAACCTGACACAATCCGGGTTGAACGAGCGAAGCCGCGCGATGGATAAAACTCAGTATTTTTTCCCCATGCTGTTATTGGACCGTGGTCCAACCTTCTCATTCCGCGACAATGCCGGCTTTTTCAGCCATGCGTACCAAGGCTGCCACTGAGTCCGCTTTCATCTTCCGCATTACATGCGCCCGATGCACCTTGATTGTTTTCTCGACCGTTCCGAGGTCGAATGCAATCTGCTTGTTGATCTTTCCCTGAACAACCTGGGTGAGCACCTGGCGCTCCCGCGGTGTCAAGGAATGGAACCTCGTCCGTATATCATTTATCTCGTCTGTCTTGCGTTTGTCGTCCCTGGCAGTGACGAGTGCCCTGTTCACGGCATCGATCAGGACTCCGTTGTCGAAGGGTTTCTCGATGAAATCGACGGCGCCCGCCTTCATCGCCCTGACTGATTGGGGAATGCTGCCGTGCCCGGTAAGGAATATGATTGGAATGCTCTGATGTAACGCGGTCAACCTGTCCTGAAGGTCAAAACCGCTCAATCCGGGCATTCTGACGTCCAGTACAATACATCCCGCGCCAGCGTCATGTGCCGAATTCAGGAACTCCCCCGCGGACTCGAAGCATTTCACCGCCAGACCGACCGACTTGAGCAGCCTTTCCAGCGAACGCCTGATCGAAGCATCGTCGTCTATTACGAAAACAACCGACTCATCGTTCTTCATTGAGAATTCCAACGGGGAGGGTGAAAATGAAAGTCGTGCCGCAATCGGGATTTCGAACGGCCCAGATCCTGCCGTGGTGAGCCTCAACTATGGAACGGCTGATGGAGAGCCCCATTCCCATGCCGTCCGGCTTTGTGGTATGGAATGACTCAAAAATGCGGTCCAGCTCTGCCTGCTCCACTCCGGCACCGGTATCGGAGACGGATACCTGGATGGTGTCCGGGCCATCGAGGGTGGCATTGACAGTCAACCTTCGATTATCCGGTCCGGTGTGCTCCATGGCATCAAACGCGTTTAAAATCAGATTGACCAGTACCTGCTGCAACTGGATGCTGTCGGCCAGGACTCGGGGCAGATCGTCGGCCGTCCGGGATGAAATGTGGACCTTCTTTCTCGCTGCACTGCTGGACATCAGCTTGAGGGTATCCTCGATAACTTCCTTTATGTCACACTCCACTTTTTCGGAATGAACCTTTCTTTGCATGAGGCGGAGTCTCTTAATGACCCTGCCGGCCCTTTGAACGTCTTCCACGATATCGTCCAGGGCCGCCCTGATCTCGACTACATCCGGGATCTTACGGTCAAGAAAACGAAGTGCCGTATCGGCGTTGACAAGAATTGCGGCGAGAGGCTGGTTGATTTCATGAGCGAGCGAGGTTTGCAGTTCTCCCAATGCAATGACCCGGTAAATATGGGCCAACTCCTCCCTGCGATTCTGAAGTTCCGTTTCCTTTCGCCTCTGAATTTCAAACTCTTGGTCCAATTTTTCCTGCAAGTTGAATTTTGAAACAGTTTCTCCTATGTGTATTCCCATATTCTCGACCATTTTCACCAATCGAGAGGGAACCTTACCTGTCCTGCAGTCCGCGAGGTGTATTGCCCCAACTATTATAGCCTGTTCATTCTTAAGGGGAATGGTGGCAACGGAATTGAAGCCTTTGCGCGGGCAGGCGCCGCGAAAGGCACGCTTCTGCTCGCGAGAGAGACCCGAGAGGAATGCCGGTACATCATTGCAGTGGAAGGAACCGTCCGGAGTCACGCATGGAGCATCCTGCGGACCGAATTGTCCGGATACGGTCCTGGTGCAGATACAGTTATCGCGGTCCAGGTGAAGATCATTTTCGGCCTCCCAAAAGTCTTTTGAAAATCCAACGAAGGATACGTAGGGGATAGAACGGTTGTCCCGAAGTATCCTGATGCCGACGCATTCGCATTCGGTCCATTCCTGGAGCTTCAAGACAACTTTGTCGAGGTAGTCTTTGTTGTTTGCACTCGTTCCTGCAAACTTGAGGAGGCTGCTGTTTACCTCTATGAATTTCTCCAAATCCCGGCATTTTTTCGATTCCAGTGCAAGCCGATCTTTGAGTTTCGCAAGTTGAGCGGCGTGTTTCTCATTTTCCGAACAGGGAGAGTCCTCGCGCATGTCTTCTTCCAATTGGGCGTATCCGGCAAGTGTTGAGTCACAAGATTTTTTTCCCGTGAAAATGAATTCGCGGAAAAATGAACTTAAGCAAAAATTACCTCGTTTCCAAGCAAATTATGTTTTTTCCCACCGCTAAGGAAAATTACTTATCCGCCGGGACCCGGGTCCAGGGGCCTGATCCAACCTGACCAAAACACCGATGGCAAGGAAGGCTTATGGCCGTGGATTCCCTCGGTCGGGAAGGCTCCCCTGGGCACACATACCTCACAGAACTGCTCTTGCCGGCCCCCATACCCACCGCAAGGCTCCCCAGGACGCACATACCTCACTCTTCATGGCGAGTGGATAGATTGTCCCATTGCCCGCAACAGCAGCAAAAGGGCAGCTTTGCTTAATCGAGAAAATCAGTCGCGCAATTCCCCGCCAATCCGATCTCGGCATAGCCTGGTATATCGGGTGATCAAACGAGCTATAGGACCTTGGTCCAATAACGGCGAGTTGTGACTAAGAGAAACCGGATCAGCCGAGAATTGCTTACGCTATTGTTCCGTCATGAATTGGGGGGACAGGCTGATGTATCGGTGAATTCCATGGCCGGTATATTTGTGCCAGGTTGGACTAAAGTCCAATATCACTCCCATCCATCGATAATTACTATCTGCCAAAGAATAAGAACTAGTGAAAGATCGCCATCGTTCTAATTTGAATACCTATACTTGTACCTATTCAAAAATCGAGTTGTGGAGGTTACCTATGAGAAGATTCGCTTTGACGTTCATAGTGGTGGCTGCAGCCTGCCTTTTCTGGGCTGAAGGCCGGCTCGGGGCCCAGTATGTGCCCCCGCCGCAATTGGTGCCCGGCATTGATTATAACCTGCCCAACTATGCCAATAGCCCCATTCTCAAGAAATTCAAGGATAGACTTCCTGGCCTTACCGCGGCCGGCGCCGCCGTGCCCGGCTTCTATTCCGGGCCCAATAACCTTGGGCAGGCGCTGCCGATCGCGCTGGCGGACACCGGCAGCTATCCCGGGGACGACTATTATGAAATCGCGGTGGTGGACTACACCGAGCAGATGCACACGAATCTTCCGGCATCCGGTACGAAGCTGCGAGGATATGTCCAGATCTACCCGCCCGGAGTGACGCCCCCTTCCGGCGCTTTTGCCCTTACCTACCCTGGCGGGAGTCCGATAGTCTTTCATGGCCAGCAGGTTTACGCCTATGAAAAACCCCATTATCTGGGACCGGTTATCGTCGCCACCAAGGGCAAGGCAACGCGGATCAAGTTTTACAATCTCCTGCCCACTACCGCAAATGGCGGCAGTCTCTTCATCCCCACGGACGTCACCGTGATGGGGGCCGGAATGGGACCTGACGGAGGCAGTTACTCCCAAAACAGGGCGACGCTTCACCTCCATGGCGGGGACAACCCCTGGATCAGCGACGGGACGGCTCATCAGTGGATCACTCCCGAAGGTGAAACCGGCAATCCCATTTACATAAGGGGAGTGAGCCAGCGCGATGTTCCCGATATGCCTGTCCCTCAGGAAGGAGCGGCGACCTTTTACTGGCCAAATGGTCAGAGCGGAAGGCTTATGTTCTATCACGACCATGCCTACGGCATGACGCGCCTTGATGTATACGCCGGCGAGGCAGCGGGCTACCTGTTGGTTGACCCGGATGAACAGGCTCTTACCTCCGGCATGACTCAGATACCACTGGTGATCCAGGACAAAACCTTCGTGAACGACGGGAGCGTGCCGCCTTCGTTCAGCACAGGGACCGCCACGGCGGCCACGACGACCGTTGACCCGCTGTGGGTTTCCAACCCTCGGTGGGGCCAGACGAAAGGTAGCCTCTGGTTCCCGCACATCTACATGCCTAACCAACACCCCAATGACGCGAGCGGGGCCAATCCTATGGGGCGTTGGGACTACGGTGCGTGGTTCTGGCCCGTCTTCCCTTCGGCTCCCCCGCCACAGACCTCGATCGTGCCGGAAGCCTTTATGGACACCCCGCTGGTCAATGGCACGGCGTACCCTTACCTGGATGTACGGCCGCGTCCATATAGGTTCCGTGTTCTTAATGCGAGCAACGACCGCTACCTGAATCTGCAACTCTATGTGGCGAGCCCGATAGTCAGCGAAATAAAGGTTACCAGAAAGGGACGCGGCTACAAAAAGCCTCCCGCGGTCACTATCACCCCGGCCGCCGGGGATTCGACCGGGACAGGTGCAACCGCTGAAGCCATCGTCGACCTGACGGTGGGCAGTCCGACTTTTAGCCGGGTCACCTCCG
>JBDKTY010000167.1:0-3475 GCA_039679945.1 Syntrophobacter sp. | reverse complement strand
GTTGGTCAAAAGTGCTTGACTCTGGCCAATGGCCGTTCCCGCTACGTGGTTTATTGCTGGTTCCAGGTTAGCAGAAAATATAGATTTCGCAGGTGGCCCGGATGGAATCCGGGTGCTTGCACAAAAGGCTCCAAAATTATTTGCAATCTCGGGGTTTCCGGTGCGGGTTCACCATCGGCCCCTCCCTCCCCACATGATCGCTAGTTATAGGATGCGCCGTGGTCAAATACGATGTGTTTCGTGATCCACACCCAGCCAGTCCCCTCCAAGGTGGTCTCAATCAGGAAAGAGCACTCAGGCGACACCCGAATACGGGGTGTGGAAATCCTGCCTGAACCCTCCCACATGGCTTCAATCATGGAATACGGGTCAGGCAAATTCATCGAGCTGTAAAATGGGTTCGTAAAAGTCGCGAAAGCAGTGCGAAGCCCAATTGGAACTTCGAAATCCGGGCTGAGACGGTAGGTGGTCAGGAAATCCGTTCAACGACAGCTTCGCGGGTGGCACGGATACTCGTCATCCGGGCGCGAAGCGCAAGAGGAGAACGAAGGGGATCTAAAATCCGGAATGATGCACGTCGTCCGCCGGGTCAGGCGACCTGTTGCATCTTGTTGGCGAAGTCGCGACCGGATGTTGCCGGTGGAAGCAGCCTGCCCTCTTTGCGGTAGAGTTCAATTGCCTCCTCAACGATTTGACACAGTTCCTCGAAAACCGCTTTTTCGTCGTTGCCGTGGGTCCCTCCATATATCAGACCTGGTGCGCTACCCACATAGCAATGATCTTCCTCCGACCACTCAACGATTTTTGCATATCTGGCGCTATCTTTCATTTCCTTGATTCCTCAATGGCCGACATCACGGCCCGCACTTGGTATTGTTTGGCGTCATCAGATGGTTGTCCAGCGATGGTGATTGGCCTCATGACCTTGGGGTGGACAAAATTCCTGTGACTTCCTTTGCCTCCCCGGTTCACAAATCCGGCTCGTTCAAGTTCCGCTATCAGTTCCCTCACCTTTGGCGGCATTAAGACTTCCTCAATCGTTGCACAACCAGGCAAGTTCTCCTTGCCCAAATCATAACGCCAATCTGTTTCGTATAAAGGCTCAGTCACAAGAAATCAATGGCAAATACTTATTTCATGCCGGAATGGTCTTACGTGGTCTCAATCATGGAAGATCCCACCAAGTGTCCGCGACGGGGTGGGGGAAAAGCGGTACGTGTGAAAAGCGGTTTGAGTGGTTCAGGCGACCTTTTGCATCTTGTTGGCGAAGTCGCGAACGGATGTTGCCGGTGAAAGCGGCTTGCCCTCCTTGCGATAGAGATCAATTGCCTCTTCGGCTGTTTGACACAGCTCCTCGGAAACCCCCCGTTCGTCATCGCCGTGGGTCCCATCGTATAATAAACGCGGTGCGCTGCCCACATGACGCCGTCGGAAAACCCATTCTCATTAGTTTTTGGTTCCTGTAGAATCAACTACTTGTAGCTCAGTGGAGCGGAAAAACCGGGGTTTTCCGACACTATCCACATAGCAATGATCTCTCTCCGACCACTCGACAATTTTCGCATACATGGCGCTATCTTCCATTTCCTCGATTGCCGGCTCCACGGCCCGAAGCTGGTACTGTTTCGCGTCATCGGATGGCTGCCCGGCGAGGGTGATTGGCTATGGCGCCTTTTATCATGGTGTTGAAGACTTGCAGCGGCGAAAGAGGGATAAGGCTTTTTGGATCAGCGGCATGGGACTACCTCTATCGTAGACGGAGGGATTGTAACCCTTATAGAGGAGCTTCGCAGATATGTCTTTCTTTGGATAGTAGATCCTGAGAGTTCTGGTTCTGTCATAGTGCTTATCGACTATTCGCAACGCCTGGTTCTCATTGCCGCATGGACATCTTTCCATCGGACAAATCGTGTCGTTTTCCTGAAAGCTTATTTCATCGGTAAGTATATTGCCGAGACTGGACTGAATCGGGCCGCAGGGGCGGACCTGTCCATCGAAACCCATGTATATGTAATTCTTGCCGGCGGAACAGGCCATTCCTCGGGTCCGGCAGGATTCCAGGAGTATCTTGTAGCTGTGAGGAGTGCCCCAGAGTTCTCTTAATTCTTTGATTTCCCGAAGTGTGTAATCGCGAGGATAATGAAGATCGAGGTCCGCGCTTTCAACCCCTATTAGCTTTCCTTCTAGCTGATTCAACAGCATCGGTACACCTATATCATCGCACCGCCTCTTATATTTCTTCAAGAATTCAATTCTTCCCGGTAAAGCGACATATCCGACGTAGAGCAAAACACCACTGTCCTTTAGACGCTTTACTTTTTCAAAAAAACCGTCAATATCGTCAATAACCGTATCGTGCAGCGTGCAACCCATTCCAAGTCTGCTGGTGTCGACCGACCCGATGAAGGGTGCTATTACCTTGTCCCAATCGGCATTCAGGTTGGAAGAGAAGCTCACGCCGAATATGTTGTTTTCTTCATTGCATATACTTCTGATTGCGGCAGGTATTTCCCTGGAGGTAAAAATCTCTCCACCAATGCCTATTCTAAGGCACACCCTGTAAGGCAGCTCTTTTATCTTGTCGATGATAGCAGTGAATCTTCCCAGGTCAAAATGGTTCTCGTTTTCTTTCCAATGGGCGATACAGTAGGGGCAAGTCAGATTGCATTTGTGATACCTTATCTGAAAACGGATTCCAAGGTAGGGTAAGTTCACTGTCGGCATTCTGGAATTATTCATCTCTAAAACCCTCGTTCAATTGAGTGGAAAAGAACCCGGGTATTCTATGCCATTCAGACGGCAACGGTTTTTCGGAAGGTTAAACGACTCGCTGCTGGCTCGCTCGGAAAGATTACCACGAAACAATATTTTATTGTCTTGATTTACGAACCTTCGGGTGGTCCACCCTTCACGGCATCCGCAAACTTCCGCATGAGTCGCGCCAGTTCGTCGATATCGCGCGGGTCCCACGTTTCGAAAATGGCGCGGCCCATCCTCTCGCGCGCGGCGTCAACCAGGTCGGTCATCGCCTTGCCTTTCGGGGTGATGACCGCCTGACGCACGCGGCGGTCCGCGGCACTTCCCTGGCGCTCCACCAGATTGAGGTTTTCGAGCTTTGCGACCTGACGGCTGACGGTGGTGTAGTCACGCCCCGCGCGGTCGGCCAACTCCACCACGCCAATCGGCCCAAACCGCTCGATTCCAACGAGTAATGGGAACAGTGCCCGGTCGAGCGGAATCCCGGCCGCCTTGATAAGCACCTCGTCGCGCTGAGGCCGGTTCATCACGCTGACGATGTCGAGGAGTGCCCCGTGAAGCTCGCGGATTCGGTCGCTTATATGTGTATTTTGCACTTTTTTTCTTGACGGCATCATTGGCTCCTTATATATGTGCATTATGCACATAAATTTGAGAACCGAAAGGAAAACGTTGTAAGAGCCGCAATTGTCGAGGAACCGGGCAAACACCCGTCCCA
>JBDKTY010000166.1:0-2117 GCA_039679945.1 Syntrophobacter sp. | reverse complement strand
GGGCCGGGACAATGGGCGAAGTTAACCTGGAAAGCTTCATATACCAATGGGAGACCGAAGATGAAGCGGTTTTTTCAAACAGACGATAGTGTGTCCAATCTCATCATCAGAATCACGCTTGGAGTCGTTATGTTTCCCCATGGCGCGCAGAAACTGTTGGGCTGGTTTGGAGGGCACGGCATCTCCATGACACTCGACGCTTTCGCGAACAATTACCACATACCGGCGGTCCTGACCCTGCTCGTGATTGCCGCCGAATCCCTTGGCGCGATCGGACTGGTAATCGGATTCATGACCCGATTCTGCGCCTTCGGCCTTATTTGCGATATGATAGGCGCCATCGCCCTGGTTCATTTGCCGTATGGTTTTTTCATGAACTGGTTCGGCAAGCAACCGGGCGAGGGATTCGAATACCACCTGCTGGTCATCGGCATGGCACTGGCGCTCCTGTTCTCGGGGGGAGGAGCATACTCAGTGGACAGGAAGATCGCCGGAAGAGCTTCTCCCGGCAGAGTCCTCATCTAGCGCGCAACGCCGCGACAATATTCATACGGGCGGCGCGCACCGAGGGGAGCGCGCCGCCCACCAGTCCCATCACCACGGCGAAGATGATTGAATAGGCGGCTATTCTACCGTTCAGAAGAAAACGGAACGTCAGTTCGGAAAATGTACTCCAGTTCAGCGTGGAGATTGTCAGTTTGTTCATGAAGGATGCCGCGCCCAGTCCCAGTCCCGCGCCCAGCAGGCTCAGAAAAACGGATTCCGTCATGAATGAAAGGAGAATAGAGCCGCGCCGGAATCCGAGCGCCCTCAGGGTGCCTATTTCGGAAGTCCTTGCCGCCACGGCCGCATACATGGTGATCATCGACCCGGTCACGGCTCCCAGGCTGAAGATAAGTGTAAGGCTTATCCCCAGAATGCGGATGAACCGGGCCATCAACTCCGACTGTGACTTATAGTATTCATTCTCCCGCCACGCCTCCTCAACCAGGCGCGGGTCCCTGATAACCCGCTCCCGCATCTCGGAAAAAACGGCCGGATCTCTCATCCGCGCTATTACCGACGAATACACGGGCCTCTTGAAGGCGCCCATCAAGGTATCCACATCGGTCCAGATCTCGGAATCGAAAGCCGTGCCGCCGCTGTCCATTATCCCGGCGATGGTCCATGACCTGCCCCCGAAGGAGAGCGTGCCGCCCAAGCCGCCGATATCGAATTTCCTGGCTATATTCTTGCCTATCAGGATCTCCGAGGACCCCGCGGCAAATTCTCTCCCGGAGACGATCCTGACCTGCGGGCGAAGACCGATGGAAATCCCCGGTTTTACCCCCCTCACTCCCACGTTGGCGGTTCCTCCGGTCTCCTTCTTCTTCATGCTTATGAGCACGACAAGCTCACGCGCGGCAAGCTTCCGTCCTTCATCGTCAACCGCGATCTCCGGGAGCATTTCCAGGATTGCGGCCTCCGGCCGCTGGATAATGCTCTGAATCTCCGTTTCGGCTGACCTTCGGATGAAAACGGCGTTCTCCGGACTTCCCGAAGTAATGAGCGTCTGCTGGAGCCCTTCGGCCAGCATGAGGACGGTGGCGAATACAAAGATCACCAGCCCCATCCCGCCAGCCGTCAGAAGGGTCGTCAGCCGCCTCACCCAAAGATTGCGGTAGCTGTAGTGGAAAAGGGACATCCGGTGCAGCTTCCTCCGTCAACTCCGAGCTATTATCAACAATGAAAGAACTCATCCCGACTCGTGTTTTAAGTACCTGGCCCGTTCTACCCTTCGATACCTCAGGTCGAACGGGGGGTTGCACATCGGTTTACAGAGGAAAAACTGTTCCGAGGTATCGAAGCATGAACGAGTTCGAGCGTTCGCTCTGAGATGCCTCTCGACACTTCTTATATTATTCAAATATTCTTCTGAGCGGTTCAAAACAGGCGTTCGAAGGATTGGAGAAATCCGCGATCTTTCCTATTACGCCGGCCGGCTTTATGCCGGAGAATCTCTCCACCGCCTCGATGTTTTCCGCGATCATGTCCGCGGGGGTCTCGGTTTCGCCGAAATCCAGGAAGACGAGTCCAACCGGGTCCAATCCCCTGAACTTGAGCGCCTCGATGCAGAG
>JBDKTY010000165.1:0-2927 GCA_039679945.1 Syntrophobacter sp. | reverse complement strand
TCAGTTTATCCGTCATATCCTGCTCTCATGTGCATGATCTCGGATTCGGCAGACCGGCTATCCGGCGGGCGCCACGGCGGATCCCCCCGGGAAAAAGAGCCTCAAGATCCATGAGGCTGATCCCGAGACCCGCCTTCAGGTCGCGGTTCATGGGTGCCCGCCCGTGATAGGCATAATAGTCCCGCAAGAAACGGATGACAGCCCATTGTTCATCACCCAGCTTGCCGATTCCAAGCTCCGATGCGAGGGCCTCGGCTATTTCCTCTGTCCAGTCCCCCACGTGCCACAGAAAACCTTCGCTGTCGAGGAGAATTTCCCTGCCCGCGATAATGCATCGTTTTTGTTGTAAATCACCCACTTGTTCCCGGGGAACGGACGGCTCACTCATGCAGCCGAGTATACCATACTATTCATTCCGCCACTCCCGCTTCTTCCCATGTACCGTCTTTCTATCCCCACGTATTTCCTGGATACCGGCCTACGCCGGTATGACGATTTCGAACGAATCACGCCATATTCTTTTTTACCGCCAGCGCCGCCCTGATCTTATCCGGCGTTGCGGGCAGATCGTAGATCCTTGCACCGCACGCATCGTATATGGCGTTAATGACCGCCGGCGCCGTACATACCATAGTCATCTCACCGACGCCCGTGGCACCTAAAGGTCCTTTGACACGAGGAGTCTGGTTGATGATCACGTCCATATCAAAAGCGGTTTTCATTGTCGGAAATTTGAAGGTAAACCAGTCGTTCGTCACGCCATGGATGTACTCTTCCCTGAGCGCGTATCCGACGCCCTGGTCCATGCCTCCTTCCAGCTGGCCTTCAAGATTCAGGGGGTTGATCACGGTACCCGGGTCAACCGCCGTTGTTACCTTCACAACGCGTACTTCCCCGGTATCGGTGTTGACGTCCACCTCGGCCATCTGGATCGCATGAACGCGAGACTCGAAGGATGGCCCCTGACCCGTTTTCGGATCGAGGATCGCTTCTTTGCCTTCGGCTGTTTTGGATCCCATGTAGCGGACGGGCTTTCCGGCCCTTGTAAGACCCTCGTATGTATCGCTGCCAGCTTCCTTCATGGCCTGTTTCAACTGCTCGATGGCAAGAACCAGGGAGCCTCCGGCCATATAGGTCATCCTGCTTGCCGCCGCGGGACCCATTCCTGTCGTATGGTCGGTATCACGCGTGACAAGACGGATCTTCCCAAGTGGGATATCCGTGAGATGGGACGCTATCTGTGCCAGCATGGAATCGTTGCCTTCCCCGGGGTCCGCGACTGCCGCGTAGATCGTCAAACCGTTATCGCGGTCGATTTCCACGGCAACCCTGCCAACATCCGCCGGACCCCCGATTCCAAAGGCATGGGTGGCAATACCGACGCCGCGCCTGACGGGACCGGTTTTCATAACCGCGGCTTCGCCCCTGGCGCGTTCATAGGCCGGTTTGATGGAAGCGCAGAGTTCGGGAAAGGGCCACTGCTCGTATACCATGCCGGTGGACACACTTTGACCGGGCAGGAGCGAATTGATCCGCCGGAACTCCAGGGGGTCCATACCGATCTTTTCAGCCAGCATATCCATGGCCGATTCCAGAGCAAACATCGCCTGGGGCGGCCCGGCTCCACGGGCGGCCCCGCCTGCCGGATTATTGGTGTAGATTAACCGCGCCAGCGCATCTACGCAGGGGATGTTATAAGAACCGGAGAGCATCCACAGGACACGCTTCACTATGGTCATGCCGATAATGTGGTATGCCCCCTTGTCGATAACGAGATCGATCGCAAAAATTGTCAGTTTCCCATCGGCGGTGCAGCCAAGTTTGACCTTCATGCCGAAGGCATGCCGTTTGGTGCTCATGATCATCGATTCGGCAAGACTCGGGATATACCGCACGGGGCGCTTGAAATGAAGCGCGGCGGCCCCCGATATGGCTTCCGAGTTCATTGCCAGCTTCTGTCCGAAATTCCCGCCTGAGAAGGCCTCCTCATAGCGCACGTTCTCAAACCCCAGGGATTCCTGAAGATCGGCCATGTGAAGATGGATGTTAATGCTTCTTCCGACAACAACCAGCTGTGCATCCTCACCCTCGCCTTCCATATAGGCGACAGTGGCTTCGGGTTCCAGGGGGGCCTGATGATTTATCTGCGTAGAAAAATCCGCCTCTACGATGGCGGTGGATTCTTCGATCGCCTTTTTGACGTCGCCCTTGATCTGGGGCTGACTGTAGCAAACATTCGGAAATTCGGAATGTATCCGGACAGCTTCCTCAGCCATGGCTTCCGCGGGTGTCCTGAACACCGGGAGCGGATCATAGACAACCTTCACCGCGGCGGCGGCGGCGAGGGCCTCGGCCCGGGTCGTGGCCGCCACGATCGCGATGGCGTCTCCCAGGCAAAAAACCTTGTCCTCGGCCAGGATGGGCTGGTCGGCGATAATTATCTTGATCCTGTTGGTCCCCTTGATGTCTTTCGCCGTCATCACGCCGACAACGCCGGACATCTTCTCGGCCTCAGACGTATCGATGGACAGGATCTTCGCGTGATGTTCCGTGCTTCGCACAACCGCCACCTCGAGGGCATTCTGAAGCTTTATGTCCGCGGAAAACTCCGCGAGGCCGCAGGCCTTCAACATAGCCGTGGGACGGGGATGGGAAACCCCGATCTTCGGGCCGTCAGGATCGGGCCTGACCGCTTCCGGTGTAGTTTCACCACGGAGAAACCTGCCTGCCAGTTTGACGGCATCGATGATCTTGACGTACCCTGTGCAACGGCAGAGATTGTGTTCGAGGGCCTTCTTTATCTCCCCGTCATCGGGGTCGGGGTTGTTGTCGAGGAGGGCTTTCGTTGCCATGATCATCCCGGGAGTACAGAACCCGCATTGTATTGCGCCCGCCAGAATGTAAGCCTCCTGGATCAGGTGAGGATT
>JBDKTY010000164.1:0-8936 GCA_039679945.1 Syntrophobacter sp. | reverse complement strand
ATTCCGGGCAGAAGTGTTCCGCCACGTCCCTGCTCATCCTGGAGCGGGAGGTCTACGAAGACGCCGGGTTCAAGAGGCAGTTGACGGACGCGGCCAGGAGCCTGGACACGGGGTCCGCCTGGGATTTCGAAAACCGGGTCGGCCCGCTGATCCGCCCCCCGGAGGGGGACCTCCTGCGGGGGCTGACGCAGCTCGAACCGGGCGAATCCTGGGCGCTGGAACCCCGGAACGTTCCGGGGAATCCCCACCTGTGGACCCCCGGCATCAAGTACGGCGTCCGGCCCGGGTCGTATACCCACACGACCGAATTCTTCGGCCCCGTGCTGGGGGTCATGTGCGCCGAAAACCTGGACCACGCCGTTCGACTGGCCAACCAGACGGGGTACGGGCTGACCTCCGGCCTGGAAAGCCTCGACAGGAGCGAGCAGGAACGGTGGAAGGCGGGCATCGTCGCGGGGAACCTCTACATCAACCGGGGCACCACGGGCGCGGTCACCCTGAGGCAGCCTTTCGGGGGAATGCGTAAATCGGCCCTGGGCGCCGGGATCAAGGCGGGAGGCCCCGACTACGTCTCCCAGTTCATGGACTTCGAGGAAACGGGCTGCCCGCCCGCGGGCCCGGTGGAAAACGACCGCGCCCTTCTGCGCCTCGCCGCGGACTGGAGGCTCAAGCTGCAATGGGGGCGGATGGCGTCTTTCCGGAAGGACCTGGAAAAGACCGTCCGGGCCGTCGAGAGCTATCTTTACCGGTTCGAGCATGACTTTGTGAAGGAGAAGGATTATTTTCATCTTCGGGGGCAGGACAACCTCTTCCGGTACCTGCCCATCACCGGCATGGTCGTCCGGCTCCACCCGGAGGACAGTCTTTTCGAGGCGCTGGCCAGGATCGCCGCCGCGAAGATCTGCGGCTGCGGCCTGTCGGTCAGCATGCCCGAAGAGATGGACGGCCCGGTCGCCGCGTTCCTGGAGGGGAAAGACGGCGCGCGCCTGCTCGGCGACACTCCCGTCTTCCGCCAGGGCGACGGGGATCTCATCTCCATGATGCCGTGCATCCAGCGCATCCGCTACGCGGGTGCGGAGCGGGTCCCGGCGGCTGTATACCGGGCGGCGGCCCGAACCGGGTTTCATATCGCCGCAAGCCCTGTCATCATGGAAGGGCGCCTGGAACTGCTGCACTACTTCCGGCAGCAGAGCATCTGCGACAATTACCACCGGTACGGTAACCTCGGGGAGAGGACGTTCGTGAAATAGGAACGCGCCCCGGGGAAACAGGCGTGCAACCACACACCCAGACAGGAAGGGAGACAGTCTATGCCTCGACTCATGGTGAGAGGGATCAAAGCGGGGGTGATGTCTTCGGTCAGCATCGCCCTTGTGGAGGAGCTGGCGCAGATTTGCGAATGCGACAAGAAAGCCTTCAGCATCGAACTGCTGAGCACGACAAACATCTGCAACTGGACGAACACGGAACCCGTGCCGTTCATCGAAGTGGCCTGGTTCGACAGGGGCCAGGAGAAAAGGGACGGCTTTGCCCGGGCGATCGCCTCCCACTTCGCGTCGACCGGTGTCCCGCACGTGACGGTGGCCTTCATCAACTACAAGAAAGACAGCTATTACCGGGACGGAAAGGCGGTCGGCTGACCCTTTTCCAGGGGGCGGGCAAGAGGGGCGTCCCCCGGCGGGGCGCCCCTCTTCTCGGGGACGGCTACCGGCAGCGGCCCGGCACCCATACTCCGTAGCGGTCACGATGCGCAGGGACCCGGCGCACGGGGAGAATCCGGGGACCGGTCCGGAAAGGCATCCCCCCGGGCGGCGGAAAAAGAGCCGACGAAAGATGTCCGTTTCCGGACGATGTCCAGCAATAACGGAATGTTGACAGTGCAGCCAGGCTGAAAAAGTGCGCATTTTGTTCGGTTTTTCTTCCAGTTTCTTTCCCGGTTTCTTCCCGTTTCGTGCCCATTGCTTCCCGTTCGGTTCCCGGTCCGTTCCGGTGTTTGCCCGCTTTTTTGCGTCTTCGGGCCGGCTGCCGGGGATCTTGCGCCGGGCCGAACAAGGAAGCCCGCCGTTTGCGGCGCCGGCGGAACGGCGCGGCCCGAATGCATCAATGGATTCGTCGGCGGGTTATTCAAGAAGTTGAGGTGTTCGGCGTGGAGTCGGACGTCTTTCCAATGAGCCATGCTTCCCTCCCGTTCGCCTGCGGCAGTTCCCGGGCCTGATCCCGGGGCGCGCTCGAGGCTTTGGGAGCGAGCGTAGCAGGTGGTTTTTTCACGTAGTGTTACCGGCTGAAGTTTTATTTTCGTGGGTGGACTTTTGCCCTTGTGTGTGATTGTCGCTCATGATGATGTTCCCTTCTGTTGTCTGACCGCGACGATGCGCGGCCTTGTGCGGTTGAAAGGAACGGGCCCGCATAAGCGGCCGGGGTCAAAAGGGCAAAGCCCCGAAGCCGTAATGGGGCAGGAACCCTCGTTCGGTTTTGATGACGGCCGCGCGAACTGTCACTCATCCGCACACAAAAGGCCGCAACGTGCTGTCGGCATACCCATGAAAGGAACGTGAAAAGCGCCCCCTGGTGCAGGGCCACAACCTGCCAATGAGCCGGAAAACAGAATGGAAGGGGCTGGACTGCGACAAGGCGCACAAGGGGAAACGGGGCCTTCAAAAAACTGGCGTGGCTCATGAAGCGACGAAACAGGCTAAAATTTCATGCTGCCATGATCACATGACAAAACAAAGAAGCCTGGGCCTGAAAACAAGGCCTTTTTAATCCTGATCTAGTCATTTGATTATGTGTTGAAAACGGCTCGGAAATGTCGTAAATTGACATTGTCCGGGGGGACACGATGAGATCAGAAACTCTGGAAACACGCCTGATAAAACGGATCGACCGCAAGCGCGGTGATGTATTCTTGCGCTCTGATTTCCGTGACCTTGGCGGCTACGATCAAATAGGGCGCGGGCTCCGGGAACTCGTCAAAAAGGGCAAGCTTCTCAAGATTGGTCAGGGCATCTACACTCGCGCGGTGCCATCGCCTCTCGATGGCACCCCTGCGCCCGTGAAAGGGATTCGTGCGCTTGCGGCTGAAGCGCTCGGGCGGCTTGGTGTCGAAAGCGTGCCGACGCGTTTTGAGCAAGCCTATAATTCCGGTCAAACAACCCAAGTACCGGCGGGCCGCGTGATCGCAGTAAGAAAAAGGGTTCGCCGTAAGATTGGGTACAAAGGAGTTTTTGTGAGTTTCGAGCGTGCTTGATCGGAAAATCATTGAACGGACCGCCGGTGCTTTTCTGACCGATGAAAATCTGGTCGAAAAGGATTGGCATGTTGTCCGTTCAATCCAGGTGATTGCCTCCATTACCGGCGCAACGCCGGTTTTTTCTGGTGGCACGTCTCTTTTAAAAGGCTGGGGGCTTATCCATCGCTTTTCCGAAGATGTGGATTTCAAGGTCATCAGCGCGCCGGGTGAAAGCGGCAGCCAAGAGCGCAAACAGCGCAGCGCCTTTCGTGATCAAGTTTTATCGGCCCTTGAACAGGCGGATTCCAATTTAATCTCGGTGAAGAAAGGCAATGAAAGCCACTTCTTCACGGCCGATTTGTCATATCAAAGTCATTTCGATGCAGGGGCAGGGCTTCGCCCGTTCACCCGTATTGAGATGTCTTTCCTGCAACCGGCGCTCAAGCCCGTAGGGCGGCCTATTCAATCGTTCATTGCGCAGTTTGAAAAGAAGCCTCCCGAGGTTTCAAGCTTTCTCTGCATTGATCCGATTGAAACGGCGGCCGATAAACTGAGTGCCTTGGCCTGGCGGACCTGCACGCGCAAACGCGGCGCACCTGACGACGATCCAACAATTGTCCGTCACCTCCATGACCTGGCCGCGCTTGAAAAGCATGTTGCCGACAGCAGCGCGTTTGAAAGGCTCGTGTGGCAGATCGCGCAAAAGAACTCTGGCAGGGGAGGGCAGGCAGCGCCCTTGGACCCTGCGTAGCGCTTTGGCCTTATGCTTGATCTTCTGCACCAGGATCAAGGCTGGGTGGCGGATTACGAAACCTTTGTGCTGCAGGTATCGTTCGCCAGGCCAGGCGAGACGATATCGTTTTCTGAAGCATTATCGGCTTGCGGCCGCCTCGTAGGTTATGTTTACAGAGAATATTAAAGAAAGAGGAATTAGGGGGAATGCCTACCGATACGCAAGAAGCTACGCTTGCTCATCCCGACGTGATTGAAGCTATAGCCCGTGGGTTCATCGAAGTACGAGGGAACCGCATCAAATATAACCTCAACCAAAAGCGTGAATACGACTGGACAGACCCTGAGGAGTGGGTTCGTGCTCGCACGATCGCCTACCTCATCATCTCAAAAAATTACCCTGCGAACCGCATCAGAACAGAAGTACAGGTTCCTCGACGCACTCCCAATGATTGGGCAGATATAGTCGTTTATATCGATGATAGGTGCACCGATCCGTATCTCGTGGTCGAGAATAAGGCTGCTGGACAAACGAAAAAGAGTCGGTTGCAAGGAATTGAGCAACTATTCGGCAACACGAACTCGTTACGCGCCCCCTTCGGGCTTTACGATGAATGGCATGAACATCATTTTTTCGATATCGCAAATTTTGCTTCTACGGAACGCAATGCGAATCGAAGGGGAAACCGTTCAGCTCTTCCCGAACTGTACGGAGAGACCCCGGAATACACCTACATTGCAGGTGGAGAGACAGACATTGCTCCGGTGCGAAATGGAGTCTTGGAAGCAAAAATAAGACGCAGTCACTCTATTATCTGGTCAGGGGGAAAGCGCGACCCCCTTTTAGCGTTTGACGAGTGGAGCAAGCTGCTCTTTGCCAAGGTAGAGGATGAACGCAGCACTCGAACCGGATACCCTCGTGGATTCGAAATTGGGACAAAGGAAACAGTTGCGGCTGTTGCTAATCGCATACACCGACTGTTTGCTCGTGGCAGCCAAGATGATCCAACCATTTTCCCACCTGGCACACGCATCAGTTTACCAGACAAGAAAATTTTTGAGGTGGTGAACGTCCTACAAGATGTTTCCCTCATGGGAACAGATGTGGATTCTATCGGTAGCGCCTTTGAGAATTTCTTCGGGTCGATTTTTAGAGGCGAATTAGGTCAATATTTTACAATGCGCCAAATTGCACGCTTCACCGTTTCAATACTTGGAATTTCTCACGATCATTACATCATTGATCCCACTGCGGGGAGCGGAGGCTTCCTTTTGGAGGCCCTTTTGCAGGTGTGGCATGATGTAGACGAAATGTACCGTGGCCAACCACAAGACCAAATTAATCGTATTAAGACCGATTTTGCCCTCCTGCGGGTATATGGCATCGAAATCAACGAAATCTTGTCCCGCATATGCAAGATAAACCTGTTACTACACCATGACGGTCATACTAACGTTGAAGGGGACCGCAGTTGTCTGGATACAACATTTACCAAACCACGTTTACAAGCTTGGTCCAACAGATTTCATCGAGTAGTGGGGAATCCCCCTTTTGGCGATGAAGTCGAGGAGGGAGACGAGGACCTACTCGGCACAAACCGTTTGGAAAATTTTGTTGTCGCATCCGGACGGGGAAAAGTACCGTCTGAACATGTCATCATTGAGCGGGCCATTGATCTCCTTGAGCCAGGGGGCCGGTTCGGCTTAGTCGTTCCGGATGGGTTGCTAAATAATCAAGGAGAACAATCTAATTGCCCGCGTGTTCGAGCATTTCTCGCCAAGAATGGACACATTGAAGCAATAGTGTCATTGCCTGATTTTGCTTTTCGAAAGTCTGGCGCTCAGAACAAAACCTCAATCTTGTTTTTCCGCCGCTTTACGCTTCAAGAAAAGCTCGCTTTCGACCAATCACTGGAAAATGTAAAAGAAGAACTTGCTCAAGCCAACGAAGAAGACGCTATCGCTCTTGTTTATTCGCGCGCTCCTTTCCATTCTCTTCGCGTCTTCATGGCCGAAGCAAATCACATCGGGTACACTCCCACAGGATCACTTAGTCCTCTAAACGAGCTTTATAAAGGAGTTCCAAGCGGTCGCATCGACGAAAATCAAGAAGGCACCATCCTTGGAGAATGGAGAAAGTTCCGCTCCAATCCTCACATCTATGCCGGTATGGACTTGCCCGACTGTATGGCGATTTCAGTTAGCAACATGTGGACCGCACACACAAGCCATCGTATCGATCCCAAATATCACCTCTTTAAGAGAAATGAACGAGCTTATACTCCCCTCGGATGGATTCGGGTGTCTCTGAAAGACGCAATGCAACGGCGAGAAGAAGAACTCTATCCGCCCGCACGCCCGAATGAGATGTTTAAGGTTATGACGATCTCCCAGACAGGCGAAATTCGGCCACGCGAAGCAGGAAAGGGACACAACCCGCCAGAATGGTTGGGGATGTATTTCGAAAATGGGTCCTCGAGGTGGTTCCGTGCACGGGCAGGAGATGTGGTCTTTTCCTCAATTGACCTGTGGAAGGGATGTATAGCGGTTGTGCCACCAGATTTTGACGGTGCTATAGTGACGAAGGAATTCCCTATTTACGAGGTAATAGATCAACGACTCGACGCCGAATTCTTATCGTATTTACTGCGCAGTCGTTACTATCAACGCGCCTTCAGAGCCATTACAACGGGACATTCTAATCGTCGCCGGACACAAGCAGGAGACTTTGAGGCTTTAGAAATCTGCTTTCCTCCGGATAAACAGGAACAAAAAAGCCTTATTGAGGCAATAAGAACTGCACGTTCACAGCATCGTGAATCCGTAGCCCTTATCAAGACGGAGATGCTCCGATTCAGCGACACCGTTGATGGACGCCACGATGGAGAACTGCCGGAAATAGAAAGCAATGAAAATCTGGCAGATGATGATTAGATCCATAGAAATCAAAGGCTAGGAAAGTATTCCTCCGCATGCTGCCTGGACCATGCCAGGGATTTGCGCTCACAAGGGCGTGATACGTTAGTGAGGAAGGAGGGGCCAGGTCTTGAAAGAGGAATATTGAACCTAAATTCCCTTTTCAAGATCTGACCCCTCCTTTACTCATTTGTCCTGGGCTCCATGAAAGTTGAAATTCCGCAAGAGGCAGCAACGGGGTTGAAGCTGCCGATAAGTGCAACAAAAGTCAAAGATATGCTGCTGCGTCTTGAAGCGACTGGGCACACGACATTTGTCATCTGAGTTACATATGCTACAGATCAGTCTTTTCAGCATTCAATGGCCTGACGATACGCTCCTGGAAATCAGCGGCGCGAACTCCGGCCATACCCCGGTTTTGGAGCCTCTGGGAATTGTTCACGGCGCGGAGGTTCGAGGCAGTGTTGCATTGGAAACCGAACAGCACGCCGTTCTGGCTTTCGACGAAGACAAAGAAGGTTTGTTTGAGCCCTTGAGGCTTCTTGAGGAAACCAGCTACGAGATCGTAGTTTCTGTGCCTTTTAGTTTGCCGGAAACACTCCGGCTTCGGGAACAGTCCGGCATTCGTCAGTGGCCCTTGCTAAATTCTGGTCTCGCTCCGCATGTGCAAATACTTTCGCCGCGCCTCTGGAAGCAGGATACTGGCGGCAACCGGACGTTAGTAAGCGCTTTCTTTAACCCCAAAGGTTACGCAGGCGTAGTGGACCTCAGCATTCTTGATTCACGTCATCATCTTGCCGTGGAAGTTGTCAGCGCGAAGTTAGGCTACGAGATAGAATTCAAGGAGCTAGTACCATGTAACATTGTTTATTTCGTATATTTCGGTATAATCATGGCAAATTCCAACAAGGGAGGGATTTGCCATCGTGCCACGATATCGAGTGACATTGACTGAGCAAGAACGCCAGGAGCTTGAGGCTCTGACGAAAACCGGCAAGACCGATGCGAAACGGTTTCTCTTTGCACGCGCCTTACTCCTTTGCGACGCAGGACCACTGGGGCCGGCGTGGACTGTGGCGGATACGGCTGAGGCCATGGGGGTCACGCCTCGCACAATAGAGCACCTCAAGAAGCGCTTCGTGGAAGACGGATTGGCTGCGGCATTGGAGCGCAAACAAGCGGAACAGCCATCGCGCGAGGTGATATTTGACGGGGCTTTCGAGGCGCGACTGATTGCTTTGGCATGTTCGGAATCACCGCTGGGGCGACGGCGCTGGACCGTGCGGCTTCTGGCTGAAAAGGCCGTAGAGCTGCATCTGGCCCAAAGCGTTTCCCATATGACCGTACAACGCATACTTAAAAAAACGAACTTAAGCCTCACCTCAGGAAGTATTGGAAAATCCCGCCGGAGGGGAGCGCCGCGTTCGTAGCAAACATGGAGGATGTCATCGCAGTCTATCATCTGCCGTACGACCCCGATTATCCGCAGGTATGTATGGATGAAAGCTGCAAACAACTCATCGGGGAAGTGTGCGAGCCAATAGCTTGCGCGCCCGGAAGACCGAAACGGATGGATGCCGAATACGTCCGCAATGGTGTGGCCCAGATATTCCTTGAAGTGGAACCATTGACGGGCAAGCGCCATGTGGAGGCCACCGAACATAGAACGAGGAAGGATTGGGCATGGTGGATCAAAGGCATGCTCGACGAACGCTATCCGGATGCAGTCCGAGTACGGTTGGTCCTGGACAACCTGAACACCCACTGTATTGCCTCTCTTTATGAGACGTTTAAACCTCAGGAGGCTCGGCGCTTGGCAGAGCGTCTTGAAATCCATTACACGCCAAAGCACGGCAGTTGGCTTAATATGGCGGAGATAGAGCTAAGTGCGTTGAACGGGCAAAGCCTCGACCGGCGGATTCCCGATCTGGGAACACTGCGAGGTCATATCGCCGCATGGGAAAACGAGCGGAACAACCGGCAGGCCAAGATCCAGTGGCAGTTCTCAAATGCAAATGCCCGCATAAAACTGAAGCGCCTCTATCCGCAACTATGAATG
>JBDKTY010000163.1:0-43305 GCA_039679945.1 Syntrophobacter sp. | reverse complement strand
GTCCAGCGAGAGTCGGGCAGGTTTTGCCGGAAATAGCGGTCCGACTCGTTTATGAGGTCCCAAAAACCGGGTATGGCCTGCTGCCTCTCCTTGATTATAAAGACACCCTCATACGCGGCCGCGAGCAGTTCCCAGAAGACATCGGTGGTGACGAAATAGGGCCGGGTCGGCGTGGATTGGTCGTATCCGCCGCACTGGTAAGCTTCGGACTCATACATCGCATAGAGCTGATCGTCGGGAAGGTCCCTTAAAAGCCCTCCCTTTTTCACGAATAGATCCCGGTCGCCCGGTTCTTCGGCAAACATCCAGGCATTGGCGACGTCTGCCAGGGGGACTTGCATGGGAACATAGACGAGGGTCGCCGCTTTGTCTTTCTGGATGAGTCCGATGACTCCCTTTCCGTCCGGGACGGAGGACGGTGTTGAGAGGAAATTGTATTCGGTTGCCAGGCGCTGTTTTTCATTGCCGTGGTGGGTGATCAGTGTGACACCGGCGGTGCCGTGCTGCCAGTGAATGAGGCCGATCCCGTTGGGGGTGGGAGTCAATGTGCCTCCCGAGATACCCGGGTAGGAGAGCTTCGAGGTTTTTTCCCAATGGTCGCGGAGATAAAGGGCGTGTTGAAACGCTTTATTCTCATCTTCCCACAGGAGGACGTGTCCGGCGGGGTGAAATGCCAGGGGGAGGGCGGACCTGGCTTCCAGGCGGCTGGGCTGTTCGTCCGAATCCTTGAACGTTGTGAACCCCTTACGCGAGCCGATCGCCTGATACTCGCGCTTTCCTTCCTCGGTTATGGATTTGACGGCGTAAGTTCCATCCTGGTTCTTCAGGCCGAAGAATATGCGGTATGCTCTCGCTGATATCTCTTCATCCCCTTTGAAATCAGTCTCGATCACAAAGGGCCTGGGAGCGGGAACAAGGCGCCGGATTTCGAGTGGGGTTTTATAGATCGGCTTTGAGTTCCAAGCGGTGTCTTCCTGGTTTACACGTGCAATCACGTACTCGGCGCCCTGTTTGCCGGAAAGAAAGAGGCTCTTCGCCGCCGGGTGCCATGCCAGTGCACGTGGTGTGAACCCCTTTGGAACAACCCATTCCTGGCGCTTTTCCGGAAGATTCAAATCCCAGAAAACGACTTTGCTGCCGCCTGTCTGGTCCTGAAGCAAAATGGCTACCTGGGGACCGTCCTTTGCCACATCAAAATCAAGGACCTTCTCCGAGTGTTTGAAATCAAGGAACCTTGCTTCCCGGGGGGAAGGTTTGACGGGGATTTCCTCAAGATCGAAATTGCCGGCGAAGCTCAGTTCGCAACCGGCGGAAAAAAGCACGAGAAGCAGGCAGGTACAAAAAAAGCGATGCGGCATAGGCGGCTCCTTGGCTCGGAATCGGTGAGCAGTATAATCCGCGGGGGAAATGAAACGGGGCAGCCATGACCGACGAATCATCTATTTCCCGCCTGGATTTTATTGTCCGGATTTTATAATGGGATTGCATAGCAATGGTATTGAATCAGGCCGAAACATGCAAGCCTTAGTAGCATGTCAAGAACCGACCGGAAGCAGTTGCCATTTGGGCGGAATTGTCTTGAATTCGGGAGAAGGGGAACTACCGCGTGTCATTCGTGCCGGGACAGTTCGCCTCATTGCGTGCGTCGCATCCCGCGAATCCATGTGACCCCCTGGTTGTCCGAGCATGGCCCGTTGGGGCCGGAGAGGTCCACGCGAGGTTGAATCACTTAGAGGGAAAGGATAGATATTTTTCCATGGATACTTAAATATCAGACAATATCAGATGTTTTCTTCCGTTTACCTTCGCAAACCCTTGGCCTTGGACCGCCTGCTTTCCATGATGCGGGTATGGCCGCACCGATGAGGATGAAGACGGAACAATATGGGAACCGACGAGTTGGAGGCCCTTGAACTCGACCTTCTCCTTGAAGTCGTGTACCGGCGCTACGGACGCGATTTCAGAGGGTATTCCCGCAGTCATCTGACCAGGAGAATGAAGAATATTGTTGCCCGATCAGGACTCGAAACGATCGCGGACCTGATTCCGAGAATTTTGCGGGATGAGGCATTTTTCGAAAAACTTGTATTCCAGCTCTCGGTCACGCTGACACAGATGTTTCGAGATCCGCATGTTTTTAAATTCATCAGGACAAAGATCATTCCGATATTGCGCGCGTATCCTTTCTTGAGAATATGGGTGGCGGGGTGCGCAACCGGCGAGGAAGCGTACTCGATTGCAATTTTGCTTAAGGAGGAAGGGCTTTACGGGAATTCGGTCATATTTGCCACTGATTTTAATGATCTCGCACTCGAAAAAGCCAGGGAAGGCATCTACGATGATGGCCAAATGAGGCTGTTCACCGCGAACTATCATGAGGCAGGCGGGATAGAATCGTTTTCCCGATACTACCATGCCCATTACGGCGCCGCCGCGCTTGACCAGTCGTTAAAGGAGAACGTGGTATTTGCAAATCACAATCTTGCAACGGACAGTGTGTTGAGCGAGATGCACATGATACTGTGCCGAAATGTGCTTATATACTTCGACCGCAAGCTCCAGGAGCGCGTCCTGTCTCTGTTTAGCGAGAGCCTGGTCCGGGGCGGGTTTTTGTGCCTTGGGAGTCACGAAGAGGTCCAGTTCTCCATTCCCGGAGATCAGTTTTCGAGAATGGATTATGAGGCCCGTATCTTTCGTAAGCTGCTCACGCGAGACAATTCTGAATGGGCGCCGCTCTGAATACTGAGCAGCCTCCACGGCATGGATAGAGCCGCCGGGTTGTTCCAGTGTGATACCTCGCGTGGGTGAGGCTCATCGGCAAGTTGTCCCGTGCTCATGTCCCGGCGCCGGGGTTGCGCGTTCCTTACGCGAGGCCGCAATAGCGCGGGTTGCCGGCTTCGGTACCCGGCGCGGATCATATCTCACTCAACCAGGACCAGTTCGATTCTTTCCAGCCCCCTAACATAGCGAGAGCCCGTGTAATAATCCTCGGCGGAGATGAGGTCCGGGCGCGCCCCGTCGGTGCACAATGACGTGCCATCCTTTTCGATGAGGATCATCACTCCCCCACCGATCGGGGTGTTGAAGATTTCCTGCCAGGAAAAGACGACCTTAAAGCCATCACCGGACGAAGCAACGATGTACATCTTTTTGGTGTCGTTGTGTTCCTCTCTCAGCACTTCCGCTTTTTTGATCACGTTTTCGAGAAGTACCCCCGTGCATTTTGCGATTCGGCCCTTGGGGGTTCCACTGCCGCAGATTATGGGGAGATCTTCCAGCTCCTCGGTATCCATCCCCAGGAGTTCTTCCATGCTGAGGACGAGCGGTTGCCTGACTCTTCCGGTGACCCGCAGCGTGTGCGGTTCCCGGCAATCATGCTCCTCTGTCTGTTGGATCGGCATCTCGGCATTCATGGTAATCTTCCTCTCTATCATTAAAATCCGCGTGCCTGTGCTGGCAACGTTTAGAGAAATAGTGGGCTTCCCTACCTGTACAGCCTGAATTGAATTGGCAACTCCACCCAGGTCGCAACCGCATTCCCGCGAAAGTGTCCGGGATGGAACCGCCACTTTCTGATTGCCTCCAGGGCGCTCTCTTCGAACACTCCGCCGGGATTGGCCTCGATGACGGAGGCTTTGCCGACTTTTCCGTCCGACTTCACGAGGAACCTCAGGACTACCCTGCCTGTAATGCCCATGCGCCGCGCCGCCAGCGGGAATTCTGGTTCAACTCTTTTCAGCGGAGTGGGAGGGGAATCCACCTGTTTTGCATCATACTCACCTGAAAGAGCTTTTCGCCCTCCCTGTGCACCGGAAGACGTGCCGAGGCCCTTGTCCGCCAGGGCCGCTCCGGCTATTCCATCACTGTTTTGGCCGTTCATGTACCCACTGCCGGGGGAAGGTCCACTCCCAAGTGAATGTAATGATGTCTCGGTGAGTTGTGGAGGTGGAGGTGTGGTGGATTCAGGCTCATCGGGGGACGTCTTGCCGGTTGGCTTGGGCGTTGGCGTGGATGCGCGGACGGGTTTCGTTTTGCTTTTTGGAACAATGGCCCTTTGCGAGGCCGTTGTGTGCTGCTCAGGCTCAACTGGTTGTGCCGGATTGCTTTTGGTGCTTACTTCCTCGTTATTCTCGACGGCATTTTGTTCGGATCCTGCCTTCCAGGAAGGGTACTCGACAGCCCCTTCCGAGACCGGGGAGCTATCAGACTGAAAGGATATGCCGGGCGAGGGATTTTCGGATTGACCTCCGGATGCTTCCAACCGAGCGCCGGCGCCCTCCTGATCAGTGCCGAAACCAGCCGAATCGACCAGGTTGACAGAAATAAAAGGAGGCAGAGTTGTATGCGAAGGTCTAAAGAAAAAAGAGGTCAGCAGGACAAGAATCAGAACAGTGGCATGAAGGCCGACGGAAAACCCGAAGGCCTTCATAAGCTCACGTTGGGGCAATGCATGGGGGCGAAATATCTCAAACTCACGCCCGGAAACATCTTCCTCCGTCAGCGGGTCGGCGGCAGGAAAATGTGGCCGCTCCAGGGAAGTGCAAAGCGTCTCGGCAAGGTCTTCCCGTATGCTGTTGTAGCCGAAATATGCGATGCTCATGGCAACCACTTGGTATCCTGGCAGGTTAGTTGTACGTGTCCAATGGGTCGTTCCGCCCCTCTGGACACAAATCCGACGAAGGATCGAGTTCGCCGGGATGCTTTTTCAAACCGCCATTTGCAATCGCTCGCGGCACACAGGTCTTGAGACTCCCATTGATTTTCAGAATGCTGATTTTTGTGTTGTAGAGCCGGCATATCGCTTCCTCATCCATTACGTCACTGGGGCTGCCGTCGGCAATAACGCCGCCGTTCTGCAGCATGACCACCCGGTCTGCTATCCAGAGCGCGTGATCCGGGAAATGAGTGGATTTGATAAAGGTGTACCCGTCCCGCGCCAGATCGGCTATCTGATCAAGCAGCCTGATCTGGTTACCGAAATCGAGACCATTGGCTGGCTCGTCCATGATGAGCATATCCGCGCCCTGGGTCAGGGCGCGGGCAATAAGAGTCAACTGGCGTTCTCCTCCACTCACCTCCGTGTAGCTGCGGTGCCTGAGATGCGAAATCGACAGGCGATCGAGCGAATGGAGGGCTATTTCGACGTCTTCCTTGGAATAGCGGGAGAAGAGTGGTTTGTGTGGAGTCCTTCCCATGAGGACAACTTCAAGGACGGTGTACGCGAACGCCATTCTGTGAGTCTGTGGAACATAGGCTATCCGTTTTGCAAGCTCCTTCGGAGCGATCCGTGACAGAGGTTTGCCCTCGAAGAGCACGGAACCGCTCCCGGGACGATAAATGCCCAGGAGCACTTTGATCAGGGTGGATTTACCGCTCCCATTGGGACCCAGCAGGGAGACTATCCGGCCCTTGTCCACGGAGAAAGAAATATCCTTCAGCACCGGTGAACCACCGTAACTGAAATTGATCCTTTCGGCCCGAATCAGCTCCATCGGCTCCATCCCCTGGTTGCGTTCTTCAGTACAAAAGCGAAGACGGGAACACCCACGAGCGCTGTGAGAATCCCAAGAGGGATTTCCACCTGGAAGAGCAGCCTCGACAGGTTGTCTACAACAAGCAGAAATATGGCGCCCATTACGGCTGTGACAGGAAGAAAAACACGGTTGTCCGGCCCGACGATCATTCGGGCCATGTGTGGAATAACCAGTCCTACCCAGCCGAGCATGCCGCACACGGCGATTGTGAGACTGCTGATGACGGTGGAAATAACGAGAAAAGTCATGCGAAGAGCCGCGGCATTGATCCCCATGGAACGTGCTTCCTCTTCTCCCATTGTCAGGACGTTGAGGTAGGGGGAGAAGAGCACGAGAGCGAAAATGCCCAGGAGTATTGGAAAAGAAAGGACTAGCACGGTCCGGGCTTCGGCGAGGGCGAACCCGCCCATGAACCAATAGGTGATGGTTGGAAGCTGGCTGTAGGGGTCGGCCAGGTATTTCATGAGATAGAAAAGAGAATTGAACAGCTCGCTGCTGATGATGCCGCCCAGGACCAGAAGGAGTATTTTGTCACCACGATAGAGTCTTGTTATTCCTACGGCGGCCAGAACTCCAAGGATGCCGAAAGCGGACGCACTCGCCTGTACCACGATCCAGCTCAAGGAGAGCACGGTTGCGAGGGCCGCTCCGAAGGATGCTCCGGCAAGAATACCGATCAGTTTGGGCGAGACGAGCGGATTGATGAAGATAGCCTGGAGAACGGCGCCGGAGATTGAAAGAGCCGCTCCGACAAGCATGGCGCCGAAGATTCTCGGAAGTCTTATATGGACGAGCACCGTTTCGAGCTTGTCCATGGTTTGAAAGTCCATGGAGCCGATGCCCAGGAATTGCTGCGCCAGGAAGCGGACAATCTCCTCCGGGCTAATCGGGTATCTGCCCAGGGCAAAAGAACCGAACACCGTCAGGATAAGAGCCCCTGTGAGCAGGGTGAAAAACAGGCGACGGCTTTTCATTGCCGCAGTACCTCTCTCAGCGCATCTTCATCGAGCCGGACCCCGAGAAACAGGCTGTAGAATTCCCGGGTTTCAGATGCCAGATCGAGTGGGAAATGCTCCGGATAGAGGATGTTCGCGAGCCATCTTAGTCCAAGGATGCGCATGAAGGAGGGTGGGCGGTCGAACCAGTTGAAGGGCGCCCTCGGAATAAGGTGGACCCTTTTGTTCTTTACCGCGCGGATGGCTTGCCACCGGGGATCGGAATACACCTGGTCAACAAATTCCTTCTCCTGTGCAAGGATGACTTCCGGGTCGGCCGTCATCACCTGTTCGATGGAAATGCGCTCCATGCCGAAGTCGTTCTTGGGGTCGCACCGGTAAATGTTACTCCCGCCGGCCAGGGCGAGGAGTTCGACGTGAGGTGATCTGTCACACTCGGTACTCAGACCGTCCGGAGCCTCGGCATAATAGACGGAGACCCTTTTCTCTTCGGGCATGGCGCCAGCTACCATCCCTATCATATTCAAGGCATGCGTGGCGTATTGGCTCAATTCGCGGGCCCGCTCCGGCCGGTCCAGAAGTTCTCCCATGAAGCGGAAAGCTTCCGGGTAGTCGGACAGGCGATCGAGCCTGATATATATGAGAGGCAACCGCAGCCGGTTGGCCACCTCCTCGACCTTTGCATTGGTTCCCGCTGCTTTCCACATCCAGACGACCATGATATCGGGCCGGACGTCCAGGAGCGTTTCGAGATTGGGCGTCCTTCCTTGCCCAAACCATCCTCCGACAACGGGGATCGTGTCCATCGCCGGACTGAGAAAGCGCTTCTCCATTGGGGTGAACGGATAATTCAAACCGACGATAAGCGTCGGGTCGATGGCATAGAGCATGTAAGTGGCGGGCGGTGAGCCCGTGAAGACCTTTTTGATCGTGTCGGGCACAGTTACCCGGCGACCGGCCATGTCGACAATCTCCCTTGCTTCGACATGCTGAATCAGGAGGGCCGGCAGGAGCACGATCAGGAGGAGGATGCAGACTGTCGTGCCCCTTTCCAGTGCCGGTTTAAGGATGGTTCGATATCCTCGCTCTATTTGCCTCACAGCTCTTTCTCCCACCATATAACCGCCCAGCGTTCAATCCGGCGGTACGGCATTCGCCAGTGGCCGTTTTCCCGGATGAGTGTGGCCGACAAATACTCTCTGAGCCTGTTTTCTTCATCGGGGGTCATTTCATAAATCATCCAGCGCATGGAATTCAGGGCGTCATCGGGGTCTTTGTACATCTGCTGCCGTGCGTTGACGGTGAAGGCGATATTGGCGTAGATCCCCAATTGGCGCAGCAGGTTATAGACAAGGGTGTAATCGGCCCCAAGGAAGAAATCACGACCCGCGGCCTCGATAACTTTACGATCGTAAGGCCCGTCATCGACCAGCGTCGAGATGTACACCCGTTTTCGTGCCCGGCTTTCCAGTTTCAGGACAGCCTCGCGCAGGTCATCCATGATGAGCGATCGTGAGGCGATAGCCACATCATGGACGGGAATGCCGAGTTCATCCCAGTCGTCCTCCCACCTGCCGTTGATGGCCGTGATATTACCGATGCCGTTTTCCCCGCAACGCTTATCGAGCAGGGATAGCATCACCTTTGAGCTGTCAATGGCGGTAATGGCTTTTACCGAAGGGGCCAGCGGCACGGCAAGTGTTCCGGCCCCGGAGCCGACGTCCAGGACAGTCCAATGCGGCTCGGGGTTCATAATTCGCATGAACTGGCCGATATAATCGCTTGCCGTGGCATGGCGCGTGAACTCGGGCGCCCGCTTGTCCCAGAACTTGGGGTCATGCAGGTGGGCATCCTTGCGCGCCAGTGTCTCTTGCCATAAATGATTCCAGTCAATGGACGGCAGGGTCATTGAGCTTCCTTTTCGACTCGATCTATCCATCAAGCGCGGCCTCCGGCGGAGAATAATTCAGGACCGTGTAGTAGTCTTTCCCCTGCGCGCACGGCTTGCACAACAACTTTCCTCCAAGGATGACATGCCGCATATCCTTCACCGTTTCACCGCACTGCTGGCAGACAACCATATCCAGGGGCTCTCCCGGGAGGTCCTGGGGGCGCATCGGTACGACTACATTCTGGATGTTGAGAAGATCTTCCTCGGCGATGGTGATCATCGCCATGAGATCCGGTTGCTGGACTTCCTTTTGGGGAATGTAGGTTTGCGCGAGTCTTTTGATCTTTTCGGTGGAGTCCGGCTTTACACTGACTCGCACCGCCCTGCCGGACCGGGTTTCCGTGAACGTGGCGGCCAGCTTGCCATAATCCATCATCCTGACACTGCGTTTCCCGGGGGTCCGGCCAGTCACGCTAATGATGGCATCGGCAATGCACCGGTCGATCTCGAAAAACAAAACGAGATCTCTGCCCTCCTGCCCCCTGGGGTCTTTAATCCCCAGCTCTCTTAGTCCGGCAATGGCCATTCTTACGCCGAGGACTTGGCCCCCGCACAGGTGCCCATGGAACCGGACCGCTTCGTCCAACAGGTTCTGAAAGTCAGTGTTCATAGCTTTCTCCCGAATTCGGCGCGGATTCAGCCATGGGGAACCCGCCCTCGTTAAATGATCGAGGGGAGAAGACAGGGCTGAATCCGGCCGATTCTTTCAGGGGCACCTAGAATTTGTACCTCAGGTTGACAAAATAAGTGCGCCCTTCCAGCGGATATCCTTCGTCAATTTCGTAGTTCTCATCGGTGATGTTGTTGATGCCGGCTTCAAGCGAGAAACCTTTGTATACCTCGTAAATGGCCTTGGTATTCACGAGTGCGTATTCCTGGGCCACGCGTATTCCGTCGGTGGAACTGTAGCGGTCGCCGTTATATTCCACCGAACCCAGAAGGCTCAGCCCCTTGAGAGGAGTGAAGTATTGCAGGTAGGCAAAGACCTTGTTGTGAGGAATGTTAGTGATGTTATCCGTGGAGCTTCTATTCTCATATTGAATATAAGTGTAATTGACGCCGCCTTTCAGGCAACTCAATAGATATCCCGACGCGCCAAGCTCTATGCCGTATTGGTGAATGTCGCCGATATTCTGATTCTGGTTTATCTTGCTTCCGGGGTTATCGGGATCGGCAATCGTCTTGAACAGTATGAAATCACTGACGTTGCTGTAGAAAGCATTTGCTTCCACCGTAATCTTGTTGAAGACGAGATCTTTGTAACCGAACTCATAATTTACGGATGATTCCGGTTGGAGATCCGGGTTTGGCAGCGTGGTGCCAAACCGGTAGGAATACCTGTCTTTCAGGGACGGAAGTCTTGTCTTCTGTGCGATGCTCCCATGGATTGTACCGGAATCCGTCACCTTATAGAACAGTCCGGCCTGCGGATTGAAAGCATCGGTATTGCCGTGCGGGAAGTCTACCAGAGCCTTGGCGCTGGAATCCAGGTCCTGGGCCTCAACATTGGTAACCTTGTCATAACTGACGCCCACGATCGTGTACAGACGCTTCGTGATGTCTATAGTGTCTTCAATCCCTATGGAAATGATCTGGTCTTCAAAACGTTGACGCGGATATCCCTCATTATGCTCGCGGTGAACGTCATCTTTATAATGGAATGCGAGTTTGACGAAATTCCCCGGTATGAGTTGAGTGCCGGCTTCTATCGATCCGCCATAGGTATAATCTTCATAATAGCTCTTAAATGAGCTTCTCATCAGCATGGTGCTGTAGGTTTCATCGTCGAAGCCCGAAAGTGAATTTTCAAAAGTATCGTAGTAGAGCCTGGTCTTGACGTAGCTTTTATCAAGGATCGCCGTGTTGGAGTTGAAGTAGATGCTCTCCTTGTTCCAATAGGGCCACTGCCACCATTTTGGATAGGTTTTGGGGTCGTATCCGGTGTATGGCGGTGATCCTTTCTCCCCCTGCTGGTTGATGTAACTCAGGGCGTATTCATCGGATTCGTTTGGCGTAAGACCGATCTTGATATTCGCCTTCCAGTCGGTTCGATAGGAGTTGACCCTTTCTCCGGTTCCCTGCACTTTTGTAGGTGTAAAACCATCGGAGACGCTGAAGTGATCGCTGTCGAGGTATGATCCCCCACCCTGTATGTACCATTTCCCCTGATTACTTCCAAAGTTGGCAAAGCCGTGATACGTGTCCCCCGAGGAATAACCGGAGCCCGCATTCATCTCGAATTCCTTGACCGGTCTGCGCGAGACCATGTTGATGGCGCCTCCCAGGGTGTTGGGACCATAAAGGACGGAAGTAAATCCCTTGGACACAACTATCTCGGAAAGGTCGAACGTGCTAAAACGTGTCAAATCCGGGTATCCGTCATAGGGGACGTATATTGGAATTCCATCCAGGAACATCGGAATGTGCTTTATGTCAAAGCCGCGGATGTAGACTGTCTTTTCATTTCTTTGGCCGGTTTGGGAGAGAGTGACACCCGGCAAAAGGTTCACGGCGTCGGCGAGATCGTTCCTGTCGAAGAGCCGCATTTCATCGTCATAGACTTTCTCCACGGTCGTGTTTTTGCTCTCCATCTCTTTTCCTACCACTTCGATTTCGCCCAGCCGGAATACGCGTTTTCGCACCTCGCTCTCCCGGGTTTCCTCATCCTGGGCAGCCGATTCCGCAACTACACCGGTCAGAGACAGCAAAACAATTGAAGCCAAGATCCACAGAGCCCTTGTAATTCGCCTTGTTATCATCTTCCCCCTCCAGTAATCGCTCGAAATTAGATAACCAGCTTTTCCATGCGGAAAAAGAATGTGAAGATACGCTTGAGTGGAACCCCGCCCACGATGACTCCGCACTGCCACGCACTCCAGGCATATGGGCAAGCATTACCCTCGAATGTTCCCGGCGAGGAACCGGCCGGTTTTTTCGTGAGGTACGGCAGCTTACACATTGATTCTGGATGGAAAATGGAGTAGGAGTATCGCCCAAACACGACATCGTGTACACTGGCGAAAGTATCAGGTATTGTTAACCTGTCAAGTGATATTTTAAACACGTCATTTATGCCGTATATTCCTGTGCGAATAAGTGATCCGGAAATCAGATGGGGGCGAGTGCCGATAGGGGGAATATCGGAGAAGAGTATCTATGGGGATTGGTTTTTCGCGAGGTGATTAGAGGAGTAGCGCGAGGCGGATCGGCGACGGATCTGCCTGGTATGGTATCGCCTGGATTGGATTGTCGGCGAAGGATGCGGGAATGGCGACCTATGTGTTTGTGCATGGAGCTTTCCAGGGCGGATGGGTTTGGAAGAAAGTGGAATCCATACTGCGAGACAACAGGCATGAGGTATATTCACCAACCCTGACGGGTTGCGGAGAACGAAGTCATCTCCTGAGGGAAGACGTCGACCTGCATACCTATATCAGCGATATCGGCAACTTCTTCTATTTTGAGAATGTGAGAGATGTTATCCTCGTAAGCAACGGGTACTCGGGAATGGTCACTTCCGCGGTGCTGCAGGCCATGCCACAGGTTGCCAGAAAAATCCTCTACATCGACGCCGTTATCCCGAGGCAGGGAAAGTCTTTTCTGGATCTGGCCGGAGAGGGTCTTAGCCACGTCATAGACAGTCATCTTCGAAACAATTGGCTGGTGAAGCCTTGGGCGTTACTGAGTTTCGGGATTACGGAGCCCGCCGACAGGGAGTGGTTTGAACCCAGGCTGGTCAATTTCCCCTTGGCCGCGTTCACGACTCAGTTCCCGGGGAAGTTTGACGGCACTCTATTTGACAGGACCTTTGTCCACTGCAGGAACGGCCCCGACGGCGCGAACTGGAAGACTGGCCACGAAGCGAAACGCATGGGCTGGGACTATTGTGAGCTTGAGTCCGGCCCTTTCCCCATGGTTACGGCGCCGCAAGAGTTGGCTGCACTGCTGATGTCAAAAGGAGACTGATGCCATGGAACTGAATTGTAGACTCTATGACCATTTCCATGAGAAGGCTCAAGGGATAGAGGTGGAGACGCTTTGCATCGGGTTGAGCTATACCGCCGTTACCACTGCCGATGGAGGGATCGGGATAGCCTATACCTATGTGGATAACAGGCGCTGCTGTTCGAAGCACAGGGACTACCGGGATTATGAGGGAGCGCGGGCCGTCGACCTGCTTTCCCAAATCAGGAGCCCTGATCCCCTTCACCGCGGCATGGGCCTGGCACTTGTTAATGCCTTGAATTACCGCGATGCGTGTGGTTTCCCCGAGGATTCGAATGACCGCTTCTGGATGGACTCCTTCAATATCGGCCCGGAAACCCGCGTGGCAATGGTCGGTTTTTTCAGGCCGCTCATGGGGATCTTGCAGGACCGGGGAGCACTGGTGGAGGTGCTGGATGATTTCCAGGGAGTGGGAGATCGGAGCATATTTTACCGGAAGCTGAGCGAATGGGCGGAGGTCCTTATACTGACTTCGACTTCCATCTTAAATGACAGTACCGAGGAGGTCCTCGGCCGACTCGCTCCCGGCGCCAAAACGATCATGCTGGGACCCAGTACACCGATGGTGGCGGAAGCCTTCGGCCATCTGCCGGTCCATATCCTGGCGGGAACGGTTCCAGTTGACAAAGAGGCGGTTTTGAAAGCCGTGCGACACGGCGTGGGTACTCCCGTGATCCACCGGTTCAGCCGGAAAGTATGCTTAACGATTGATGATAAGTAGATACGGCAGTCGGCGGGTCAGTTCCCGTCACGCCGAGTTGGGGCTTGTCCGGTAAATGAGACTGTTGCGCCCGCATCCGGCCTTTAGCCTGATCCGGCTGCCTCTCATTCGCAAAATCCTCGGTGCGGCTCCGCCATGCCTGTTGGTTGTGCCCGATTTCCGCTATCAGATCAGCCTCAAATTCAGGCGCGATCCCCGAAAGGTCTATTCACCGAGAAACCCTTGGTTGAAGATACCGCCGCCGGTCATCGAGGAGATCGATGCCTCGTTGAGCTGATTTCCGGTTCCTCGAAATGGCACACTCATGCACGGCGAAATGTCATTCAGGAACTCTTTTCGGGAAAGACCGAATTTTTCGGGTGTCGAAGCCAGTCCTCAATCCGGTCCGTCCGCTCCAAACCGGTCATCCATGGCGACAGCTCAACTAGAACAGCGGGTGGAAAAAATGTCATAGCCGACCCGGACCGTACCTTTCCAAACGAATTGACTCGGTAGCATATCTTGGCGATCCCTGAAATTTGTATTGACCTTCTTTCATGCGACGTTGTAATCTAATTAATGACACTACATTCACAATTTGAATCGCGTGCCGGGAAGGAAAGATGTTCAGTCAATGAAAAGTGCAATGTTATCAAGCTGTGAGCGTGAAAAGCCGCCGCATCGGCACTGATCTACCTGCCTCCCCGAAACATCCTCCATTTGCCGAATAGGGCCGGGACCAGATTCGCCGGCACGCCTTCAAATTTCTGTTGACCTGATTGTGCGTGACGTCGTAGTTTGATAAATGACGCTACGTTCACAATGTGAATGCAACGCCGGGAAGGAAGAGGATCGGAAATGAAAACTGCGAAGCTCCCGAGGCGGGAGCGTGAAAAGCAGCGGCAACGGCAGGAAATGCTTGAGGTTGCTTTAGGTCTTTTTTCGAAGAAGGGGTACCACCAGGTATCCATGCATGAGATCGCGGAGAAGTCGGAATTTGCCATTGGGACGCTATACAAGTTTTTCCAGAACAAGGAGGAACTCTACAGGGCCCTGGTTTTTGAGCTGTGCGACAGGTTCGAGGATGCAATAGTAAAGGCGCTCGAGGGGGAGGATGATGTTGTCGAAAAGCTGCGGACTTACATCCGTGCCAAGTCCGAGAAATTGCGCAGCAACCTTCCTTTCGTACGACTCTTTCTCGCCGAGCGCAGAGGGGTAAGCTTTAACCTCAGAGCGGGCTTTGACGAAGAACTCTTAAAGCGGCACTACAACTTTATGGAAAGGCTTGCCGGGATATTCGAAAGCGGAATCAACTCCAAGCGGTTCAAAAACATAGGTGAACCGTTTTATCTGGCCGTTGCCCTGGACAGCGTGCTCGATAGTTTTCTTCTCCTCTGGCTCGATACGCCGGAGCGTTATCCCTATCCGGAGGACCCGGACGCGATCTTGAATATTTTCTTTCAGGGACTGGTCGAATCGTGAGACTATGTATGGTTTCCAAGTTGAATACCCACATCACTGTTGTTTGAGAGGTATCCCATGCAATTGAATAAAAGAGTCCCCAAAACACTGAAATGGGCTATGGCATTTATGGCTCTGTCGAGCTTGCCTTTTCTGAACGGGTGCGACACGGGACATGGCCAGCAGGCGGCGCCCGCGGTTGTCCCTGAAGTCGCCGTGGTGACCATTGAATCTCGCCATGTCGAATTAACGACCGACCTCCCCGGCCGCACATACCCCTATCTCGTGTCCGAAATCCGCCCGCAGGTCAATGGCATCATACAGAAAAGGCTGTTCAGGGAAGGATCGGATGTAAAGAGCGGCGAACTTCTCTACCAGATCGATCCCGCTCCTTTCCAGGTGGCCTATGACTCGGCGAAGGCTTCTCTGGGGAAGGCCGTCGCCAATCTGCCGGCGATCAAATCCAGGGCCGACCGTTATAAGGAATTGCTCGTGGATAAAGCCGTGAGCCGGCAGGACTTCGATGATGCGTCTGCTTCGGTGGATCAGGCGAAGGCTGAGATTGAGTATTGGAAAGCGGCGGTTGAAGCGGCTCGCATTAATTTGGGCTATACCCGCGTGACAGCACCGATTGCGGGTCGAATCGGAAAATCCAGCATTACGGACGGCGCATTAGTGACAGCTTATCAGCCGGCCGCGCTGGCCACTGTCCAGCAGCTCGATCCTATTTACGTCGATGTGACACAGTCGTCCGCCGAGATGCTTCGTTTGAGACAGCACCTGGCGGCAGGCCGACTTACCGCAGATGGCAATGAAGGGAGAAAGGTGAAGATTCGACTGGAGGACGGAACACCTTATCCATTGGATGGCACGCTCCAGTTCCGTGACGTCACCGTCGATCTGGCAACGGGGTCCTTTATCCTCCGTATCGTGGTGCCGAATCCGAAACACTTGCTTCTGCCCGGAATGTTCGTGCGAGCCATCGTGCAGGAAGGTATAGCCGATCAGGCGATTTTTATTCCCCAGCAGGGAGTGAACCGTACCCCGAGGGGGGAGCCCGTGGCACTCGTGGTTGACAATGACGGGAAGGTTCAGCAGCGGATGCTGGTGCTCGATCGTTCGATCGGCGATCAGTGGCTTGTCACTTCGGGGGTGTCGGTTGGAGATCGGGTGATAGTCGAGGGGTCGATGAACGTGCGGCCCGGTATGGTTGTTAAGGGTGTGCCTTTCGGCACTCCCAAAACGGGCGGGGAAGTCCAGAGTACCAAAGCCCAGGAATCAAAGTAACGGAGGACCGTGATGCTATCGAATTTTTTTCTGGATCGTCCGGTCTTCGCGTGGGTTATAGCGATAATCATGATGTTGGCGGGGGGGTTGGCAATCCATACTTTGCCCATAGCCCAGTATCCTCCGATTGCTCCTCCATCTATCGCAATTGACGCTTATTATCCGGGCGCTTCCGCCGAGACAGTTGAAAACAGCGTGATCCAGATCATCGAGCAGAAGATGATCGGTTTCGACAGATTGTTGTACATGTCAGCCACCAGTGATTCGTCCGGATCAGGGAGGATCGAGCTGACATTTGCTCCCGGGACCGACCCGGACCTTGCCTGGGCACAGGTGCAGAATAAGCTGCAACTCGCGATGGCGAGTCTGCCGAGCGTGGTCCAAAACCAGGGTGTCAAGGTCAGTAAGTCAACCAGAAACTACCTGATGATGGTTGGGTTGACCACGGACGACGGCAGCATGGATGATTACGACCTCGCGGACTATGCGCAGACGAATCTCCAGCAGATTCTGGCGCGGGTACCGGGCGTGGGCGAAGTGGAAGTATTCGGAAGCCAGTATGCCATGAGGGTCTGGTTAAACCCTGAGCGGCTGAACGATTATCGCATGACCATCGAGGATGTCATAACGCGTCTGCAGGCCTACAACGTGGAGGTTTCCGCCGGGCAGTTCGGCGGAGCGCCCGCTGTTGACGGTCAACGGATGAATGCATCCATCATCGTCCAGAACCTTCTCAAGACTCCGGAAGAGTTCGCGGCTATCCCTCTGCGCACCAACCCCGACGGATCGGTGGTGCGGGTGAAGGACGTGGGGCGGACCGAGTTGGGGACCGAGAGGTATGGAACTTTTGGCGCCTATAACGGGGTGCCTTCATCGGGAATGGCAATCCGGCAGGCGCCGGGCGCCAACGCCCTTGATACCGCTGATGCCATCAAGGTAAAGATGGAGGAACTCTCCCGGTACTTTCCACCCGGCATGAAGGTCATTTACCCCTACGATACGACGCCCTTCGTGCGTGTTGCCATCGATGAAGTGGTGAAGACACTGTTTGAGGCGATTCTGCTTGTCTTCCTCGTGATGTATCTCTTCCTGGGCAGTATCCGAGCCACGCTCATTCCCACACTGGCGGTACCGGTGGTTATCCTGGGGACATTTGCCGTCCTGGGAGCCCTGGGGTTCTCCATCAACATGCTGACGATGTTTGCCATGGTGCTTGCAATCGGTCTTCTCGTTGATGATGCGATAGTGGTCGTGGAGAACGTGGAAAGAGTCATGGCCGAGGAGGGATTATCGCCGAGGGATGCAACCCGAAAATCGATGGGAGAGATAACCAGCGCATTGATTGGAATCGGTCTTGTGCTCTCGGCGGTCTTCGGCCCAATGGCATTTTTTACGGGTTCCACCGGTGTCATTTACCGACAGTTCTCAGTGACCGTTATCGCCGCCATGTTGCTCTCCGTGCTGGTCGCGTTGATACTTACCCCCGTTCTTTGCGCTTCGCTGCTCAAAGCCACGGGGAAAGGGCATGATTCCGCTGATACGGCGTTCTTCCTGTTCAGGCCATTCTTCCGCGTGTTTAATCGCTCGTTCGGCTGGGCCAGGAACATGTATACGGGCATGGTCGGGCACATTATCCAAAAGAAGCTGCGATACCTGTTTATCTACGTTCTACTGGTTGTGGCTCTGGGATTTCTCTTTCAACGCATGCCAACCTCGTATCTTCCCAATGAGGACCAGGGCATCGTGATGATCCAGGCGTCCCTGCCGGCCGGGTCGACTTTGGAGCAGACCGGTGTGGTCATGGACCAGGTCCGCAATTATTTCATGAAGGACGAAAAGGAAACCGTCGGGTCGTGTTTCACGCTCACCGGCAGAAGCTTTTCGGGAACGGGGCAAAACGTCGGACTGGCCTACGTCAAGTTAAGGGACTGGAGCGAGCGTCGTCGGGCTGACCTCAAGGTGGGCCCCCTGATTGGCCGGGCCATGAGAAAGTTCTCCACGATGCGAAACGCACGGGTTTTCGCTTTCGCTCCACCGGCTGTCATCGAGCTTGGACAGGCTGGAGGCCTTGACTTCCAATTACAGGACAGGGGAGGCGTCGGCCACGAAACATTGATGGCGGCCCGCAATGAGCTTCTCCGTTATGCCGCCACGGACCCGAGACTTGTGCGCGTCCGCCCGAACGGGCTCGAGGACGTGTCCCAGTTCCGAATCGATGTGGATTGGGAAAGGGCGGGTGCATTGGGCACCTCCGTCGACTCCATCCACAATGCAATCTCGGCGGCGTTCGGGGGGGCCTATGTCAATGACTTCATACAGGGTGGTCGCGTCAAGAGGGTATATGTCCAGGCTGATGCGCCATACCGCATGTTGCCAAACGATCTGGAACGGCTCTATGTACGCAATGCCCTCGGGACGATGACGCCTTTTACTTCGTTTGCTTCGGGTCACTGGTTTTTTGGGTCTCCAAAGCTGGAGCGTTTCAACAGTTTTCCATCTATAAATATCTGGGGTGAACCGCCGCAGGGAAAGAGTTCGGGAGAAGCAATGGCGGCAATGGAGGAGATCGCTTCCAAGTTGCCGAAGGGGATCGGTTTTGACTGGACGGGCCTATCCTACCAGGAGCGTATGTCTAAATCACAGGCGCCGTTGCTCTATGCCTTTTCCATGATCGTGATCTTCCTTTGCCTGGCGGCCCTGTACGAGAGCTGGACGGTCCCCATTTCGATCATGATGACACTGCCGCTGGGGGTCATCGGTGGTGTGGTTGCTTCTTCATTCCGAGGTTTCCCGAATGATGTTTACTTTCAGATCGGACTGCTGACGGTTTTGGGGTTGACCACCAAGAACGCCATATTGATTGTCCAGTTCGCCATGGCCAAGGTCGAGCAGGGAGCGGGACTTATCGAGGCTACATTGGAGGGGGCCAGGCTGAGGCTTCGCCCGATAGTCATGACCTCGCTGGCCTTCGGGTTCGGTGTTCTTCCCCTGGCCCTGGCCAACGGGGCGGGCGCCGGGGCGCAGACAGCCATCGGTACCGGTGTTTTGGGCGGAATGGTTGCCGCAACCTTCCTGGCAACGCCCTTTATTCCCCTTTTCTATGTAGTCGTGGTCAGACTGTTTGGAAAAAAGAAAGGCGCCCAGGCCGGTTCGGACGCCGTGAGCCCTTCGGAGGCGCACTGATATGATAAAGAAGAAACTGGTAGTTTTGGCTCTGATGGCCGTTTTCCTCAGCGGCTGCACCATGATTCCCAAATACTCGCGCCCCCAGGCGCCGGTTCCTCCCGGCTGGCCGAGTGGCGATGCCTACAAGGAGTCTGCGGCACAAGGCGGACCCGTCGCGGCGGCACTGCAATGGCGGCAGTATTTCAGTGATGAACGGCTTCAGACCATAATCGAGACTGCCCTGAAGAATAACCGTGACCTGAGGGTGGCGGCGTTGAATGTCGAGAAGGCAAGGGCGCTGTACCAGGTCCAGCGTGCCGAGGTCCTGCCTACGGTGAGCGGGAGTGTCAGCCAGTCCATGCAACGGACCACGGCGGAGCTCTCGGACACGGGACGCGCGCACAATTCGGAACAGTACAATGCCAATCTGGGCATCAGTTCCTGGGAAATCGATTTTTTCGGCCGCATCAGAAGCCTCACCAAGAGTTCTCTTGAGCAATATTTCGCCACCGAACAGGCCCGGCGAAGTGCCCAGATTCTTCTTGTGGCCGAAGTTGCCAGCGCATACCTGACACTGGCCGCTGACCGGGAAAACCTGCAGCTTTCTCAATCGACCCTCGAGGCTCAGATGGCCTCGGCCAAGGTGATTGGACGGCGTCATGAGGTAGGACTCGTGCCGGAACTCGACCTGCGACAGGTACAAACCAGAGTGGAATCCGCGCGGGTGGACGTGGCCCGATACACGCAGCAGGTTGCCCAGGATGAAAACGCGCTGAACCTTCTGGTGGGCGCACCCGTGCCGGCCAATCTGTTGCCCGAATCATTGACTTCCGTCGCCGCACTGCCCGATGTTTCGCCGGGAACTTCTTCCGAGGTTCTGTTGACTCGTCCCGACATTCTTCAGGCGGAAAACCTGCTCAGATCGGCCAATGCGGATATCGGCGCCGCTCGCGCGGCGTTCTTCCCGCGAATTTCGCTCACTACCGCGATGGGTTCCGCGAGCGGTGATCTGCTGGGACTTTTCAAGGCGGGTTCGATGACCTGGAACTATGCTCCACAGATCGTCATGCCCATTTTCGATGCTCGCCTGTGGTCCGCATTAAAGGCAACCCAGGTGCAAAGAGAGATCACCGTGGCTCAATATGAGAAAGCCATCCAGAGTGCTTTTAGGGAAGTTGCCGATGCACTGGCTCAAAAGGGTACTATCGGGGATCAGATCGAGGCGCAGAAGGCACTGGTGTTTGCCAGCGGTGAAGCCTACCGGCTCTCCAATATGCGCTATGAACGTGGGACGGACACGTACCTGAACGTGCTCGATGCCCAGCGGTCTCTTTACAGTGCGCAGCAGGGACTCATCACCATCAGTCTGTCAAGGTACGCCAGCCAGGTTCGGCTCTACCAGGTGCTTGGTGGAGGAACGATCTAGTCGCCGCGGATGAGAATAGGCTGACGGTATTGCGAGCCTGTAAGCGCAAAGCGGGGTGGTGACCCCGTGCCGCCGGATTCGTGACTGATATCAAGACCCCGTCACACCCATACATGGGTGTGACGGGGTCTTTTTACAATAGAGGGAACCGTTGGCTGTTTGACGACTGCGTTCTTCCAGGGCATGTCAGATTGCACGCAATCCTTCAAGAGTTCGGGAGAAGTTCCCGTTTATGGCAGTTTCCTCTTCCGGCAGCATGAACCGGTCAGGGAGGGAGAGGGGCGGCTTCGGCCGCCCGAGCCGTTCCGCCATCTCCAGTCCCATAGGATTGTAGGGCAGAAGCTGGATGTTTCGTGCGCCGAGAAAGAAAAGCAACCGGGCTATCGCGGATAGATTGTCCTGCGTGGCCGTCATGCCGGGTATAAGCGGGACCCTTGGCCGGACGGAAATACCCGGATGTTCGCGAGCCTCCTGAATCAGGGTGCGAAGGTTGCGAAGTATTTTCCCGTTGGATCTGCCCGTGTACTTCGCGTGCGGAGCGGGGTCGGAGAACTTGACGTCGAAGTAGACGATGTCCACGTACGGCAGGACGCAATGCTTGACCCCGTGGTAATCAAAATAACCCGATGTCTGAATGGCGACATGTATCCCATGCCACTTCAACAGCCGCAGGCATGCTTCAAGGTAATCCGGATAAAGGGTGCATTCACCCCCGGAAAAAGTCACCCCACCCCCCGAATGTCTATAGTAGGGCATGTCGCGCAAGAGAATGGCGACAAGTTCCTCGGGAGGATAATATGTTCCGATATGCCTGAGTGCGCCCGTGGGGCATGCGCGAGCGCAATTCCCGCATCCCGCGCACTGTTTCCTGTCTATCCCGATCGACGGGTCGAGGGTGATGGCGGCGTTGGGGCAGGCTTCGACGCAGGCGCCGCATTCAAGGCATTTGTCCGCATAAATGGCGATTTCGCGGTTCGGGGACTGTGTTTCAGGGCTGTGGCAGAAGACGCACCGCAATGGGCAGCCTTTTAAGAAGACCACGGAGCGTATTCCGGGGCCATCTTCGAGGCTATGCCTCTTGATATCCACAATCAAAGGACCGTCCATCATCTTCATCTCATGCGGTTCAGGTGGAGTGCGAAAAGCCCGGGGATCATGCGACCGGGAAGTCATAAGCAGCGGATCTTACGTGAGGTTGTCGGAAAGATTTTTTTTGTGAATTCCAGCTTCTGTAAAATCCGCTGGTTACAACTTGATGGAACCGAAAATTGGGAGTTTTCCGACACAATCCGCATACCTGCCGCGCGGTGTGAAGTACTTTTCCGATACTGTCCGGGTTTGCATGACTCCACCTTGCGGCAGGAGCGCGAGTCGCACAAGCCGGTGCCAACCCGCTCGCGCCAAGGTACCAGCCATGAACGCGCCACCGGGTGTTCTCTTTTCGATATCAGACTACATCACGCCGAGGCGCAACAGGAGTTCCCTTGCCATGTAGCCGAATTTATACAGGTAGTTGAGGTTTCCTTCCACTTCGACGTCGTTGGCGAGAAGTGAATTCAGAATATCCTGGTCCCTGGAAAAAAGAAATTTCCTCAACGCTCGGGCGTCCTTGAAAGTGACGCGTACGTTCCATTCCTCCAGAACCGAGTCGTACACTTTCATGTCGCCCCGATCAAAGTCGGCGGCCGCGTTCACGAATCCATCGGCAGATCTGAACACGTAGCGTCCGCGAAAGTTCTCTATGTTCAAGCGATAGCCCCCCGACATATCAAAACTCATTTTCATTCCGTAGAGGAGCGCTTCAAGAAACTTGTCGGTAATCTCCCCGGATAGCTCGGTCTGGAGATTTCTCATGATTTTGGTGAGGGTCACGACTGTCTCCTTTCCGGAATTGCATAGGGGGCGAATGTGACCATTCTTCCCGTCGACAGAAGATACTCGGTCCGGTCGATTATCTCCTTTTGCATCTGAGGGTTAAGGTCCTTGAAGTAGGCCGTGTATCCGGAGACACGCACCAGCAACTCGGGGTGGCGCTCGGGATGCAGCGCGGCCTCGACCAGCGTATCGTGGGTTACAATATTGAACTGAATTTCCATCCCGCCGTCCCTTTGTCCGCCGTTGTCATCGAAATAACCCTCCACGGTCGCGGCAAAGTTATCGAGCATTTCAGGACCGTTTTCCGGAGAGTACTTCAAGTTGAGCGCAACCCCGCTGGAGAGGCATGAGACGGGCAGCCCCGCTACTGAATTCAGGGCCTTGGTGAGGTAAGGCGTGGCGCCCGAAACGGGGGTAATGCCGCTTGCCAGATTTTCGCCGGCCTTGCGTCCATTTGGCAATGCGCCCATTAACCTGCCGAAACCGGCATGATTGGTCATTGTCCAGTACCCTACGCGGTATCTTCCTCCTCGATAATTGAGTTTTTCATTAAACGCCTGGTCCAATACGCGGGTAATCCAGGCAGCGTTATGATCAGCCGCGCGGTTTTCGTTGCCATACTTGGGGGTCTTGTCGGGATTTCGGAGGAGCGCGTTGAGTGGTTCAAACCCAACGAAATCCTTCTTGAGCGCCTCGATCAATTGAGCAAATGTGATGGCCTTATCGTTGAAAACATGCTTTTCGATCGCGCTCAGAGAATCAGCGACATCAGCCAGCCCGATTATGGTTGCACCGGAACTATTTATGGTGGCGCCTCCCCTTGTGAGATCACGCCCCTTCAGCAAGGGACCTTCAAAAAGACTCGACAGGATCGGAGTGGGATAAAATTCCTGGTGAATTTCTCCATAGAGGTTGTTGAGGCAAACGGACCGGTCCACCATCCAGCGGATCTGTCTTTCAAAAGCCGCCTTGAACTGGTCGAAAGTAGTGAAGGTTTCAGGGTCGCCGGTTTCCGTGCCGATGCACAGGTCGAGCCCTGTGTGCCTGTGCCTTCCATTGAAGAGCGTAAGCTCGAGGGGGGAGACAAGGTTATAAAGAATGGCGGCGGTGTGGGCATACGATCTGCCGTTACTCCCGGGTTCCACGCATCCGACCACGCCGTAATCCCGTGCATGCTCGATTGCGTCGCCCTTCGACCGGAGGGTCCGTATCACGGCGAGGTCGTTATGAAGGGCGGGGGTCGCACCCGTATTGAGGTTTACTTCACAGAGCCTGCGCAGGTAATCTTTGGAGTTCACCCCCGAAAAATAGCGCGCATTGAGATTGGGGTCGCGTAGCTTCATCAACTCCGTGGCGCGCAGCATCACATAGGTGAGGTCATTAACCGCATCGCCACCGTCGGCATCCACGCCCCCCAGGGTGATAGCCTGGTTTGAACCCGTACCGCCGAAAAGCTGCTCGGATGCTTCGGGGACCGCCGGAACATGATCCCCGATTTTCAACCAGAGACAGCACAGCAGCTCAATTGCCTCCTCGATGCTCATAGCGCCGCTTTCCACATCATTGCGATAAAGGTCATAAAGGAGCTGATCCAGCCTGCCGAGGCTGAGTCCGATATTCGGGTTTTCCAGGTGGATGGCCGTCCAGCAGATCCAGACCGTGGTAAGTCCCTCACGAAAGGTTTGTGCCGGGAATTCGGGCACCCTTGCAGTGATGGCGGCCATTTTGATCAGTTCGCGTTTTCTCACCTGGTCGGGTTCTTTCTCGGCGAGCTTTTCGGCTTGCGTTGAAAGATTGCGGGAGTACTCGATCATTCCTTCCAGTACCTCCCTCACCGCCTCATAGAACTCCTGGCGCGAAGGGTCTTGCGCATGGTTCCCCAGGTGTGTGGCTTCCTCTATGATTCCACGAAGACCAATTTTCATTGCCTTTGAAAAATCGGGTATTGTATGGGAGATGCACTCCGGCTTGCTGGCGAGAAAGAAAACCATCCGCTGCAGCAGCTTGATCTCGGGAGCCTCTTTCTTCACGGCGGAAGGAGGATTCATCGCAAACGATTTCTTCCTCCCCAGTTCCATGATGGTATGCTCCATCCAGTGCGGGAAAACCTCAAAGTTGAGGACGCTCGCTTCCGATGGAGTGATGTGAAAGGGATTGCTTTTACGCTTGGCAATAGTCTGAAGTTCAGGCCAAAGGGTCAAGGAGAGGAATTCGGGATAGAGGGGGACCCCCTTGAACTTTGTAGTTGTGGAACCGGCAAAGAGCTGCCTGTCCGTGAAAGTGAATTGCTTCATTTCTCGATCGACGCCCTGGGCGTGGGACACCACGGGGTTGCGGTGCCGGAGAACGTATCGATAAGCCTTTGCCTTATCGAGGATCGAGATCCTGTCGGCCTCGAAAAGCCCGTTTTCGAGATGAAACCGGGTGACCAGGTGCGCGCGTTCAGTACAAATTTCGGGTACGGCACGGAAGTAAATTTTCTTCAGATGGGAAATACGCTCGCTCAGGCCGTAGTCCTTCAATGAAATATCCTTAAGTGTAATCTCCGGCATGATCGTCCCTTCCTCTCATGGGTGCGCGCCAGGGCCTGCCTGGTGCTATTTGTCCCGGTCCCTGATCCTGTCCGCGAGAAAATGCGCCCTGAGCGAAACATGATCCGCCACCGTTTCGGAAAAGGCTTTCCAGGCGCCCGCGTTTGGTTGGACCAGGCCTGCAATCCTCTTATGGAAAGCGCCGGGCGCCGCTCCGGCGTGGTTGACGGAAACTGCGTAAAGTCGCGGCTCCGTCTGCTCGTTGTACATTCTCAGGGAGACGGTCTCCAGTGTCTCGTCGATCAGGATGATGGCGCCTCCAAAAACGGGTTCGCTATCTACTTTGTCAACCACCCAACCACCACTGTTGTAAACCTGGACCGGTCCATGATAATTCTCAAAAGTCCTGGAATCCTCGAACGGTTTGTGCGTGTGTCCGAAGACAAACGTGATGTCCTCGGGTGTAAACCCGAGTTCATTATGAATCTGGTGCTTCAAAGGCCCGGACATATATTTCTTGAGAGCCTCCTTCGCGCTTTCACTCAGTGGCTCGCCGGGCGTGTGACGCTCAAGTGACGAAACATGATGGTATATCAGGTCGAAGATCAGCTTGAGGGCCTGGGCTTCCGTCCAGTCCGCCAGACGGCCCGAGCCGCCGTAATTTCGTGCCAGCCCGTCGGCGAGGTTTTTCAGCAGCAAATTAACCTGGTCCTCGTCCTGCAGTTTTTCATAGATACGTCCGACTCCGATTCCTACCGCACTGGAACGGCCCAGCGCCGACCAGAAAAAATCGATCCAGGCGAAGTTCTCCGCTTCAATGTCCCAAATAGCGGTCGGTACCGCGCTGCCGGGAAAAATGAGCGTCTTAAGGGTGCTCATGAGGTAGTAGAGGTCCTCTACCAAATGGCCGTGATGGAAGACCACCGCCTTTTTGAGATCGTCGGTCATGATCCCGAAGTTCGGATAAGTTGTCACTATGGGCAGTTTCGCCAGTTCGGCGCGGCGTTTGAGAAGGCTGTTAAGGAAATAGGATTCGACCGGGTTCCTGAAGATATTGGTGGTGTGCCAGGCGGGATCGATCTTGTCCCCCCATGCGACCTTGTCTTTCAGGTACTCGGCGAATTGAGTCTCCCTCGCCGTTTCCCAGAGATGGTGATCGTGATTGCCGGGGTTGTAGATGATCTTTTCAAAAAGCGGATCACCTTGGAGCATGGTCAACTCAATGAATCGTTGAAAGGCCATGGCGGCATCGTTGTCCTGGGCAAGAGCGAGTTCAAGGATGTCCCCGTTCATCACAAGCGTGGGCAGCGGCGATGGTTTCTTTTTGGGGATCAGGCTCCGAAGGCAATCCACGAGACGTTCCAGGACGGGGGACGGCATCGCGGGATCGATGTGTCCGTCACTGGTTAAATGGGTCAAAAGACTCGTCTCCGCGCCGAAGTGAGTATCGGAGAGGCACACGTAGCGAATGTCGTGCATATTGTTCTCCTTTCCTGAGTCAGTCGAATCCAATGCGGACGTGCTGATCTGAAAGCTGCCGGAGACAATATCGCGGGTAATGAATAGAGTGTCGGGATCTTGACAAAGAATACGAGGACGGCAGTGCGAACCGGCAAAGCACTACCACGAACAGGGTTAACAAAAGGTTACAGGATGAAGCCGATCGGAATTTGAGGAAGAGATCGCGCGGGGGAGCAGCGAGCGGCGGCGAGAAGAATCATACATTGGAGACCGGGCCGAGTAAAGCGCTTAGGATACGGACGCGGGCCGCCCGGATCGGACTCATCCGGCGGGGAATCCCCGGGATTGGCTCCCGGAATCAGCTTCGCCGCTTCAACTTCCTCTGGAGGTTCACAATAAAGTCCTGAGTGTTAGTCAGAATCGATCTTGCGGTAAATGATCCCCGATTGGCCAGTTTATTCGCGGCAAACTCAGACATGTCGATGGTGAAAAAGTAGACCGGCCGGATGGTGCCCTCGCTCATGACCTTGTAAGAGGGTATCATGTTTCCCGTCGCGATAGAGTGCAGTTGCGTGGCCATGGCAATAACGGTTGTAGCCCGGCGGGCGAGGTCGCGCATGCGGTCCTGCGCCTCGTAGGCATCGGGAATCACGCCGGGCAGGGGGCCATCATCCCGGATCGATCCGGCAAGGACGTAGGGAATGGTATTTTGAACAACGGCGTGCATGATTCCGTCTTTCAGGATTCCCTCCTCGACCGCCTTCTCTATGGAACCAACCGCGCGCATGGTATTGATCGCGTCAATGTGTTTGTAGTGACCCAACCGGGCGTGGCGCTTGGTGTAGATGTCCTGTCCCAGGGCGGTGCGGAAAAGGGATGCCTCTATATCGTGAGTGGCGAGGGCATTTCCGGCCAGCACCCCATGAACATAGCCTTCTTTTATTATTTCGGAGAGGGCTTCCCGCGCATCCTTGTCGAATGCCACGGCCGGTCCGAGTACCCAGAGGATAAAGCCCCTGTCGCGTTCGTACTCGAGAATTTCATAGAGTTCGTCATAGTCGAAGGAAAAAGATGTCTCGCGGGATATCTGCGTGCGAAAAGCAAACTTTTCGGCAAGCGGAGATTCAAATCCAAAGGCCGCGGTGTGGACATAGATCCCGTCTTCGCCATTTTCACGGCGTCCGCACGCCACCCTGTCACCCGCCCGCAACAGCCGAAACTCTCTTACGTGGAGAGTCCCGTTCGCTTCCAGGACCACCGCGCAGTCCATCCTGGATTCTTTTGGAAGAAGCCACCGTCCCGGGCTGATCTGAAAGTATTCCGGATAGATGGATGTAGCATGGTAGTCACCCGGAGCTACTCCGTGCTTGGCGACCTCCCTGAAAATAGCGAGAGGGGCATCTGTCAGGGGAGCCTTCGTGAAATCCGGTGGATTGTAATCAGGTAGTTTAAAGGACGGCATGGCGGAGCTTTCTTTAATTGATCGGCTGTTCGCGTTTTTTCGCCTCCTTGTAAAAGCTGATGAAGTAATCGAGAGCGGAGATGTAGCCGAACAGCACTGAAATCCAGAGGAACAGGGTTCCAGTCATATCCAGAGTATGCTGGTATTGCGGTATGGAGGGCAGGAGGCAGTAAAAGGCGAGCGTCTGGGAAAGCATCTTGTTTTTTCCCATGCGACTCGCGTTGATAATCAGCCCCTGTCCCAACGCAATGAGGCGAAGGCCCGTAATGATGATCTCCCGGCCGAGAATGAGCCATACCAGCCACGCTTCAACTTTCCCGTGGGGGATGAGCATGATCAGCACTGCCGAGGTCAGGAGTTTGTCAGCCAGGGGATCGAGGAGTTTGCCGATGGAGGTGACCGTGTTACGGCGTCTCGCGAGAATTCCATCCAAATAGTCTGTCAGGGATGCCAGGACAAAGACGACAAAAGCGAGATTCAGCCAGAGCTCAGAGGTCGGCGGTATCAAAAGGGCCATTATCAGGGGAATAGTGGCCATCCTGAGGTAGGTCAGGACATTGGGCAACGTGGTGAGATTTTGCCAGGAGAGTTCAATTTTTTTCGAAAGAAGCATTTTGTCAATATTCCATCAAAAAAGTCTCCACATATTAGTAACGGTAACGATTGTAAAAGTCCATGACTCTCTTAACATAAACCTGAGTTTCGTCAAATGGAGGAATTCCACCGTATCGTTGAACGGCTTCCGGACCCGCGTTGTAGGCCGCCAGAGCCAGGTGCAGATTGTTGTTGAAACGATCGAGCATCATCCGCAGATACCTTGCCCCGCCGTCGATGTTCTGCATGGGATCGAAGGGATTTGCCACGCCCAGATCGCGGGAGGTCCCCGGCATGAGCTGCATGAGGCCCATCGCTCCTTTTGGAGAAACCGCCTTTTGGTTGAACCCCGACTCGGCCCGGATCACTGCTTTTACGAGGTTGCAGTCCAGCCCGTAGACACCGCAAGTCAATTTGATGTGGGCCTCGTACTGGGCCTGATTGATGAGGTTTATGGGTCCGCCGAAAGGAAGCGCAGATCGATAGTAATTGGGGAAGTACTTCTGGAAATTAGCTTGTGTGAGCGGCGGCAGGGAGACCTTGGCTGATTGCGAGCTTGTAGGTACGTTTGTGTAATGGATTACCCCGTCCTTATCGACATACTTGAACATCTCAGCGGATGACCAGCCTGTGGACAAGACTATCGCAAAAAATGCAATCTGAGCGCAGAGGAGACGTCCAACAAATGATCCCCGGTGCTTCATAACTGCCCCCTGTCTTTGAGCGGCTCTTTGACTTGATCCGGCTATTTCCTGTCTACCTTTTTCCAGTCCTGCAAGAACTTTTCAATGCCTATATCCGTCAGCGGATGCTTGGCAAGTTGTTCTATAACCTTGTGCGGAATTGTTGCAATATCCGCGCCGATTCGAGCGGCGGTCAGAACATGGATGGGATTTCTTATGCTGGCGACGATGACTTCGGTCTCAAAAAGATAGTTGGAGAAGATATCCAGGATCTGCCGGACGAGTTCCATGCCGTCCTGCGAAATGTCATCGAGCCTGCCGACGAAGGGACTGATATAGGTCGCCCCGGCCTTAGCGGCCAACAATGCCTGAAGCGGCGAGAAGACAAGGGTGACGTTCGTGTGTATCCCTTCCTGTGCAAGGATTTTGACAGTCTTCAATCCCGCCGGGGTCATGGGAATCTTTACGACCACATGGGGATCGATTGCGGCAAGCTCGCGCGCTTCCTCAACCATTCCCGCGGTGTCGCCGCGTACTCCTTCCGCGCTGACGGGTCCCTGAACAAGTTCACATATCTTTTTTATGTGGATTCGGAATTCCTCGGGGGATGAAATACCCTCTTTCGCGATGAGGCTCGGGTTGGTAGTAACTCCGTCAAGAACACCGAGTTCGTATGCGTCCTTTATTTCGTCAAGGTTGGCAGTATCAATGAAAAACTTCATCAGCCCGCTCCGTTATGAATTGTCCTGTTACTCGCGAATTTTACGCTCGCGATACTGGTCGTAGCATTGTTCACTGCAAAAATGAATCACCTTCCCATCCACAACGCCTTTGATCCCTTGCTCCTTCATAAAGTACCTGCCGCATTGCGGATCACGGATCATGTCCGCCTGCGATGGCGGTGCAGCCGGTTTACGCTCCGGGGGGCTGTCCGATCCGAAGAGTGAGAGTGATTTCAGCAGCTTCTTGATCAGAAAGTAGCCCAGGACCATGAGGGAAATATAGAACAGAATCCGCGGCATATCAGATATCCAGCTTCCGGATCTCTTGTGAATCAGCGCTGCGCGGGATGCGATCCAGCATCTCCAGCACATTCAGCCCCAACATGGGGTGCACCCAGCCGGGTTCCACCTCGGCCAGAGGCACGAGCACGAAAAGCCTCTCGTGCAACAGAGGATGGGGAATCTCCAGATTGGGTAAATGCACCTGCCTCTTTCCATAAAAGAGGATATCAACGTCCAGTGTGCGCGGTCCCCACTTTACGGTGCGGATACGGCCGAATGCTCGTTCGAGACCGAGGGCGGAATCAAGAAGCGCCGATGGATCAAGTTCCGTCTCGAAGACGGCAACCGCGTTGGTAAACCAGTCCTGGGCGTCAAATCCAACCGGTTTTGTCCGGTAAAGAGATGAGGTGCGAACATTAGTAATGCCCGGCAGCTCACGCAGAAGTTCGAAAACCCGCAGGCAGGTCCGGATACTGTCGCCGAGATTACTTCCTATTCCGAGTGCTGTCTTTTCCACTATACCCGGGGTGTGCCAAAGTTGATCTTCTTAATGCGATCCACGGCTTCCCGAATACGTTCTTTCGTCACGGTAAGCGCCATGCGTACATAGCCTTCGCCCGGGTCGCCAAAACCGCTGCCGGGAGTTGTTACGATTCCGGCTTCCTTGAGAAGAAGCGATGTGAACTCCTTGGATGTGTAGCCGGCGGGAGTTGGGCACCAGACGTAGAACGTGGCCTTGGGAGACGCGGGTTCGAGGCCCGCTTCCCGGAGGCCCGCTATAAGGATATCCCTGCGTTCCTGGTAGATACGGCGCATCTCGAGTACCGGAGCCTGATTCCCTTCGAGCGCGGCTATCCCGGCATATTGGACGGCATTGAAGGCGCCTGAGTCGATATTGCTTTTGATCGAGCCGAGTCCGCTCACGACTTCCCGGTTCCCGACCATGAAGCCCAGCCTCCATCCCGTCATGTTGTAGGTCTTGGAGAGGGAATGGAACTCAACGCCAACTTCCATGGCTCCGGGCACTTCGAGAAAACTCATGGGCTGATAGCCGTCAAAACACATCTCGGTGTAGGCGGCATCGTGGCATACTATGATGTCATACCTTTTCGCGAATTCAACCACCTTTTCGAAAAATTCCGCGCCGGCGATGGCGCCCGTGGGATTGTTCGGGTAGTTTATGAAAAGAATGCGGGCGCGTTTGGCAACATCGGCCGGTATGGAATCGAGGTCCGGGAGGAAGGCGTTTTCCTTAAGGAGCGGCATAAACCACGATTCCCCGCCGGCGAACATAGTGGCGATATGATAGACCGGATAGGCCGGGGAAGGCACCAGGGCCAGGTCGCCCGGGTTTATAAAAGCCAGCGGGAGGTGGGCCAGGCCTTCCTTCGATCCGATAAGTGTCAGAACCTCCGCGAGCGGGTCAAGCTTGACACCGAACCGGCGTTGGTACCAGTTCGCCACGCTTATCCGAAAACCGTTCATTCCGGAATAAGACGGGTATTGATGGTTGGCGGGATCGGTGGCCGCCTTTGCCAGTTCCGTGATTATGTGTTCGGGCGTCGGCAAATCGGGATCTCCCACCCCGAGATTGATTACGTCAACTCCCTTCGCGAGCAGTTCAGCTTTCAGGCGGTCGATTTCCGCAAACAGATAGGGGGGAAGCTGCCGCAAACGTTCCGCTTTCGTAAAGGCCATTAATACCTCCGCATGTACTTGTCCTGATCACTTGATGCCTAATACATCGCTCATATCGTACAGCCCCGGCGGCTGGTTGACTACCCATTTCGCGGCATGGATGGCTCCGCGCGCAAACAAATCACGGCTCTGGGCGCGGTGCACGAGTTCGATGCGTTCTCCCAGACCGGCAAAAATGACCGTATGCTCGCCAACTATATCGCCACCGCGGACAGTCTGGATTCCAATTTCGGATTGGGTGCGTTCGCCGATCAGACCATGCCGGGAAAAGACGCCCACATCACTGAGATCGCGATCATGGGATTTCGCTATTATTTGAGCGAGCTTGACGGCGGTTCCGCTGGGGGCATCCTTCTTGAACCTGTGATGGGCTTCGACTATCTCCACGTCAAAGCCGCTGTCGAGAAGGCGCGCCGCATCGGCGACGATTTTAAATAGTATGTTCACCCCAATACTCATGTTCGGAGACAGCACGCAGGGCACTACCGACGCAAATTGCGCGGCCTCCAGAGATTGCTCGCTCGTAAAGCCGGTCGAACCTATGATCATGGCCTTACCGGCCGCCGATGCTTTTCTCAGGTGCTCAAGGGATGTCGCCGCGTTTGTGAAGTCGACAACGACATCCGAGCTTCCAAGAACGTCCTCGATTCGCGTCCGGACAATTATACCGGTCGTGGTCCCTCCGATTACCGTGGAAATATCGTTTCCAACATTTTGGTAATCGGGATGGTCGAACCCGCCAACCAGGTCAATACCCTCGGTCTCGCGAATCAACTGAGCGATTCGCGAACCCATCCTTCCTCCGATTCCGGCAACTGCTGCTCGGATCATTGCGCCTCCGGTGATTTCAGTACGCTTCGCCTTACCTGGGAATAAGGCCGTAGTCTTCGAGAACCCCCTTGAGGCGCGCGAGGCTGGCCGCTCCCATGGGCGCCAGGGGAAGCCGCAGTTCATCGCTGCGGATCTTGTCCATCATTTTCAACGCTGCCTTGGTGGGAGCGGGGTTCGTCTCGAAAAACAAGGCGTGGCACAGCGGCAAAACCTTGTAGTAGAGCTTCCGCGCCTCTTCGAATTTACCGGACAGGAAAAGATCACAAAGATCGGCCATGTCACGCGGGGCCACATTTGAAACCACGGAAATAACACCTTTGCCGCCCACGCACATGAGCGGAAAAGTGAGGAAGTCCTCGCCGGAAAGGACCAGGAAGTCAGGTCCGCACCTGGCGACAATGTCGGTGATCTGTTTCATCGATCCGGAAGCTTCCTTGACGCCTACAATGTTGTCAATCCGAGCAAGCCGGGCAATGGTATCGGGCTCGATATTGGAAGCCGTTCTGCCGGGTATGTTATAGAGGAGAATCGGCAAATCGACAGATTTTGCAACTTTTTCGAAATGAAGATAGAGTCCTTCCTGGGAAGGCTTATTGTAATAGGGGCTGATCATGAGGGCGGCATCGGCGCCGGCCTCCTTTGCATGTCTGGTGAGCAGGATAGCCTCTTCCGTATTATTTGAACCCGTTCCGGCAATGACAGGTACACGCCCGGCAACCTGTTCGATGGCGATTTCGATCACGCGTTTGTGTTCGGCGAAGGAAAGAGTTGCCGACTCGCCTGTTGTCCCACAAGGGACAACACCTTTTGTGCCGTTTTGGATCTGAAACTCTATCAGGTCTCTGAACCCGGCTTCATCAACCTTGCCGTTCTGGAACGGCGTCACTATCGCGACGATCGCGCCGTGAAACATTAAAAACCTCCTTCTTGCCGCTGGAGCGTTTCATCCCACAAAGCGGCATCATAAACCACCCTGGCGTCACCTTCCAGGCACACATCCGAGAACTCGGTTCTGCCTTCCTGGGAAACTCTATTGAAATGGATGATCAGGGTCTCGCCGCTCCTGGTAAGGACCCTGACCGGGGATTCGGCAAGTCCCCTGGCCGAAGCGAGCAGGGCGCACGCGATGGAACCCGTGCCACAGGCCAGTGTCTCAGCCTCGACACCCCGTTCATACGTTCTTATGGAAATATTGTGGGTGTCCCGGATAAATGCAAAGTTGGCATTGGTACCGGCCGGCTGAAAATGCGGATGGAAACGAAGCGTACGTCCGCGCGCGGGCACATCGACATTTTCCAGTTGATCTTCTGTATCCGTGAACCACACTACGTGAGGGACGCCCGTGTTGATAAAATGCAGGTAAGGCGCCTCCTCCAGGCCATCAATGGAAAAGTCCGTAATGATGCCGTGAGGTTGGGTAACCTTGACCTTGACGCGCTCGCCGCTGATTTCGGCTTCTATGATCCCGGCAAGTGTACGAAAGGTAATCCGCGTCTTATCGACTATCCCGTTCAGGTAAGCAAAACGGGCCGCGCATCGCGCGCCGTTGCCGCACATTTCGGCCTCGCTGCCGTCCGCGTTGAAGAAAACCCACCTGAAGTCCGCTTCCGGATCGTTCTCGATGAGAATAAGCCCGTCGGCTCCGACCGATACTTTTCTGCGGCAGGCCAGGCGCGTCAAGCTTCGCCCGCTCTCTTTCCCGATTCCGAGGGTGCGGTTGTCGATAATGATAAAATCGTTCCCGCTCCCAGTCAATTTCATGAAAGGGATTCTCTGTCCCGTGCTCTGGTTTGCCATTTTCGATTCCCGATTGTGCTCAAAAAATCAGCCGCGGATGGAACAGCCGCAGCCGGATTTGCCTGACTGGTTAGGACTGGCGGCAATATCCGGGATTGTCTCAAGCCGCACCAAGTCCTCCCAGGTTTCCCTTTTTCTGATAACAAAATACTGCCCGCCCTGGACGAGAACCTCGGCGGCCCGGGGGCGCGAGTTGTAGTTGGATGACATGGAAAAGCCGTAGGCGCCGGCGCTCATAACCGCGAGGTACTCGCCTCCGGACGGCATCGGCAGTCCGCGGTCCTTTGCCAGAAAGTCGCCCGATTCGCATATCGGTCCCACTACGTCCACCATTGTCGTCTCATTGTTGCTCTTCACCACGGGCTGAATATAGTGATAGGAGCCGTACAGGCTCGGCCGTACAAGATCATTCATGGCCGCATCGGCTATGACGAAATTCTTCGAGGGGGTTCCCTTGGTATAAAGAACCTTGGTTGCCAGTATCCCGGCGTTCCCGACTATTACCCGGCCGGGCTCGAAAACGAGCGTACAGTTGACATTATCCAGCTCGCGAAGAATTGCTTCCGCATATTCGTGCGGCTGCGGGGGAGCTTCCTGATCGTAGACAATCCCGAGACCTCCGCCGAGATCGAGGTAGCGAACCTCGATTCCGGATTCGCGCAGACGCTCTATCAACACACGCAGGCGCCGGAGGGCATCCACAAAAGGCGCCACGTCGGTAAGCTGGCTCCCGATGTGGCAGTCCACGCCCATGATCTCGATGTTCCCGAGACTCCTTGCCTGTTGATATGCCTTGACAGCATTATCTATCGATATGCCGAACTTGTTCTTCTTCATCCCTGTGGAGATGTAAGGATGCGTATTGGGATCAATGTCCGGGTTCACCCTGAGCGAGATCCTCGCCTTGACATTCATCCCCGCGGCGCGATTGTTTATCGCCTCAAGCTCCTGTATGGATTCGATATTGAACATGAGGATGTTTTCGCGCAGGGCATAGTCAATTTCTTCAACTGTCTTTCCGACGCCTGAATAGACAATCCGCTCGGGAGGAATACCGGCTTTGCGGGCGCGGTAGAGTTCACCGCCGGAGACGATATCGACGCCGGCGCCCAGTGATCCGAAAAGCTTGAGAATTGCAATATTGGAATTCGCCTTGACGGAATAGCAGGTGAGGTGAGGAACATCCTTGAATGCGGCGTCAAAGACCGCGAAATGGTGGGTCAAGGTTGTATGGCTATATATATAGCAGGGTGTTCCCACTTCCTCCGCGATTGTTCGGACGGGGATATCCTCGCAGAAGAGTTCGTCGCCACGATATTGAAAAAGATGCATTTGGAATTCCTCGCATATTCTGTCCGACTGGGATGTCTGATTGTTCGGCATGCTGCCGGACATTGTATCAGCAGCAGTGGGGTCGGTCTATTCCCGGGCTTCCGGGAGGGCGGTAAACCCGCCCCCCGGAAGAATCGAGGGGCGGGTCAACAAAAAGTCCGGCCGCGGTGGACCGGCCTATTCAAGAAGCAGCGCCCGCATTTCGACCCATTTGGAAAGAAGTCCTTCCTTATGGTTTCCCTGGGCGCTCACGGCCGATACAGCATAGGAATAGGTTTCGTTGCGTTTCACATTCTTGTCGACAAACGGCGGATGCTGGACCGGGCTGGCGGTGAGACGGATGATTTCCTTGCCTTCGCGCCGATAAACATGATAGCCGCTCGTCTTACCGTCCGTTTCCGTCCAGCGCACTTCGAGGGCGCCCTTAATCGGGATTACCCATACGGAATTAGGCGGTGGAGGCGTTACGGACTCGGGGGCCTTGGCGAGAACAATCGGCGATGTTTCACCGGCAATAGTCGTATTGTCCACAATGAGAAGAGGCACCACGCGATAGCTGTAGCTTTGCTCGGCCGCAATCCCCTGGTCCACGTATGAATTGGCCTTTACAACCGGCGATGCCTTTTCCCACGGCTTATCGCCCGTCATGCGCTCGACCCTGAAGGCCATCTCACCTTGAAGGTTGTGTCCCAGCATGTCCTTCGCGGTGGGTTTCCACTGAACGAGTATGCCTTGCGGCTGAGCCGTGGCGGCGACATTGGAAGGCGCCGCCGGGCCGGGATAGACTTTGGCGATAGCCAAATTGGAAAGCGAGATCGGATGGCCCTTGTCGTCCTGGATTGTAACCTGGTAGCGATAGGCGTTGTATCCGGAGACATTGGAGTCCAGCCATTGCAGCCTGCGCTCGGGTGCGGAAACAGCTTTATCCGCGACCGCGCTGTTAATGGCGTGCACCTCATGCTGCTTGATACCGGGGCATTCGGGGCAGTTACGGTTCTCCCATTTCATCTCGGCCTTCATAACGGAGTAAGTGTACTTGCCGGCAGCGGCCTTCTCGGGAGTTGTCCAGGAGAGCTCGACGCCGCGCGCGGTCACCTGTGCCTGGAGGTCGCGAATCTGGGGGGCCGCATCCTCACCGCCGGGTTGCGGAAAAAGCTTTCTGCCGCAGCCTGAGAGAAGCACGCCCATGGCACAAACAAGAATAATTCCGTTGATACTTGCAGTTCGGGTGTAGTTGGTCAGAAGTCGCATATTTGTTTTCCGGTTCCGGTTCAATCTCATTGGTTTTCAGGGGCGTCGAGTTCACTCCAGGCGCGCGCAATAGCGTCTTTAACCCTGGATGTGGCCGTGCCGCCGATAGAAGCCCTCTGGTCGACTACGCTGGAAATGTCCAGGTACTTAAAAACATCGGAATCGAATACTTTGTGGAACGATTTGAACTCGTCGAGGGTGCAGTCTTTTAACTCTTTGGAATTCTGAATGCAATACTGGACCACCTGGCCGACGATGTGGTGCGCTTTGCGGAAAGGGATGCCTTTCCGCACGAGATAATCAGCCACATCGGTGGCAAGTGTAAAACCCTGGCTTGCCATCAGCCGCATCTGCCGCGGGTTGACGGTTATTTCGGGAATGAGCTTGGCGAGGATGCGTAGAGTTGCGAGGACCGTGTCGACGGTGTCGAATACAGGTTCCTTGTCCTCCTGGAGATCCCGGTTGTAAGCGAGAGGGAGGGCCTTGGTAAGTGTGAGGAGGGCCATGAGGTTCCCAAACACTCGGCCTGCCTTGCCACGCATCAGCTCGGGAACGTCAGGGTTCTTCTTCTGCGGCATGATGCTCGACCCGGTGCAGAACGCATCGCTTATCTCTATAAATCTGAACTCATGCGTGGACCACAGGATCAGCTCTTCGGCCATCCGGCTGACATGGACCATGATGATCGCCGCCGCCGAACAGAATTCCATCATGTAATCGCGGTCGCTCACGGCATCCATGCTGTTTGCCACTACCCGCGGGAACTTGAGGTATCTGGCTGTCAGTTCCATGTCGGTGGGGTAGGTGGTGCCGGCGAGGGCGGCACTTCCGAGGGGCATGACATCAGTGCGGCCGAGACAGTCGCTCAGTCTCATGGAGTCACGCCGGAACATTTCATAGTAGGCCATGAGATGGTGGGAAAAGAGCACGGGCTGAGCATGCTGAAGATGTGTAAACCCGGGCATGATGACATCGATGTTACGCTCGGCCATCGCGAGGAGCGAGCGTTGGACCTCCCGCAAAAGGGTACGGCACTGGGAAATCACATCGCGCAGGTACAGGCGCATATCCAGCGCGATCTGGTCATTTCGGCTCCTGGCGGTGTGGAGCTTGCCTCCGACTTCGCCGACGCGGGCGGTGAGTTCCTTTTCCACGGCCATGTGGATATCCTCAAGGGAAGCATCGAGGACAAAATGGCCATGTTCGATGTCTCGCAGAATCTCTCCCAACGCCTGGATGATGCAGGAGGCTTCCTCGTGGGAGATGATTTTGCATTCCGCCAGCATGCGGCAGTGGGCGACACTGCCTTCGATATCATAGCGATAGAGGCGGCTGTCGAAATGAATCGAAGCCGTGTAGTCTTCCACCAGTTTGTTGGTCGGTTGGTCAAACCGGCCCTGCCAGAGTTTTTCGGCCATGGGTGGACTACTCCTCAACTTATTTCGGGGGAGGACTGAACGCTGTTCTTGACCAGCGCCTCGATCCGCAGTCTCAGGCCAAGCAAGCGGATAAAGCCGGTAGCCTCACCCTGGCGGTAAACATGATCTTCCTCAAAAGTCGCAAAGCTTGGTTGATAAAGGGATAGATCGGACTTGCGGCCGATCACCCGGCAGTTGCCCTTAAAAAGCTGGAGACGGGCTTTGCCGTATACCCTTTCCTGGGCAAGATCCATCATGTTTTGGAGATAGCGCATCTCCGGAGAATACCAGAAGCCATTGTAGACCAAACGTGAATAGTCCGGTATCAAACCGTCGCGAAGATGCATCACTTCGCGGTCCAGGGTGATCGATTCGACCGCCTGGTGTGCGATGCGCATAATAGTGCCGCCCGGAGTCTCATAGACACCGCGGGATTTCATGCCGACGAACCGGTTTTCAACGAGGTCCACGCGGCCTATGCCGTGCTTTCCGCCTATCTTGTTAAGATGGCGCAGTATCTGGGCGGGGCTCATCCGTTGGCCGTCCACGGCAACCGGATCGCCTCTCTCGTAATCGATCTCGATGACCTCGGGCTTATCGGGCGTGGACTCCAGGTTGGCGGTGAGCACGAACATGTTCGGGTCGGGCTCGGCCCAGGGATCTTCGAGTATGCCGCCTTCATAGCTGATGTGGAGCATGTTGCGATCAGAACTATAGGGCTTTTCCCTGGTAACAGGGACGGGTATGCCATGCTTGCGGGCAAAGGCCACGAGATCGCTCCTGGACTTGAGGTCCCATTCCCGCCAGGGGGCAACCACCTTGATATCCGGATTCAAAGCCATATAAGCGAGTTCAAAACGGACCTGGTCATTTCCCTTGCCCGTGGCGCCGTGGCTAACGGCATCCGCGCCTTCCTCACGGGCGATCTTTATCTGGGTCTTTGCTATCAACGGGCGCGCAATGGAAGTCCCGAGCAGGTACTGGCCCTCGTAGATGGCGTTGGCACGGAATGCGGGAAAAACGAAATCGCGTACGAATTCCTCTCTCAGATCTTCGATGCGAGCCTTTACGGCGCCGGTTGCCAGAGCCTTGGCCTCGATGCCGTCAAGCTCTTCATCCTGGCCGAGATCGGCGGAAAAGGCGACAACTTCACACTTATAGGTTTCTATCAGCCACTTGAGAATGATGGACGTATCAAGTCCGCCCGAATAGGCCAATACAACTTTCCTGATGTTCATGCATATACTCCATTAATACAGTAGCCGCGGGACATTATGGATCGCATGAAACCCGCGCGGTCCGGCGAAGGCCCCGTGGATGGTGGTCGGGCATCGAGCCGGGTTATTTCTTCTGCCCGATAAGCCAGTCGAGAAGGGCCATCTGAAGATGCAGCCGGTTTTCAGCCTGGTCGAAGACGACAGACCGTGGACCCTCCAAAACGTCTTCGGTAATCTCTTCCCCCCTGTGGGCGGGAAGGCAGTGAAGCACAAAAGCGTGCGGGGGCGCGGCGGCAAGCAGTTCGGAATTTATCTGAAAACCACGAAATGCATTGCGGCGTTTCTCCGCCTCATCCTCCTGGCCCATGCTGGCCCAAACGTCCGTGTAGAGCACGTCGGTCGCGGCGACGGCTTTCGCGGGGTCAGTGAAGAGATGGATTGCGCCATTGCCCTGAGACTTTGCCCAGGCAAGAACTTCCGGGTCGGGTTGATAGCCGGGAGGACAAGCCAGGGTAAGGGTAAACCCGAGCCTCGCGGCCGCGTAGATCCAGGAGTTCGCCATATTGTTGCCGTCTCCGATCCAGGTGACCGTCAGATTTTCGAAAGAGCCGCGCTTTTCCACGATAGTAAGCAGGTCGGCAAGCACCTGGCATGGATGCGAATGGTCGGTCAGGGCATTGATAACCGGGATGGAGGCATACCGCGCCAGTTCCTCGACCTCCTGTTGCCCAAAGGTGCGTATGACGATAGCGTCGATATAGCGCTCAAGAACGCGAGCCATGTCCGACAACGGCTCCTGGCGCGAGATCTGGGTATCCTGGGCCGTCATGAATATTGCCCGGCCGCCAAGCCGGTACACTGCGGCCTCAAAAGAGACGCGGGTCCTTGTCGAGGGTTTGACGAACACCAGTCCCACAATTTTGCGCGCGAGCGTCTGGCGCGGCTTTCCCTCGGCAAGCTCCCTTTTCATCTCCCGAGCCCTGGAAACCAGCTCCAGGATGTCAGTGCGGGAAAGATCACGAATAGAGAGCAGATCGCGCTTCATCGAGCTTCCTTTTCAAAAACGTCCCCGAGGCCGCTTATCAGGCGGTCGATTTCCTGGCGACCGGCAATGAGAGGCGGAACGAATCTCAGGACGGTATCGTGTGTACAGTTGATAATAATTCCCCTGTCAAGGCACTCCTGAACAATTCGTGCTCCGGGAATATCGAGTTCCAGGCCAACCATGAGACCACGCCCGCGCGCTTCCCTGACAAAGGAGAATCGCTGCTTGAGTTCTCCAAGGCGGCCGAGAAAATAAACTCCACTCTCGCGAACCCGTTCGAGAAAAGAGGGTTCCGAGATAATCTTGAGCGTTGCCAGGGCCGCCGAGGCTACGAGCGGTCCGCCCCCAAAGGTGGATGCATGATTGCCGGGGACAAAGGACTCGGCAACCTCATTGACTGCCAGCATTGCGCCTATCGGGAGACCATTCGCAAGCGCCTTGGCCAGAGTCATAATGTCGGGAGATGCCCCTTCATGCTCGTGAGCAAAAAGAGCCCCCGTTCTTCCCATGCCGGACTGGACCTCGTCAAGAATCAGCAGGAGGTTCTTCCTCCGGCAGAGGTCCTTGAGTTCCCTGAAATATCCGGGATAGGGGAAATTAAGCCCACCCTCTCCCTGTACCGGTTCGACCATCACCGCGCATGTTTTCTCGGTAATGGCGGCTTCCACGGCCGGTATGGAGTTGAAGTCAACAAAAGTGAATCCTTCGACCAGGGGTTCGAAACCCGCATGTACCTTGGCTTGTCCCGTAGCCGAGAGCGTTGCCAGCGTGCGGCCGTGGAATGATCCCTTCATGGTAATGATTTGGAACCTGCCGGGCCCGAAATGGTCCATGCTATACTTGCGGGCGAGCTTTATGGCAGCTTCATTGGCTTCGGCGCCGCTGTTGGAAAAAAATACCTTATCCGCAAAACACAAGCGTGTCAATTCCGCGGCCAATTCGGCTTGTGGATAGGTATAAAAAAGATTGGAGACGTGCACCAGTTTCCCCGCATTTTCGGTAATTGCCCGCGTGACGTCCGGATGGCAATGACCGAGGGAGCAGACCGCGATGCCGGCCAGGAAGTCCAGGTATTCTTTGCCGGTGTCGTCCCAGAGAGTGCAGCCCCGACCCCTCACGAAGGCGACGGGGAATCTGGAGTACGTATTGAAAATGTGGTCCTGGTACATCTGCTTTATGTTTTCCATGATATTCACTCGTCCTGGTCCCGTGACCTGAGAATCTCTGTTCCGATTCCCGAATCCGTGAACAATTCTAGAAGAATGGCATGCTGCTGGCGGCCGTCCACTATATGAACCTTGCCGGTCCCGGCCAGCAGAGCATCAATCGCACACTGAACCTTTGGAATCATTCCTCCGCGCAGCACCTGATCCTTCATTGCCACTTCAGCTTCGGCAATGGTCATGCTGGATATCAGTTTACCGTCGCCGTCGAGCACTCCGGGCACATCGGTCATGAGCAGGAGCCTGTGGGCGTTGAGCGCGCCCGCCAATGCTCCCGCCACCAGGTCGGCGTTAATGTTGTATGTTTCCCCGGCTTCACCGACACCGACAGGGGCAATAACCGGAATGATTTTGCTCTGCTCCAGAGTCTTCAAAATGTCCAGGTTTATGTGAGATACCTCTCCCACAAGACCGATGTCCATGATCTCCGGGGGTCTGTCGTCGCCCAGGTCCCGGTAGATTTTGAGCTTCCTCGCTTCGATGAGCTGACCATCCTTGCCGCTCAGCCCAACGGCGCAGCCACCCTGCCGGTTGATCAGGCTGACGATTTCCTTGTTCACCTTGCCGGCAAGGACCATCTCAACGATATCCATGGTTTCCGCATCGGTTATGCGCATGCCTTCGCAGAACTCACTCTTCTTGCCTGTCCTGCGCAGCATCTCGCCAATCTGGGGGCCGCCGCCGTGGACCACCACCGGATTGATGCCGATGTATTTCATGAGGACAATGTCCTTGGCGAAGCTCTCCTTGAGATCCTCGGCCACCATGGCATGACCGCCATATTTGATCACCACCGTCTTTTGAAAAAACCGGCGAATGTACGGCAGCGCCTCGATAAGGATATTTGCTCGGTCACTCATCTCATGCCCCGCGAATGAAATAAAAATCCTCCTTTTCCACCTAAACCGGAGGATTGATGGACAGAATAAATTTGACTGAAGCCGAATGTAAAGGATTGAGACTGGGGTTTCAATAAAATATTTGGAATTTTAGCGAAAAGAACCCCTCCCTAGTTATAAACCACTAGGTGAGTCTACCGTACCAAGGCTAATGGGGCGCGAGAATAAATGGAAGGAAAAAACACGACGGGGAGCGAGAATTATGCATTACTTCTTGACATGGCATTCTGATTGTACTAAATGTCGCAATGTTCGTTTACCTCCTAAGTGTTACCCTCCCCTGGGGGTTGGGGGGCCCCCAGGGGAGGATACATTTACAGTCCTCCTCCATGCCATCGACGGCTGCCACGCGCACTCTGTTTCGAATCAGGGTTTCTTCAACATCGGCACGACTTCGCCTGTTCCCGCATCATAAGGTATAAACCAGACTGGCGTTGCCAGGATCGTCCCTTTAATCCCGGCATCGTGCCTGGTAAAGCGTCAGGTCCGCGCAGGCGCG
>JBDKTY010000162.1:0-10699 GCA_039679945.1 Syntrophobacter sp. | reverse complement strand
GCTTTGCGTCATATTTGAGCGATCCTGACGCCGCCGGAATGTAAATGATCTTCGTATGGCAAAGGGCTGTGATAAAGGCCACGGAAGCTTTTGCCTCCGCGGCCTTTATCACCCGTGCTTATTTCTTTTTAACCGTTGTGCCTATTTCATCTATGATCACGCTGTCTTCCGCGAATATCCCGCTATACTCCTGCTCATTCAAATACTTGGGCTCGCATCCCTGAGTTTTGGCAAATTCCTTGAACTCCGGGGTTTCAACGGCTTCTTTGAAAGCGGCTGACAGCAGGTCCCTGATTTCCTTGGGTGTATTCTTGGTTGTAAAAATGCCGTTCCTCTGAACCAGGGCTTTGGTGATATTGAAATCCAGCAGGGTTGCCGAATGGGGAAACCCTTCCGGGTCTTTTACATCCATGGACAGGATCGGTTTTATATCGCCTGATTTGACATAGGTGGCCGCGTCGCCGGCCGTGGACATGCGCAGATCGATATGTCCTCCGAGTTGAGCGGCCAACGCTTCGGAGCCGCCGTCAAAGGGTACCAGCTTGAACAGGGCTTCGGTGTTGGTCTGCTTCAGGAAATAGAGCGTGACCAGATGATTTAGCCCGCCCGCGCCGGGAATGCCGATGGTTAATTTCTTCGGGCTCTTTTTCGCATCATCCAGCATCTCCATTGCGTTCTTCCACGGAGCACTTTTCCCGGCTACAAAAACCAGGGGTACTTCAGCCAACTGGCATACCATATCAAAATCTTTGTAGCTCATGGGAATCTGGCCGAAGGCCTTCATCGCCAAAAAGGCGCTGTGGTGGAGTACCAGTGTATAACCGTCGGGCTTGCTCGTCTGTACCGTCCTCAGCGCTTCCACAGTGGCCGCTCCGGGTATCGGCACCACAACGATCGGTTGGGGCAGCAGCTTATTCTTCTGGATGATATGGGCCAACTGCCTGGCCATCAGGTCACTTTGTCCGCCGGCTTTATAGGGAATAATGATCCGTATCTCTTTTTCAGGGTACTTCGATGCCGCCTCCGCGGAACCGCCCCAGCCCAACACCGATAAGGAGCAGAAGACAACCAGAGCCGCCAGTGACAATACTTTTCTCAACATGTACGTCCCTCCTGGGTTCTAATACATCGGTCGCGCCTGTTCACGGAAATGGTCAATAACCTAATCAACCAGCTCAGGCAGTTTGTAGCGCTTGGTCACTTGACTATAAATAATAAAAACAATGATTAGCACCGCTATGGCCAGAATCGTACCGGAAACGGGACGCAGTATTATGGGAAGGATTTCCCCGTCGGACATGATGAGCGACTGGCGAAGGCCCTTCTCAAACACGGGACCAAGGATCAGGCCGATCAGCATAGGAGCGGCCGAATAGCCGAAACGTTTCAGGGTGCAGCCTATAACGCCGAATGCCAGCAGCAGTACGATATCGAATATGCTGTTGTTAAGGCTGTATGTACCGATGAACATGATTGCGGCTACCACGGGAATGAGCGTATAAGCCGGCACTTTCGTCAGCGATGCGAAAACCCCGACAAGCGGCAGATTCAGCACCAGCAGCATTAAATTGCCGATATACATACTGGCAATGACCAGCCAGAACAGATCGGCATGCGCCGTTATAAAAGTTGGACCGGGCGCTACGCCATGGATTACCAGCCCCCCAAGCAGAACCGCCGTTGCCGGAGCGAATGGAATTCCCAGGGCGAGGAGCGGTACCATCGCTCCCGCCGATGCCGAGTTGTTGGCGGACTCCGGTCCGGCGACGCCTTCGATTGCTCCCTTGCCGAATTCTCCGGGATTGGGAGAAAGACTATGCTCGACTTTATAGGAGATCAGCGAGGATAGTATCGCCGCCGGGCCGGGAATCAACCCGATCGGGAACCCGATGAAAGACCCGCGGATAATGGGCCAGACCGACTTTTTGACCTCTTCCCGGTTTGGATACAGGTCCCTGAATTTTACTTTGATGATATCCGCTATGGTGTAGGGCTTTGCCGCGATGTCCAAGACTTCGGCCATTCCGAAAACACCCATTGCGCAGGGCAAAAAGTCAATGCCTCTGGCAAGCTGCTCCAGGTTGAAGCTCAGCCTTCCATATCCGGAAAGTCCGTCAATACCGATGGTACTCAGCATCATGCCTATGATGAACATGAGCAAAGACTTGGAAAACGAGTCGCCGGACAGGTTACTGAGAAGCAGCATGCCGATTATGCTTATGGCCAGATATTCGGGAGGGCCGAATGAAAGTGCGGCCCGTGCCAGTGGAGGAGCAAAAAACATGAGCAGGAGCACACCAACCGTTCCCGCGACCCACGAGCCCAGCGCGGCGACTGCCAGTGCGGCTCCGGCCCTGCCTTTTTTCGCCATTTGATAGCCATCGAGGCAGGTAACCATCGAGGCGGCTTCTCCCGGAACATTGATAAGTATCGAAGTGGTTGAGCCGCCGTACATGGCGCCGTAGTAGATACCGGCGAGCAGGATCAGGCTGGAACCCGCGTCCATGCCAAAACTGAAGGGCAACAGCAGGGCCATCGCGCCGACTGGCCCGATACCGGGCAGCACGCCTATTATCGTTCCGATAAGAACGCCGAGAAAGCACGCCCACAAGTTATTCAAAGAGAGGGCTACTGAAAATCCATGCAGCAGATTGCCAACGACGTCCATGCCTGTATATGCTCCCTTCTTAAAAGATGCCTCGGGGCAGGGGGACTTCCAGTATGCTGAAGAAAACAAAATAAGAAAGCAGCGCGCTGGCCGTTGCCAGCAGCAAAGGTCTGAGCCACCCCTTCGCTCCCAGCAACTTGGTCATGAGGAAAACCGCCGCGAAGATCGAAACGATCGCGCCCAGCACCTCGAATATCGCGATAAACAAAATGGTTATGACGACACAGGCCCCCATGCGCAGCATCCCGTCCCGGGACCATCCCTCTTCCTTTCCCTCCGTTGTTTTCCTGAGCGAGTTGATCAGGTTGAACAACGCGACCGCCATGCCGGCGCCCCCCAGCAGGGAGGGAACGAAGCCGGACCCGGGTTCATCAATCGTACCCAGCGCGGTGTTCAGGGAAGCATAGAGGTAAACCATGCATAGCAAAAGCAGGATCAATTGAAATAGACGTTCAGCTTTGGGCATAATTGCTCTCCCCATAACCCCGGGACTGTTACGAATACGTGAGATTGCCGTTCCCGTCGAACCTCATGGGTTCGGGATCGCCCAGCCTTACCAGGTTCGGATTATTTTGAACCTCCGGCAGGAATATCTCGGAGACGTATATCTCATCCAGATGCAATGTGTCTTTGATCCATATGATCCGGCTGTGGGGATGCCGCACCCCCGTGCAAGTCTTCAGCGCGACCTGGATCGCTTCGAAATCGTTGTTCATATAAACGGGGATCTTGGCTGAGTTGAGAAAAGTGGAGGCTATGGAGTTAGCGTAGGTACTGCCCAAATCCATGCTGTCAACAAACCTTTTGGTCGTAACGTCGGCCGCGCCAATACCCACGGCGTTCCCTTCCGATGCGGGTGTCAGATTCAGGACGGCGATTTTATCGATGGCGGGCGCATCGTCTATTTCGACATAAGGAGACACGGGCCGGCCGGTGATGTTCGGATCCATGCCCGGGCCGCTGATTTCCTTGCCGAAGTCATTGACGATCAGGACGTTGACAGGGTCAAACATTATCCTGGGCATGAGTTTTTTAGCCCGGAGCAGAAGCTGTTTTTCTCTGTCGAGCAGTTCGTCTTTCCTGACAAAACGCAGGTCAACGATCTGGTGGTAGGAATTCTCCGTAACCGCGATACCGCCAATAAACGGAGTTGCGTTCATCACAATCCCGCCAAGCCGCGGAAGGGCTCTGGAGTATGCATCCAGCCCGTAGTTATGGTACGTGGTGGCTCCGAGATGCTTTCCCAGCCCGATAGTCAGCATTTTCAGCAGACCGCTCTCATAATCACCCCTGAACCCGGTATGCGGCTTTATGCGGTTGATGACAATGAGGCCATCGCTACGAAGCGCTTGCCGGTCCATGTAAACGGGCAAGCCGTCCTCGAGTTCGCCTATCTTATCCACTTCCATGGAAGATCGGATGGGAACGCCCATTGTCTCCGGGGTAATGCCATGTCCTTTCAGTATCTGAATTTGTCCTTCCGCGGTCGCGCCGCCATGGCTTCCCATGGCCGGGACGATAAACGGGTCGAAACCCAAACCGATCAGGCCCCGGATACAGCCGCCGACAATTTTATCGACGTCCACTATCCCTCTGCTGCCAACGGCCACCGCAATCCTGCTTCCGGGCGCCAACCTTTTGAACCCGGGGCCGGAGAACATCGCCTTCATCGCCGCCAGGACATCGACGGAATTCTCCTCTCTCGGAAAAATTTGTCTCACCCGCACCATGCGTGGCATCGGGACAGTAAATCCACCCTCAATCACTTCAGCCACGGATAACCTCCCGACACCCTAAATGGATGGCTCAATTCTCGCTATACCGTTTTCAAGCTGCTTCAACGCCTCAGCTTTCACAATTTTGCCCGAAGCCACTTTGATCACTTCCTCCAGCAGCTTGTCCGCGGCGTCTTCGATCGAAGTCAGCCCCAGTGCAACGGAAGTCACGCTAAAATCGATGTTGTCGATAAAATGGACCTCGGTTTTCGGATTGCTGGTGATTTTGATCGTCGGCATGATCGGATGACCTGCCGGGTGCCCGACACCGGTTGAAAACAACACCATGGTGGCTCCTCCCGCCGCCATTCCGGTCAGGCCGTCTATCGCGCCGGAGGGCGTGTCCATCAGGATCAGTCCCTTCTGCCTGGAGGTCTCCCCATATTCAACGACATCCCGAATAGGCCGGGTCCCCCCTTTGATAATGGCCCCCAGGGCCTTCTCCTCAATCGATGACAGCCCTCCCCGGATGTTATCCGGCAGGGGGTTGGTGCCGCGGATATCGATACCCCGGCGCTTGGCGTCGGCCTCGACCGCGTCGACCATGGCGTATATCTTCCGGGCGAGATCATCGCTGGCCGCGCGCTTTGCCAGTATATGCTCGGCGCCCATCATCTCCACCGTCTCGGACAAAATGACCGTGCCTCCGGCATCGACGATGATATCGGCGATTTTGCCTATTACGGGATTGGCCGCGATTCCCGAGGTCGTATCCGAACCGCCGCACTCGACTGCCAGAGTCAGTGCATCGAGAGGCACGGGCCGCCTCCGCTCCTCGGAGGCGGCTATCGCCAATGCGGCCGCCTTGCGGATGCCCCGGGCAAGGGCATCGATCGTGCCGCATTCCTGGATGATGACCTGTTCGATCATCTTTCCTGTCTTGGCTATATCAGCGCCGATTTCAGCGGCGAGGGTGCTTTCCATGCTCAATAACAGTACGGACGCCACATTGGGGTTGGCAATAAGCCCCCGCAGGGTTCGCTGTGTTTGCTGATGGTCCTTTCCAAACTGGCATCTGCCTGCTCCGTGGGTCAGGGCGACCACGCCCTGGACCGACTGGGAGATCTGCCTGGCAAGCGGATTCAAGGCGTCGGATGTGGCCAGCGCGACAACGTGGTTTCGGATTCCGAAGGTACCGTTTTCCCTGGAGTAACCCAGAAAAGTCCGCTCTTTTCTCATGCCAGATCACCTCTGCCCCGAATGCTTTCCAGGTTATGCACATGGACATGAGTGCCCCTGCCGATCTCGCGTGTCGCACGTCCAATGATCTCGCCGTATTTGATGATGTCTGAGCCGCGGGATATATCTTCGCGGGCGAATTTGTGACCAAGGGGTATGGCCGCCGGTATCTGAATGGAATCGGAACCGCCTCCGGGTTCTTTCAGCGTCAGGATGTCGCCCGGCTCCAGGTCCGCGATTGCCGTTGCGACGTTATCCCTGGCATCCAGTACAATGGCTTTTTGCATGCTTCATCTCCACATTTTGCCCGGCGGGGTGCTTGGGAACCCCATGCCGGCACCGGGCGCATTAGCGGGCTGGTTGGTATTATTTTCCTCCGGATAAAACCACTGATTTACTCCTCTTCACAGCGTGGGCTCGACCAAATTGCGTTCATGCCGAACGAAAGCGGAAGAACAACCGCGATCGGCTGTCATCGGGCGTTTATGCCCATCGCATCTCCATGGTCTTTTTCCCATTCGTCTATGTATTGCGCTGATTCTTCAATATGGGCCCTCATCAGCCTTTCGGCCAATTCGGGATCACGCTTTTCGAATATATCCACCAGTTCGAGATGCTGAGCCAGGGCGCTTTGAATGCGAGGCAGAAAAGCCGAAGTGCGAAAACGGATCAGCTTTATATGGTCAAAAAGGCTTCTGGACATGTCGATCAGGGTTCCGCAGCGACTGCGCTCCAGAATGAATTCATGGAACTGGATATTTGCATTCGAGAATTCATAGCGTTGTTCGATGAGAGAGGAATTCACGAAGGGCTGGAATATTTTCCTCATCTTCGTGAAATCCCTGGTGAGGAAGTTCGGCGTCGCGAGACGGGCGGCCATGCCTTCCAGGGTCGCGCGGACCATGAGGATGGAATGTATTTCCTCGCGGCTCTTCTTGGCGATAAAGATGCCCTTGTAGGGCACTACCTGGAGAAAACCCTCGGCGACCAGGCGATTCATCGCCTCACGCACGGGGGTTCTGCTCATATTCAGTTGGCTGAGAAGCACTTTTTCGTCCACCCTGCTTCCGGGCGGCATATCGCGGAGTTCAGAGGTAAGGATATACTCCTTTATTGCCTCATAAGCTTTTTCGCTGAGTCGGGAGTGGCTCCCGTGAGCTTCGGGTTTCATGATACCAGCCTGAATTGAAATCAAATAGTTTCTATGGATACCATGGAGAGTGATTCACCGATCGCCTCGCCTCTTTTGCGGACTCTTTTCGACCCGGCAGCGCCGTCGCGTGGGACTCCTCTGACAGAGAAGCTTTTCCAACCCCAGGCAAAGCCGCTTCACACGCACCGAGGCGTCCGGAACATGCAAGGCGTGCGCCTGGTCCCATCCGGTTTGGCCAGTGTCGCGTCCATCCCCGCCAGTGATGGAGTGCCCGCGCCGCCAGGCCTTCCCTTGCGGAATGACAGCCCGCGCGAGGTCGTATCACCTTCGAATCTCACACCACAAGATGGCCGATATCGGTTTTCGATATCAGGGAGAGATCCAACGGGTATTTTGTATATTGTATAAAATCTTCGGCGTCAATAGAGGATATCTGGAAGAAACCCGACCTCACCGCCGAATGCCGGGGGATTAGCTTTCGGATGATGATGATGATTCATGTCGCGAAAAGAGATACATCCCGAACGGGAAGTCATCTCAAAAAACGGGTCATCGAAACCGATCATCCGCCCTGGACTTTTCCGCATCCTGAACCCTGGCCGAGAACCAGCCGATCTTCTCCGTTTCTCGCGAATCAAACAGCGGCACGTAGGGTTTGATGTCCAGAAGGGGTGTTTCGTCCAAAACATCGACATCTTCGATGATGAGATGAGTGCCCTGGATACCAATCAGCCTGACAATGGATATTCCGATGGGGTTTGGGCGCCTCGGCGCCCGCGTGGCAAATACTCCATGGCATTCGTTATCGAGGAAGGGTTTCACTCGAAGCTTAAAACCGCCCGTTGAAAGATGAAAATGATAGACCAGGATCACATGGGAAAAGCCATCGAGGTCCTTGAGCCCTTCAAGGAATTCTTCCCGAAGCTCTATGAGACCCCTGATCCCTTTGGCCGCGATTGGCTGGATCGGAGTTCCTTCGGCCGTTTTGAAGGGTGATCTGATCAAGCCGATAGGGTCATATACCAATTCATTCATCGTGATCTCTCAATGATGAAAACGAAACCGGAGAGGCGGCAACAGCCCTCAGATGCCGGCCTGTTCTTGTGTGACTTTTTCCAGCAAATGCCTGTAATAGGCATAATCCTCATACGATACGTCTTCACGAACTCTGCCGTCGGCCAGGGGCACGTATCCCCCATCGGCCAAAAGCGGCGGGACCTTGTCTTCGATCTCCCGCCTGATGGCTTCCTTGCCGTGCCGGAGCGCGTCGAGATCGAGGCCGCCGATGAGCCGCAAATCCCGTCCAAATTCCTTGCGCAGATCGCGATAGTCCATCGCCTCTGTATTGACCTCGCAGGCCCAGAGGCAATTGAATCCCCACTTCAATATACTCGGGATCAATACTCGCGCATTTGCATAAGTGCGAAATATTATGATTTTAACACCGTATCGTCTGGCCGTCGATAGAACCGGCTCATAGCTCCTGAGCACGAATTCTTCATACATCTTCGGTGATATCAAAGGCTTATCGTTGCCGCCTATAGGTTCGCTGAACACAACGGCGTCGACATCGACCGCCTGAAGCACCCGTTCCATCAGCCTGGCCGCAAACTCGCCCTGAATCGACATGCTCTCGTGTACGAGTTGAGGATCGAATACGAGCGCCTGCATTACCTCGAAGAACCGGTTCCAGCCACGAACCCCCATCGAAAGGAAAAAACCGCGATGCACCCGCAAAAACAGCGTGTATTCGCGCTGTTTTCCCGCGCGGACATGTGCCCGCAAATCTTTCGGAAGTCGAGCCCGCTCAAGGGGGTCCAGGCTTTTCCGTAAAATCTCGAGATCTGAAACTGAGGTAGGCCAGTTGCCAATTGCCGGAATGGGATCGACGTCCGGCTCCAGCTCGTCCATTCGATCCGAGGCGAACAGTCGCCCCAGATCGGCCCCGCGCGTAAGTCCCTGCCGGCGCCAGACCTTCAGGACTTCACTTCTTATTCCCTCCTGAAAACAGGGAACGTGGTCCGGGCTTCCAAAACGCATTACCTCCAGAAATCTTTCGCGGCTGTTCATCGCATCCTTAGCCTTTCCGGTTAAACAGACTGCAAATTATATAATTAGTGACCGGCAAAAAAGGAAGAAACTGGTTGACCGCGTTCTCCGGGCAGTCATTGCACTGAACCGGGAAAGAAAAATCTTTTCCTCCACCGGAAATTCGGATGAAAGCGAGTGTGGTGTCAACTCGACAAACTAATGTGGAAATCCTGGCCATGCGGCGCTGCGTATGGCAGGGACCATGAGTCAAAAAAGATCTGTCCCGATGCAAGGGACATGATTGTAGCGGAACTGACCCTGCTTCATGAATGCACCATCCCGAGCTGTAATTATATTGGTGAGAAAAGAGGCCGACAGATGAAAAGGGTTTTCCAAAAGATTGCCGCCAGGATGCATCAGGCAGAACCCGAGGCCAATTTCGCCTTTGAGTTTTGGGATGGCGACCGGGTATGTTTCGGAGATCCTACCCTCCCCGGCGCCGTGACCCTGCGGCTCAAGTCGCCAAGCACGGCGGAGCACATCATAGCCAATGGTTTTCTGGGATTCGGGGAAGCCTACATGGGCGGTGAGCTCGAGTTGGATGGTGACCTTCAGGAGTTGCTGCGTCTTGGTATCCGCATCGGATTTGATCAAACCCGCCCGTCAGTCCGGCGAAGGTTCCTCCCTTGGATACATCGCGTAACCAGGCCAAACAGCAGCGACCAGGCATTCCAAAATGTATCGCACCATTATGATCGAGGCAATGACTTCTATTCCCTCTACCTCGACCCGACGATGACCTATTCATGCGCATATTTTCGGAGTCCCGGCGATTCATTGGAACAGGCGCAGCATCAGAAATATGAGCATATCGCTCGCAAGCTTCTGCTCAAACCGGGCGAAAGACTGCTGGACATCGGCTGCGGTTGGGGAGGGATGCTCCTCTATGCGGTCCGACATTATGGAGTGAGCGCGCTTGGAAGCACCATTTCACACTCGCAGTATGAATATGTCGGAAGCAAGATAAAGGAATTGGGCCTGGAGGACAAAATCGAGGTGGTTTGCCAGGATTACCGAAATCTTGCCGGAAAGTACGATAAGATTGTCTCCATTGGCATGTTTGAACACGTGGGGCGGAAATTCATCCCGGTATTCATGCGGAAGATGGATCGACTCCTGAACAAGGGAGGACTGGGACTGCTGCATACCATCGGAAAGGATAAAGCCTCATTCAGCGATCCCTGGATGTGGAAATACATTTTTCCGGGTAACTACCTGCCTGCCCTGGATGAGATAGCGCGGGAAATGGGCACGGTCGGGTTCTCTGTCCTCGATGTGGAAAATCTGCGTCCGCATTACGCCCGCACTCTGGATCTGTGGGCGGACAACTTCGAACGCAATGCGGAGAAAGTGCGCCAGATGTTCGATGATGTTTTCGTTCGCATGTGGCGCCTGTATCTGCGCGGTGCTTCGGCGGGATTCAAATATGGAGAATCGCGCGCATTCCAGGTGCTCTTTTCGAAAGGATTGAACAGTGATCTGCCGATGACTCGCGACCATATCTATAACCGGTAAGATGCGAGTATGAGCTGTAATCCGGGTTTCTGACCCGCGCCAGAGTAGGGAAGGTCGAGTCAACTGGATGTGAATAGCCACGAAGAAAAGATGCCGCCGGTCCATTCCGGGGAGATTTTGCGTATGGAGGTCTTCGAGTGCCTTCAGGCAGGGTGGTGAGTCAAACGCCTTGTACTTGTGAGAATGCTGGCTTTTCTTTCAGGGCACACCTCCGGTGAAAAAATGTGATGGCCGTGAATACCTCAAAGCTCCACGCCGTGCAACCGGTTTTCAACTGTTTTTGGTGTGAATTCGCTACATGCTTGAAGGATTTCCGCA
>JBDKTY010000161.1:0-36060 GCA_039679945.1 Syntrophobacter sp. | reverse complement strand
CTCCGGGTCCTGGTTGCCGCACTGGTTAAGCAACTCCAGGGCTTCCTTGGATGCGCCCAGTATCTGGAACTGCCTGCCGAGCTCAAAATATCCGGCGGCCTTGTCCGATTTGTCCACTGCGAGGCGCAACGCCGACCGGAAAGCTTCCAACGCTTCGATGTAAGCCTGCTTCTTGTTGCAGATATTCCCTATGCCGATCCAGCAGCGCGAGATAATCGGATTGTCCGGCCAGTCGGAGAGCACTTGCCTGAAATATCTCTCCGCGCGGTTGTAGTTCCCCATGGTCAGGTACGCGAGACCGATCCTGTAAAGGGCAAGGGGCGCCCTGGCGGAGTTGGGCGCCGCCTTCAGGGCGTCGCCGTAGGCTTCGATCACTTCCTGACCGCACAGCACAAGACTGCGCTGACAGCTCTCAAACGTGTCCTCCGCGTTCTGGAACAACTCCATGACGTGAGGGTCATTGTCGGAGGAAGACTGCTTGGACGGACGTTCGGCGGCCGGCTCCGGCTTCTTCTTATCATCCGCTTGCACGAGGTTCTTTATGTTAGGGGGGCCTTTGGCGCCGAACAGCTCGGATGCATCGATTCTTTTTCCGGATTCCACGGCCACGGGTTTATCGATTTTTTCCGGCTTTTCCTTGGACGCCTCCACGGTCGCGGATTTTGGCGGCGTGGTCATCTCCAGCACGATCGTATATTTGCCCGGTTTTCTTCCCGGTTTGATCACGGGTGTCACGGGAGTGTTCGCCTCCCGAAACAAAACTTCCAGGAAAGCGCCTTCATTCCGAAATTTGACATCCTTGAAAGCCGCCGTCGGGTCCTCGATCTTCCTGTCCGAGACCTTGGACGTCATCTGTGTAAAAAAAACAGAGATCCCATCCGAGGAGGAAGGACCGATCTGTCTGGGGCGCGCGCCCTCAGCGTCAAAAATTAGACGCGTTTGCTTCCCTTTGACCGAAAAATGCATACCGGTGATCAAAGTCCCCGGCACGCTCTGCCCGGCCGAGTGGACGGGCAGCGGGACCAAGCCAGTTGCGAGAAAGGCGAGGAAAGCCAACATCGTGATACTGTGTTTTGCTCTCAATCGATACATCGGGTCCGCCGGTTAAAGGATGGCTATCACTATTCTGACGCAGACAGGGTTGAGCAAGGGTTATGCCAGTTTAGGAGTCAATACGGAGATTTGGGGAAAGGCAGGAGCGAAGCGGGCAAGATGCCCGCTTCCTCGAAACAGGGAACTGCCCGGTCTCGGCACATTATCGATAATCGGCAACGACAACGGGGGAAGAGGACCAGGCGCGAACAGGGCTTACTTTATGGCTTCGAAGGTCCTCAATGGAGGTATGTTCGCCAGTTCGTACTTGGAATTCACCTGGGGGAAATACTTTTGCAGGTGGTTTTTTAGATGGTTGTTGGTCTGAAAACAGGTCTGATACACGAGAAATTTGCCGCCGGGCTTGAGCGCGCGGTGAGTATTGTAGAGAATCCTGTGTTTCAGGTCCGGGTCCAGGAAGGAGAAAGGAATCCCGGAAATGATATAATCCGCTTCCGATTCCTTGCACGACCTCAGGGTCTCCAGAACATTTTCGGCGCTCTCATGCACGACGATGACTCTGGGGTCCTTGAGTTTTGCTTTCAGGATCGATTTGAAGTTCCTGTTGCGCTCGATTAGTATCAGCCGGGAATCATCCCTCATATGCTCCAGCAGGTATTTTGAAAAGACCCCCGTTCCGGGACCATATTCCACGATGAGATTGTTGCGGCTGAAATCGATCTTGCTGCAGACGCGTTTCACACCAACGGAAGAGGTGGGTGTGATGGATGCAACGTTTTTATCTTTTAGAAAATTCAACATGTAAATGAGAGTATCCATGGTACGGCTCCTATGTGCACTCTATAGAATCGGCCGGTCGCCGAGTAATACCGAGCATGCGCGCAAAAGATTTGATAAGCTTTCACCTAAATCGGCAAATTTTAAGTCTTTTTGCGCTCAACTTTTGACTCTAACCCCACACTCCGGTTTGCGCAAAACTCGTTTGGGTCCACATTCTTGAAATTCCGTCTCAAAAGCCCTTTTTTCTGATGAAAGAGCCGGTTTCCAGCCATTATCGGAAAGCCATCCATTATCCCGGCTGTTTCCATCCAACTACGGCGGCACTTATAGCAGGTTTTCTCCACAATATGAAATTTTATTCGAGTCTTGAGCGTGATTCCCAGCTCGAGATTTTCGCGTGACCGCAAAAAAGCCGCAAGGATTCTCGACCACGGACCCCTCTCAGTGATATAAGCATCAGCGGATTTCCAGGCGCGCATGAATCCATCGAGCCATGATTTTCAAGGAAACCGCGAGCGAACACACATACCGGACAGGACTGAAATGGGCCGTGACCGCCACATTCAATCGCAGTGGAAAATATCTTCCGATATCGTTCCGAATTCGGTCCACGAAGTAATAGGCACTCTGCTCGGGAATCGCAATCTCGATCCGGAATCCCTCTCAGGAGAGCTCAAGGACCTCGGCGGGTACCTGGCCATCAACGGCATGGAGAGCGGAGCGCAACTCATGGCCCGGCACATGGCGGCCGGCCACAAACTTGTTCTCATCGGCGACTATGACTGCGACGGAATAACCTCCACCGCCCAACTGGCTCTATTTCTCACCGAGTTGGGATACACGAACTTCGCGGTCATCATTCCGCTCCGGGAAGAGGGCTATGGCTTCCCCGAGCGTGCCGTGCGGGAGAACCCGGACGCCCGGTTGTTCGTCGCGATGGACTGCGGCACTCTCGATCGCAAGCCCATCCAACTCGCCTGCTCCGCCGGCGCGGAATGTATAGTGATCGACCACCATGAAGTCACGGTCGGCGAAACAGCGCCCGCGTCGGTGATTATCAACCCGAAGCACCCGGATTGTTGCTCGCCTTTCAGGGATTTCTGTTCAGCGGGTTTGACACTGCTCTTCCTGGCCGCGTTGAGGCGTGCCATTCGCGGTTCCTTTCCTTCCGTCCCCTCCCTGGGCGGAAAGTACCTGGCGCTTGCCGCGATCGGTACGGTAGCCGACCTCGTTCCGCTGGTTTCCGCCAATCGCATCCTCGCCAGAAGCGGCCTCAAAAGCATGAATTCCTCGCCATGGGCGCCCGTTTCGCTGCTTGCGGGAGCCGCCGGGCTTAATGGGAAACCGTTAACCGCCGGCCACATCAGCTACTACATCGGCCCCCGGATAAATGCCGCCGGCCGTATCTCCGACGCCCGCATCGCCTACGATCTTCTGACGACCACAGAACCGGAGGAACAGGCAAGGCTCGCGAGAGACCTCAACAGTCTCAACGCGGCTCGGCAGGCGGAAGAGGAAACCATATTGAACAGTATTCGCGCGAAACTCGCCGGACATTTGCCGCGGCAAACCCGCACACTCGTTATGGGCGATCCCTCATGGCCCGCCGGGGTTATCGGCATCGCGGCCTCTCGCGTGCAGCAGGAACTTCAATACGCACCTGTCGTGATTTTAGCCATAAATGAGAAGGACGGGACCGCGAGGGGCTCGGCGCGCAGCATACCCGGCTTTGATATCCACCGGGCACTCCAGGACTGTTCCGATCTTCTCCTGAGGTGGGGCGGTCACAAGGCCGCGGCCGGACTCACGATACCGGTCGAAAACATTGCACTGTTCTCCACCCGTCTTGAACAGATAGCCCAGAGCTGTCCGGCCGAGATCTTCATACCCAGCGGCCGGGTGGATATGCAGATTCCCCTGGAGTTGATCGGGCCGGAATTGATCGAGGCCCTGCACCAGCTCGAACCCCATGGCATGGGGAATCCCGCCCCTGTATTTGCCCTTCGAAATGTCCCGTTCACTGTCAGGAAACTCTTCGGCAGGGAGCGGGAGCATATGAGATTTGGGTTTGCCAGCAGGCTGGATGGAATCTTCTGGAGGGGAGTACAACGGCTGCCCGATTTTTCGGACGGCAAAAAAGCCCAACTGGACTTCGTGTTCCAGGTGGGCTGGGATTCTTACTACTCAAGGCCTTCGCTCGACATTAAAGACGCCGGCAGGTTATTCTAGCGTCGCTTTTTCATACCGGGCCGCATTCAGGATAACGTGCGCCGCGGGTATCTCCGGGCAGAAAGGGCATGTAGTCATTCCCCCGTTATCTCCTGAATCTGGACCAGCCTCTCATGCATTCTCTCCGAGATTTTCTCCTGGATTCTGACCGCCCGGTCCCCCTCGGCGTTTCTCATAATTCCGGCGGAAATCATTATAGTGGTCGGGTCCGCGGTTTCCACAAGATCCTGGGCAAGCCGGCTTGCACTCATGAAGTCTTCGAGAACCCGGTATTCCGCAAGGGAGATGAACGCCTCGAGCTGGACATAGCCGATTTCGAGGCCCTTGGAATCCGAACCGGAGTTTTCGGCAAGCTCGCGCAGAATCGCAACCCTGATAATTTCCTTGGGGAAGGGAAGGTCGGATTCAACTCCGATCGACGTCTTCATTCGATCCAAAGTTTTGAAGTAAGCCGAGATGATTTCCCTTCTCCGGTCGCGGCTCATTGCCCCGCGAAAAGGGCGATAATCCTTGTCTCCCCCGTGCCTCGGATCACGCGGGTGCAGGCCCCCACCGCACTCCAGCCTTCCTTTCAGCGGTCTCCTCGCGGAGCATTTGCCATTTATGGCCGTCATCCAGATCTCCTCGTGGCGTTCGCGGCGATAGTCACGTCGCACGGACCCCGAGATCCATGCGCACCGATACGGTGCCTACCAAAATGGATTATCGTCCTCGCATAATAATTGAAAGGCGATGTGATCAGGAATAAGTGAAATGCAGTAATGTGTGTATACCGATACAGTATTTCCACCCAGTCCGGAGTACATGATATGTAGGGTCAAGGTAACCTATTGAAAGTAAAACATATTTCAAATTATAGCATCACTACTCCCCTGCGGCGCGGGGCAGTTGCCGCCGGGAAGCCCCCAAATCCTCGCGCCGAAGTTCCCCGGCCTAAAGAAATGGTTCATACCAGGTTGTGTTCAGGATGACATTTTTCAAACTCAAGAAACGCGGATGGGGGGGCTTCCCCCGGTTTAAAAACTACATCTTCCACGCCGCCTTGAGCGCATATTACGTGTCGGATGCTCACTTTTTTCCCTCGCGGGGACAGCCTTCGGAGAATTGAGTATTGGGAATGGTATCAACTTCTCGGGCAAATTCCCCCGGGCGGAAAAGAAAGAGAGAGTCAGGAAAGGAGGAGGAAGGACCTGACTCTCCCAGGAGGAAAGAACCATTTCTTTCCAAATATAATAATAACTCTCCAGTCAAGGGCAACCAACATGAAAGCCCGAGCTGCGGCGGCCCGCGACCTGATACAAAAGAACCGTTTATATCAGTGCTTTACTGCTTTTCCCTCCATCTCCTTCAGCCAGTAAGGCTGAACGAGGTCCTCGAAAACCGAAAGCGCTGCTTCCGTCCCCTGCCCCATGGCTGTTACGATCTGCTTGAAACCGCCCTCGACATCGCCACCCGAATAAATTCCGGGAATGCTGGTGCGATGGCGGGAATCATGCTTCAGAAAGCCGTCCGGAGTGAGTTCCAGACCGAGCGCGAGCGCGAGATCCACGGCCGGCTCATACCCGATGGCAACGAAGATGCCATCCACGGGCATGGATTGGATGGAACCCGTCCGGTTGTCGCGAAGCACAACCTCGCTCACCTTCTCCTGCCCCTTGACCTCCACGAGTTCTGTGTTCCAGAGAACGGAGATATTGTTCGAAGCGATGTTCCTGGTGAGGTGTTCCTGGGCCCGCAGAGTATCTCTTCTGTGAACAAGGGTCACATCGACGTCTATGTTGTGGAGATAGAGGGTCTCCGTAACCGCGCTGTTGCCGCCGCCGACAACAATAACCTTCTTCCCCTTGAACAGAGGGCCGTCGCAGGTTGCGCAAAAACTGACGCCTCTTCCCATGAAACGGTCCTCGCCCGGAACCCCCAGGCGCTTGTACTTGGCCCCGGTGGCAAGTATGACGGCTTTCGTCAGGAACTTTCTCCTGCTGGTGAGTACCTCTATCATTGGCCCGCCCGGCTGAATGCTCACCACCTCTTCGCCCTGGAAGATCTGCACGTATTCGAGAGCGTGGCTCACGAGGATGTCAACGAGCGTTTTGCCCGGCACCCGTGTAAAACCGGGGTAGTTTTCCACTATGGGGGTCAGTGCCACCTGTCCTCCCAGTTGCCCTCTTTCGATCACCGCCGTCGCGAGCCCGCTCCGCACCGAGTAGATGCCGGCAGCCAGCCCCGCGGGGCCGCCCCCGACGATCACCACGTCATTTTCAACTATCTCCGCTTCTGTCTCCGGGATAAAGATTGTCTGCTGCTCCAGCTTCTCGAGAGAGGATACAAACAACTCCTCCCCTTGCGCGCCGTGGGCGATGAGAATCTCATTCGCAAATGTCTGGGGCACGCTGAACGCCTGATAAGTGTTCGCCAGTCCGGGGTTGGACTGGATATCAATTATCTCGAGGGAGATGAGATCGGGTCTTTCCACGACAACCTTCACCGCATGGAGCGCCTGGTCCGGACAGTACGGGCAGGTGGGGCTGACGAAGACCTTGACATCCCGCTTCGAATCCATCCGCCTCAGTATCTTTTCGGAGTGCCCGCTCAGATTGCCGGTCCGGAATCCCAGGAGCAGAATCATGCCGACAAGGGTCCTGCCCTCTTCTCCGTAGGGCACTCCCAGATAGCGAGCGGAAAAGTGTTCCGGATCAAAGAGAAGAGTCGGAGAACTGCTCACGTTCCACTTCTTCGCTTCAGCGCTGTTCAAGTCGAATTGCCTGACCTCGATCTTCTTTGAGATCTTGTTGAAAGCCAGCAACAGCTCCGTTGCCGCCTTGTTTAGAACGTCGTTATCGCCTTTCTTGGTGAAAAGGTAGATGGGAATGACGTTGGGCAGGGCGTCGAATGCAGCCCTGAGATTCGCCTCGATATCCCTGCTAAGAAAAGCCTCTTGTTGGTTGCTTTGTTTTTTCACGGGCATAGTTGCCTCTACTTTAAGTTATAGGATCGATGGCCGCATAATCGAAGGCCTGAAGAATGCGCATGAGAAAAGATAAGAGGAAGAGTTCACTGACGCCACGGGCTTTTCCCTGAAATTTCAGTCTGCTGAGAAGCAAACTGAAAATAGTCCAAGACATTGTCCTGACACATGGCGCGCAAGCTTCCCACCGGCCCGCGCTTGCGAGTTGGAGGCGTGTCCGCGTGTTCCTCGCGTGGCAGGGCGTAGCCATGAAACAGCGCTGTGTCCGCTCGATTCCGGCCCGTTCCACCCTGCGACATGCTCTCAACAAACAGCTTTTGAGAGTGAGCAATTTCAATGACTTACAAAACTTGCTTCGTCATCGACTTTCCATCAATCCGGCGTATGCTGTTTTTTCTGCTACGCCTTACCACGCGAGAGCGGGGTTTACTCCCGCTCAGGGCGAACGGGGGGAAGTTCCTGTTTCAACCGGCCAAATGCGGCTCTTGCCGGTTAACTGAGTCATCGATATTGTTCACTCTCAGAAGCTATTTGTCGAGAGAGAGACCCAAGGGCGGAACGGGCCACGGAGTCTTCGGCTAAAACCCGGGGAATACTCCCGGACACATCTCCGATGCACCACGCAAGAGAGCCGGGCTGCCTGCATAGCCTGGCTCTCTTTATCTGCTTTTGTCCGGCAAAGACGAAACTTCGCCGGCCCGCGATCGGGGAGCCGTTGCGCCCCGCGAAAGGCTTTATTTCTTCACATGGCATCCACCGCACGTCACCGGTCCGCTGGGCTTTTTCTGGGCCGCCATGTTCTGATGACACTGCTTGCATTGACCATGAAAGGCGTCCTTGAGCGAGGGCATCTCCTGCCTGGCGGTAGACTCATGGCAGGTGCCGCATGTCTGTCCATCACCCCCCCGGTTGTTCATGTAAGCATCATAGTCATGATGGCATTTCAGACAGTCGATCTTCCCGGAATGCTTTTCATGATTGAAATCGACTATAGGCCTCTCGTGCCTGCCCATCTCCTTATGGTTCAGGGAGATAACCGGGTCCTGGGAAAAAGCCGGGGAAACGAAGGCGGCACAGATCAATACAATCGCCAAGAGTTTACCGAGTTGCATCAGGGTTCCTTTCATGTCAGTCAACCTAGCTTCAGCTCTCCGCCCGGATCGTCGGGCACGGTGTCAATGCCTGTCCCCCGCCTATTCTTCTCCGCCGGCGGGAACTGGTTGGAACTTCTCCGGAATGATCATCATTTCGGTTATGAGTTCCTTGAAAGAAACCACCTTCACCCCGAGATCGTATTCCTTGTTGAGGTCCCTGATCTGGTCGAAACAGTTGTGGCAGGGAGCAATGACTATCTTGGCGCCCGTGGCCTTGATCTGGTCGGCCTTGATTTTGCCCGATGCCATCCTGCGTTTCTTGAATTCGGCGCCCATGGGAATAAATCCCCCCCCGCCTCCGCAGCAATGGTTGTAGTCGCGGTTGGGAGTCATATCGCGGAAGTCCTTGCACAGGTACTTGATCATCTCGCGCGGTTCTTCCCAGTGCCCTCCATTTCGGGAGACATTGCAGGGATCCTGATATGTAACCGGCTCCTCGATCATCTTGGCGGGATCGATCTTGATCCTACCGTCCCTCAGGTATTCATAGAAAAGACGCACCGAGTGCACGATCTCAATGGGGGGCTTGCCGTCGCGGTAACCGGCCATGTACGGGCCTTCAAACTTGGCTGACCTGAAAGCGTGCCCGCATTCGGTGATGACGATTTGCTGCACTCCCAGTTCCAGCGCCTTATCATACATGTTTTTCACGACCTGCCCGCCGAGCGCGCGATTCCCCGCGAACATGGCCAGGTTGGTGCAGTCCCATCCGGTGCTGGGCATCGTCCAGTCTTCCTCGGCAACCGTGAAGATCTTGGCGGCCATGGCTATGTCCTGCGGGTAGTACATCGGTTCGCGGGCATTTACGGTGTACATGATCTTGGCGCCCTGCTTGTCGACCGGGATCTCCAGCCCGGCCATCTCCTCGCCGGTTTCTTCGGCCATCCAGTTACAGGTGTCGATGAAATCCTCCGTACTCATACCCATCTGGTTGCCGGTGTCCCGATAGTTGTCCGACGTCCTCGCCAACCCTTCCGGAACTATCCCCTGGGAATTGCAGACCGAGCGCACCGTTGCTATCATAGTTGCGATATCGATACCAAATGGGCAATAGAGCGAGCAGCGCTTGCAGGTCGTACATTCCCCCCAGATTATCTCGTAGCACTTCTTCAGGAACTCCCGATCCACCTTGCCTTTCCTGCGGTACAGCTCACCGAGAGTTGCCTTAACCTTGTAGGCGGGGCTCAACTTCGGGTCCCTGTTATGAGCCAGGTAGAAGAAGCAACTCTCCGCGCACAGGCCGCAACGTGAGCAGACACTAAGCCAGGTCCTGATCCTGGCCCCGTTATTTAGGCTGAGTATTTCCTGAATTTTTGCGGTGTCTATCGGTTTCTGAGGTACATCACTCATTGTTCGGGTTCTCCTTCACACACATGTCGCCAAATTCACAAAGAATTAGCTAATTCAACCGGGAAATCAAAATCGAGTCTTCCTACCAGGTCCGGGCTCCCCTGCGCTGCCCCATCTCGAACCCGATGAAGGCGCGAGAGAAGAAAAAGAGGATGACGTGCCCCAGTTTGCTGAATGGAACCACGACCAGGAGAACTTCGGCACTGAGAATGTGCGAGATGAGCATCAATTGGTAGGGACCAACCTGGTGGTAAGCCAGAAAACCGGTCACAAAGGGAAGACTGGTAAGGATGAGCAGAAAATAGTCCCACGCTGTCGTGAGGATGCGAACCTCGGGCTGGACAATTCTCCGCAGCAAAAGGAACAGAGCTGATATAATGAAAATAATCGTCATGTAATCAGCAACATATTCCGGAAGCGAGGGAAGACTTATACCAAACGCTTCGTGCCAAAGCATGTTGTGGGCCTGCAGGAAAAGTGGAACACCCAGCAGGCAGAGGTGGAACACATAAAAGGCGATGGCGAAAATGGGTTGGTTCCTTAAGGAAACGCTGCCCAGGGGAATAAGCCAGTGAAAAATGGAGCGCAATCCCCATTTCAGGTCCATATGATTGTAAAAGACGCGGTCACGCTCTTTGCTCAATCCGTAGAGGTAGGCCACTCGCAATACCAGCCCGATGATGAAAGTCAAGAAGGCGATCCAGGCAGCCGGCCCCGTGAGGAAATTATAGAAGTCGTTCATACGCTCGCGTTCCCCCTAGTTGTGCATTTTTGTTTTGTGAATTGTCGTTTGAGTTCACATTTTCACTAATTTACGTAATATTATCATTTAATTATCATATTTGGATTCGGCGGGAAAGAACAAAGCATCCGTTTGCATACAGTTCCTTGTACTCCCCATGGCCCACGGCCCGCTGTTGTGCAAAACCCGCGCGCGCTGATCTGGTTCCCTGAACGGACGAAAAATGATCGTGACTTTGTGCACAAAGGCTTTTCCGGCTAAAACCTGTTGTTGGGACCGGCAATCCGAATCCGGAGGAAAGGCAGAAGGCAGATATCGCGAGGAAGATAGGTCGGTTGCATCTCAACTTCAAGAGCCGTTAAGTAAATCATAAATTTTAACGGCTGACAAGAATTGGGACTCGAAAATTAATGTTCATTTTTTAACAGTCATTCTTAACATGATTTTGCGCGTTTTTCTCTGGACGAGTGGAACCAGGAACATGATATTGACGGAAAAGTGATCAGGCATGGAAATCGATGCCGCTTTGCCACCAAGGTTATCAAACCCCGAAGGAGTCGGATATGAAACGTTACTGGCCGGACGAGTACATAAGTAAGAAAACGAGCGCGCGCGAAGCAATCGCGCGAATTCATGCCGGCCAGCGGGTTTTCATCGGCACTTCCTGCGGAGAGCCGCAGCATCTCGTAAGAGAGCTGGCGGATCAGGCCGGCAACTTCACCGATCTGGAGATAATACGGCTTCAAAGCCTCGAAACGGAGCCGATCAGCCTGATCGCAGCCAAGTCTCCTTCGCACAGTTTCAGCATCCGGTCCTTTTATTCAGGGTCCGCAATTTCCGCGGCATTGGCGAGCACCAGGAGGTTTTCCATCCCGATCAATCTGTCTGCTGTGCCCCATCTGTTTCAAACGCGCCAAGTTCCGATCCACGCCGCGCTCGTGCAGGTTTCCCCACCGGATGATTTCGGCTGGATGAGCCTGGGGGTATCGGTCGACATCACCCTTTCAGCCGCCCTTTCAGCCGACCTGGTCATTGTACAGGTTAACCCCAGGATGCCGCGGGTCCTCGGTCATAGCTTCCTGCATGTAAACGATGTGGATCTGGTGGTCGAATACGAGGAAGAACTCATAACCATCCAGGAACAGCCGACCATGCCCGACATAGCGCGGGTCATCGCCGGGCATGTCTCAAAATTGATCGAGGACGGATCGACCATACAACTCGGCATCGGGGAACTGCCTCAGGCATCCGTGGAGGCACTGGCGGACAAGAAGGACCTCGGGATTCACACCCAGGTACTCACGGAAGGCACCATGGAACTCGTTTCGCGCGGTGTTGTCACCAACCGGCAAAAGGGTCGAAACGAGGGCAAGATCGTCGCAAGCTCCGCCATAGGCTCCAGGAACCTCTACGAGTTCCTCCACGATAATCCGTCCATCGAGTTCCACCCGTCCGACTACGTGAACAACACGGCCATCATATCCGGCCACAACAAGATGATTTCCCTGAACATGGCCTCCTACATGGACCTTACGGGGCAGGTGGCGGTGGACGCCCGGCCCGAAAACTACTACTCCGGCGTCACCGGCATGCTTGATTTCATCCGGGGAGCGGCCATGGCGGAGGGCGGCAAATCCATCCTGATCATTCCCTCGACGGGCAACGACGGGAAACACAGCCGCATCATGCCGGATTTGGAAAAGAACATGGCCGTGGTAGTGCCGAGGAGCGATGTTTACTACGTCGTCAGCGAATACGGCGTGGTGAATCTTTTTGGGAAGAGCCTCGAGGAGCGCGCCATCGCCATGATCAGCCTGGCGCATCCCGACTTCCGCGATGAACTGTTCTCCAATGCCCGCCAGGCCGGCCTTATCGGAGCGGGACGCACGCTGAGGCAATCCGTGCACGCTGTCTATCCACTCCAGGTGGAGGAAAGAATCAAAATTGACAGCACCGAGGTGATGATCCGCCCCATCAAGCCGGTTGACGAAAGGCGGCTCCAGGAACATTTCTACAATCTCGACATGGACGACGTGGTTTCTCGCTTCTTTCACAAGAAATCCACCTTCGTGCGCGATGACGTCGTTTCCATGTATGAAATCGATTATGTGAAGGAAATGACGATCGTGGCCGTCGTGGGCGAATTCGGATTCGGCAGGGTGATTGCCGTCGGCGGCTACATACTCGATCCGGAAAAGAACATGGCGGAGGTTGCCTTTTCCGTTGCCAAGGACTGGCAGCGCAAGGGACTGTCCAGGATCATCATGAAGAAACTGGCCGACGTGGCGCGCGAAAACGGGATTGCGGGTCTTATGGCATTCACCTCCATGAACAACAAGTCCATGATCAAACTGTTCAACTCACTTCCTTTCAAGGTGGAGATCACGCACGAGGACGATATGCTGGTCATGCGCAGCCGGTTCGATACTCCAAAAGAATCCCCCGCCGCGCCGGCTTCCTCGTGAGCGAGCCTCCAGTCATCCCGGCCGGCCCCCTGCTCTTTTCGGCATCGTGAAATGTTTCAGGTTGACATTGCCGCAAAGCATTGCTATTTCGGAACATAAGCGGAACAGATTAGCTCTCGCGTTCAAATTCCTCAATTCCTCACCCTGGTCCGGGATGTACCCTGCGGAGTTTCAACCCTCCCAATTTCCTGCTGTCCCAACTCCTTGCCGCATTTTGAATGCCGCAAACAGGGCCTACTATTTATTACTAACCCCAAAGCCACAGGAGGTAATGATGGCCAACCTTATTCCTGTCCCTGAAAACTGGGCAACGAAAGCCCACTGCAACAATGAGAAATACTTGAAGATGTATGAGCAATCCGTCAAAGACCCCGAGGCGTTCTGGGGTGAAATAGCGAAGAGGATCGACTGGATCAAGCCCTGGAGCAGAGTCAAGGAAGGCTCTTTTACCGGCGATATCAGGATCAAATGGTTCGTGGACGGCAAGCTCAATGTGTCCCAGAACTGCCTGGACCGTCACTTGGCGACCAGGGGCGATCAGGTGGCCATAATCTGGGAGAGCGACAACCCGGAAGTCAGCAGGAAGATCACCTATAAGGAGCTTCACCGGGAAGTCTGCAAGTTCGCCAATGTCTTGAAGTCCCTGGGACTGAAAAAAGGCGACCGGGCGACCATATACCTGCCCATGATCCCCGAGTTGGCAATAGCGATGCTGGCATGCACGCGAATCGGCGTTGTCCACTCCATCGTGTTCGCCGGTTTTTCTCCCGAATCACTGGCCGGCCGCATCCAGGACTGCAAAGGCAAGGTCGTCATAACCTCGGATGAGGGTGTTCGCGGTGGTAAACCCGTCCCCCTCAAGGAAAACACGGACGAAGCACTCAAGAAATGCCCCGACGTCGAAAAAGTAATCATGTTCAGACATACCGGCGGCAAGGTCAATATCACTCCGAATCGCGATCTTGACTGGAACGAACTCATGAGTAAGGCGTCCGCGGATTGTCCACCGGAGCCGATGGATTCCGAGGACCCTCTCTATATCCTTTATACCTCCGGTTCGACCGGAAAGCCGAAGGGCGTTCTTCACACCACCGGGGGCTATCTCGTCTATGCCGCGTTCACCCATGAATATGTCTTCGACTATCATGATGGAGACGTCTACTGGTGTACCGCCGATATCGGCTGGGTAACCGGACACAGCTACATCGTGTATGGTCCTCTGGCAAATGGGGCGACCACGGTTATGTTCGAGGGAATCCCCAACTACCCCGACTGGTCACGTTTCTGGAATGTGTGCGACAAGCACGGCATCAATATATTCTATACGGCCCCAACCGCCATCCGCGCCATAATGCGGCAGGGCGAGGCGCCGGTTAAGAAGGCCTCCAGGAAATCAATAAAGCTGCTCGGCACAGTGGGCGAGCCGATCAACCCCGAAGTCTGGCTCTGGTACTACAATGTTGTCGGCGACGGACGGTGCCCGATCGTGGACACATGGTGGCAAACCGAAACGGGCGGAATTCTCATTACACCCCTGCCCGGCGCGACGGCACTCAAACCCGGCTCCGCCACCCGCCCCTTCTTTGGCCTCGATCCGGCCATCATCACACCCGAGGGAGAGGAACTCAAGGGACCCGGCTCGGGCTACCTGGTCATCAAGCAGCCCTGGCCCGGAATGCTTCGCACCGTGTACGGAGATCATGAACGCTTCAAGCAGACCTACTTTTCGAACTACGAGGGACTGTACTTCACGGGTGACGGCGCACGCCGCGACGAGGACGGCTATTATTGGATCACCGGCCGGGTTGACGATGTCATCAACGTTTCCGGCCACCGCCTGGGAACAGCCGAAGTCGAAAGCGCGCTGGTTTCCCATCACGCCGTGGCGGAATCGGCTGTCGTCGGCTTCCCGCATGACATAAAGGGTCAAGGCATCTACGCCTACGTCACCCTCAAAGCCGACAGGGAACCCAGCGACGAGATCCGGGCGGAACTCATCGCATGGGTCCGTAAGGAAATCGGTCCCATCGCAACACCGGATTTTATCCAGTGGGCGCCGGGGCTTCCCAAGACCAGGTCCGGCAAGATCATGCGCCGCATTCTTCGAAAAATTGCCGCCAATGAAATTGCGGACCTGGGCGATACCTCGACGCTGGCCGAACCCGCGGTTGTTGAAGATCTCATCAAGAACCGCCTGGCCGCGGTCAAATCCGCCAGGATGTAAAGGCATTGGTGCAAAGGCACTCGATTCACCGCCCCCCCATTCATGCTTCGATTCCCTGGCGCGAACAGGGGGACCGCCTGCACCCGGTAGCCAGCACTGCTCGCAGTGAGCTGTTTCGTGAGGTATCGAAAGGTCTTTTTCCCCGATATAGAGGTACTCACTCCCGTTCGTCCCGAGGTCTCTAAGGGCGGAACGGACCGGATACTCACGGCTGCAAGGAATGAAATGGGCGTCTCTTTTGATGGGACGCCCTTTTTTTGACCACTGTGTGGTATAAGAAGGCTTTCGACATACGTATCCCAAATGATTATCAGAACCAGTGTCGCATTCCGTAAGCTCATCGACGTTTCGAATGCCGTCAGAGCAGCTTCCGCAATCATCCGAGGCCGCGGAATAATATTGAATCAGTTATGGGATGCAACACTAGCAGACAGGCCTTTTCAGAAATTATCGTCGGGAACTCGAAAAGGAGGAAACCGAAATGCCCGTGAGCCCCCATGCAGGAAAACCGGCTCCGCCATCCATGCTGGTAAATATCGCGAGACTCATCACCGCTTACTACACCAACCATCCGGACCCGGAACAGAAGGCGCACCTGGTGGAATTCGGCACCTCCGGGCACAGAGGGTCCTCCCTGAGAAACAGCTTTAATGAAGACCATATAATGGCCATCACCCAGGCGATCTGTGAGTACCGCGGGCTCAATGGAATCCTTGGTCCTCTTTTTATCGGCAAGGATACACACGCGCTTTCGGAACCGAGTTTTGCCACGGCGCTGGAAGTACTCGCCGCGAATGAAGTCGATGTCCTGGTGCAGTCCGACTGGGGCTACACCCCCACCCCCGTGATCTCCCATGCAATTCTGGTTCACAATCGCAAGAACCCCGGATCGACCGCGGACGGTATTGTCATAACGCCGTCTCACAATCCGCCGGAGGATGGCGGTTTCAAGTACAATCCTCCCAATGGCGGCCCCGCAGACACCAATATCACTTCGTGGGTCGAGAAAAGGGCGAACGAACTCCTGCGCACCGGGAACCGGGCGGTAAAGCGCATCCCCTACGAACGCGCGATAAAATGCGGCGCCGTGCGAACGCATGACTATATCGGTTCCTATGTCGGTGAACTGGAAACGGTCATCGACATGGAAGCGATCCGATCCGCCGGAATCCGCATCGGCGTGGACCCGATGGGCGGCGCTTCCCTTCCCTTCTGGAATCCCATAGCCCGGAGATATGGGCTCTCCCTGACGATTGTCAATGAACTCGTTGACCCCACATTCGGCTTCATGACCGTCGACAAGGACGGAAAGATCAGGATGGATTGCTCATCCTCGTATGCGATGGCACGACTCATCGGGCTCAAGGATAGATTCGACGTGTCGTTCGGCAACGATCCGGACAGTGACCGGCACGGCGTGGTAACGCGCAAAGGGCTGATGAATCCCAACCATTACCTCTCCGCCGCCGTCTGGTACCTTTTCCAGAACAGACCCCAGTGGCGAAAAGAAGCGGGGATCGGGAAGACCCTGGTCAGCAGCGCCATGATAGACAGGATCGCGCGGCATCTGGGACGAAAGCTTTTCGAGGTGCCGGTCGGTTTCAAGTGGTTTGTGGACGGCCTGCTGCGCGGGGCCTACGGATTCGGGGGCGAAGAAAGCGCCGGCGCATCATTCCTGAGAATGGACGGGACCGCATGGTCCACGGACAAGGATGGAATCATCATGGATCTGCTGGCCGCGGAGATCACCGCGAAAACACAAAATGATCCGAGCGAAATCTACTCATCCCTTGCACGGGAGTTCGGCGCCCCCCTCTACGAGCGCATAGACGCGCCCTCGAGCCCGGCGCAAAAATCGATTTTGAAGAACCTGGAGCCCGGTCTGATAAAGGCATCCACGCTGGCGGGTGAACAGATCCTGGCGAAGCTGTCCCACGCTCCCGGCAATGGAGCGGCCATCGGCGGCATAAAGGTGGTGGCTGAAAACGGCTGGTTTGCGGCCAGACCGTCGGGAACGGAGGACATTTATAAGATATACACGGAGAGTTTCAAAAGCCGCGACCACCTCCTGATGATACAGGAAGAAGCCAGGGCAATCGTGAGCGAGGCATTCAAAGCGGCCGGAGAGTAGATCCCCGGACCCATCTCCGCCGGTTGGCGTCCCGTATCACTCCTCGTCGTCTTCCTCATCCGCGGCGCCGACCTCGTCAGGCGGAGCGGAGGGTTGGGGCTGCATTTGAGGAGCACCCGTCTGGGGCTGCTCCACGCCCGCTTGTCCCGGCACGGGTTGGGGAGGTTGGCCCCGATGCGCCCTGTTGGGGGGGACTCCCGGTGGAAGCCCCTGCTGGTTCTGTCCGGGCGGCGTCATGTTTTCATCGCGCGGAGGCTGAGCGGCTGCCGGTGGCTGGGCCGCGGGAGGCACTACCTTTCCTTCCGCAAAAAGGCTGATTACGAAATTCTGTCCGTCTTTTTCAAGCGAAATGCTCTTAGGCTCGATTTTAACTACTCGGAAATCCCCCACCTGCTGGTTCTCCCGGACTACCATAAAGGGGCTTGCCCCCTTCTTGCCGGCCTGTCCCCCGGAGGCGGCCTTCATGCGAACAAGAGCCTTCCGGCTGTTCCCCTTGATCATCACGCCATCCAACTGGATATTCGTGATCGGCATCCCGGGCTTTCCGGTCGCGGCCGGAGCAGCGGCGGATTCCGGCGAAGGCGGCTTCCTGTCCTGGGCGAAAAGGTTCTTGTCAACCATCAGCGGGGCTGCCGCCGGGCATGAGGCATAAACAAAAAACGCTCCGGCCAGAACCGTGCAAAACAGGAGTATTTTTTTACCTGACACAGATTATCTCCGGTAGTGTGACCAAATCAGAGGGCGCCGAGGCGCCGTTCGCGCTGGGCCAAACGCGGGAAAGGCCGCTAAACTCGATATCTCCCGCTATCTTGAAACAAACCAGCCTTATTGAATTATACTACTAAAGCTTGCAGGCCGCATGGTTTTTCACTTACAGGCGGTATTGAAGCATAAACGAGCTTAGATACCCGCTGAATTCGCCCTTCGGCGCCCAGGGACGGCACCCCACTTTGCTCTTGAAGTATTCCCGTGCAATGGTAATCATTACAGTGGATCGGAAGCATCGGAACGAATCCCGAAAAAAAGGAATCTACATGGATATTGGTTCAATCATTCTCCTGGTGGCCGCGGTTGCACTCTGGTACGCGATCAACAGATGGATACTCCCGCGACTGGGAGTTACGGGCTGAATACCCTACTCCCGCGGAATAGGTGATTTCGCCAAGAAAGAATCGAAAAAAGAATAACTCCGTCCGGCATCTTTTCCCCCGCCGGGCCCCGCATCCCGCGAGATGAGGCCCAATGCGATCCGGCAACGAGCGTTTTGGGCTTTTCTATTACTACTGAACCGGTGCGTTGTATTCTTCAGCGTTTTCGGCCGATTGAGGAATTCAGCGATTGAGACGAAATTACGTTCAAGATGCTGCTTTTCGGGTTCAAGAAGTAGGCGGGAATGATTCTCCCGCACTGTCAACGCTTTTTGAAAGCATCCTCCGATGCCGTCTGATCGCAACCTGGCATGAAACACATTACCATTCTGGCTTTCCGGGTGCTCGATGAATGATTCCTTTATACAGCAGGGATGCGTGGTTACCGGTGTGGCGGGCTTTGTGGGCAGCCACCTGGTGGAAAGACTTCTCGGCCTGGGGCATGAGGTCGTCGGGGTGGACAATTTTTTCTCGGGACACCGGGAAAACATGGCATCCTTCAACAATCACCCTTCGTTCACATTCCTCGAAGCGGATATCAGGGAACCGGACCTGCTGGAGAGATTGGTTGAAAAGCATCCCGGGCTCGGTTGCTGCTTCCACCTGGCAGCCGTTGTCAGCGTCCCCTATTCCGTGAAACACCCGGAAGAAACCATGGAAGTCAACCACGGAGCTGTCTCGCGGCTCCTGCGATCAGCGGTTCGAACGGGTCTGAGAAATTTCGTCTTTGCCGGTTCGGCCGCCGAGTATGGGGACGATCAGCGGATGCCGCTGCTGGAGGAATATGCAACGGAGAAGACTCTCCACCCGAGCCCCTATGGCCTCGCGAAATTTCTCTCCTCGAAGGAGGTCGCCTCCACTCCGGGCGGTGTAGCGCTCCGTTTTTTCAACATATACGGCCCCAGGCAGGACCCATCCAGCCCCTACAGCGGGGTAATATCCAGGTTCGTTGCCATGGCGGGACAAGATAAACCTCTCACCATTTTTGGCGACGGTCTGCAGTCACGGGATTTTGTCCATGTTTCCGATGTGGTGGACGCATATATACGGGCGGGCGGCCTGACTGGACCGGAAAATACCCCGCCCGGCGGGATTTACAACATCGGGACGGGCAGCAGCAGCACCATTCTGGAGCTTGCCGCGGTGGTTCAGGAAATCCAGGGCAGCCGCGCGGGCTTGACATTCATGCCCGAAAGACCCGGAGATATTCGCCACTCACTTGCCGCAACGGATAGATTTCGCGCCGCCGCCGGCTGGAATGCCGCAATGTCCCTGCGGGACGGACTCCGCGACACGATCGGCCGGATCGGCTGATCCGTTCCCTTTCCCAAAACCGGGATTCGTCACCAGCTCAAAATTCGCCGCCGATCATCGCGCGATTCTCGACTCGGGCCGTCAATGCATCGGCAATCTTTCCGGTTTTGGCTCTAATACGGAATTGCGCCCGAGAGTGAAGATGCCGATAAGAATTCGCCCGTTCCACCCTCGGTACCTGTCAAGAAACAGCTTTTGAGAGTGAGCACTATCGAAGGCTTACATAACCGGTGGAGATCCGGGTCGCGCCATTCCGAAACAGGAACTTCCCCCCGTCCCCCCGTCCCGGCGGGGCGCCGAAACGAATCGCGCGCTGGCAAAGGGGTTTGGGGGCGCGGCTACCCGCATTTTCTTGCAACCATCCTTAATGTAACCCGGTCTTACGGCTGTTGCCCGCCGATGGCCGCATACGCTCTGCCCAGAAGCTTCCGGACAGTCTCGCTCTTGTCGCCGTCCGTGGACTTCGAGAGCAGATCGATTGCCTCACGGTAGCGCTTCAGCCCGAGAAGGGCATTCGCTCTGATGATATCGAGCCGGTAATCTTCGGGATGCGCGAGCCGCGCCAGCTCGTCCAGCGCCTTCTGACACTGGTTGCTGTGCGCCAGTAGCCCCGCCAGGAAGATCCTTGCGTCATCGGCGCCAGGATCGAGTTCCAATGCTGACCTGAGCGAGGAAAGGCCTCTCCCGAGATCATTCCGCGCGAGATACGCCTTTCCCAGCTTCGTCATCACCTGGGCGCTCCGCGGCTCCAGGCACAATGCCTTCTCATATTCCTGAAGAGCTTTACCGGTTTCCCCTTCCGAAATGAAGTGATCTCCCCTGGAAATAAGCAGGGCCAGCTTATCATTCCTGCTTCGGCCAATTCCCAGCCCGGCCATGAAGCCGCTCAGGCGGGCGCGAACGGACCTCCCTTTGTCCCGATCTTTCTCGGGCGCTCCACCCCGGCTGTTATCCGGAACCTCGGGGCGGCCGGGCTCATCACCATGTTCATGCGGCTGGGCCGCGGCGGGCGGAGCTTCCGGCGGTATCCGCTTCTCCCGCAAGGAAGCGATCTCACCCTTCAACTCCTTGAGTTCCCTGTCGAAGGCAGCCTGTCCGGCGGCCAGCCCGCCATACATTCGATGGATCTCGTCCGGCTTTACCTTCTCGGTATCGCGTTTCGCATCCGATATCCAGACCAGCACTTCCCGCAACGATGCGATTTCGCCCTTCAGCCCCTTGAGTTCCCGGTCGAATCCGGTTTGTCCGGAAGCCAGCCCGCTACACATCCGGTAGAGCTTGTCCAGCTTCACTTTCTCTTCACCCGCATCGGGTACCCGGGCCAATGCCTGCCGCAGGCCCGTGATTTCGCCCTTCAGGTCCTTGAGGTCCCGGTCGAATCCGGTTTGTCCGGAAGCCAGTCCGCTATACATCCGGTAGAGCTTGTCCAGCTTCACTTTCTCTTCACCCGCGTCGGGTACCCGGGCCAATGTCTGCCGCAGGCCCGTGATTTCGCCCTTCAGGTCCTTGAGGTCCCGATCGAATGCGGATTGACCGGCAGTCAGCTCGTTTAACATTCGGCGGACTTCGTCCGATTGCACTCTCTCCCTGTCCAGGCTCGCCTCCAGAACATCCATTTTTTCATGTTCACGGGGTCTTTCCATTTTGACAATGCGTTCTTCAAGTTCGGCGAGTCTGCTGTCTATCCAGGAAAGCATCAGAGAAACGGAGGAAACCAGGGAAAGATCATCAGTGGACTGCCGCGAACCAGCGTCCAGTGGAAAGGATGGAGCATGCTCCTTATTTTGAGCATCATCAGCCACTTTGAATTCTCCGCATCTGGAAGGGCGCGAGTAAATCGGCTTAATATCTCTCCAAATTGCTTTTGTCACATCTTCATGAAAGTATCAAAGGAATTTCATTAAAATGAAGATGTGAAAGAGGTTTTGGAAATGAGCGGTATGGGGAACCCATCTCACCGGCGGATATGAAGTTGCGGTCCAGAGATCGCTTTTCGAGTTCAGAAGAGCGGGGGAACGGTTTACCCGCCTATCACCAAGCCCCGCGGAAGCATTCAACACCCCGGAGGGTCAAATGCGAACGGGTGTCGCCGAGAACTCTTAAGCCACCTTTGAATTACAATTGCGTTATTGTAAATTTCAGCCTGGTAATCCAACTTCGCTTAAGATGGTTTTTCCCGCACCTCCGGACGCCTGCCAACCCAGGTCCCCATGGCCCGGTATTCACGGGCTGTCTCCTTCAACTCCTTGCGGCGCTCCAGAAACCTGTCTTTCATTCCCCTGAGCCATTCAGCATGCCGGATCACATCCTCGCGCGAAAGAAAGAGCGGATGCTCACCGGGACTGATGGAAATCGTGAGCGCGCCGCCGTTCCAGGCGTAAGTCCCTGAACCGCTGCACAGCATACAGCGAAGACCTCCTCCGGGCAGGAACCTGAAAGTATCGCTTCCGCAAAGAGGGCAAACCGGGACGTCATCGCCTTCACGCTCGTGCGACTCTGTCAGGGCGCGCGCGAGCCGGGACGCAGTCTCCCTGTTTTGGGGAGACAGAAGCGTTTCACCCGGCAGTGCTCCATAGATCACGGCGGACCCGCGCAGGTCCCCCATCGTCATCTTCACAAAGCTCTCGACATTCAACTTGGTGCAACCCTCCATGCCCTCTATCCCGGCAATCGCGACGGCCACCGACGGCTTCCCCCAGAGCCGGTCAATAAAAGCATAGAACTGAAGTCCACGGTCAAGGAACCTCTTCAGGCTTCCGTTCGCCGCGAGAAGATAGGCCGGGGCCGACACAATGACCGCATCCGCGCGCGCCAACTCTTCCATGGCCGGGAGAAAGTCATCCTCCAGCGGGCAGCGCATGGCATCGAACAAACACCGGTAACAGGCCTTGCATGGCCGTATATCGAGTTCCGTCAAACGCATCAGGCGCAGGTCCCAGTTTCCTTCCAGACGCCTGTAAGTTTCCTTTATGAAAAGTTCGCAATTGCCGGCCTTTCGCGGCGATGCGATGATCCCGAGCAATACTTTTCCCATGGCGGCTTTCCATTGCAGGATGGTTATTTTCAATTATACGGTCAGGTCGCGGAGGATACGTCCGGCTCGGTTTCGCGTGCGGCGGGTCCGGATTTCCGGCAGTCGGCAACCCCGCTCCCAGCCACACCGGCGGAGCAGCATCGCAAAATACCGGCCCGTGGACATCAACCCGAGCGGAGGGCGGTCCCGATCAGCAGCTCAGGGGCTCTCAAACTATGTGGCGGAAATGAAAAAGCTAACCGGAGGGGCTAGGACCGGTTAGCTTTAGAGGAGGAAAGAGTTGGTTTCTCTTGTCCTTAAGCTATAGCAACTTGCATACCAAACTGGTCAATAGACATTTAGCTAATTATTTTAGCTGGTTGCAAAAATGACCCAAGACAGGACACCCGCCCTAATCCCGCCAGATCATCCGAATACCCGCCTTAATCCCGCCATAATGCCCCCTAAGCCCCAAGCATTGCCGCCAGTTCGGAGGCATCAAAAACCGGGCGCCCGCACCGGTAATTCTCACACACGTAAGCGGCAGCGCCAGTTTCCGGAACGTTCATCGGTCCGGTAAAAGGGGAGATTCCCGCCAGCAGGGTCCCGGCCTCTCCCCTTTCCTTCACCAGAACAACACGGTTTGGCGGGAATAACCGATGGACGGCCTTCAGCATATCCCGGGTCTGTTGGTCTGTACGCTCTCCGGCTATGAGGATTTCCCGGACGGGACCGAGCGAGAACGCAAGGGCCTGAAGAAGTTGAGTATATGCGGGCGGGAAAAGCGAGACCTGCGTCGAGAAACATTTTAGCAGACGGTCAGCTTGATCTTCGAAGGCGGGATTTCCCGTCATCCCGCCAAGCCTCAGAAGATTCAGCGCGCAAACGGAGTTGGCGGAAGGGGTGGCGCCGTCATAGAGGGGTTTGTCCCTCACGATCAGGCTCTCGGCATCCTTGCCGGTATAGTAGAAGCCACCGGCCGGGTCCTCGAAAAGTATGTTCATTTCCTCCTGAAGCCGGACCGCTTCGGAAAGATACCTTGTATCAAAGGCTGACTCATAAAGATCGAGAAGCCCCCAGATCAGGAATGCGTAATCATCCGCGCAGGCCAGCCGGGCAACCTCTCCCTGGCGGTACCTGCGGTGGAGTCGTCCGCCGGGCCTCATGGTATCCAGTACGAAGTCCGCGGCCTCTTTCGCGGCCGTGAGATGCGAGGGATCGCCAAACGCCTGGAACCCCCGGGAAAGGGCCGCTATCATCAAACCATTCCAGGCGACAAGGATCTTGTCGTCTTTCAACGGATGCACGCGTCTTTCACGGGCGGTGAAGAGCCTGGAACGGCTCTCCTCGATGAGGGCGCTCAGGGCATCTCCACCCATTCCAAGCTCCCGAGCCAGCTCGTCCACGGCCCTTGCCACGTGGGGGATGCTCCGTCCCCCTTCGAAGTTGCCCTGAAGGGTGACGCCCAACGCGCGGCAGTACAGATCCGCGCTTTCCCTGCCCAGAACTTGCGTGATTTCCCGGGGGGTCCACGTGTAAAAGGTGCCCTCCGCGCCCTCGCTGTCGGCATCCTCCGCGCTGTAAAAGCCACCTTCCGGACTTTTCATATCACGCAGCACGTACTCGAAAACTTCCCCGGCCACGCGAGCGAACCGCGCCGCGCCGCTCGCAAGGCTTGCCTCGGTGTAGGCCATCGCGAGCAGGGCCTGATCGTAGAGCATCTTCTCGAAATGGGGGACCAGCCATTTTTCATCCACGGAATATCTGTGAAAGCCAAATCCAACCTGGTCGAAGATACCGCCCGCGCGCATGGAATCGAGCGTTTTTTCGACCTCCGGATTGGGTCCGGCCCCGCGGTTGCGCCCATGCCACCTGAGGAGGAAGGTCAGATTGTGAGGCGTCGGGAACTTGGGCGCGGCCCCGAATCCGCCCCAGACGGGATCGAAGGACTTGCGGAGCTGGGAATATGCCGTTTCAAGCGTTTCAACCCCGAGGCGGCCCGAGCTTTCCCCGGCCGGCCCGGGTTGAATGGCGGCCGTGATCTCCGCGCTTATCCGGTCCAGTTGGTCACGGCGTTCTTTCCACAACATGGCAAGTTGCTTGATCAACTGAATTAAACCGGGCATTCCCAGACGTCCCGTCTTCGGAAAATAGCTCCCGGCGAAGAAAGGTTTCCCATCCGGCCCCATGAAGATGGAAAGAGGCCACCCCCCGCTGCCCGTGGTCGCCTGGCACACCGACATGTAGACCTGGTCGACGTCGGGACGCTCCTCGCGGTCCACTTTGATGGAGACGAAGTGCTCGTTCAGGAGCGCGGCGACCTCCCCGTCCTCGAAAGACTCGTGCTCCATCACGTGGCACCAGTGGCAGGTCGAGTACCCGATAGACAGGAAGATCGGTTTGTCTTCCCCGGATGCCTTGCGAAAGGCCTCCTCCCCCCATGGATACCAGTCGACCGGGTTCTTTGCGTGTTGTAACAGATAGGGGCTTTTCTCACCCGCGAGGCGATTGGACATTGTGTCTCCCGAAAAGGTATCGAAGGGCTGGCATTTCAGCCTGCCGGCGATCATTCAAGGACCCGTTCCACCCTTCGATGCCCCGAACACTATTGCCCGGAGCAAAGGGCAGCGAGCACCACGTTACCCGGAATAAAAAGCTGTTTTAGGAGAAATATCGGAAGGTGGAACAAGTCGGGCGCAGGCGGCCGCCATGCTGTTTCCTTGCTGCGCCCCGGCCGCGCATGCGGGGCTTGTCGGGCTCAGGGCGAACGGTATCTCGAATGCGACCCGGTATTACCTGTTCGTCGTTCCCCCAAGTTCACACCTGGAAAAATCGATCGGTTTCCGGCACCCCGGACAGGAGCGCGGCTTGTGGAATTCGTCCGAGAAAATCTCAATTTCTTTCCCGCATTCCGGGCACTTACATTCAAAGGATGAGAGATTCTTAAGTTGCTCCCAACCGGGGCAGTTTCGCGGTGTATTTTCCATTCCTTGCTCCTCTTCCAGCAGGATGGCGGGCGCACGTTCCCCGACTCCGAACCGGTGAACATGAGCCCGCTTCCAGTAAGCCGCGCTTACCATGCCTTGAGAGACATGGAAGCGGAGAATAAAATCTCATACGGAGTTGCGTTCAAGATGAGTCTATCCCTAAATTGAAGATGCCGTTCAGAATTGACCCGTTCTACCCTTCGATATCTCAGGGCGAACGGGGGTATATCCTCTAGAACGCAAATTAGTATCACATTGATTTTCCCGGCATGATACGAGGTGATTAAGGCAGCCAGGACGCAGCCTGCCTATTTTTCGTCCTCTTCCACCAGTTTGCCCTTAATTTTCGTGCCGCAACTCGGGCAGAGGATGTCGATCTCATCCTTCGGGCCGGCGTATTTTTCCTTCATTGTTTCCGGGGGGATAAAGGAAACATCCCCACATGCGCACTGGGGACACTCTCCACGGACCAATCGTCTTTTCTTCTCTTTCATTCGTTCTTCCTCCATCTATTTCCATGATGCGGTTGATGCCCGCCGGGTGCGCCGATGGCACGCTCGGCGGAGGGGGTGACTACTTGAGCTTTTTCATTTCCGTGACAAGTGCTTCGAGGTCGGGCCGCTCGTTGATGTCATGAATGTCGATATAGCGGATGGTCCCCTGCTTGTCTATCAGGAAGAGTGCGCGCTCGGCAACGCCGTCAGAACGCAATATCCCGTATTTTCGAGCCGTTTCGCCGTGAGGCCAGAAATCCGAGAGCACGGGGAACCAGAGTTTGCCCATCTCGCCCGTCCAGGCAAACAGCGTGGGTATATTGTCGACGGTGATGCCCAGAAGGACAGTCTCGTTTTCGTCAAACATGCCCTTGAGGATATTGTAGCCGGGCCACTGGTCGGAGCATACGGGAGTCCACGCCGCGGGAACGAAGGAAATAACCACGTTCTTCTTTCCGGCCATGGCGCTCAGCGATACCGGCGCTCCGGCGACCGAGGGCAAAGTGAAATCGGGGGCCTTGTCACCAACTTTCAATTGGGAGTGGCTGTCGATCGGTTTCAGCGGACCAGGCTGGTAGATTTTGCCCCGAAACGCCTCGGAAGCCGAAAAGGCGGGTCCGGCAAAAACCAGGGCTGCAACAAAGACCATGAAGACCGTGTTTGCCTTTTTCATCTCGTGCTTCTCATTCCTTTCACGCTTTACTTTTTGGCCTTGCCACCGGCCTTGGCCAGGATTGTGTTTAAGAACTCATCAGGTTCTCCGAAACTCCCCACTTTTGAATAGATCACTTCCAGCTTGCGAGAGCCCTTGTTGCGCAGGACAAAGAAATAAGGAGTGCCGACTCCCCCGACAAGTTTGTGTATGGCAAGGTTGCCGTCCGGCAGTAGCGGGAACTCGATATTGTAGAGGTTCCGAAACGCGTTCACCTCGAAGGCCGTATTGCCGGCCCCGATCCCCAGGAGTTTTATCCTGGATTTAAGCTCCGGTTTTACCGAAATCGCCTTGAAGAGTGTGTTCACAACAGGGGCCTCTTTTTGGCAATGGGGACAGTACATGCTGAAGATTTCGAGGATTATTATCTCGCTCTTGATCCGTGAGAGTTTGAACGGACCCTCTTCAACAGCCAGGTAGTTCCTCTCCTCCACCCTCTGAGGCAGAGGGAGTGAAATGTCAGGAAAGACCGCGCCCTCGGCAGGAGTAGATTGGCAGGAAGCGGGCGAGGGGTAAAGGAGCGCGAGCAACAGTAATGAAAGCAGGAGTACCGTGAGTCTAACGTGCCTTTTTCGCATATTCACCTCGATAACGGATATTGTAATCCAACTCTCGCTGCTGGATATTCAGCCGCGCTCAGTACTCGAAATTGATCGAGAGCAAGTCAAAGTGTGTCGGGAATTGAGACAACATCAAATGGGACGCCTTATAGATCCCCGCCAGCAATACGGAGAAATGGCCCGATTGAAAGGGGAATCAGTCCGCACTCTCCCCGCTCCCCAGCACCGCCACTTCTCCTCGTGAAAATCCGGTATCTTGATGCGGAGCCTCATGCTGCACGCAACTCTGCGTCGTTCTGCAACCTTAATCATCCTCTTTCAGTTTCGCACGACTTTTGCCGATAGGTATAAGGAAGCATGATCAATTACAACCATGGTTACTGCCGGCTCTCCCGGCGAGCTTTCGGTTGGTTCCGATCCCGCGGCGCCTGCCCGCGCAAATTGTGAACAATTCCGATGGCGTCCCCCCGGAATATCATGACTGGTGCGCGGGGAGTTGGGGTGCCGGGACCCTCGGGAATTGCCTTCAGGCGCCGTTTTCCCGTTTATCGCCAGGCATCGGGAGACAACCGGACCGGGAGCATCAAGCGGGATGGCGGGAGACGCACGGGCAAGTAGGCGTTTACTGGAGCAATTCACTGGCAGCCGATCCAAACTTGTCACTCTTTCTGGGGAATGGCCCGACTTTTGCTTGACAGGTTTTAGCCCGGAGTCCATTTGGCCCGGGCCCGCTCAAGATGAAAGAGTGGCCGTTGTTCCCTTGAATGGAGCAAGAATGACTTTCCAGGTAAGGCGAATGGGCTTTCAGGGATGGAATAGAAGATGATGGGCATTAGATACGGCAAGAGAATGGGAGACGGTTCTCGTGGGTTTACCCTGATCGAACTGATGGTGGTAATGGGCCTGATCGTAATAATGGGGGTCGTTGCGACATCCTTCAGCAGCACCGGCTGGCTTGCGCACGCCAGGCTGAAGGGCGCGGCCTCGGACCTGCACTCAGCCATGCAAAAGGCCCGGATGAACGCCATCAAGGGGAACAGGACCTGGTGCATACTCTTCGATACGACAGCCCCTGGTACCTACAGATTACAGTACCTGACCGATGCCAAGGTTTGGCAGGACGGCGGCGGAAATGTCTCCCTGGGCAGCTACAACGCCAATGTAAGCTTCGGTTTCGGACCGGCTACCATAGATGTCAGCGGCGCCTCCGTGGGTGCGGGTTCACAGGCCATCACCTGCGTTGACGGTTCGGTTGCACCGGCGGTCCCGGCGACCTCTCCCCAGTACCGGCTCACATTTACTTCACAGGGACTCAGCAATGGCGGTTACTGCTATCTCACGAATTCGAACGGATCTTATGCGGTGGGAACATCGATCGCGGGGTCAGTAAGGACCAGGAAGTGGAACAATGCCGCTTTCCGATAACGGCGGATTGCAGTTCAAGCAATTGGGATAATCCTATGATTCGCAACGAAAAAGGTTTTACGCTGGTTGAATTGCTGGTCACGCTCGCGCTGACGGGTGTGGTGATGATAGCCGTGTACAAGACTTTCACATGGCAGCAGAAAGTACACGCCGTGCAGGAGTCCGTCGCCATGATGCAGCAGGACTGCAGGGTCGGCATGGAAGTAATGTTGAGGGACCTGAGGATGGCCGGGTATTCGCCGGCAAAAGCCGGAGTAGCGAGTATCAGGGCGGCTACGGCCACTTCGATTCAGTTCACGAAAGACCTCAGCGGCAACGGAATATGCGAAACCACCGTCGATACCAACGGAAACGGGGTAATCGAACAGTGCGAGGACATCACCTACAGCCTTTCGGGAGCGGGGTTGAACTGGTCACTGGTCCGGAATGACACGGTCAATACCGATGCACTTGTCAGCAACGTCGATGCGCTGGATTTTGTATACCTCAAGGCCGATGGGACCGACATTACAGCTCTTGTCATTGCTGATCCCGCGTCCAACATCCCCAATATCCGCTCGATTCAGGTCACCGTGGTGGTGAGGTCCGATATGCCGGATAAGGATTTCAGAAGCACCGCAACGTACAGGAACCAACAGGGCACGCCACTTGTCCTGAAAACAGCGGCGGATAACAGATACAGACACCGCGTTCTGACCGCGACAGTCAGGTGCCGAAACCTTGGAACCAATTAATCCCGGAGCCCGATCGATGAACCCGCTTTGCAATGAAAAGGGTTTCACATTAGTCGAAATACTCGCCGCCATCGTGGTGTTTGCATTCGGCATGCTGGCCCTGTTCAAACTTCAAGCCGCCACTGTAGTAAGCAACACCAACGCGCATGAACTCACCCAGGCGGCCGCCTTTGCCCAGAACAGACTTGAACGCATAATGACCTGGCCATACGACGATCCCGGATCAGGAGGCAGCTATCTGAGGGACACGAATGGGAACGGCACTGGCCAGGATGCCAACTCGGACGGCATCGATGATAATGGCGGCAATTTTGGCTTGGATGATACTGGCGCCGCGGCGGACGACTGCATTACCTGGGATGCGAGTACTAGTGCAGAAACCGGCAACTGCACCGACGCCCTTACTCCCGGCACCCAATATCGGATCAGCCACAATATCGCGGTGGATCAGCCATTGGCTAACACCAAGACAATTTCCGTCGTCGTAACGTGGCTTGACGGCAAGGGGAAATCACACACATACACTCTGCAATCCTCGAAGGCCGTCGGCTATTGAGGGCGAAAACCAGGCAGCAGACCCCGCCCGTTCATGCTTGGACATTTCGGCGGAACGAACGGTCGGATAGAGCCGGCAGCCAGCCGCCGATGTCTTGAATAAGGAATACACCATGAACCTCATGAAAACCGTTTTAAAAGATGAGAAAGGCTCGGCTCTGATTCTTTCCCTGCTCATGATAGCGCTTCTATCCGTTATCGCGGTCCTTTCGGCGCGAACGAGCACGGTAGAGACCAGAATCACCGCTAATGACAGGCTGCACAAGAGGGCGTTCCACCAGGCCGAAGCGGGTGTCCAGACGGGCAAGGAAGTGATAGAGCAAAACATAGAGGACAGGAACTGGGAGAACGGCTCGCTGCTGCGGAATACCAGGATAGTACACGGCGAACTTTTCGCCAATCCCGCCCTTGGGGACGCCGAAGGCGATTACGCCAGCGATGCCTTTAGAGATGCCTACCTGCCCGCCAGGAAAGAGTCGGGCGGAAGCGTCGTGGATACGACTACGTCCGATCCGCACACGAACATCCGTGTAGGGGGCACGAGAAGACTTTCCACCGGTAGTGCTATCCAGATGGTCGCCGGGTACGAAGGGATGGGGAAGAGCGCCGCGCAGGGCGGCGCGTGGATTATCTACGACATCCGCGCCCAGCGCCAGGATAGTGACAACACACAATCGCGCATCCTGGCCCGCTGGCGGCATGTGCTGTAATCGAGGAGGCATGGAATGACCCGCACTATCGGAAAGCTGTTTATCGCCTTTGCATGCACGTTACTCGTCCTCACCGGATTTCAGGTCCGCACCGCGCCTGCAGCCGCGCAGCCGAACCAATCCGCCGGGGCGAAAGGAGAAGACGACCAGTCCGAGGTTCTGTGGTCTTACGGTAAGATCACCCTGTCGCCGCATAAGGCCGCCAAGGCCCAGACTATGATGATATCCATTGACGAGACGAAATACGTTCTCAGTTCAAGACTCGTGGTCGTCGAGCAGGTGGAGGAAAAACCGGGGGCGGTGATAACCAGGGCCTCCAATTCATCGGCACTGACCTACGGGAAGATGGTTTCCTTCGCGACTACGGGAGAGGAACAGCCCATCATTGTCAAGATCGTGGTCGATTCCGTGCCACACAGGAAATAATCGCCACGGCGGTGTAACACCAAGATCCAGGATTGACTTATTTCGAGGGGGATAAATTCATGAGTCGTTTAACAAGGCAGCGCGCCTTAACGGTCATTCACAGATGGCCGGCCATTCTTGCCGGTTTATTGCTGGTCATCGCCACATCGTCATGGTGCATGGCCTCCAAAAACAATATGGCAGCCTACACTGCATATCCCCCCTTTGTATCTATTGCCGAAAAGCCGGCTGTTATGCTGATTTTCGACAATTCGGGAAGTATGCATAATTTCGCGTATCAGGAAAAAGAAGTGTATTACGCGAGTACCAGCCAGGTAGCCGAAACGGGGTTTATTCCCACCAACAACTACTACGGTTACTTTGTTTCCACCGCATATTATTCGTATCACGATGCCGACAACTACTTCTACCAGAACGCGAGCGGTGACTGGTCCGGCAATTTCCTGAACTGGCTCTTCATGAAGCGAAGCGACGTCGGCAAGAAAGTGTTGACCGGCGGAAAAACGGGAACAGCCGGCGGCTACACCGTGCTTATGACGGACAGGACGGACGGGGGGAGCGGACGCGGAAGATGGAAGGCATACGACGATACAAGCACGGTTGCGGACATTAATGGCAGCACAAGGTACATGACCCCCTTTCATGGCAAGATGGTCATGCAATACGAGAGTGGGCCCAGCCCCACACCCACGACCGCCCCCGCGCAGGCGGTGATCTATAAGATCAAGTCCATTTCAAACAAAGGGACCTCGTCCGAAACCTGGGTTAAGGACAGCACAAATTATACCGGCTCACGGTACTCGTTTACAAATCCTTACCTGGTGCGGGTAAAGCCCGAGTCCACCCCCTCGGGCATAGTCCAGAGCGCCGGGGACAAGATCCGCTTCGGTCTCACGGTCTATGATGATACCGGGACCACCGATGAAGGCGGAAAAATCAAGCAGGTGATAGGCTCTTCGACCAGCACCATCGTTTCCTCCATCAACAATGTATACCCATCAACCTGGACGCCCCTGGCCGAAACGCTTTACACCGTCGTCAGATATTTTTCCCGGCTGTCCGAATACTTCGAATCCGATGAATATAATTACCTTTTCCCCGATACGGGAACAAACAAGACCACAAACAACCTGATCGATCCTTTCTATTTTTCGGATAAAGGGAAATTTATCCCCTGCTCGAAGGCATTCGTAATTCTGATCACGGATGGCGAGTCCACGCACGATCAGAATATCCCTTCCTCCGTAAGGGACTATGCCGGCACCTCCCATACGACTTACGCCGATTCTGGGACCGATTACCTGAAATCCGTGGCGTACTATGCCCATAAAAACGATCTCAGGGCGGACCTTGACGGAATTCAGAACATAACGCTCTACACGGTTCTGGCTTTTGGCGAGGGGTCCAGCCTGCTCAAGGATGCGGCCATTTATGGCGGGTATGTCGATGTGAACAAGGACAACAAGCCCAATACCGCCTCGCAGGAAACCTCCGCCTCTTCCAATCTCAAGGAATGGGACTTTAATGGCGACGCTCTGCCCGACAATTATGCCACCGCTTCCTCCGGGCAGGATTTGGAAAACGCCATTCTCAACGCTATCAGTTCCATCCTGGCTCGTGTGTCTTCCGCGACCGCGGCATCCGTTATATCGAACACCAGGTCCGGCGAAGGCGCCGTTTACCAGGCAGTCTTCTACCCCCAGTTCGAGGACGGAGCGCTCAACAAGACCCAATGGGCGGGTGAGGTGCATGCCCTGCTGCTCGACGACAGCGGCAACATGCGGGAGGACACCAACGGAAACGGGAAACTCGACCTTAAAACCGATCTGATCATTCAATACTACACGCTGGCGGACGGCACAACGCAGGTGCGCAAGTATGCCGATACCAACGAGAACTCGACTCTGGACACCACGGAGGCAACCCCCGTCGCAACCGGCACCATTGCTTCCGTAAAGTATTTATGGAACTCATCGAACTGGCTGAACGAAATTTCCGACGCAAATGTGCTCGTACAAAGAGACTACTCCTCGGCGGAACGTAAAAGATATATTTTTACGACGGTGGATGCCAACGGTGACGGTATTCCGGATCGCACGCTGGAATTCGCCCTCGGTACCGATCCCGCTGCCACGGAGCTGACCAATACGTCCACGTTCTACCCCTATATCCATACGCACACGCCATTCACGGCCGCGACTTCAATGGGCTCGCCCTGGAGCATCAAAACCGCCGACCTTGCAAACTTCAGGTGTCATCAGACGAGGCGCGTGGTCGAATACATCCGTGGCAAGGACCAGGTGCAGGAGACCCTGGGCACCTCAACCCTTCCCGCCTTCAGAAGCAGAAAGGTGGACTACACGGGCGGAATGGGCACCACGAAGGTCTGGCGTCTGGGAGATATCGATTACTCCACGCCGACAGTCGTCAACGCGCCTGCCGAAGATTTCGACCTGCTCTACATGGACAACACCTACTCGACCTTTTACGCCAAATACAAAAACCGGCGCACGGTCGTATATGCCGGAGCCAATGACGGAATGCTCCATGCTTTTAACGGCGGCTTTTATAACAAGTCCACCAAGGGCTTCGTCAAATCCCTGAACTCGGAAACCGCGCACGACCTGGGCAGCGAACTGTGGGCCTATATTCCCTTCAACCTGCTGCCTCATCTCTATTGGCTCACGGACCCGGACTACACCCATGTCTATTATGTCGATTTGAAACCGAGGATCTTCGATGCCAAGATCTTCGCGGGCGGAACAGGCGATCCGACCCACCCGGGCGGTTGGGGCACGATCCTCGTATGCGGAATGCGTCTCGGCGGTGGTGTCATCAATGCGGACATCAACAAGAACGACACCCTGGATGTCTCCGATCCCACCATGCGTTCGGCATACGTCATAATGGATATTACGGACCCCGAGTCCCCGCCCAAGGTCCTCGCGGAGATCTCCTTCCCGGAGCTGGGCTTCACCACGTGCTACCCCACCGTTCTTCTGACGACGGATAAGGACACTTCGGGGAACATCACAGGTCAGAACTGGTACCTGGTCGCCGGCTCTGGACCGATCGATGATACGGAAGGCGCGGGCTCCGCGGCATTATCCTCCGTCACCAGCACCAAGAGCGGCAAGATCTACATGGTAAATCTCAATCAACTGGCAGGGGCGAGCCCGTCCGTCAAGGTGATCGCATCGGACGGTACCGTCAAGCCCGCGACCTTTACCGCGGATTCGGACTACCTTGCCTCCTTTGATACAAAGACCTTCGTATCGGATATAGTCGCGGTGGACTTCGACCTCAACTACAACGCTGACGCCCTCTACTTCGGCACTGTAAAAGGCAACCTCACCGACGGATGGGGCGGCAAACTGCGGCGTATTGTCGTTGATGACGGACGGCCCGCGGCGAGCCACGTCGTCAAACCGCTGCTCCCAGCCACCTGGGTAACCGACAGTACCCTGGTCGACCTTACGTCCGTTCATTCCGGTCAGCCGATAGTGTCCGCCCCCACCTTGACGCAGGATGACGCCGACAACTTCTGGATATACTTCGGCACCGGCCGCTTTTTCACCAGGGACGACGCAGTGGGTACCAGGGCCTCCGATGTACAGAGCTTTTACGGCATCAAAGAACCCGTAAACACCGGCTTAACACGGACGTGGGCCAGCGTGGTTCCCTCGACCGGACTGCTGGACGTAACCGATGCGGTGGTCTACGATACCGGGGCAACCGTGAGCGGAGTTGCCGGCGCCTCCACTTTTTCCAATCTTAACACTCTCATTGCCGGCAAGATCGGATGGTACATGGACTTCCCCGGCACGGGAGAACGGAACCTGGGGCAGGCGGCCCTGCTCGGAGACATTCTCACTTTCACGAGCTATACCCCGAGCAGCGATTACTGCACCTTCGAGGGAACATCCAACCTTTACACCCTCTATTACAAGACTGGGACGGCGTACAAGTCATCCGTCCTCGGGCTGAATTCCTCCAACACGGATGCGGGCGGTAAATCCGAAGTGCTGAAAGTGCTCGCGCTGGGCCGCGGCCTGTCCATCACGCCCAACCTGAGCGCCGGGAAGGATGACGGCGTGAAGGCTTACATACAGCAAAGCACGGGTGGAATTCAGAGCATTCAGCAGACCAATCCGGGAGTCGTTCGGAGCGGTTTTGTATCATGGCAGGAAGAGTAAGAGGCTGGAGGTAACGCGCGCTGCCGGGGACATGGCCCCGGCGCTACGCTCAAACTGACATTCAGGAACGAAAGATGCTGGAGAAGGAAATGTCGAAGGAGTCGGGATTCACACTGGTTGAATTGATGGTGGTCACTGCGATTATAGCCATATTGGCTTCAGTTGCTGCCCCCGCCTATATAAATTATCAGAACCGGGCCAAGCAGACCCAGGCGGTGGAGGCCCTGCTCAGGGCCAAAATGGACCAGGAGTCTTTCTGGGCGGAGAACGCCCGGTACGCCAACACTATCGGATGCCTCGCCTCTTTTGGAAATTCCTGCTCCAGAACAAGCTATATAACCTCCGCTTCCACGGCGAACGGCTACACTATTACCGTTTTCAATCTCAGCGCGAACACCAAGAGAATGAATGCCGTGAGATTTATCAGTAATGGTTCCACCAATGATCGAATGTTCATAACCACGAACGACACAAGCCAGACCCCAATCCAGCAAACCCCTAATGCAATCCAGTTCTCGTTGTTCAGGCTTATTTTCAGGTAGCCGGCCGGTCTCCCCCCGGTCGCTGTGACCCACCCCAACCGCCAGCCCCCGCCCCCACAAGGGCGGGGGCTTTTTTTCGATTGAGGGAGGGGTCGATCGAGGGAGGGGTCAGCCATTGACAGCGGACAGGCTTGTCCGCTGTCAATGGCTG
>JBDKTY010000160.1:0-5185 GCA_039679945.1 Syntrophobacter sp. | reverse complement strand
CGGTGTGCCGAACTGGTTCGCCGCCCGAATCAACAGGTCGTCGGAGAGGGTGCCGGCGGGTATCAGGTGATTTGGGGGCGTTTTGGACATAGGGCCTCGGTCCGAAGTGTTTGATATGGAGTCGCGTTCACGATGAACTAGATCAGAAAACAAAAAGGAAGATCAAAATTGGCCCCGTTCTACCCTTCGATACCTCAGGGCGAACGGTGGTAAGTCCCTTGTTTCAAAAGACAAATTAGGATCTAGCCGATTACGGAGTCCTTGAAATTGTTCACTCTTAAAAGCTGTTTCTTGAGAGCCTGTCGAAGGGTGAAACGGGCCAACCCGAGGCCGCGCCGTGGCAGACCCCACTCCGTATTGAGCGGTCTAAAGCTGTTTCCTGGCTACGCCTTGCCATGCGAATGCAGGCTCACCATACTCTCAATAAACAGTTCTTAAGGATGTGCAATATCAGTGTCTTACATGGCGCCGTCATTCATTTGCCCATATGAGATAGCATCTGCATTTGTCTGTGCAATATCAGTGTCATACATGGCGCCGTCATTCATTTGCCCATATGAGATAGCATATGCATTTTTCTGTGCCATATCAGTACCTTACATTGCGCCGTCATTCCGCTTTCCAACCTCTTGCGCTTCGCGCCCGGGATACAAGTATCAGGGCCACCCCTTCGCTCGTGATCTTATCGCAAGTGCCGGCGCACTTACCTCCGTTCGTCCTGAACGGGAGGGCATGTACCATCTTTATGGCTAAGTAGTATCAAGTAATTCCCCTGATTCCCCATAAACTGCCCGCGATCCGCTCATACCCCGTACACGCAGCGCCACGGGAGCCGTTTCATGGTGCGTGTTTTCATCGCCGCGTAAAGAGGAGGATGGGCTTCCTCCAGGTGCAGGAGGAATTTCATTGCCAGCCTGGTGACATGCCTGGTCATTTCGCACATGACCACGTCCGCTTTGGCGATGTCCCCGGTGGCATGGTAGGACTGAAAAAAACAGCCGCCGCCGCAAATGTATCTTGCCCAGCAAGTTGAGCATTCGGGCTTGCCTTCACAGGTCAATGTGGAAATGCGGGCCACGACTTCCTCGTCGATTCCGCCGTCGAGGCTGCCGGCCTTGAATTGCTCTATTCCTATGACGTCCCTGCACGGACAGATGACCGAACCGTCCGCGTCATAGGTGAGAGAATAGTCCCCGAGGACAGCACCGGTTCCCGCCGGAGGGCAGTGATAGCACGTGTACAGCCTTTTTTCATTCAGTATCATTATGCAGGCCGGTTTCGAAAAGAAGTCGTAGACGGGCGTCATGGACTCCAGGTATATCGTCTCCCCCCTGTCTATGGTCTCGTTCAGGAAATGATAAAAGTCCGTGTAGGCGTTCTTGTACTTTTCAAGCGTCTCGGCGTTCAATGCAAAGTCCCATCCCGGGCGGCCCCTGACCGGGCGGGTAAGAATGTCGCCAAAGCCCGCCCCGATCAACTCCCGGTAGATGGCCGGCACATCCAGGTTGTGAGTGGTAATGACCGTGCTGGCCCCGAGCTGCCTCGAGGCGAGCCCTCCGGTTTTGTCCACGTACAACCGTATTGCGGACAGGAGGTCGCCGTAGGACGGGCCGCCATGGGCATAAGGCCTCAGGGTGTCGTGTTCCGACCGGCTCCCGTCGATGCTGAAAAAGATCTTCAGGTTCTCGTGCTTCAGGATACGGTCGAGAATCGGTTCGGTGAGCAGGGTCCCGTTCGTGGCGAAAGCGAAGGAAAAGGAGCAGCCTTCATCGGCGGCGACGCCGTCGCAGTAGGAAATGAGGCTGTCCACCATGTCGAAGTTGACCAGCGGCTCCCCGTTGGAAGTAAGGCTTATGACGATTTTCTTCACATGCGCCGGTTTGCGGGACAGGATCGTGTGTATGGCCCGTTTCGCCGTGACGAGGTCCATGTTTCCGCCGCGCCTCGGATTTTCTCCGTCGAGTTCGCAGTACAGGCACCTGAGATTGCAGGAATGAGTCACGCACAACTGGGCACGCATATAGTCTAGCGGAGCATGGCGCGGGCGTTCCACGGGGCGGTCTCGGAGCTTTTCCAGGGCGGCGATGTCCTCCAGTCCGCCCTCCGCTCTCAAGGGGCGGGAATTGGCGATATCCAGGACAAACGTCCCTTCCCCGTCGGCAAAAGCGTATATCCCGTCGGTCTGAATCTCTTTCATTTTCGATCCTCTACAGGATTTTCCGGATCCAGCGGTCCTGGTCGAATATGATTTCGGAGAACTCGCGCCGGCTCATTCCCGCGGGCAGGGAACAGCAATAGGTCTTTCGGTTCATCCGGACCAGGTCGTTCCACGAAGAGTCCCGTGAAAGATCCTGGAGCGGGACATAGGAGGTGATGCGCACGCTCGCGCCCGCGCCCATCAAGCCCCTGACGCCCTCGACGAAGGCGGTGCGCTCCTCGCCGGGTATGCCCAGCATGAGGAAACAATGAAGTTCGACTCCCGCTTTGCGGCAGAGGGAGGCGATTTCCTCCACCGGGCGGTGATTCTTCCTCAGTTGAAGGTTTTCCGCCGCGGCCGCGGAGAAAGTCTCCACGCCGACTCCGATCCTGCGGCAGCCCCCCTCCGCCATTACCCCGAGGATATCCGGATCGAGGAAATCAAGGGAAGTAACGCACTTCCACGCAATGCCCCGGCGCTTCATCTCGCGAGCAAAGCCGGCCGCATACTCCCGGTCCATGGTAAAATTCGGGCTGTAAACCGAGAAGTAGTCAAATCCATACCGGCCCACCGCCTCGGCAATGAAATCCGCCGCTTCGGCGAGGTCCCTTTTCCGATGCTCAAGGCCCTCGATGGCGGGCGTTTTGCAAAAACGGCAGCGGCGGCCGCAGCCGCGCGTCAGGGTCAGGGAAAACTCGGAAAGCCCCATGAGCCCCGCGCGCTCCGAATTGGGTTTGGGGACACGCCCCCAGGCTTTGTAGTCCTCGACGGGAAGTTTTTCGAGCGGCGGGAAACCCCATTCGGAGGACGGGAGCCTGCGGCCTTCCAATCGCGAAGACCGCGTGACAACACCCCTCGGGGCGTCCGGCTCCTCCAGGCAGGAGCCCAGGGCATACTCCCAGTCCCCGTCATGGACCACCCCGTCGATTCCCATCTCCAGGAAAGGCCTTTGCGAGTACATGCCGGGCGGGCCGTAGGTATAGATTCGGGCGTCCGAAACGGCGCGAATGAGGGCGACCAGCGGCGGGACCCAGGGCAGGATGTCGAAATCATGATAGAAAATGATGAAATCGGGCTGGAATGCGAGAATCCTCGCCGCGACATCGTTCAAAGAGCGGGAGGCGACGGCGGCGTCGATTACTTCCAGCCGTGTCAGCCTGTCGAGATATCCGGCGACTTCGCCAAAGGCGCAGTAGTGATAACAGAGATTGTCGTACAACGACGCGGCCGGAGGCCAGATGAGCATTGTCCTGGTCTTTTCTTCCCCGGCTTTCAACTGTTTGCCCCCCGGCTGAGCTGACCCATTGCGGAGTTTTCCTCGACCGGTGTTCCTTCCCCCGGCTCATATTTTTCCCCGGAGTTCTCGATTATCCGTGCTCCAAGGGACCTGAGTTTGCCCGGAAGGTCATGGTATCCTCGTCTCAAGTGCCGCCATTCGTCGATGACGGTCTCCCCCCCGGCGGCAAGCGCAAGCAGCAGCAAAGAGGCGCAAGTCCGTATATCATGTCCGCGCACCCTGGCACCGCGAAGCACCGACGGACCATCAATCCATACAGTGTTGCCGCTGCATTCCACCTGGACATTCATTTCCCTGAAATGTTCGACGTAGACCGACCTGTTGCTGAATACCCCTTCGGTTATCGAGCTTCGGCCGGGTATGGCGGAGAGGCAGGCGGCCAATATGGGATGGGAGTCGGTGTTCAGGCCCGGCCAGGGGCTGGTGGCGAGTTTTACGGGCTGCAGGTGCCTGCCTCTGCCGCAGGAGACCGGGCAGGTGCCGTCCGCGGAACCGTCGGTTTGCGGCAGTTCCAGGTCCGCGCCCATCCAGGCCAGGGCGGCAAGCTCACTCCCCATGCGGGAGACCGGCAGATTGTCCACCGTGACCCGGCCGCCGGTGAGAAACCCCGTTGCCAGCAAGGTGAGAGACTCAATCCAGTCCGGCCGTATTTCACATTCGGCGGGGGCAAACTTCGCGGTCCCCTCTATGACCATGATCTCGGCCCCGGCCCCGCAAATTTTTGCTCCCATCCGGCGGAGCAACTCGGCCATATCACGCATCTCCGGCCCGATGAAAGGCCGCCGGATCACCGTTCGCCCAGGTGTGGAAGAGGCGAGCAACACGGCGGTCTTGGTATACATGGTGATTTTCGTGTGTGAGACTTTCGAGAAATCCAGTTCGCGGCTGGCTTGCGGCTTGCCCTTCCTCCTCACCTCGAGGACCCGGCGATCGGGGTCCATGCGCACTTCAAAGCCGAACACGCCGTAGAGTTCGGCCATGGCGACCGTGCCGCGTTCACTGTCAACCCGGCATCCGCCCGGAAATCCGACGACAGCCTCACCGAACCTGGAGGCGAGCACCGGCTGGATAAGATAGGAGCTGTGCAATCTACTGGTAAATTCCGGTGGGATTAAACGGTTGTCCATCGAGGAAGCGTCGATGCCGATGGTCCGGCCGTTGCGCGAGATGCCGATTCCCATGGATTTGCCAACCCATAGGAGCGCCTCCACGTCCTCTATCGGAGGAACATTGCGCAAAACGACCCCTGCCGGGGACAGGAAGGCGCAGGCCAGCGCAAGCATCGCGGAATACTTGGACCCGGACGCGGAAACGGCGCCTTCGAGCTTTTGACCGCCCCTGACTATCAGCCGACCTTCTTCAGGAAACATATCCTTCATCGGCGGGCCTGCCCCTATTTGAGTTTTAGTTAATCTACTTCTATTATAAAATGGACTTCCTAGCAATCATTCCTTCGAGCGTAAGTGAACGTGAACGCGCGATTTTACTGGGTGAATCAGGGTCCGTCCGGATACTCCGGATACAGGGGGGATTGGGAAAAGGTATGATCAACGTCGTTTTTCCACCCGGCTGGATGAGCATCCACCCTCTCCAGCCGCTGGGCATCGCCACGGTGGCCGCCCGCTTGCGGGATGCGGGCCTGGACGCCAGGCCGGTAGACCTTGACATCGTCATCCACGAAATCAACCGGA
>JBDKTY010000159.1:0-18126 GCA_039679945.1 Syntrophobacter sp. | reverse complement strand
CCCTGTTTTCCGCGGTGACTCTAACCGAAGGAGATTTGCCATGTCCGTTTATAAGATCGTAACACTTGTCGGAACCAGTCCGAATTCCTGGGAGGAAGCGGCAAAAGAGGTCATCGAAACCTCGACCAAGAGTCTCAGGGACCTGAGAGTTGCCGAAGTGGACAAGCTGGACATGCGGATTGAGGGCGGAAAGATCGTGGAATATCGCGCGCGCGTGAAGCTTTCCTTCAAGTACGAGGGGAGCGAATGATCGCTCCGGGTCGATCAGTGAAAGAACCCCACTGCGAGAATGTCCCTCTTTCAAAACCAAGAGATATCGATTTCACCCGGAGATCGATATCTCTTTTTTGATTTTTCCCTCCGTGGGAGTTCTCCGCAAATTTTGTCTTTACTCGCGCTGCCCCGGGAAACCTCATCGGATCAGAATTTTTCACGTCCGGATCATCCATTCATAAAACTCCCGCATTACCGGCTTGTCCGACGCAGTTGTGTTGCTTTTCGGGCCGCGGCCACTGCATTGGTAGCATAACCATCCGCCCCGATCCTGGTCGCAAAAGCTTGCGAGACCGGGCCTCCTCCCACGAGCACTTTGAAATTCTTCCGGACACCCTCTGCTTTCAGCATTCGGATGATTTCCTCCATGCCCCTCATTGCCGTGCTCATCAGCACGGACATACAGATCATGTGAGCATCCAGCTTTATCGCTTCGGTTATGAAGTCTCTTAAGGGAACATCTCGTCCCAGGTCGCGCACCTCAAATCCGAATGCCTCAAGCATGATCGTCACCAGGTTCTTCCCTATGTCGTGTATATCGTCCCTGACAACTCCAATCACGGCTTTTCCCGATGTTCCGACCGATTCGCAATTCAGATGGGGCCTCAGCACATCGATGCCGGCATACATCGCATCCGTACAGAGCAGGAGTTCGGGAACGAAGTATTCCCCCTGCTCGTACCTTTGGCCCACGAGTTTCATCCCTTTGCATAGGCCGTCCACGAGGACCTCATAAGGATCGATACCCGCTTTCAGTGCCTCTCTCGCCAGGTCGGCCGACCTGGCTTCATCCATCATGGCTACGGCGTTGGCGAGTTCTTTCAGGATCTTTCTTTTTGTTGTCTTCATTCTTCGTTCCAGGCTGTAATTCAGTATTCTCCCGGGACCTTGGGCGCTCTGACGGTCTCGGGGCAGAGACTGTTTTCTCCACTCGGTTTCAGCTCAATAATAGCCATGCTCGTACAGGGCTTGGGCCACGGCTTCGATATTTTCCAGAGGGATGCCGGGAGGAAGTTCGCAACCGGGCATCAGGATGAATCCGCCGGGATGTCTCTTGCCTATAGTCAGGCAACGTCGGGCCTCATCGAAAACCTGCCGGGAATTCCCGTTCTGGAGGGTACCGGTGTCCAGATTGCCGGCAAGTATATGACCCTTTCCCATGAGTTGTCCCGTCTTCTCCAAATCCATTTCCTGGCCGATGAAAAACACTGTCCTCGGCGGGAGAGGTATATCGACCCAGTGTTTCAAATTGGCGGTGTGGTCGCCGCAAAGGTGAACGGTTGCACGGCGAACGCCTTTGGAAAGATAGTATCCGAGAATCTCGCGGATATAAGGTTTTGCGAATTCCACAAACATCCGTGGAGAGATCAACTGGTTGGATTCCATGGGGGTCGCGCATTCCATGGAACAGTTCAGCGCGCCGAATTTCGCGATCGTCTTTTCAGCGACCCTGAGCATGAAGTCGGTAACTTTGCGCTGCAGCCTGTGGACTGCTTCCGGATAGCGTATAAGCCATTTGAGAAGGTTTACCTTTCCAACGATCGCGGCCGAAAATGTTGTCGGCGTTCCGCCGGGCAGACAGGCGGCAAAACCATGTCGGCGGCTCAGATCGTTAAAGCGGTCTACCAGCGGGATCATGCCCGCGCTTTCGGGATCGGGGTCGGGGAGCGAGCCCACATCCGAAGGCTTTGTGATGAGCGGTTCCGAGAAGGGGGCAATGAATCGGTCCCCGTCCGGCCAAAAGATTTTACCGCCGAACTCCCACGCCCCTTTGTCGGCCCACCCATAGGCGGGGCAGGTGTTCATCCAGGGATAGGCTTTCATGAACTGGATTCCGGCGGCAAAAGCTTCTTCGGGATTTCGGTAGAATTTGCCCCTGTCGATTCCGTAGACGCGGGCAGCAACCCCGCAGGCGCAAGGATCGAACGGGACCCTGTCCAGGGGGGCGCCGTTGATCAAGGCTTCGGATCTTTCCTTGACGGACATGCTGTCCCTGGCCGCGAAGTCAATCATATTCGATGGACCTCCCTCGTTGCTTGGAGTGCCGGTGAGCTTACCCCGTGCTATGTACCACAGGTCAGCAGAGTCCTCTACCGCCGAACCTGTCCAACTCATCGTTTTTTGGAAGATTGTGATATCAGGAGTCCTGCCGCAAGGGCTCGAAGGAAACCCTTGCAAGGGCCTTAAGCCTGAAATATATTACGAAATCAGCACCATGGGGAAAGCCACCTCTCTGCGTCCCGGAGATGAACAATTCTGTCCAATCACTTGTTATGTGTATGATGAACTGAAAGGGTACCCGTGATTCTAACACCAAAATCGCTTGAGAAGCTGAGGCTGCTGATAAACGAGGAAACAGAGTATCGCTCAGGGCCACAACTTGTGCAGTTCTTTAATGCATTCGGATTCAATGATTCCTATGGACAGGGCTTTTCATCCCGTTGGATGTTTACTGAAGAAAAGTTGAAGGTTATCAACGGTTCTCCGGAGCTTGACAAACGCATTTGGAGCGTTCTGTCTCCTGCTAACTTTATAGGTAGAATCAGCGAGTTGGACAAACATATTGCTGAGTTCAATAAGTACCTTGCGTTTGACAAATGGATGGTAACTCGAAGTGGTGCCTAAATTGGCTTCTCCAGGCTAGAAAGGATCAATATTGATGAAACATCACAGGCTTCAGATAACGAAGATGAATTCTTGAAAAGGGAATTCGCAGATGTTTCAGTTGAGAAAATTGGGCTGGAAGGAGTAGTTTCTGACATCCTGGAACAAAGGATAAAAGAAATTGAACGATGCTTTCCAGTTAGTGCATATTTGTCAGTTATCTTGCTGGCTGGCAGTACACTTGAAGGTATCCTTCTGGGTTTGGCCGTGAAGCACCCGAAGCAGTTCAATTTGTCGAAGTCATCACCGAAGGACTCAAGCGGAAAGGTGAAGTCGTTCCATGATTGGTCTTTAAGTGCATTCATCGACGTGGCGAGAGATATGGGACTTATCCAGTACGACACTCATAAATTTAGCCACTCGCTACGAGATTTCAGGAACTATATTCATCCGTTTGAGCAAATGAGTTCGGGTTTCAGCCCCAGGGAGCATACGGCGAAAATCTGCCTTCAAGTCCTGAGAGCCGCAGTTCAAGAAATCAGCGAGAATGTCTCCAAAATCGGCACATAACCCGGCGCTGCACCCGATCGTGTCCCTATCGGGCCACTTCCGGGTGAGCTCTAGGTTAGGCATCCAACTACCGGGACATAAGGTCTTATAGACCGAAAACTTCGTACGGCGCCGAGCTTATCTACCAGCCCCTGTTTTTCGCCCGGAATGTCGAGAGGAGTAACCGATGGAGAAGCTGGCACATGTTAAGATATCAAAGAGAGCAATAGAATTATACGAAGAGCTTAATCCTTCAAAATCGGAGCAAATTAAGGAATGGGCCGCACCGTTTACGGATGGTTCCGGCAAGGAAGATGAAATTGATATCAGCTTACAGAGATTATTTAACTGGCATTTTTACGATCCCGGGTCCAGGTTGGGAGATGCCTGGTGGGGCATCCGAAGATCGAACAGAAAGCGAGTTGAAGCTTTGGCCGGGAAACTTACCGAATCAGCGGGGAGCTGTTTGCCGGAAACGTATGTACTTGCCGGCAGGCTGGCACACCACATACAAGACATGAGTTCTCCACCCCATGTGGTTCCTGTTTATCACATGAAAGACCGCTTCGATGGATATGCGACCGATAAAATCATCGATGTGAAGCTGACACCGGCTCAACTTGACACGATCAGGAATGAAAAAAGAAAGCTCACTTTTGAAACCCTTATCGAATTACTGGAAAATGAAGCGAAAAGAACCATTCTTAAAGTGGAGTGCCCAGTCATTTTTGATGGCAGACAAATAGCTGATGATTGGACCGACTTTTGGCGCAAGTACGAATTGACGGGCGCGGGGTGCGGCCGGAAACCTTGCAGTCATTTCGGCTGCTACGGAAAAAACAAGTTCGGCGAGAAAGCGGGACAATTTACACCGGCGGTTTATGATATGTTCTATAAGGAGCAGATAGCCAGCGCCGTGGGAGAGACCCTGCGCCTGCTGATCATACTTCATGGATCAAGTAAAGAAGTGACTCCGAACCGGGTCTGAATTCAGCCGGAAAGCCTGAATCGCGGCCATTTGCCAGGCCGTCACCAGGTAGCCCCGCCACTGGGCTTCCCGTTTTTCTTTCGCGGGACAACGGACGAAAGAGAAAGGATGGTAAAGCCCGCCGCGGGCTGTGCGTCCTCCTGCCAACGAGCCTGTGTGCGCGAATAAAACTGCATGGATCGACTGTTCAACGACATAAATCCGCGTGAGAGACTCAAAAGGAAAATGCAGGAAACGATGCATCTGTTCCGACGAGAGACCATCAAAGTCGTCTTCGGGCGCCTCGTTACGGTGTTGCATATGTTGACTCAAGAAAGCGTTCGCCTCCCCGAGTTGGCTTTTAAACCATTATCTTCGATCTAATGGCAGAGTTGCAAGTCTGCAGACCATTCCTCCGGTGTTCCGTCCCGAATTAAGATCGATGAAAACTGAATTCTGACTTGGACTTAGTACCATACTGTGGTACTAGATGTTGATGAAACGGAAGCACAAACGCACTTTGGAGTCGATCTTTTCCCATCCTGTCTTCGGCAACCTCCGGTAAAATGATATTGTGTCGTTGTTTCGCGAATTGGGGGCGGAAATCAAGGAAAGAGAGGGCTCTCGCGTGGAAGTGTTTTTGTTCGGGCAGGTCAGAGTGTTTCATCCGCCACTCCCCGGGCCGGATACGGACAAGGGGGCAGTGGCCGCCATTCGAAGATGGCTGGAGCGGCACGGAGTGAAACCATGAAGAACATAATGGAGATTGACGGGCATAAAGCCGTTATTTCTTTCGACCCGGATATTGGTATGTTTCGTGGGGAATTCCTGGGGCTTTCCGGAGGTGCGGACTTTTATGCCGCCGACGTACAGGGTTTGCTGAATGAAGGCAGGACGTCTCTCAAGGTTTACCTGCAAGCATGTGAGGAACGCGGGATCACCCCATTTAAGCGCTACTCCGGAAGGTTCAACGTCAGGATTTCTCCCGATTTGCATGCGGACATTGTCACGGCTGCCGAGGCATCCGGAATGAGCCTCAATCAGTGGGTGGAAGAAGCCCTTTCACAATGTGCGCATGATTAAGTGCATATCCCGACACATTAATCATCTACCAACCCGAAAGTCATCCGTGGGATATTCCATGATTGAGGCCACCGGGGAGGTACCTCGTCAGGGAGCGGGAATGTGGACATGAACGGTTTCTCTCCTCATGACCGGCAGAGAATAATGCGTAGCGTAATAGCGTAGGTTGGGGTCAAACCTAAACAGTAGCGTAATAGCGTAGGTTGGGGTTACACCTTAACAGTTGACCGTGAGGCAACTGTTAAGGTTTGACCCCAATGTCTGATTGTGCTGGATTACGGCAAATGAATAGAGTTTTCAGAGCCCTTCTTTTTACCCTGGTTGTCGCTCAATTCCTCGTCCTGGTACAGTGTTCCCGCGTGCCTTGGCCGGACCGGGGCCCGGACCGCTGCTTGGAGGCAACATCCAAATACGTTCCTCCGGTCCCCTCTCAACCGGCGGCTGACAGGATATTGGCCAGCGAAGCCTACAGGATCGCCCTCCGGTATCTGGACCTCCACGGCGCGGAGTTCAGCAACCGAAAGTACATCTGTATCATCGACTACACCAAGCCTTCGTTCAAAAGGCGCCTGTTCCTGATCGACAGCGAATCGGGTTCAGTCGAAAAATACTTTGTCTCCCACGCCAGGAAGTCCGGCTGGGCATACGCGACCCGCTTTTCCAACTCGCCCGGGTCTTTGCAAAGCTCAAAGGGTTTTTTCAAGACAGGCAACGTCTACTGCGGAAAACTCGGCCCGACCCTTGAACTCCACGGCCTCGAAAAAGGCGTGAACGACAACGCCCTGGTCCGTAAAATCGTGATGCACGGCGCCTGGTACTCGAACCCGAAATCGATAGTCATCAACCACTGGAGACTTGGCTGGAGCCAGGGTTGCCCCGCACTGCCCGAGGAAGCGGCGCAGGAGGTGATTTATAAGATCAAGGAGGGGGGGCTTCTGTACATTCATACGCGAAAGGACGTCATATAAAACTCACGGAAACAGCGGAAAACATCAAGCCGCTGCCCAAGAAGGCCGGGCGCGGCTCAGCCCGGAGTTCAACTCTTGAGGACCCGATGCACTTCAATCAGATCAATTGGAATAGAAGGAATAAGTCATGGCGGTTGGCTGGTCCCGCGATGAGGCGGTTCAGGAACAAATAGATGCTACGGTGGAATCCGCTGTCCAGTTGGCAAAAAGCAGACTGCCGGATGGCGAAAGTCTAACCCATTGTGAGGAATGCGGGGTTGAAATTCCTGAAGCCCGTCGCAGGGCAATGCCCGGAGTTCGATATTGTGTCGGATGCCAGGCAGAACGCGAGAAAAGGCTGAATGCGGTTGAATTCTATAATCGAAGAGGCAGCAAGGACAGTCAACTAAAGTAAGTATGGCGAAGGTCGTCCGGCGACTTACTCGAACTTCGGCAAGGCGGCAGGCATTAGCCCTGCTAATCCCCGGCGAGGCGGAAGACCTGCCTGCCATTTAAGTCATTGATACTACTCACTCTCAAAAGCTGTTTATTGAGACGCAATCCATGGGGGCCGATTGACAGGTCAGCGTTCTGAAATCCCATGCCATTTGTGCGGTCTTCCAATAGGCGCGTCAAATATCTCCCAGCCCATACCCGGACGGGATGTCCATTTTTGCTGTTCCGGGTGCATGTATGTGTTCCAGATCCTTTTCAACAGTCCGGAGGGTATCCCGGAAGACTATAAGAACACCGAACTCTACAGGGCATGCGTTGCCGCGGGGCTGATACCATCCGGCGGCGATTCACAAGCGCCCGCCGTTCAACCGAATATGCCGGGTGCAACGAAAACAGCCGCTCAGGATCGGATAGCTCCCACAATTCCCGGTATTTCCGGGGAACTCCCGCAAAATCAAGCTTGCGATACACCGGAAAAGGCGCAGGTCGTGGACCCGTCCAATACCTCTCCCTCCGGTTCCGATTTAACCATGGATACCATCCGCGAGGGTCTTTCCCGGGAACTAACCCTCAGGATCGAGGGAATGTGGTGCGTGGCCTGCTCCTGGCTTATCGAGCGTCTTCTGTGCGGGATGGAAGGGGTCCTTTCCGCCGGGATCTTTTTCTTCTCGGACATAGCCCGCATCAAATACCTGCCGCACCAGGTCCGGCCGCAACAGATCATGGATGCCATATCGCGCCTGGGCTACCGCGCCTCTCCCGCGGAGAAGGCAACAGACTCCGGCGAGAGCAGGCAGCTCGTGGTTCGCCTTGGCATCTCCGCCATTCTCTGCATGAACATCATGATGGTCTCCTTCGCCCTTTACTGGGGGTTTTTCGAGGATATCGGGCGCGAGGGGGCGGCATACTTTTCCTATGCGCTCTGGGCTATGGCGACACCCGCCGTATTTTACGGCGGCTGGCCGATACTCCGGCGCGCATTTTGGGGCCTTTGGCATCTCACGCCCACAATGGATCTGCTGGTTGCAACCGGAGCGCTTGCCGCCTACTTCTACAGCATCGCCCAGATGATCGCCGGAAACCCCCATGTGTACTACGATACCGCTTCAACCCTGCTCACGCTGGTGCTTTTGGGACGCTTCATCGAATTCCGGGCCCGGGAAAAAGTCTCGGCGGGAATAACGGCCCTCTTCCATGCGGAGAATTCAAAAGCCCGGCTCCTGAAAGAGGGAAGGGAGATTTGGATCGCGGCGGACAAGGTACGTCCGGGTGACCGGTTCCGCGCGCTGCACGGAGAACGGGTCCCGGTGGACGGATTCGTGGTTTCCGCAAAAGCCGTCGTGGACGAATCGGTGATAACCGGTGAATCGCGCCCGGTGGAAAAGTCGCAGGGGGACAGAGTACCGGCGGGGGCACTGTTACTGGACCCGGAGGCCCGGTTCGAAGCCGAGCGCATGGGCGGTGAAAGCTCCCTGAACCAACTCATCGCGTTGATCCAGGAGGCGCTTTCCAAAAAGAACCGGGTGGAGCTTGTCGCGGACCGCGCCATGCGCTTGCTGGTCCCGGGGATCATGGCGCTGGCGGCCGCGACGGCGGGCTTTCTGTTCCTGACGGGAGTGGGGGCAAATGACGTCCTCACGAGGGCCATGACCATCCTGATAATCACGTGCCCCTGCGCGCTCGGGATAGCGACTCCCTTGGCGAGGGTCGCCGCGATCGCAAGGGCGCGGGCATCGGGTATTCTGATCCGCAATCCCGCCATATTCGAGATGTCGGAAGGCTTGGGAGAGATCGTATTCGACAAAACCGGCACGCTGACCGAGGGCAAGTACGCGCTGCGCGAGATCGTGGCGCCGGAAGGCACGCGGGACGAGGCGTTGCGGCGCGTTGCCTCGGCCGAACTCAAATCGGACCATTTCCTTGCACGGGAGACGGTGCGGGTGGCCCGCGAAAGATCCCTCGACCTCTACGACGTCCTTTCGTTCGAACCTCTGGAGGGGCTGGGAATTGTCGCTCTGACCACGGCGGGCGAGGTCATAACCGGAAATCGGAGGCTTATGGTCCGCTGCAGCCTCGCCATGAATGAGGAGCTGAACGGTAAGGCTCGTCTTCTTGAAGCAGGCGGAGCAACGGTCGTCTTTTTCGCCTGGAGCGGCGCGGTCCGGGGCATCCTCGTCTTCGGCGACAGGGTGAAAGCGGATGCGGCAGAGGCGGTCTCGGCTCTCAGAAACCTTGGATTATCGGTTCGGATGGTCTCGGGGGACTCCGAGGAGACGACACGGTCTGTTGCTCGGGAACTTGGAATCGAGGATTATGTCGGTCAGGCGCTTCCGAAAGACAAAGTGGATATCGTGAGCGGAGCCCGGCCATCGGGAAAACGCGTGGCGATGGCCGGAGATGGCTTGAACGACGCGGGTGCCCTGGCCCGGGCGGATATAGGCATCACCGTGGGGCCGGGAGCGAATCTCATCCGCGAGTGCGCGGATGCCGCGATTCTTGGCGACGATCCACGAAAAATTGCCGAACTTATCGCCTTGTCCCGGCTGACATATAGAGTCCTGAAACAGAACCTCTTCTTTTCTTTCTTCTACAACCTGCTCGGGATTCCCCTGGCGGCCGCCGGGCTCCTGAATCCACTACTGGCCGCATTTGCCATGTTCGCCAGCAGTACCACCGTCATCGGCAACACGCTTCGGATATCCAGGTTTATTTACCCGCCTTGATCCCGGCTGCCGCTTTGGCGCAGCCCCTCACACTCAGCGCCCCGATAACAAGTATCCGGGCTACTCCACTTCGACAATGCGCGAAAAGCCCAACACCCACGCTTGTGGAAATCGTTGGGGTTCGCTCTGCTCACCCCAACCTACCGGCTGCCGGCTTCACTTCCGGGATAGCTTTATCGTGAACGCAAGCCCGTATGACGGCTTTTGAGAATGTTAAATACCAGGGGTAAGGACGCGCAGGGTGACGAGCAAGCCCTAAGCCTGTCCCTGGTTTCCCGATCCGGCGATGGTCCTGAAGACTGTCTTGTAGATCAGGCCTTCCCCGGGCAATTTATCCGGGTCGGTGAGTTGGACTCGCACGCCCAGCCCGAGCGCACGCCGGATATGGCTCCTCAGTAAATCCAGGTATTGCGCCCTGTTGCCGCCCGGAAAATCATTGCCTTCCCTGCGGGTCACCATCAGGTCCATCTGCTCGCCCACGCCCCAGGCAGTGTGAATCACCAGCCGGAAATCATGCAAATGCGGATCAAGGGCTCTCAGAAGCTGCTCCACGTGCTCGGGGTATACGGGAATTCCACGCACGGAAAGTCTGTTATCGGTCCTTCTCAGGATGGGAACGATACGGGACCATGTCTTGCCGCAGGAGCAGGGCGCATCGCGCAAAACGGTAATGTCTCCCGTCCTGTAGCGGATGAGCGGATAGGCCTCGGTTGTGAGTGTCGTGACGACCAGTTCACCTTCGTGCCCGGGCGGGACCGGCTCTCCCGTGACCGGGTGTACGATTTCGGCGAGGAACTGGTCCTGGGCGATGTGCAGGCCGTCCTTGGCGCGGCATTCGCCGGCCATCCCCGGCTCACCCATTTCACTGACTCCGTAGAGCCCGTATACGGGAACACCGAAGACGGATTCGAGCCGTGTTCGCGTCACCTCCGGCAAGGGATCGGGGCCGACCAGCAGGAGTCGCAAGTGCAGTCCGCCGGGGTCGGTCCCCTGCTCCTGCATGGTATCCACGATGTGCAGCGCGAAAGAAGCAGTGGTTGCAAGAATCGTCGAGCGGAAGTCCTGCATTACCTGGAGCTGCATGAGCGCCGAAGTCGTCGCGGAAGGAGCGAGGGTTGCGCCGATGGCCTCGGCTGCCTGGTTGAATGTAAAGGCCCCCGGAAAAAGGCTGAAATTGAAGGCGACCTGAACGATGTCGCGCTCGGTCACTCCGAGCTGTTCATATAGACGGGTCATGAGCGACTGCCACATCCTGATATCGTGGCGCGTGAAGCCGACCACGATCGGCTTTTCCTGGTGTTGAAGAGGCGGGGCGGTGATCTTGAGGCGCACGATATCCTTCAGCGGCACGGCAAACAGGCCGTAGGGGTAATGGTCTCGCAGGTCGCCACGGGTGGTGAAAGGAAACTGGGCGAGTCCCTCCGGGCCGCTGATGTCTTCGGGCAGAATGCCGAGGCCGTCCATCCGCCTACGGTAAAAGTCCACATGCAGATAGGCCCTGTTGAGGGTCATCTGGAGCCGTTCGGCCTGAAGCTGACGGATCTGTTCGTAGGAAAGACTGTCTGGAGAACCCTGCCCCATACTGCCTCCTTTCTGAGAATCAATGTGCCGCCTTCCAGTCACGATGCGGCAGGGTACGGAACATACGGCCTTCCGCACTCAAATCCGCCGGGTCCGTGAATGAGAGATTCACCACGCTGAGTGACTGCCTGTTCATAGGTTCCAGCGCTTGAGCCCTATTTCTCCCACTTATGCTGATAGTCCCTGCCGAGGTATGCCCGCTGGACTTCTTCGTGTTCCATCAGTTCGTCCGCCCTGCCGGAGAGTACGATACGTCCCGTTTCGAGGACATAGGCCCTTTCCGCCAGCGCCAGCGCGCCCATCGCGTTCTGTTCGACGAGCAGGATACTGGTCCCGTTTCCGTGAAGATTTCCGATTATGCCATAGATCTCTTCAATGATGAGCGGCGCGAGACCCATCGACGGCTCGTCCAACACCAGCAGACGCGGCTTGGCCATCAGCGCCCGGCCGATCGAAAGCATCTGCTGCTCGCCGCCGCTCAGGGTCCCGGCCCTTTGCCGCGCCCTCCCGGCAAGTATTGGAAAGATGGCGAGCACGCTATCCAGCATATCTTTCACGTGCTTGCGGCCGTGCACATATCCGCCCAGTTCCAGGTTTTCCATGACCGACATATTGGGAAAGAGCTGACGGGCCTCCGGCACCTGTACCAGTCCCAACTCGACGATATGTTCCGGGTTCATGCTCTGAATCGGTGTGTCGCGGAAGGTGATCTCTCCTTCGTGCGCCCGCTGAAGCCCGCTTATGGTGCGCAGAAGGGTGCTCTTGCCCGCGCCGTTCGATCCTATGATCGCGACTATCTCGCCTTCTTCCAGATGAAAGCTCACGCGGCGAAGGACCTGAATCGAGCCGTATCCGGCCGATATTCCCTTAACCTTCAGCACGGCTCAGCTCCTCCCCGCCTTTCCGGCCTGCTTCGTGCCCAGGTAGGCCGAGATCACACGCGGGTCCTTCCTGATTTCGGAAGGCGTTCCCGATGCGATCAGTCCGCCGTGCTGGAGCACATAGATCCTGTCCGCGAGCCGCATGACCATGTTCATGTCGTGCTCGACCAGGAGGATGCCCACTCCCTTGGTTTTGAGAGCATTGATATGCCCCATCAGCAGCTCGCTCTCCCTCGGATTGATGCCGCCCGCCGGTTCATCCAGCAGAAGGACTCGGGGTGAGGCGGCAAGCGACCGCGCTATTTCAAGAAGCTTCTGTTCCAGCAAACTGAGATGTTGCACACCGCAAAGCGCCATCTGGCGTAACCCGTAGCTTTCAAGCAGATCCAAAGCCTGCGCCCGGAGCATCTCCTCCTCATGCCTCTCGCGCGAGGTGCGCAGGCAAGCCGAGGCAAAACCGGCCCTGCCGAGCTTATGGTAGCCAAGGAGCAGGTTGTCAATTACCGAAAGGGCCTGGAAGACCTGCACGGCCTGAAAGGTACGGCCTATGCCGCGCGCAGCGATCTGATGGGGCGAGAGGCCCGAGATTCCTTTTTCGGCGAGGGAGATCGTTCCACCCTGGACTTTGAGCAGCCCGGATATGGCGTTCAGGACGGTTGTTTTGCCCGCGCCATTCGGCCCGATGAGGGCGACTATCTCCCCCGGCGACACTTCAAGGCTCACCTCGCAAAGCGCCTGCAGTCCGCCAAAGGAAAGCGACAGGCTGTTTATTTTGAGGATGGGCTCTTCACGGAAATCCGGACGGGATGTAATTGCCCGCGCCGGAGGGACTTCCGCCGGAGCCGGGGAAATGCCCCCGCGTTTGGGTGCATGCGCGCGGTCCGAGGTCGGGTTGGCTCGCCCGAACCGGTGGAAGAGCCTTGATAATACGGGCGATGCGGAAGCGGCGAGGAACGGGAGGAGCCCTTTCGGGCACGCAACGAGCACAGCCATGAGGATCAGGCCGTAAAGAAGAACCTGGAGGTCCTCGAACTGGTGCAACACTTCGGGAAGGGCGCTCAGTAGCGCGGCGCCGGCGAGTCCCCCCCACAGGCTTCCCATTCCGCCGACCGCCACCATTGTCACGATCTGGACTGAATAGAAAATGTCGAAGGTCTTGGGGCTGATAAAAGTCAGATAATGCGCGTAGCAAAAGCCGGCGAAGCCGGCATAGACGGCGCTCAGCACAAAGGTGGCAACCTTATAGGCGTATGTGGGGATGGCCAGTGTCCGGGCTGTAAGCTCCTTTTCATGAATGGCCTTGAGCGCCCGGCCGATCCTGGATTCGGTGAGGTTGAGGGTGAGCGCGAAAATGATCAGGAAGGAGATCCAGATGAAATAGTAAAATTCCCGGTCTGTTGCCAGCGTCCATGATCCGATGCCGAGCTTGGGGATCCCGGGAAACCCGGAGGGCCCCCCCGTGAGGCTTTCCATCTGTCCCAGGATTATAGAGACAATGATGTTGAAGCCGAGTGTGGCCATAACCAGATAATGGCCTTCCAGGCGAAGCGTGGGGAGGGCCAGCAGAAAGGAGGCCGCCGCGACCAGGAGTATCGAGATGCAGAGTGAGAAGAACAGGGGGACATGGAAAGTGGTGGAGGCAATGGCCGAGATGTATGCCCCAAGACCATAGAAGGCGGCATGCCCGAGCGAAACCTGGCCGGTGGAACCGACCAGGAGATTCAGCCCCAGCACGACGATCGCGTTCAGGGCAAGTATGTTGAAAAACAGGTAAAAGTAATCGTTGCGGAAGAACACCGGCAGCACGAGTATCGCGACGGCGAAAGCGAGCAGATACCTCCAGTTGGAGGGCAGGAATGCCGTCCGGGGAGTTTTGAGTTCAATTTCCCGCTCGTGCTCGATCATTTTACAGCCGCCTCACGTGCGTTTTACCGAACAGTCCGGCGGGGCGCACAAAAAGGACTGCCAGGAGCAAAAGGAAAGCGATCGCATCCTTGTAGGCCGAGGAAATGAGGCCGGCGCCCAGGGATTCGGCAATCCCGAGCAGAAGCCCGCCGGCAACGGCGCCGGCAACGCTCCCGTAGCCGCCGAGGATGGCCGCCGAGAAACCCTTGAGCCCCAGCATGAGACCGCCATCGTAGCTCATGCTGGTGATCGGAGTTATCAGAATGCCGGCGAGCGCCCCCAGGGCGCCGCTCACCGCGAAGGCAAGCGCTATGAGTCTATTGGCGGATATTCCAATGAGCGCGGCCCCCATTCTGTTATCCGAGACCGCCCGCATTGCCTTGCCCAGAAGCGTCATGTGGAAGAAGAAGTAGAGAAGTCCCAGTACGAGGACCGACAGTGCCATGATCCAGAGCGATTGAGGCAGGATCGCCGCATTCATGAAGATGAAGGGCGAATCGCCCCCCAGCGAGGGCAATATATGCGCGTTTTTCCCCCACAGCATCATGCCGGCGCCGCGAAGGGAGATGGACGCGCCCACGGTGATCATGACAAGGGTGAGGATGTCTCGATTTCTGGAGTGCCGTATCGGGCCTTTCTCCAAAAGAATGCCGGTCGCGGCAACCAGGAGGATCGCGATGGCGAAGGCCACGGGCAGGGGAATATTGAGCCCGTTATGGAGCCACACCACGATCATCGCGCCGAGCATTACGAACTCACCCTGCGCGAAGTTGACGAGACCGGTGGCATTCTGGATAAGGCAGTAGCCGAGCGCAATGAGAGCGTAGATGCCGCCGTTGGTTATTCCAGCGACCAGCAGGTGCGGGATGAGGCTCCAGGACATGCCGCTCCAATATCCTCAGTGGGACGTCGAGGGATCGCGAAATGCCTCACACCCTATCCTGAATGCCCGTAGAGACAGGTCCAGCCTCTTCCCGCCGTAAGCTTTGAGCACCGATTCTATCCTGTCGGGTTCGCAGAAAAGAGCGCCGGATGCGGAGGCGAAACCGAGGAGAACGACATTGGCCGACACCGGAGAGCTAAGCGTTGATGCGGCCGCCGTGGCGTCGAAAGCATACCCCTTCTCGACGGGGCAGGGGCTGTTCACGAAAGCTTTGCCTTCGGGCGCCAGGAAATGTCCATGCACCTTGATGGCTTCCTGGTGAAGCGCGAGGAGTATGTCCGCGCGGCCCGGGCGTATCAGAGGGCTGACGAGTGGTTGCCCGCCGTCCTTCGGAGCCACCTTGAGGTGGCTGATGACGTTGCCGCCTCTTTGGGCCATGCCGTGCGTTTCCGATATAAGAACGGACAGGCCCATATCCAGGGCCGCATCGGCAAGCAGCCTCGTTACGAAAAGAACTCCCTGTCCTCCAAGTCCGCTGATTATCAACTGCCGCATGCCTTGTCTCAGCTCCATTCTCCAAGAGTATTCAGATGCCTGCAAATCGTCCGCGATATGACCTCATTCGAGGGTGTTGTCATTCCTTCACAATCTCCCGGAATTCCGAAACCACAATCATATCCCATGACAGCCGAAGTATTCAAGAGTTTGAATGGCTTACGACTCAGGGCTTGTCCGTAAATAAGCCTTTTGGAGATCGCGGCGGAATTTGGGGTTGGCTTGGTCGCGAGGATTGAGCAAAACCACGGGCATAGTTGAGCTGCGCCGAGGATTTTCCAAATGAGGAGCGACCAAATCAGGCCAATAGCCGGATGCGAGCATCAAGGTCTTGGGAAACCCCTGTCGGCCCGGTTGCGCGCTGTACTCTTGTCCGCGCTTTGCAGGGGAGACTCTTTTTCCGGTGGACCCCGGGCCCGTTTGGACGCTGAACAGGAACGGGGCCCCGTCCCGCTTGAATATCCATGAGTGTTTTTGTCTTATTTGAACAACCGGGCTCTTACAGTATGCAATGATTCGAGGCACGTGGCGGGCAGTGGATGATTCGGATCAGCGACAGAGTCGGAGGAAATGATCCCGATGAAAAGTGGGGCGGAATCGATACATTGTCTGCGATCCCGCCCGCCTCAATTAACGCTGAGTTCAAGATGTTATTTGTGGGAACCCGGAAGGGGGGCCGGACCTCGTGGACAGCGAACCATTCGATTCTGCATCCTTTTCGCCTACCAGTGTGCTCAGGTCCGCCACATGTCCTCGCATCTGCTCGGCCTGGGCCGTCAGTTCCTCGGAGGCGGAAGCTGATTCCTCGGCAGTGGCGGCATTTCCTTGAACAACTTTGTCCATCTCTGAGACGGCTTTGCTCACATGTTCTATCCCCGTGGATTGCTCCTGTGAGGCTGCGGCTATTTCTCCAATTATATCACCTACTTTTGCACTGTTTGCCGAAACCTGTGAAAACTCCCCGTTCGTTTTCGTTACCAGTTCGGCCCCTTCCTGGACCCGCTTGACCGTTCCCTCGATCAAACCAGCGGTGTTCTTCGCCGCCTCGGCCGCCCGCATTGCCAGATTTCGCACCTCGTCCGCCACGACCGCAAACCCGGCGCCCGCTTCTCCCGCTCTTGCCGCCTCAACCGCGGCGTTCAGGGCCAGAAGGTTTGTCTGGAAAGCAATTTCATCAATGGTCTTCACGATCTTCTGGGTCTCTTCGGAAGCCGCTGTGATCTCGCCCATGGAAATCGTGAGTTTGCGCATGCTGTCGCTCGCTTTAGCCACGATACCGTTCATGTTCCGCATATGTTGATTGGCTTGTGACGCATTATGCGCATTCTGGCGAGTCATCGAGGACATCTGTTCGAGCGAGGACGAAGTCTGCTCGATCGCGGCCGCCTGCTCGGATGCGCCTTCCGCTAGCTGCTGGCTGGATGATGCGATGTGAGAGCAGGCGGCAGCTACCTGCCCGGCGCCCGAGGAAAGGCCGCTGATCACGGAAACGAGCGAGATCTTAACCGAACGGGTAATGAGCAGAGAAATCAGAACGGTTGCTCCCAGCAGAAAGGCAAAGAAGTACAGGGTATATTGAATGTAGCCCTTCGTCTGCTGGTCCACGTTGGCCGCGAGGGCTTGCTTTTCGGCTTCGATGTTGTCGATATAGATGCCTGTTCCAATCAGAATGTCTGTCCCGGAGATCAGCTTGACGTAGCTCAACTTCGGCTGACTTCCCTTGCCCGGCTTTTCGAAATAATATTCGACAAATCCACCGCCATTCTTTGCTGTTTTGACGAATTCATCGACAAACAGCTTACCCTTGTCGTCCTTGGCATCCAGGAGATTCTTTCCGTTTGCGGCCTTGTTTATCGGCACATTGATCCTGACGCCGCTGAGGTCATACGTGAAATAATATCCGGACAAGTCTTCAAAGAATCGTATGGGATCGGTCTCCTTGATTGTTGCGGAGATTATTTCTTCCCTCGATGTGAGTCCCTTGAGTTTATCGGCCAGATCGGCAGCTTCCGCGTCAACCAGAGACTTCAATGTGCTCTGGTGTGCCGAAAGCATCTGCTTCTCGAAATTCGGGTAGACCACATCGGTCAGAACTTTCCGGTTCATTGAATAATTCATTGCTTGCGTCAATATAAGTCCGACCGCAAACGCCGCCGGGAGAAAAAGAATCCTGCCTCTGAGACTTAACCGCTTAAGCGAAAACATGGGTCGCTCCTTGTGGATAAAGAATTGGGTATGCGTAGTCTGCTCAAGGTCCGGTCAGCAAATGATCGCGGGTTGTGGATATGTCGTACTGACATGATCATATTCGTCGGTTCCGGGACTTCCGATCGACTGCATCTACCAGATATGGATGAGCAGATAAGCTTCGGTCTGGTACTCTATCGTTTTAGTAAAGATAAATCCCTTCGACTGGCGGATACCCGAGTGGCTGTGTGACTCAACACTACAGGGCCGTCCAGGCATATTTAATGGAGTAGTCAAAACTGACTACTTAATAATTATTTCGGAAGAATTATTAGATAACAAAAGCTTAATTTTTATTTAAAGAGACTAATAAGAATAATTCATTTGCGGGTTGTGCGCGGCTCTTCGGGCGTGTGTGGGGATTTGTCCCGGCATGGAATAGAGAATATCCGGATGGATGATCTCATGCCACTTCGCGCTCAAGATGGGACATTCCCTCCCGTTCGTGCCGATCGGGAATAAACCCCGCGTT
>JBDKTY010000158.1:0-7480 GCA_039679945.1 Syntrophobacter sp. | reverse complement strand
ACAAAGAGTTGCAAGTCGCTTGTAAGAGAAGCACCACATTACGGGATAAAATAGAGTAACGCCAACGTCAACTGGACAGCATGGCCTATTGGCTGCCCACATTTGTTCCGGGTTCCATGTTGTTTGTCCGTGGCCGGGCCATAGCCAAAGGTCAAGCCCATGCAGCCGAGTCCGAGAGCCGAAACCTCCAAGCCGTTTTTTCCCAATTTACGCTTTTGCATTTGCGCCCTCCATCAATATTTTGTAAAGAGTCCCTATTTGCCCTTGTATTGTCCGTCGCTGACCTTTTCCATCCAGCTGGCGGATCTGCCGTCGAGCTGCTCTTGGACGGCAATGTGCGTGAGACTTGCTGTTTCCGCAGCCCCGTGCCAATGTTTCGTCCCCGGCGGAATCCAGACAACATCACCGGGATGAATCTCCTGGATGGGCCCGCCCCATTGCTGGACTTGTCCGGAGCCGGCAGTCACGACCAGGTGCTGACCGTAGGGATGAGTGTGCCAGGCTGTGCGGGCGCCGGGTTCAAAAGTGACATATGCTCCGGAGGTTCGCGACGGAGGGGTAGCCGGAAAAAGGGGATCAACAAGTACGGATCCAGTGAAATACTCGGCCGGGCCCTGGCTGGACGGCTGTGATCCGCTTCGAGATATTTTTATGTGTGCGGCCGAACCCCCGGGGACGCCGGCGGCCCAAAAAAGATGAGGCGTAAATAAAGCCAGCAGACCAGCCCCTAATCCCATCCAAAGATAGTGCGCTTTCCACATAAACTTCCTCCTGTATGTTTTCGTCTAAAGAGGGCTTATTTTGCCCTGCTGCTGAGCACCTTATTCAATACTTCATAGGCGTTGTCAGCCTGTTTCTTTCCGACTTTGGCCTCGAGAACAGATATTAGGCTGCGCAGTTGCGCCTCTGTCAAGCCTATATTAAACCCGATGTTAAAATGCCCCTGCAGCTGAGGATTGACCCCTCCCATGCTGGCCAGGGCAGCAATAGTGGCTATCTCCCTGCCCTGGAAATCGAGAATGCCGCGTCCGAAGATATCCCCAAACAGGTGGCCTTTTAAAAACTGATCGATAGCGGGAGCGAACGTATAAATTGGCCCTGTTACGGGTTTCCCCACCAGCCGCGTCTGGACTTCGGTCCCGAGCTCGATACTGCTTTTGCCGGAAGGAAGGGGGCTCGGCTCTTTTCCGGGCACATCTTTGATGCCTTTCCTTTGCCGTTCATCCAAGACGCCCATGATGGCATCGATGCCGTTGAGACTGCGGGGGAATCCCGCATAGGCGTACATCTGAATGAGAATCTCCTTGATCTCGTTGATAGTCAAACCGACGTCGAGCCCTTCATTGAGTGCCGTTTTCAGCCTATTAAGGTCGCCTGTGGCCGTTAGGGCCGCAATTGTGGCAATACTCCTCTGTTTGGCATCTAAGCCTTGCTTTTCCATTTCCTGAGCCTCCGAGATGGTTGCCATACCCAATATGGTTATAAAAATTCCCGCCAAGATTGTTGCAGCTATTTTGTTCATTCCGGTTTTCCTCCCTCTGCAATTGGATACTGTGTCTTTTCTCGGCTCTTTCTACTTAACTGCCTTTCTTGTCTTGTCAATCCAGGCATTCACTTCTTTTTGCGCTTTTCTTATGTCCGATCCGCGCACCGCCATACCGTCTATAAACTTCGACTTAGGATATTTTTTCTTGAGGTCATTAACGCTATTGCCGAAGCCGCTTCCCTCATGCGTGCAGAATGGAATGATCGTTTTGCCGCTTAAGTTGTATTCCTCAAGGAATGTGAACATAATCTGCGGCATCGTTCCCCACCAGATCGGGTAACCAATATATATGACATCATATTTGCTGATATCCGCGATATGCGTCTTAACTGCCGGACGGGCATTTTCACGCTGCTCCTTCTTCGCAACCTCCGTGCATTCCTGGTACTTATCAGGGTACGGAACAACTGGCTCAATCCTAAAAAGATCTGAACCCGATAACCGTTCGTGGATGTATCCGGCCATAACTGCAGTATTGCCTTCCTTTATATATCCGACGTTGTAATTTTCTCCGGCCCGCGAAAAGTACGCTATCAGGATCTTGCCAGAATCCTCTGCAGAGGAATTGCTCATCACCATCATCATAATTAATACTCCTCCTAGCAGCACATAGACCGCTTTTTTCATACGATTCTTCTTCAATGAGTCTCCTCCTTTGTTACAGCATAATCATCTTTTGGGTGGTGCTTCAACGCCCGACAGCACCTGGGCGCAATCTGATTTACAGCATCCAGCCAAGTCCAAGAGCCAAAACTTCCAAGCTTTGTGATGTCCCTTTTTTAATGGATTCAAGCCGGGTCAGTCGTGGATTTTTCTGACACCTAAGACTTTCACCATGGCTGGATCACGGTGGTCGAAGAAGGCGCTTTGCTTGCTATCCAGCATCATAATCGCGTTCATATCTTCGGCGCTCAGATCGAAATTGAAAATGTTGAAGTTTTCGGCCATTCGCTCTTTGCGAACCGATTTAGGAATTGCTACCACGCCGCGTTGCGTCAGCCAGCGTAGGATGACCTGAGCCACACTCTTGCCATGTTTTTCGGCGATAGACAGCAGCTCATCGTTACGGAAGATGTTGTTTTTACCTTCGGCGAATGGACCCCAAGCTTCGATCTGGACATGGTTTTCCTGAAGGAACTTCTGGGTTTCGATTTGCTGATGGAGGGGGTGCGTTTCGATCTGGTTAACTGCTGGAATAATCTCGTTATGAACGATGAAGTCCATGAGCCGGTCGGGATAGAAGTTGCTGACGCCGATGGCCTTGATTCGGCCAGCAAGATATAACTCTTGCATCGCCCGCCACGCGCCATAAACGTCGCCGTATGGTTGATGAATCAAATACAAGTCGAGGTAATCCAACCTCAGCTTGTCCAACGACCGTTGAAAAGCCTGCTTTGCGCTTTCATATCCGGCATCCTGAACCCACAGCTTGGTAGTGACGAAAAACTCGTCTCGCGCTACGCCGCTTTTTTGGATGGCTGTGCCAACGGATTCTTCGTTGCCGTAAGAAGCCGCCGTATCTAATAGCCGGTAGCCTATTTCTATGGCATCTGAGACGCTTCTTTCGCACTCTTCGAGATCGGTCATCTGAAAGACGCCGAACCCCAAGATGGGCATTTTCAGCCCGTTGTTCAAGATCACTTTTTCCATGTTTTCTCCCTCAGGCATTTTTCTTCACAGATAGACATATTGTGCAAAGAATTCAGTTCAAGCCTTTCTTCTCCAGGAATTTGTACATCAGCTCTGCGATTTCGATATTGTTAAGGTCAGAAAATGGAAAGTGCGTATTGCCGCGAACGCCTATTTCGGGCAGATGCACTACTGTGACATCACCGCCGTGACGGTTCACAGCGTCGGCCCAAAGCTTTGCCATTGCCAGACGAACGCGCCATTGGTCTTGACCCGGGTTTGCCATCGGTCTCTCCGGAATGTTGTCGCCGTAGAAGATTATAATCGGGATCTTTGTGAGCATCATGAACTCCGATAAAGGTACGCCATTCGCCTCCAATGTGCCGCCGGAGCTCGGCATAGAAGAAGGCAATTCTCCATTCGGGAAGATGAAATTGCTGCCCGGTTCATAAGCAACTATAGCGCGGACATTTTGGCTCTTGATTGCCGTGAGCCAACCCATGCCGCCGCTATGTGAATGCGTGACAAGAATCCCGGGACCGATCTTTTTGAAAAGAGCCGCGACGGCGTCTGAGTTGACATTGATATCAATAGGACCGGTATCGGGTGTCATCTGGCGGAAATACTGGTTTAAAGTGTCCGGATCCTGGGAGAATTGCACGCCGGGGAAAAAGCTCGGCCAGCTTCCAAGGCGGAATATGTTGAACCATTTTTGCTCATCGGGCACCGGTGTTATAGTACTCTGCTGGGTGCTGCGTCCTGCATTGCCGCGACGTGGCTGGTCAATTACATAAACCCCAAAACCGCGCCGCAAGAACATGTTTTGATAGCCCTCGCGCCCATCAGGTGTTGTCTCCCAGGTCTTCGAGAACTGCCCGTAGCCATGCCAGAACACGAGCGGAAATTTCCGGGCCTTTTCCGGAATCTGGTAAAACACGTATGCGTGATCCCCGTGAAACGTCTGCCCCTCGGGAGTCATTTTGACAGGGTCGAACGTTCCTGGGTTGGTGATCACCGAACCGCCGACGGCAAAGCTCCCTTGCCCCTGAATGACCATTGGAGCGAGATTGCCGCTGCGATCAGCGATTGCACAGGCGGAGAGGCTCACGCCGAGGAAAGCCAGCGTAAGCGCAAGCATGAACTTAGCAAAGTCTATATTCATTGTTTGCCGCCTTGCTTTAACGTATCACCAAAGAACAGGGTCAATTTACCCATGGCCTGATCCACATATTGCGGTTTCCAGTAGGTTTCGATGTGGGTTGCACCGTCAATCAGGAATAATTCTTTATTCTTCGTGCCGGTGGCCTTGGCAATCGCATCCTTGCTCATGTACAGGCTATCGGCCTTGCTGCCAGCGATCATCAGCAACGGTTGGTCGATCAGTGCGATGTGATCGGTGGCGTCGAAGCGCATCAGGTCCAGCAGACTGCTCGTGGTGTACTTGAAGGTCGAGTTGGGGTGGGCATGCGTCTTCCAGTAGTACTCGTAACCCTGTCGGTACAGATCAAACGGCAGTTTTGCGATCTGTTCATCCGTCAGATTGGCATCCCCTGAATAGAGAACTTCCCCGCCAGCCGCTTCCTGGGCACGGGCAGCCGAAGCCTGCTGTAAGCGTTGCTGGATGGTATCCAGTTGCTTATCGTTGTAGCCATTACGACGAACTCGTCCTGAGTTGAACATGCTCACCGTTGCAATCGACTTGAACCGCTTGTCGGTTTGCGCCGCGGCCAATGAATACCCGCCGCCGCCGCAGATGCCGAGCAAGCCCAGGCGTTTCTTATCGACTCCAGCATACTGGGTGATGAAGTCCGCCATGCCGTGGATATCCTCGATGCGGTACGCAGGCTTGTCCACAGTTCGCGGTTGTCCACCACTTGCACCCTGATATGCCGCATCCGCGGTAATCGTGATGTAGCCTTGTTCGGCCAATCGCTGCGCATAGAGGCCAGCCACTTGCTCTTTCACCCCCCCGTTCGGGTGCGCCACCACCACAGTCGGATAGCTGTTCTTCGGATCGTAGTTCGCAGGGGTATAGACATTGGCAGAAATATCAGTACCATTTAGTTTGTAAGTCACTGGGTGAATATTGACTTTGCCTTTTACATTTTCGGTAATCGCGCCCTCATATACAAGAGTGAAAGGGTTGAGCTTATAGTCTGCTGCCATGGTTACTCCTTGTGAAATACAGATAATTGATACCAATAACAAAGACAGGGTTTTTAAGCTGGACATTGTCTTTCCTCCATCAGTTTTCATTAGGTTTCTCCTCGATAACCTCACGGTGATTCAATATATAACGCTGCCCGACTTCGATTGGTAGATACGATCCTGCTTAATTATTGCCTAATTCTATGACAAGGCTATGCAAATATGATAAAGTGTGTTATCAAAGAGTTCGTGATAAGAAACATGTTCGGTTTGAATTACAAATAAGAACAAGAGGTTATTTCATATGACAAAGAACGACCGCGCACCCCTGGTGAGGACAAATAGTCTGTTGAAAGAGAAATTGCTGCGCTGGATGCCCGAGACCGGACGCTATCCTACTGCTATTGATGGTTTGATGATCTCCCGAAGGCATGACCCGAAAGAGCTGGATCAATGCGTTATTTACAAGCCGCTCGTAGCGGTTATTGTTCAGGGTTCCAAACGTTCCGTTATCGGCTTGGAAGAGTACCGCTACGGGGAGAACCATTGCCTTGTCGTTGGGGTAGACATCCCCAGTTCAAGTCATGTCATTGAGGCATCGCCGGAGAAGCCGTTTTTGACAGTGACGCTTGATCTTAATAAATATCTTATCGCCCAACTAGCGGCGGAGGTTCCGCTTTCCTCCAAAATTGGAAATGGCGCATACAAGGGAACAGCCGTCGCGGAGCTTGTTCCTGAGGTGCTTGACGCATTCCTGCGCCTGGTTGAACTCCTTGAAAAGCCGGAACGAATCCCTGCGCTCGCGCCGATGATTATCCGCGAAATCTACTACCATCTGCTCATCGGACCTCAGGGCGAACAATTGCGGATGATCAACACTCTCGGTACGCAGAGCAACCAGATTGCAAAATCCATCACTTGGCTGAAGGAGAATTACAAAGAGCCTCTGCATGTCGAGCAATTAGCCAGGAAGGCGAATATGGCAACATCCACCTTCCACCATCATTTCAAGCAGGTCACGACACTCAGTCCTGTGCAGTTTCAAAAGCGGTTGCGACTCTATGAAGCCCAGCGTTTGATGCTGGTAGAGAATGAGGACGCTGGCACAGCGGCAGTGGCAGTTGGCTACGAAAGTTCGACGCAGTTCAACAGGGAATACAAGCGGATGTTTGGAGAGCCCCCGCACAGGCATATGAATCGACTTCGATAAGTGAAACACTCCGCGATGTGGATGGCCCTGCCTTTTGCATTTACAACAATTTATAATTGTAATCTGCGATCACATGTAGAATAGCAATTTTAATGAGTACAGGAAGCTATACGTGTAGAGGAGCGGCGAAAGGAGCCGTTCGTGAAGCTCCGCTTTGAGAAATTGACCGGGCGCCCGCCTGTGGTCCGTATGAACGCTCGTAAGGATAAGGCTCGCGTTTGAGGAGCTCATGCGCCGCAGTTCTTCTTTTTCTTTGAAACTCTGAAACTTTGGAACTGTGAAACGGTTCTTCCTATTTGCCTATGACACCCTTTACCTTCCTGATCTCTTCTATCCTCCGGTTCCTGTCGCTGATGTAGGGGATGATCATTTCGACTTTGTTGGTTCTGGGGTTGACGACAACTGACTTCGGTATGAACTTTCCTGCAGCCGGGGAATTCATCGCTTTTATGACATCCTGGGGGATTCTTGCCGAATCGTTCCTTGAAACATAGATGATGAGGGCATAGCCCTTGAGCTCCCCTATCACGTCCAGCGTCGCCGCCCTGGCCAGACCACAGGAACTGTTCTCGTCGGAATAGATGAAGACCATCGGGATATTGGTTGATCTTGCCTTGTCCTGCGCTTCCTTCAATGAACCTATCCTGTACACTTCGGGAGGCAGGGAAAAACCCGCGAAGGAAGCCGCGGCCCAACACGTCAGGATGCAGAACGCCACCGAAGCAATATACAATCCCCTTTTCACGCTACCCTCCTTGTCCGACATGGACCAATAGTATCACCGGCAAACCGCGAGGTCAATGAATGAGACAGGTTCGCTGGGGTCACTTTTTTCCACCTGTCTTCAAAGACCACGGAACCTGTGGTGTCGAGACCCGCCGGGGTCATCGCCACATAACCGTAGTCATTGTTTTGATGACAAATTACCGCGCTGAGAATTCTCGAAA
>JBDKTY010000157.1:0-48216 GCA_039679945.1 Syntrophobacter sp. | reverse complement strand
AAGAGGATATACTCCCGTTCGCCCTGAGGTATCGAAGGGTAGAACGGGTCAATTCTGAACGGCATCTTCAATTTAGGGATAGACTCATCTTGAACGCAACTCCGTATTACTTGTAACACTTCAATTTGGGCTCATGAAAATCCAGCTCGAACTCGCAAATTCCCAAAGATCACATCGGATCTGCCTCAACACTCGGGTAATCTCCCCAGCGGGAACGGGGCGCGCCCAGCACTCTTTCGAACAACTCCGAAAAGGCCCGCAAAGATAACGATGTTGCTCTAAAGGAGTTCGCGTCTTGAGCGTGGCAGAAACCAACGCCCGCGTCAAACGCTGTGGGTTGAACGAGATCGGAGTTCCGATAAGATCACCTTGATCACGCAGGCAGGTAGACGGGCCTGGAGGAAATGAAACCGAGCAAATCCGTGCGTGGGTCCAATCGGGATTTCTGAGTAACTCAAAGTGAAAAGTGCGGGTGTGCCCCCGCACTTCCCTATGCGGCGCTCGTGAGGGCCGGCTCGGGGGTCTCCTGGATGGGGGCGGCCTCTATTGGGGTGCCAGCCACCGAGGGAATCTCGGTCGATGCATCCGTGGAACTCCCGCCGAGAAGGTTCGCGCTCGTCCGCGTGGAGTCAACGGAAAGCCGCCGAACGCTCAAGGACATGCTGAAACTCTGCTCGTCCTGTTCCCGCCGCTCGTCGAACTCTGTCTTGTCCCTTTCCGGTGCGAGCAAGACATGGTCTCCGTTTCTTCCGCGCATTCTATCGACATTGCGCAGGAGATCAATGATCAGCATGATTGATTTCAACAGCTTGCCGTCATCCACGGCGGCAAGTTCCTTGAGGTCTTCGCTGTCAAGCACCAGCCCATCGATGCTCTTGCCTTCGGCATGCAGCTTTGAGATTGTCCCCAGGATTTTACGGGCGAAGTGGATGATATCTTCTTTCACCACCTTATGCTCACCCTGGAATGTCTGGATTCGACTCGCCTCCAGGTGAAAATCGAACTGGAAAAGTTCCTGATGCTCTTCCCCGGTTGCGGAATCCTTGATGCTCAGGGCGGAACAGAATGAAAAGTCAACCTGCAGCGATTGCGACCTTGAGTCATAGTAGCCGTTGGCTGAAACGTTTTTTAATCGCTCGTCCGTGTACTGCAAATTGAAGTTGAACATTTGGGCTTCCTCACGGAACGTGCTGTTCGTAAGGTCAACCCCGATGTCCCTCAGGGCCTGATAGGGTTGGGACAGGGCAAGCGTGTCACTGTTGCCCGCTCGGACTTCCTTTTTCGGGTGGGATTTTGCTTCGTGCCGTGGCGCCAGGGAACATGCGTTCTCGACCCGGGAGCGGCCGCAGCCGGTGTTCAGTGCCTTGTTCAACAGCGCATTGATGGTTGCAGCCATGATATCCCTCGCGAATAAAGTTGAGTTTTGTCGCCCGAGACCGATCGTGCTTCAAACGTCTCTATCTCCACACTATCTCCATAATCGGCGGAAATGTGGATTTTCTTGAATACATCCTGATTATGCCGTTGATCGGAGTTGATACCCTGTCGCGTTCAAGATTAGCGTCTGCCTTGGTTATATTGAAGGGAAACACCCGGATCACTCATCGACCCGATCATGCTTCGACGCCTCTCAATAAACAGCTTTTTAGAGTGAGTAATATCGGTGGCTTACGTAATTGGCAAGGACCGCATTTGGCCGGTCGGAACAGGCACTCCCCCCCGTTCGCCCGAGCATCGGGGGATGGACGGGCAGGGTATGCGTGGCTGTAATACTGTTCCTCCACTACACTTTGCCACGCGAATGCGGGGCGCATTTCGCTCTCGGGATACAGTTGTAGAAAGTTATCAATATTCGCAAGTTATCCAATACTGATTTCCACCAGGTGTTCCCGATGGTCGTCAATGAGTGGAACCGCATTGTCGTGCTGCTTTGCGCCATCAACCGCCACATACATTTCTTCTCTACCGGTCCGCGTTTGTACGACAGCAATGTGGTAGAGCGTCTCCCGGTACCGGTAGTGCATCTTGAACCCCTTCCAATCTGCGGGCAGGCATGGCGTGAAGCGCAGTTTATCGACTTCGAGCCTGAGCCCCAGGAGTGATTCCACGATCAGCCGGTACATCCAGGCAGCCGAACCCGTGTACCATGTCCAGCCGCCTCGGCCGGTATGCGGTGGCACCGCATAGACGTCGGCCGCGACGACGTAGGGTTCCACTTTATAAGTGGCGGTTTCCTCGGCCGATCGGGCATGGTTCACCGGGTTGATCATGGTAAAGAGTTCCCACGCGCGCCGGTTGTCACCCAGGCGGGCGAAGGCCATCGCGGCCCATATGGCGGCATGCGTATACTGTCCGCCGTTTTCTCTCACGCCCGGGACGTATCCCTTGATATAGCCGGGGTTCAACTCCGATTTATCGAATGGTGGATCAAGGAGCTGGACCAGTCCGTGCTCGCGGCGAACGAGGCGCTCGTCCACCGCTGCCATGGCCATGCGCGAACGCTCATAATCCGCCGCGCCCGAGAGAACGGACCAGCTCTGAGCAATTGAATCAATCCGGCACTCGGGATTTGCCGAAGAACCAAGCGGCGAGCCGTCGTCGAAGTAAGCGCGGCGGTACCACTCGCCGTCCCAGCCATGCTCCTCGATATTGCGGCGCAGTGCGGCAGCCTCCGTTTCACAACGGTCGGCAAAAGACGCGTCGTCATGTTTGCGGGCAACTTCCGTGAAGCGCATGAGCACTTCATAGAGGAAAAACCCCAACCACACACTTTCGCCTTTGCCATGCTCGCCCACAAGGTTCATGCCGTCGTTCCAGTCACCGGAACCGATCAGCGGCAACCCGTGCTCACCGAACTTCAGGCCGTTCAGGATGGCTCGGACACAGTGTTCGTAAAGACTCTCCGTTTTTTCGGAGCGCCCGGGCAGATCGTAATAAGAATCTTCATCCGCGTTTACCTGGCGGCCCTGGACAAAGTGGATGGGCTCATCCAACACGCCGGTGTCCCCGGTGGCGAGAACATAGCGGCACGCTGCGAGCGGCAACCAGAGGTAGTCGTCCGAACAGTGAGTACGCACACCCCGGCCCATGGGAGGATGCCACCAGTGTTGAACATCTCCTTCCGGGAATTGACGGGCAGCGCACAGGAGCAGGTGCTCGCGCGGGAGATGCGGCACGGCGTGGATGAGTGCCATCGTGTCCTGCAACTGATCGCGGAAGCCGAAAGCTCCTCCCGACTGGTAGTACCCGCTTCGCGCCCAAAGGCGGCATGCCAGTGTCTGGTACAGGAGCCAGCCGTTGGCCAGCACATTGAGGGACTGATCGGGTGTTTCCACGTTTACCGCGCCGAGAGTGTGCGTCCAGTGCCGCCACACCGCGTCGAGGGCGCCGCGCGCGGCGGTTGATCCTCGAAAGCGGTTGACCAGGTCCCTGGCATCGTCGGCGTCTTGCCCCACGCCGAGCCTGAAGACGATCTCGCGTTCCTGCCCGGCGGCCAGATCGAAACTCACCTGGATCGCGGCGCACGGATCAAGCGCGGTCCCCACCCTGCCGGAAAGGCGCGTGCGCCTCATTGCGGCGGGAGAACGCGGCGTGCCGTTCCGGCCCAGGAATTCCGTCCGATCGCCGCTTACGGTGCGAGACGTCTCGTCCACGTCGAAGAAGGCAGTCCGGCCGCCGAATTCCGTGTCGTACGGGTTGCGCGCGAAGAGCGCTCCACTGGCCTGGTCGACTTCAGTGATTACATGCATGCTCGATTTCGGCCGCAGGTCGCCAAGGACCCATTCCATATATCCGGTGACGGAGAGTCGGCGGGACCGCCCGGACTCATTGTGTATTTTAAGCACCGTGAATTTGACCGATGCGTCCAGGGCCACGTACACCCACAGCTCGGAGCGGATGCCGCGCTCCGTGTGTTCGAAGACACTGTAGCCGAAGCCGTGCCGGGTGACGTAAGGCGTCATCCCGCGGCAGGGCAGCGGCGTGGGTGACCAGAAGTGGCCACGCTCGTCATCACGGATGTAAAACGCCTCTCCCCCCGAATCACTGACGGGGTCGTTTTCCCAGGGAGTAAGGCGGAACTCGTGGGCATTCTCACTCCAGGTATAGACAGGGCCGCTCTCTGAAATGACGGACCCGAATCGAGGATTGGCAAGCACGTTCACCCAGGGCGCCGGTGTCACCTGCCCGTGCGCGGTGGTGATAACGTACTCGCGCCCATCCGGAGTGAACCCGCCCAGCCCGTTAAAGAAGGTTAGATCGTGACGGGGAAGAGGCGCGATCACCTGAGGCGGAGGACGATGTGTCCGGCTCGTGGTAAGGAGGGGTACGCTTGTTTCCGCCAGACCGCGCCCATTGATCTGATCGGCCAGGGTCCCTCGGCTGTCGGTCACGATGGCGCGCGCGACCGTTTGTATAAGGATGCGGTCCTCCTCCGCTATCCGGTCGGCGGGCCTTACGAAAATACCGCCGGGCCGGTCGGTCACGTTGGCTTCGATGCCCGCGGCAATCAGCCCCAGGATCTGGTCGTGAAGGAGTTGCCGGTAACCGGCATGATCTTCGTTCCAGATCACCAGGTCCACTGCCAGTCCTTTAAGACGCCAATAGGCGTGGGCTTGCACCAGTTGGCGCACCAGTTCGATATTTGCCGGATCTTCAATTTGCAGAAGCACAATCGGCAGATCGCCGGAGATGGCGTATCCCCAAAGACCGGATTGCCCTCGGTTGTTCTTGATGAGAACGCTCGGGTCGGCCCGCAGCGAAGCATTAGCGCAGATGACCGAGCCGGCGAGCCGGCAGTAAAGCTGTGCGTCGGCCTGCGTTGCATTGATTTGCCGCAGAAGCACCTGGCTGTGTGTCCAGGCCAGGTCGAAGACGCGGTTCGCGAGACGCCGGTCCTGGTATTTTTCCACCAGGCTTAATGCCGCATCACGGGTTTCACCGATACCCGAGACAATGTTTACCGTCGCGGATTCTTCGGGACCAAGGGTTATCCGGTAGCGGATAGAGACGATCGGGTCCAGCACCGAACCCTCGCTGTCGGAGAGCGCTCCCGATGGGGATGATGACCCGTTCAGCGCTTGAGGATTGGCGACGGTATTTCCGCGGCCGATGAACCGCATGCGATCCGTCTCATAGGAGACTTCCACGATCTCCGCCCCGTGCACTGCCATCAAATGCAGCATCCAGGGGGCCTGCTCGCCCTGGGAACGGGGCCGGCGAGTACAAAGGATTGCCCGCTGTCGCCGGATGATCTCGGTCTGTACAAAAAGATTGCTGAACGCCGGATGCAGCGCGTCCGCGGCGGGCTGCGCCAGGACCACTTCCGCGTAGCTGGTTACTTCGATCTCCCTGCGCCTCCGGGTGCGGTTGGTGATAGTTATTCGGCGCAGTTCGATATCATCCTCGGGGGAAACAACGACCTCGGTATAAGTGTCGATATCGTCGTGCCGGCAACGAAACTCGGCTCGCCCTTCCGAAAAAATCGTCTCGAAATTATCCGATCGTTTAAGTGTCGGCTGATACATTGTTGACCAGAAATTGCCGCTGGCCACGTCCCGGATGTAGCAGAACGCGCCCCAGTTGTCGCGGGTACTGTCTTCGCGCCAACGTGTGACCGCGATCTCCTTCCAGCGGCTGTAACCTCCGCCGGCGTTGGTTATCATCACGTGGTATCTGCCGTTCGAGAGCAACTGTACTTCCGGATTCGGCGTGTCGGGACTGCTGAAAACCCTTATGGGCGTCTCCGCGCCACTGGGAGTTGCGTGTAACTCGGCAAGCTCGCTGGTGTGCGCATAGAACGCCGTGGTCCTGGGAATTCGCTCCTGGAGCAGCAGCATGGTCGCCTGCATCAAGGGCTCCGAGCCGAAGCGCTTTTGCATGGGGTGGTCGAGGAGCAGATGGGCCAAAGAGAGAAAGCTCATGCCCTGGTGATGGGCCATGAAAGATCGGATCACGGCGCTCGATTGTCCGCGCCGCAGACGCGACGGAGTGTAGTCGATCGCTTCGTAGAGACCGAATTCTCCTTCAAGCCCTTCATCCGCCAGCCGTTCGAGGTTCAAACACGCCTTCTCCGGGGCCACCATCAACGCCAGCGCCGAGGCATAGGGCGCGATTACCAGGTCCTCGGCAAGCCCTCGCTTGAGGCCAAGGCCGGGCACGCCGAATGCCCGGTACTGGTAATTGAGGTGAACATCGATGGCATTGTAACCACACTCCGAAACGCCCCACGGCACGGCACGTTTTTTCCCGTACTCGATCTGCCAGGCCACGGCCGCCTTATAGGTCTGGTCGAGAAGGGTGTTTTCATAGGTGGGCATCACCAGGAGCGGCATGAGGTACTCAAACATTGATCCGCTCCACGAGAGGAGGATCGGTTCGCCACCGGCGGTTGTGAGCAGGCGCCCGAGGGCGAACCAACTCTCCTGCGGCAGTTGTCCCTGCGCAATCGCCACGAAACTGGCAAACCTCGCTTCAGAAGCCAGAAGATCGTAGTAACCGGCGTCCCGCCGGCATTCACCGACATTGTAGCCAATGGCCAGCAGATGGCGCGTCTCGTCGAACAGAAAGTCATACTCCATGGGGACAAACCCGTTTGTCTGCAGCGCCAGGCGTTCAATAGATGAAATCTTCGCGCGGGCGCGGCGGCTTGCCTCCACGATGAGCGCTCGAAGCTCATCGAGCCACGAGTCCTCTTCACTACTCACCTTCACTGTGAGCCGATGCTCGATTTGAGGCAGGAGTTCCGCTTCAAGGCGGGACAGTTTTCGCAGCGTTGGAATCTCGTCGAGATCATGAAGATCAGGGGGCTTATTCTCGGAGGACAAGAGCCTGATCCACGGGGCCAGATACTGTATCTCACCGAGGGCATCGCGGCACTGACGGACAAATGCATTCGCCCACCAATTCATTTGGACTGAGGGTGTCCGGCCAGGTTCGCCGCTGCCTTCGGTAGCGGACCGGCCAATGCCTGCTCCGCACTCGATGCGAGGACCTCCAAGCTCCACGAGGCGGGCCATTTCCGCGCCGGAGGTCGCCAGGCGTTCCAGGCATAGGCATGCCGCGGTGAGTGTGGTCGGGTTAGAACCGGCCGCGAGTTCCAGTTCCTCCCGAAGTTGAGTGAGTTGGACCGGAGCGGAGCCTCCCGCGGCGTTAGCGAGGACATCCAATGTGTCTCTGAGTCCGTCGAATAACCGGGTTCCCAGAAGACTGTCATCGGGAAGCGCGAGCAGGCCCTGCCGCAAGGTCAGCAGGTGGCCCGCGAGGTTCCCGCTGTCAACCGATGAAATGTATAGAGGGGGCAGCGGTTTCAGGGATTGCGTGTCGTACCAGTTATAGAAATGGCCCCGGTGCCGTTCCAGGCCGTCCATGGTGTGCAGTGCCTTCTCCGTGCGTTCGAGAAGCTGTCCGGCCGAGAGGTAGCCGAAGTCGTAGGCGGACAAATTCGCCAGCAGCGCCAGGCCCATGTTGGTGGGCGAGGTGCGGTGCGCGATCACGGGAGAAGGGTGCTCCTGAAAATTATCGGGTGGCAGCCAATTATCCTCCGGGCCGACGAATGTCTCGAAAAACGCCCAGGTTTTCCGTGAGAGCTTCCGGAGAAAGCGGGTCTGTCCAGTCGTGAGCTTTGCTTCAGGGCGTATGAGTGGCCGGCTGATCCACCAGGCGATAGCGGGGGAGATAAACCAGAGAAACAGAATGGGCACGGCCACGAATAATGCCGTCGGCCTCGATAGCGCGAGAGTAATCGCGGCGGCCGCGGCAATGGCCGGGGCGATCCACATAGTCCGGCACGATCCGGCGAAATCAGTGCGGCTATTATGATCAGGGCCGCTCGACGGGTTCCATTCGAGAAGCCGCCGGTGTGAGATCAGCAAGCGCCAGGTGGTGCGCAAGATCGCATCCAGACTGAAAAATGCCTCGTAGGGGAGACACGCGAGAGAAAACAAAGCCTGGCCAAGGCCTCGGCCGGTCGAACGGGCCGTGGCGGTAATGTGCTGTCCCAAGGTAACTTCGGCGGGCTTTTGTATCACATTCAGAACAGAGCCGGTCAAAGAGGGAAGCAGGAGGATTCCCAGCACGGACAAGGTCCAGAGGCAAGCCGACGGCAGTACGGTCCAACCCAGCAGCAGCAGGAGTGTCAAAGCTGCGGGCGCGAGACTGCGCCTCAGGTTGTCGAAGATCTTCCAGCGGGATAGCATCGTGAGGGGGTTCTTTTGAAGGCCTGCATCGGGGGTTGGGACTCCCGCCGTCACCCATTGCGCGATCTGCCAATCCCCTCGAATCCAACGGTGCCTGCGGCTCACGTCCGCACTGTAGCGAGACGGGTATTCCTCGTATAACCGCACATCGCTCATCAGCCCGGCCCGCGCGTAACAACCTTCCAGCAGATCGTGGCTGAGTATCCGGTTGTCGGGGAATCGTCCGTCCACCGCCCGCTCGAAGGCATCGACGTCATAGATCCCTTTGCCGATGAAGGAGCCTTCACCGAACAGGTCCTGGTAGACATCGGAAACGGCCCGCGTGTAGGGATCGATGCCGGGGTCACTTCCGCACATGCGTGCGTACCGCGACCGGTTCGTTCCCGGCAGGCTCACGGCAACCCGTGGCTGAAGAATGCCGTATCCCTCGCAAACAAGCTGTTTGTCCTTGTCATAGCGCGCCTGATTCAGAGGGTGCGCCATGGCTCCCACGAACTGCAACGCCGAATCGCGCGCCAACTGCGTATCCGTGTCCAGGGTGATTACGTATTTCACTTCCGCCAAAGCCGCGGTCCTGCCGACGACGGCCGAAAAGCGGTCCTTGTTGTCTGCATGAGTTCCGGCGCGCAGAAGCCAATTCAGGTCCGAGAGCTTCCCCCGCTTGCGTTCGTATCCCATCCAGATACGCTCCCCGGGGTTCCATCGGCGCGGGCGGTGGAAAAGGAAGAAAGGATCGTTTTCAGACGTCCTGAACTTCTCATTCAGTTCTTCGACCCTTTGACGGGCCATCCTCAATAGCGGTTCATCCTCCGGCAGTGTCTCTTCGGGCGCATCTCGAAAGTCGGTCAACAGGCCAAAGTGCAGGTTCCCGTCCCGATTCGCCAGGAAACGGACTTCCAGTGCATCAATCAAATCCTCGATGTTTTGAAAACTTGTGAGCATAGTCGGTACGATCACCAGGGTGCGTGATTCCCGCGGGATTCCTTTGGAATAATCCATTCGCGGCAGCGGATGCGGCGTCACCAGCAAAGTGGCCAGCCAGTTTACAGCGGCGACCGCCAGATGGCTTGCGCAAAGAAACGCAAGGACCCCGGTGGGCGCGAGCAGCCATCCATGCAACCCGTCGTAATGGGCCTTCACCACCATGAGCCAGGCGCAGAGTACCGAAAGCAGCAGGATCGAACCGATGTACAACGGCAAGGGAAACCGGCGAGCGAATTTGCGAAGCGTCTCGAAGGGCGATGAATGCGCCGCCGCCGTTTGTTCGAGTTGCGCCAGTCCTTTATCGACCAGGTAGAAACCGACATGTGCCCCGCGATCGCCCACGTCCCCCTGAGCGGCCCCTTCATGCGCAAGCTGGATCGCCAGACGCGCCACCTCGCTCTCCGAATGAGAACAGTTCTTTGCGGTCTTCTCCACGACATGGCGGTAGAGATCACGGGTGGCAAAATCCATTTTGCCGTAGACGCCGCCGGGATCTTGCCTCAGCGTCTGCTCGACAATACTCATCGTCTCGACGAACTCGCGCCAGTCCATTGCGCCCAGGAATCGGAGGCTGCCGATGCTGTTGCTCATCGAAACCTGGTCCGCTGCCTGCTGCTGGGCCTCCGAGCGCACCAGATGTTCGATCGTGAGACCGGATTCGGACAGTCGCTGTTCAATCCAGGTGAGCGGCAATGCCAGAGAGGGGCCCTGCCCCTGCAAGCGGCGCGTGAGTTCCGCGACAAACGAACTTACCATCGGCGGGTTCGACCGTGCCATGTCGGCGATCGTCAGAATCAGACTCTTCGGGTCCTTAACGGCTATCTCGGCCATCTGGTCGGCCCAATAGTCCGCTCTGTTTCTATCTACCCTGTCCACGGCGATCCGGGCGGCAACCCGTCGAAGATTTTCGATAAGGGCCAGGCGTAACATTATGGGGATTGCCCACAATTCACCCAACGTCAACACGGCCACAGTCTGGTAGGCGGCCACGAAACTGACGAGGCTCTCCGGGTCCACCCGTCCATCGCCGTGCGAGATCGCTTCCAATGCGATGTCATACACCCGCGGAAGCCCGGCCGATGGACCGCCGAGCAAGCGCGGCAGTTCACGGCTGTAGCCCTTTGGCAAATGCCGCCTGGCTGTGCGTATTTGTTCTTCAATTACATAGAAGTTATCGAGGAGCCATTCCCCGGCCGGAGTGATCCTGCGCTCTGCCTTGACGGCATCGGTCAGCAGGCCGTGGACCGTAAGCAGGACACCTTCATTGTCCGCCAGTCGCGATAAAAGCCGGTCCCGGGGGCGTCCCGGGCTCAACTTGTGCAAGTCCGCGAGGGTTTTGCCATGCTGCTCCATCTGAAGTGAGCCGAACAACTCAGACCGTAGCGGTGGCTCTTCGACGATGATCCTCCGCGCCGAGCCTTTCACGCCAAGGCGCGCTCTCAAACGAAGCAGGGTTTGGCGAAAGGACTTGCTGCTCAATTCCATCTACTTCCACCTCTTGACCTTCCTGACCATTGTCTTCCTTCGCAACTCGCGCGCGCCAGGTTCGGTCCGGGGTTTCATATGACCTTCATCGGCGCCTTTGGTGGCGTCTTTGTTGTTTCGATCTTTATTGTTCAACATTTATTCGCAACTCCTTATTCCTGAAATAGTGACAATCCACCTTCACCTCGAAGCAGCCCATCTTCGTATTATCCCGACAACCCTCTCAAAAGAGTACTCCTTCGCCAGGTACCAAAAGTCGTTGTAGGTACGCCGGTATTCCGGTGAGTCCCTCATCCCCACGGTATAGGAAACGGTCTTGCCGTCGGCAGTTAAAGAGAGATCACCTTGGACGCTGCCCCTGGCCTGGGCGATGGCTTTCCGGATCGAGGATTTTGAAATCATGATTTTTCCCTTCGGGATTACCGGCATGGCCGGTTTTCAAAGCACGATCAGTGGTCGCAAAGGCAATGTATGATCCGGTATTGGCTGGAGCAACATAACCTTTAACCTCAACCACGATGAAATTGGCTTCACGCCAGTGGGAAGACGCTTGCGCTGTTTTGTGATGACGAGAGTCTGATGGAAGCAGTGGGTTAGAGGCCCTACAGCAAAAGGAAAAGCGTTTCGGTATGCTTTCACCAGGTGAAAAAGGAGGTGCGCTTTCCGCTCGGCTCATTGTCACCGGCGAAGTCAATTAAAGAGAGGCGGTACCTCCGGCAAGCCGTGCTTTCCCGAACAGGCCCGGAAGGAGAATGAAATAAAGCGTTCTCAACAGGTTGACGCCGGTTCGAGCGCAACCGTGGCTCTCCGGTGACGCCCGGAGACGAGGGCCGTGGCACAGCCAATGAATACGCGAATATGGTGGCTCCCCGGAGACGCCTAAACTTAATCCAGCTCACAATCCTGTTTACAGCCGCGACTACCGTCGGGAGCCAAGCTCGACGGGCCGCTATCGCGGCGAAAAAAAGCCGGAGCCCGTAACGGCTCCGGCTCATTTCAGCGTTTTTTCAAAGCTTTGACTAGAGCTTGGTCACATTTGTGGCACTTGGCCCCTTGGCGCCTTTTTCTTCCATGAAACTGACCCGCTCACCTTCGCTCAAGGTCTTGAAACCTTCGCCCTGGATAGCTGAATGATGAACGAACACATCGTGTCCATTGTCAGTTTCAATAAAGCCATAGCCCTTGCTGTCATTAAACCATTTTACGCGACCTTCCACCATTTTCTTAATCCTCTTATAATTCTAATGTTTTTGCCACTGCATTTTTGGCGCGGTATTCGAATCTGCCCCGAAACCGCACCATTTATTGGCGAAAGATCGATTTCCCGCATAACTCAAAATAACCTACTCCATCTGCACCCTGATATCATAACCCATAAACTCGGATATACAAGTCTTCAGGCCGAATAATCCGCTCTATAACTTATCATTACTGCCCGGTTGAATTCTTGTCATCATAGCTAAGTGGCTTACTTCTAAGTGTTTATTGGCAGTTCTTGTTTTTTGGATTTAAGTTTAATTTGCGAAACCGTCCTGATTTGTTAATTAATAAACTCCGGCAATTGTCACGGCCGGGAAAGACATTCGTGAGTTTACCGTGCATTAGTGATCACTTGCATATGCGATCAGAAAGCAATCGGGAAGAAGAAGCCGGTTTTGTGGGATGCAAAAGCGATATCTCCGAGATATTTCAATCAGGCAAACTGGAAAGCCTGTCCCACGAAAGGACTTCCCGATCGCTGATTCCAAAGGCACTGATAATAATTCGTGTTCAAGATGATACACCCCCCGGTCTACTCACTCATCCCCGTTCGCCCTGAGCGGGAGTAAACCCCGCATTCGCGTGGCAATCGCAGCCAGGAAACAGCGCTGTGTCTGCTCGATTCCGGCCCGTTCCACCCTTCGACACGCTCAGGGCGAACGGGGGGAAGTGCCTGTTCCGGAATGGCGCGACCCGGATCTCCACCGGTTATGCAAGCCCTCGATATTGCTCACTCTCAAAAGCTGTTTCTTGAGAGGTACCGAAGGGTGGAACGGGCCAATTATTATCGGCATCTTGACTCCCGGGGCAGGTTCATCTTGAACGCAATTCCGTATGAAACAGCCTCCGGAGGTAATTCAGCTCCCGCTCGGCGGTATCAGGCCGATACCTTGATCGCGGGTTCATCGGGAGCGCCCGCCGCCCGCCCTCTCACTTCCTCGGTAAATAATTTCAAATTATCCCCCTCGATGGTTTCCTTTTCGAGCAGGATCTTGGCGAGCTTCTCCAGGGAGTCCCGGTAGCCTTCCAGCTTGAGGAGCACCTTTTTGTGCGCCTCATCGATGATCCTGTTCTTCTCCTCATCGATCTGCTGGGCGGTATGCTCACTGTATTCCCTATCCCTCGAACCCAATCCCACATTGAGGTAGGGGGACTGCTGACGGGTATAGGTCAAGAGGCCGAGGCGTTCACTCATCCCATAATCCATCACCATGCTTCGGGCAATATCGCTGGCACGCTGAAGGTCATTCTGTGCCCCGGTTGAAATGTCTCCAAAAATCACCTCCTCGGCTACTCGCCCTCCCAGAAGCACCTGCACGCGATCCAGGAGTTCGTTACGAGTCATGAGGTAGCGATCTTCGGTGGGAAGCTGCTGTGTGTAACCCAGCGCCGCAACACCCCTGGGAATGATGGAGATCTTACTGACCGCATCGGTCCCCGGCAGAAGCATTGCCACAAGTGCGTGCCCCGATTCGTGGTAGGCCACGATTTCTTTTTCTTTCTGGCTCATGACCCGATTCTTCTTCTCCAGCCCTCCCATGATTCGGTCGGCCGCCTCCTGGAAATGGGTGAAGGTCACTTCGTCCGCTTCACGCCTGGCTGCAATCAGCGCGGCTTCATTGACCAGATTAGCCAGGTCCGCTCCCACAAAGCCGGGGGTCATGGCCGCGATCTTTTTCAGATCCACATCGGGGGCTAGCACAACTTCCTTTGCGTGAATCCGGAGAATGGCCTCCCGTCCCCGGATATCCGGCTTGTCGATGGCCACGTGGCGGTCGAACCGGCCCGGGCGCAGCAGAGCGGGATCGAGTATATCCGGGCGGTTAGTAGCGGCCAGGATAATTACCCCAGCCCTCGGATCGAAACCATCCATTTCAACGAGAAGCTGGTTCAAGGTCTGCTCCCGCTCGTCATTCCCACCCATGGGGTTGAGTCCACGCGCCTTGCCCAGAGCATCCATCTCATCCAGAAAAATGATGCAGGGGGCATGCTCCTTGGCTTGCCCGAAAAGATCTCTGATGCGGGCGGCTCCCACCCCCACGATCATCTCCACGAACTCGGAGCCGCTCATGCTGAAAAACATAACTCCGGCTTCCCCCGCAACGGCCTTTGCAAGCAGTGTCTTGCCGGTCCCAGGCGCTCCCACCAGGAGGACCCCTCTTGGAATACGCCCCCCAAGACGCTGAGATCTCTCCGGATCTTTCAGGAATTGGACGACTTCCTCAAGCTCGCCCTTGGCTTCATCGATTCCAGCCACATCATTAAAGCTTACCTTTACATCCTTTTCGCCATAGACTTTCACCCGTGCTTTACCCAGGGACAGCACACCCTGTGGGCCTCCGCTCATCCGCTTTATCAGAAAAAACCAGATGAAGACGAAGAACCCGAGGGGCAGCAGCCATGATATTATTGCCCCGAGCCATTTGTTTTCAAGATAGCCGCTGAATTTGATGCCTCGTTGCTCCAACTGTCCAATGAGTTCCGGGTCTTCGAGCCGAACGGTTACGAATGACCTTGCCGGTTTGCCCTCTTCCCCTTTAACTGTCCCCGTTATCTGCTCCGGGCCAACGACGACGCTTGCCACTACCCCATCCCGAACCCGCTGTTTGAAATCCGAATAAGGGATCTTTTCTGTCTGCTGGCCTCCCGTGTAACTCTGAAACAGCGAAAACACCAATGCGGCGGCTACGAAGTACCATATGGAAAAGCGTAGTCTTTTTCGATTTGGGTCGGTCTGATCCGGACCACCCTTTCCCGGATCTTTGATACGTTCAATAATTTTATCGATAAAACTGGAATTGCCGTTAGTACTCGCTGCCATTGATTGCTCCCTGTCCGGATTCTTTAGAATAGCTTCCCCGCCTGATCCCGCGCGTGTCCTGATCTTTTCCACGACTGCCCGAGTCAAAGCTATACATGGAGGAACTACTCCGCCAGTCTGTAAATATAACACCGCCGTGCTCTTTGCGTTTTCTTTTGGACGACGTGAATGATCCTGGTCCCGTCCAATGCCGGCGTAGGGGCCGAGATGATATCATACGGAATTGCGTTCAAGATGAGTCTATCCTGAAGTTGAAGATATCGATCGGAATTGGCCCGTTCATGCTTCGATACCTCAGCACGAACGGGAGGGCGGTACCTTCTTGAACGCAAATTGATATCAGCGGAAGGTACAAGCCAGTTGGAACGCCCGTGGCGCCACGGAGAGTTTAAAGTTATTGTAACATCAATTATAGTGATTAAGTTGGCTAAGATTAAAGAAATCTCAACCTCTCCAAATTAACAATAAGATCAACCAGGGAGAAAGCCATGGAGAAAAAGGAAGATTTCGATGAACGATACCATGCTTCATATACAGCCAAATTGAAGACGATTCCATTGGAAAATTTGGAACATGCAATAGCAAAAGCCCTGGGAGGATTGACAGGCGATCGAGTAGAGTGCACGATTTTAAATTTCAATGCCGAGGAGAAATGCGCGAAGATTACAATTACCCTCGATTTAGGAAAGGACAAACGCTACTCCAGGTAGGTTGTCAATATTGCCGGGATCTTCATGGAATAGACGCGGTACAGGTACGCCTGTGCTTAGTTCTTTCGGCGTGCCCCTCAAATAATTACATGCGCATGTAATGCAGGCTGTGTCCAAGATAACGTTCGCCAGCCTCGAACACACCGGTTTGTGCTGTGCCGAAGCATGAACGGGACGGGTCTCATACCATTCTACCCTTCGACACGCTCTCAACAAACAGCTTTTGAGAGTTAGCAATTTCAATGACTTACAAAACTTGCTTCGTCATCGACTTTCCATCAATCCGGCGTATGCTGTTTTTTCTGCTGCGCCTTGCCACGCGGAAGCGGGGCTTACTACGCTCAGGGCGAACGGGGGAAGTTCCTGTTCCGAAATGGCGTGACCCGGATCTCCACCGGTTATGTAAGCCTTCGATATTGCTCACTCTCAGAAGCTGGTTCTTGAGAGGTACCGAAGGGTGGAACGGGCCAATTTTTACCGGTATCTTCACTCTCGGGGTTGATTCATCTTGAAGGCAATTCCGTATCGAACCTGCAATAATCCCAGTACTCAGGGCTTTTTCCATCATCACAGCCTTTGCCGCTTCCCTGTGTTTTCCGCCAGTGCTCCGGCAAGTGCCGCATTCTCCGCCGTTCAGGGCCGCTTCTTGCGGAAAACCTCTCGAATCAGCACCGCTATTTCCTTCATGGCGAATGGTTTCATCACCAGTTCCACCCCCAGTTTCGCCGCGCTCTCCAAGGTGACTTCCTGGCTGTACCCCGTGCAGAGAATGATTGGGATGTCCGGACGAATCAGGTGCATTTCCCTGGAAAGGTCGATCCCGGTCAGATGCGGCATCGTGTAATCCGTAATAATCAGATCGAATTCGTCGGGCCTGGAACGGAAAATATCCAGGGCCCGCAGACTGTCCGTCTCGGTAGTGACTCTATAACCCAGCCGGTCCAGGACCGCTTTCCCCATTTCGGCCACAACGCGTTCGTCGTCCACGAGCAAAACTCTCTCATTTCCGGTCGGCAGCGCTTTTACAGTGTCCGCGGTCCTGTCAACGCTCGCTTCCATGAGCGGAAGGTAGACGCGGAATGTAGTGCCTTTTCCCTGCTCGCTTCGGACGGAGATGGCTCCATCGTGTTTCTTGACTATTCCGCGGACGACGGCCAGTCCGAGTCCGCTGCCTTTCCCCACTTCCTTGGTGGTAAAGTAGGGGTCGAATATGCGCTCCATGGTTGCCGTGTCCATCCCGCTGCCCGTATCCGAAATACACAATTCCAGGTAAGATCCGGGTCTAAGATCGACGATCGAGCGATCGGCCAGATCGCTTTTGCCAAGATCGACCCGACTCAGTTGGACATCGAGGATCCCCCTGTCGTTCATGGCATGCGCGGCGTTTGTGCACAGGTTCATCAGGACGCGATGAATCTGTGTGACATCGGCCAATACAACCCCTTTTTCAAGATTGCGCCTGATTTCGATAGTAGTCGGCAGCAATGCCCTCAGGAATTTCAGCGCCTCGCTGACAACCGAGCTGAGGTCGACGGCTGCCCGTTGCTGCTCCGGGACGTAGCGGCTGACAAACAGGATTTGTTTGACCAGATCCCTCGCCCGGTTCGCCGCTTTGAGCACTTCTTCCAGGTTGTCCGACATCTGGCTGGTGCGTGGAATATCGGCGAGAGCCATCTCGGTAAAGCCGATGATGGGAGAAAGGATATTATTGAAGTCGTGGGCTATCCCTCCCGCCAGGGTGCCGATTGCCTCCAGCTTCTGGGATTGGCGGAGCTGCAATTCAAGGCGCTGCTTGTCGGCTTCCGCCTTCCTGCGCTCCGTGATATCAAGCAAAACCGCCCCGAGCAGTGTCGTGTCCCGGCCGGCCAGAACCGTGAACTTGCGTGTTTCGAAAACACGTTCGCCCCCGAGCGCATTACTGATGGTTTCGTTGATTACATGTTTACCCTGCCTGAGTGCCATCTTGTCATCGGAGTCCATACGTTCCGCCTGTTCCGGCGGGAACAGTTCCGCGGCGGTCTTGCCGATAACATCCTCCCAGCCGAAAACCTCCATGCAATAGCGGTTGGCGAACAGAAAGCGGCCTTCCGGATCTCTCATATAGACTGCCGCCGGAAGATGAGACATGAAGGTGGAGAAAAGCTCCTGGCTGTTTCTAAGGGATTCTTCCGCCCGCAGACGTTCAGCGATCTCCTTTTGAAGCAGCTCGTTTTTTTCCTCGAGGGCCTTCTGAGACCTGGCGGCTTCGCTCAAACGCGCCTGCAGCAGGAATTTCCTGGAGTTTATCCGGGTTACCAGCAACATAGCACAAAGGATCAGCAAGCATACCGCGGCCATGAAAAACAGCAGTTTCGCCGGAGTCAACCCGCTCAGAATTTCCTCGGACGGGGCAATGCTGACGAGATAAAACGGGGTGTCGTGAATGGGTGTCCGGAGTGAAATGATTTCCTTGTTGGCTCCGTTTTCGCCGGGTATCCCATAGTGGTATGTCAACCCTGATATCATTTCGGGGGAGTGGTTCTCGATGACGTGGAGGACATTTTGGGCCGGTCCGAGTGCGGAGTAGAGCAACTGCCCCTTCTCGCCGGTCACTGCCAGGGCACGTTTGGAGGGACTGGTCTGGGGTTGCAGCAAATAGTCATAGACGACATCCGAAGCAATGAAGGCGATGATTCTGCCGACGTACTTTCCCTTGAAGTAGTAGGGAATTGTGGCAATAACCCCGGTCTCGTTCCTTTCTCCAATCAACCTGATGTCCGGGTAAGTCCCCTCGCCGAGCGCCGGCGGAGAAAGCGGCCGAGCGTCAGCCTCACCGGACCCCTTTGCCCTGCTTTCCGTGAGTATCGATCCGTCCGTATTAAGGAAAAGGACTCGGGTGAAGATTCTTTGGGCGCCGAGCTTCTTCTCGTCGAGCAACTTTTCAAACTGCTCGGATATGGCGAAAAGGCTATCCCTGAGCCCGTATTGCATCGACATGCCAAGAGCCTGGTTCTCGAAAAAGGTGGAGAGTGCCCGTTGCTCGGCGAGTGAATTCAGGTCGTTGCGCCGCTCCAGGTAAAAATAGCTGACAGCCCCCGCGCGCTTTTCCGCGTCCTGGCGCAACTGATCGAGAGCAAAGGTTTGAATCCGTTGCTGCGAGGAATAGGCAATGTACAAAAGGATGGTGATACAGCCGATAAGCGCGAGGCTGAAAAGGACCATGGAGACATTTTGCTTCCGAAGCAAGCGCTCATCTGTTTTCATGTATATCCTAAATTAAACAAGCACCTACCGTGCGTTTGGTGATCATTTCTCGAAGAACTCAGGGAAGTGCGCGGGAGCGGTCGGGTAGTATTTCCGGACCAACCGCGAGTATGTTCCGTCTCGCCTGATTTGATCGAAGAAGGTGTTGAAGCTTTGCCGAAGCCTGTCCGCTTCCGGCGAGAAAGCACAGCTCATATCCTGCACGGGGGATATGGGGCCGATAACTTTCAATTTCCCCGGCCATTTTTCCAGGGCAATAATGGAATCGGCCACGTCCAGCAGCGTCAATTCCGCTTCCCCATTGATGATGGCAGGCGCCAATTCATTCAGTTTGCCGGTAAAACACCTGGTCCTTGCTCCGATATCCTTGAGGTGATACAGATCGGGATCTATACATGTGTCGGCAATGCCCAATACATCACGACCCTTGAGCTGAGATTTGACGGACGCAATGTCGCGGACCATGTCTCCCGAGGGCAAGATCGGGGAAAGGGACGAATCGTGGCGGGCGACCAGCCATACTTGTGTCGGAAACGTCGGGGTACCGAATGAGATCACTTTCCGCCGCTGGGGAAGAATCGTCATACCGCTGGCGATGACGTCCCCCCTGACGGGCACTTCAGCCACTACCCGTACACTCTCGCCCTCGAATGAAAAACGCTTGCCGGTCAGGTCGGCTATTACATCCGTCCAGTTTGAGGGGACATACTGGTATCCGACTCCAAGATGCTCGGCGAACAGCTTCATTAATTCAACATCAAGCCCGTCACCGCTCCCGGTTACGAAATTGGCGTATGGAACTCCAAGATGGAGCAGCACACCTCTTTTTTGAATCTCTTCCAGGTCGGCGCAGTGGGAAAAATGCGCCAACGAAAACAGGAAAACCACACAAAGAGGGAAGGCGTTTGCCACTATCGTCCAGCGGGAACCTGTTTTTCGCCTGAACTGGAGGATAGCCCTCATCCGGGAGATAGCGATCATTCTATCGTTCTCCTATTACCTTATGGCCGCGGGAACTCAAAACCAGCCATGCCTCAGGTGATTCCTTCCGTTCGCATTCAGGCCGCCGCAAAAGCTTCAGGACCCGGTGCAACGGCCCGTGTGCCTCTTCTTGAGTTCGCGCAGTACCATGCAATATCCGATCCATGCTCCCCCGGCCATGGGTCGCCACAGCTCCATATCATTCCGGTTACGATGATGAAACATCACTGAAACCCACGGCACCGGATCGGAAATTTCATGGATCGTGCCCCCGGTACCAGCCGGGAGCAGTGGCTTCCGTCCCAAAAGCTGATTGATAACATGAAGATCGGGGACCAGCCATTCCAGGAGATGTGGAGGTTTGCGGGCTCTTCCAGCATCCAGCCGGTTCTGCCAATCGCGAGCACGGCAACCCCCGGAGTCGGGACAATTGGCCGGACAGCCGGTCCCACTCGGGGCGGAGAACTGGATGTATAACGGGAATCATTGGCCAAATAGCAAATAGGGCATGGCGGAATGGCCAAAAGTAACCATATTGCCATGGGCGCCTGTCGGCATCTTCATTTTCAGGGTAGATTCATCTTGAACGCAAAACCGTATCAGATCCGAGCGGACTGGCGTCGATCAGCCTGGTGAACCATGGCGGAACTCTCGACTGGAAGCGGGTATGGCCGCGGTCGGATGGACCGCGGCCAGCTTTGGAATAGCTGAATTCCCGGTGTGGCTGACCATCGCGGGGTTCACGCGCTTTTCGTGATTCACCTCGCGAAACGGAGGAATCCCCGGGCGGTGGTCTCGCGGGAACATTATGACCGGGACAAGTCCCCGGGCACGGAGTCGGCAAAAAACCGCCATCAAGTTATTTCCATCACCTTCAGAAGGTTTGTAGTCCCCGAAACACCAACCGGGACGCCCGCGGTGATCACCAGACAGTCGCCGGCCTTGGCGACACCCCTTTCGATTGCCCAGGCGCGCGCGGTGGCAAACATCTGGTCGGTGTCCAAAAAGGAGCTTACCAGGTGAGGAATAACGCCCCAGGAAAGAGCCAGGTGGCGCAGGGCCTCGACGCGATCCGTGAGCGCGATGATGGGGGCCAGGGGGCGGAACCGGGCGACAAGGCGCGCGGTGCTGCCAGAGGAAGAGGAGGCGACTATCGCCGAGGCTTCAAGGTCTCGTGCCAGAAAGCAGGCGGCACGGCTGATTCCGGCCGGGACCGTGTGCAGGAACTCGGAAACATCCTCCTTTAGAAAGTCGATATCCTTCAGGTAACGTTCCGTGCTTTTGGCTATCTTGTCCAAGGTGGAAACGGCCTCCAGGGGATAGTTGCCCATGGCGGTTTCATCGGAGAGCATCAGCGCATCGGTGCCGTCCAGGATGGCGTTTGCCACATCGGTGGCCTCCGCCCTGGTGGGCCTGGGGTTTTCCAGCATCGATGTGAGCATCTGGGTGGCCGTAATCACCGGTTTGCCCGCTTGCCGCGTCATCCGGATTATTCTCTTCTGGATCATCGGGATCTCCTCCAACGGCATCTCAACCCCGAGATCCCCTCTGGCGACCATCACGCCATCCACCGCCCTCAGTATTTCTTCAAAGTTCTCGACCGCCTGCGGTTTTTCGATCTTCGCAATCAGCATGGGGGGGCGGGCGGCCTGGTTCATCACCTCGCGGATCTCCTCGAGGTCCTTGAGGCTTCGTACGAAGGAGAGCGCCACGAAGTCCACTTTTTCCGCCATGCCCAGCTCGAGATCCGCGCGGTCCTTATCGGTGAAGGCCTTAACACTCAGGTGGCTCAGCGGAAGATTCACCCCCTTGTGAGACAGAACGATTCCGCCGACGATTACTTCACAGACCACTTTTTCGTTCTGCTTCTCCACCGCCAGGAGTTGAACGGTGCCATCGGCCAGCAAGATCACGTTACCGACCTCGATGTCCCGCACAAATTCGGCATAGTTTACCGGGATGGCATCATCTTCCGAACTCTGTCCCGCGAAAAGCGTAACCTTCTCGCCATGAATGAGCACTTTCTTGTTGCCCTTTATATCGCCCAGGCGAATTTTCGGCCCTCCCAGGTCCTGGAGGATGCCAACTTCCTTTCCGGCGCGCCGGGAGAGGGCACGGATCAGGCGAATCGTCTGCCTGTGTGCCTCGTGGTCCCCGTGGGAAAAATTGAGACGGGCGACATCCATCCCGGCGTTTATGAGCTGGAGTATCCTGTCCGATGAGTTGGTCCTCGGGCCGATGGTACAGACGATCTTTGTTCTCCTGAACTGTTCTCTTTCCATCATCTATGGTGCCTCTTTCTCGGCCTCCCGGAGGAGGTCCTCGATTATGGTGAGTCCCCGGTTCCAGAACCGGGGGTCCGACAGATCGATTCCAAATGGGCGCAGCAGTTCGCCGGGCTTATCCTTTCCACCGGCTTCGAGGAACGCGAGGTAGAGAGGAACGAACCCCGCTCCCTCGCGTTTGTACTGTTCGTAGAGCGCGAGCACCAGCAACTCTCCGAACGCGTAGGCATAGACATATCCTGGTGAATGGACAAAGTGCGGAATGTAGGACCACCATATGCCGTAGTGGTCCAGCAGGCGCACCGAATCGCCGAACATGGCGCTTTGTGTTTCCATCCATGCGGAGGAGATGAACTCCGGGTCCAGTTCCCCGCGGGAGCGCCGTGCGGTATGCACGGTTTCCTCGAACCGGTTCATCGAGACCTGGCGGAAGACGGTCGCGATGATCTCTTCGATTTTCTGGCACAGAAAGGCCCGTCTTTCCGCCGGGGACTCGAGCCCTTGCAGGATGTGGCGGAAAACGAGCATTTCGCCGAACACCGATGCACTCTCGGAGGTAGTGAGCGGGGTGTCGCCGTTAAAAAGTCCCTGATTCCTCGCGAGGTACTGGTGGACACCGTGCCCGAGTTCGTGGGCCAGGGTCATCACGTCCCGATGGGTGCCGGTGAAGTTGAGCAACACGTAGGGGTGAGCCGATGGAACAACGGGGTGAGCGAAGGCGCCGCTACGCTTGCCGGGTAGTATGGGAGCGTGAATCCAGTTCCGGTCGAAAAACTCGGAGGCGATTTCAGCCATCCCGGGCGAAAAGGATGCGTAGGCGGCAAGAACGATTTCCCGTGCCTCATCCCAGGTGAACCTCGCCCCCGGCAGACCGGGCAGGGGAGCATACCGGTCGAAGTCGTACAGTTCGGAGTACCCCAGAAGACCGCGCTTCAAGCCATAATAACGCTCGACGAGGTCATAGCGTGAGTGGACGGCGCAAATCAGTGCATCGACCATCCCATCATCCGCCTCATTGCTCAGGTTCCGGGCGCTCAGCCAGGTAGGATACTTGCGAAGCCGATCGTCGATGGACTTATCCAGCAATATGGTATTGAAAATGTGAGCCACGGCGGGAAGGAGCGATTCGAGCCCCTCGGTGAGTTCTTCCGCCGCTTTTCGGCGCACTTCCCGTTCCGGATTGTACATATCGGCGAGCACTTCGGATTCGGTCCTCTTCTTTTCGCCGAATTTGAGCTGGCTGAGCATCTTGTCGAAAAGGGCGCTCCATGCCGAAGCGCCGGCCGGTTCCTTCTCCGCCAGGATGCGCTCCTCGGGTTCGCTCAGAAGATGCGGTCCATAACGTCTGAGTGACGTCAGATAATGCCTGTACACGGAGAGCGCGGGATCGGAAACAAGCGTCGTGGCCCGTTCCTCGGTGAGATTCGTCCATTCAAGCTCGAAAAAGAGAGTGTCCCGGTGCAGTTCGCTGTAAAGTTCCTTCTGCGATTGGAAAAGAGCGCTTGCCGCGGCATCCTGCGTCCGGGTAGAAAAAAAGAGATAAGCGAAAGCCACGAGTTTTTGAGCGCGTTCGTTCAAATCTTCCAGTGCGCGGATCGCTTCCACAAGCTCGGATGCAGAGGCTGTTCCGAGCTTTCCCCGGTAGCGCCGAAGGGCTTTCGCCTGCTCCCCGCACCACTGCCTGTCCACCGCAATCGCGGGATCATTTGGCCCCGTGTAGAGGCCGCCCAGGTCCCAGATCACATTCTCCGCCATAGTGGTTTGCACGCACGCTCCCTGTCTCATGATATGGAAACAGCCCAAGCCAACTGAGGACCCTGCCGCAAGGCAATCCGAATTTATCCCGGCGTGGAGAGGGGCCGTCTTCAGTTGGTACCTTAAAATAAGACGTGGATGCCGGGATGCAAAATACGTGAGGCGGGCGGGTTCACGACCGGACAGTCCACGGCGGCCGAGTACAATTCGGATGCGGTAAGCTTGCCGCCGCGGTGGTCGAGCGCGCCCCTGTCACCTCAATAATAGATCGCCTGATTGGATCACCGGCTTTAAGCGAAAATACATGGGTGCTCAATGGAGCCGGCTCAGGATAGACCTTCCAGAAAAGCACGGTCGGGGACGAACATCTTCCCCGGATTCATGATGTTAAGCGGGTCGAGAGCCTGCTTTATCCGGCGCATGGCATCCAGGCCGCCCGTTCCCACTTCCATCTCTATGAATGGGGATTTGGCGATGCCGACGCCGTGCTCGCCGGAAAGGGTGCCCTCCAGGCCCAGTACTATCGAGAACAGCTCTTCCACCGCCAGGGCGGCGCGTTTGAGTTCCGCCTCGTTTTTCCTGTCGAGCATGATGTTGGTGTGAATGTTACCGTCTCCCGCGTGCCCGAAGCAGACGATGGTGAGATCGTATTTGAGGGCAAGTCCTCTGATTGCGCGGATAAGCGCTGGAATTTTCGTCCGGGGGACGGTGACGTCCTCGTTGATCTTCCCCGGTTTTATGCGTCCGATGGCCGGTGACACAGCCCTTCGGGCCTGCCAGAGCGTGTCCCTTTCCGCCTGGGAGCGCGCGGCCTCGGTGCGACTGGCCCCCGTCCTTGCGCAGATTTCCACTATCCTGCTTACCTGGTTGTCCAGAATGGCTTCCGGTCCGTCAACTTCTATCAGCACCATCGCCTCCGCATCCATGGGGAGGCCCATGCGAAGGTAGTTCTCGACCGCTTCGATCGTGGCCTGATCCATCAGCTCCATGGTTGAGGGAATTATACGGTTTCGCAGGATTTCACAAATGGCGGAGGCCGCGTCATCCAGGCTGGGGAAGACAGCGGTAAGGGTCCGTACCGCCTCGGGAGCCGGTACGAGCCGAACAATGATCTTTGTGAATATCCCGAGGGTTCCCTCGGAGCCGGTCATGAGCCGGGTGAGGTCGTACCCGACAACTCCCTTCATGGTGCGGGTGCCGGTGCGTATGATTTCACCGGTTGGCAGGACAACCTCCAGCCCAAGGATGTAGTCGCGCGTGACGCCGTATTTGACCGCTCTGGGGCCGCCCGCGCACATGGCCACATTTCCGCCCATGCTCGAAAATGGAAGGCTCGCCGGGTCCGGAGGGTAGAGCAACCCCCTTTTTGCCGCCTCTTTCTGGAAGATTCCCGTGACGACCCCGGGCTCAACCACCGCTGTCATGTTGTCGGCATCGATTTCAACGATCCTGTTGAGCCGGTTTGTCACGATCACCAGGCCGCCGCGCGGCAGGCACGCCCCTACCATTCCCGATCCGGACCCCCGGGGATAGACGGCAAAGCGGTCGCGGTTGGCCAGCTTTACGAGTTCGGAAATCTCGCCCGCGTTCGCGGGAAACGCAACAGCTTCGGGCGCGGAGCGCATCTTGCTGGCATCGAAGCTATAGCAGCACAGCTCTTCGGGGTCGGTGAGCAGGTGTTTCTCACCGACTATGTTACGTATCCGCGGTATTGATAATGCCATGGACCTTAAAAGTCCTTTCGGTTAGGGCTGGATCGGGTGTATTGTTTTTCCGCTACCGGCAGTAGAGCACGGAAAGATTCTGCTGAATGCCGCTTTCCTCGTCAAGAAATTCCTGACACATTCCCTCTGTTCGTCAAATGATTGTCGCTTCCGGACAGATAATACCGGAAGCATCAGAAGACGTACAGGCAGGGTTACGGGGTGATGCGAAGGTTCATATTGCCGTTCCCCGGATCTTAAAGACTGCCGTAAGTGTGTTTAAGTTGAGGTGGATTGCGGATTTGTGGCTTCTGAGTACGAATTTGTAATCAGACGGCAGCTTTCAGCGATCAGGTGCTATAGTGATAATGACAACGAACATCCACCTCCGTGGAGAGGCAGGAGAAAAATGCAGTTCCGGGAGGATTCTTAACATTGATTTTGACTTTTGTCAGAGATTTGGCGAAAGCTCCGTGTACCTGTCCCAAAACCCTTTTGGATAACAACACCTTACCGGGGGAGATAGTGGATTGAGAAAAAAAGTCAATGATTTCAAACTGGGTTGCGAGGTCTTGCTTGCCTCCCGCCCCTCCTGGCTGCGCTCGGCGAGGCTGGGGCTTCTCTCCAACCAGGCTTCGGTTTCCGGGTCACTGCGTCACGTACGTGACTTGATTGTCGAGGCCGGGGGACGCCTGACGTGTCTTTTTTCTCCGCAGCACGGATTTTTTTCCGAAAAACAGGCAAATATGATAGAATCGCAAAATAGCCACGACCAGTTGTTGCACATTCCAGTCGTGAGCCTGTATGCCGAAAGTCGTGAACCTCCAAGAGAATCGCTCGAAAATATTGACATTTTGCTGATTGACCTTCAGGATGTCGGCACGCGTGTCTATACGTACACCACTACGATGGGACTATGCCTGGAAGCCGCCGCGCGTGCGGGGACAAGGGTCGTTGTCCTGGACAGGCCAAATCCGATCGGTGGTACGGAAATTGAAGGAGGCATTCTCGACCCGGAATTCCGGTCTTTTGTTGGAAGATATCGGGTTCCAATGCGCCATGGATTGACGATGGCCGAGTTTGCCCGGTTTATCCTTTCAGAAACGAACATCGGCTGTGAGTTGGAGGTAATCGCGATGCAGGGCTGGAACCGAAGATGGTTTTTTGACGCTCTCGGCCTGCATTGGGTTTTTCCTTCGCCAAATATGCCCACATGGGAAACCGCTCTGCTTTATCCCGGGATGGTCCTCCTCGAGGGGACCAACGTCAGCGAGGGACGGGGAACCACGATGCCGTTCCACCTCTTTGGCGCGCCATGGCTGGACCAGCAGCGCATTCTTGATCATCTCCGGGGCTCGGGGCTTGACGGGGTCAGCTTCCGTCCGATCGTCTTCGAGCCGGCATTCGACAAATTCAAAGGGGAGCAGTGTTTTGGCTTCCAGATGCATATCGTGAACCGGGACAGCTTCAGACCGTACAGAACAGGAATTGCCCTGCTTCGGGCATTTTGCGGCATTCACCCACAAGAATTCCGGTGGCTCGACCCGCCTTACGAATACGAACGGGAAAAGCTTCCGATCGACATTCTGATCGGAAATGGCAGGGAACGGAGCAGGATCGAGCGGGGAGAGGACCTGGAGGTGCTGGCCTCCGAGTGGTCCGGGGACGAGGGGGAATTTCGGCGAAGGCGCGCCCCGAGCCTGCTCTACGCGGAATAGCGGGGAGCGGGGAGACCTCCCCCGGTGCGGTCAATCCCCGGCCGATGGCAAAAAAACCTTCAAAATGAGTCCGGCGGCATGCTTTATGAATACGCAGACCGGGGAGCAAGCCGCGGAGGCTAGGGGCGGCAAGGCTGGGCTCAGTGAAGCAGGCTGCCGATCCTGTTCCAGCGTACGTAGCCCTCCGTGGAGGAGAAGAGATTGAGTTCGCCGTCCTGGTTCCATGACCAATATATGATAAAGGCTTCACCCTTGAGATCGTTTATATCGACGAATTTCCAGAATCGGCTGTCGTAGCTTTCGTCACGGTTGTCGCCCATGACGAACAGGTTGTTGGGAGGAACCACAAGAGGCCCCATGTTGTCCCGGGGGCTGACACTGGCGGGAAGGATCTTGCTGTCCGAATAGACCGCGTAAGGTTCTTCGAGGAGTTTGCTGTTTACATAAACTTTCTTGTCCTTAATTTGGACTGTATCGCCCGGCAAACCGATAACGCGTTTTATGAAGTCCTTTGATGGGTCCACGGGATATTGGAAAACGACGATGTCAAATCTTCTCGGGTCCCTGATATGTACAATCTCAGTGTTCAAAAATGGTACTTTGATTCCGTAAATGAACTTGTTGACGAGGATATGATCACCTACCAGCAGGGTGCTTTTCATGGAACCGGATGGAATTTTGAACGCCTGGACGACGAAGGCGCGTATGAAAAGGGCGAGAAGAACGGCAATGATTATAGCCTCGCCATATTCGCGCACCAGGCTCTTTTGCCTGATCTTCTGGTCATGGGTTTCTGCTGCCAATTTCAATTCGGACTCCTCTCAACCGGGATTAAATTATGTGAACCGGTAGTGTAATAAGTTTCTTGCAAGGTTTCAAGCGATGATGGTAGATTAAAATTACCGCAAATTGTCAACAAAATTTTGAAATAGTCGGAGTGAACCTTCCCTATGATTGCACTCTTTTCCAAGGGCGAAAATCTTGTGGGAGTCGATATAGGCTCTCACAGTATAAAAATGGTGCAGGTGCGCGCGGGAAGCGCGAAGCCGAAACTGATTAATTTTGGGCTGGCCCCTCTGCCCCGCGAAGCGTACGTAGAAGGGAGGATGGCTAAACCAGAGATTGTATCGGACACTATCCGGCAGCTTGCGAACCACCTGAAGATCAAACAGAAATCGGTAGCAATCTCGGTCTCCGGCTACGATGTCATGATCAAGAAAATCGAGCTCCCCACGATGCCCGCCGAGGAACTCGACACCCGGATGCATTCCGAACTCGGCCAGTACATCCCGTACAATGTCGAGGAAGTTGACATCGACTATCATGTCATGGAGGCTTCCAAGGACCGGCCAAACTTCATGGATGTGCTCCTGGTCGCCGCAAAGAAGGAATCGATAGGCGATCACAGAAACCTTCTGAGGGCCGCCGGATTTGAGCCCTACGTGGTGGACGTGGACTTTTTCGCCCTCGGCAATGCATTCGAGGCCACGTACGGGTTCGGTGACGACAGTGTGGCCCTGCTGGACATCGGTGCGACCAAGTCGATCATGAACATCGCCTTGAAGGGAATGCCGGTGTTCACGAGGGGCATCTCGATCGGCGGCAACCAGTTGACAGAGGCAATCAAGGACCATTTCAGGATCAGTTTTGAGGAGGCGGAGAGCCTGAAGCTCGGGGAAACCGCCGCTGATGCCTACCCGGCGGGAGAACTCGAGGAAATTTACGTTTCCACGGTACGCAACTGGGTAAGTGAGTGCGGCAGGGCCGTTGATTTCTACTACAACAACTACCCCGACAAGAGGATCTCCACTTTTTACCTGAGTGGAGGTTCGAGCCGTATTCCAGGAATGGACAAGGCTTTCCAAGATAATCTTGAGCTTCCGGTGGAGCTTTTCAACCCCGTCTCCCGGACTCAATATGATCCCAAGACGTTCGATCCGGCCTACATAGATTATGTCGGTCCACAAATGGCGATATCGCTCGGGCTGGCTCTAAGGAAGACAAAAGAAAAATGATTCAGATAAATCTTCTTCCCGTCCGCGTACAGAAAAAGCAGGATCAAGCCAGGCAGCTCCTCCTGGCCTACCTGGCAACAGTGGGAATACTGATTTTCGGGATCGGGTACCTGTGGGTTTCCAACGAAATGGAAATCGATTCCCTCAAGGGCAGAGTTGACCGGGTGAAGGGCGAAGTGGCCAAGTACGCCAAGTTCGAAGCCGCCCTGGATCAGATAAAGAAGAAGAAGGAGCTGGTCGACAAAAAACGCCAGATAATTACGGACCTGCAGAAGGACCGCGATACCGTCGTACGCATGCTCGCGCTTCTGTCCGTCCAGGTGCCGCCCGAGAAGGTATGGCTCGAAAAGCTTCTCCAGACCGGAAATACGATGACTCTGGACGGGGTCGCATTGAGCAACGAGGCGATAGTTGAGTTCATGCGTAACCTTGAATCCTCGCCGTATATCGAGAAAGGGACCATTAACCTGGTTCATTCGAAACAGTCCACGATCAAGGATATGAAGCTCAGGGAATTCCAGGTGACGTACAAATTTTATCCATTCTCCGAAGCACAGAAAAAGATGAAGATGTAACGCCATGATAAAAATGCCTTCGTTAGACAAATTGCAGGAGAAATTGTCGTCCTTTTCCGTCGCGGAGAAAGTGGCGCTCTTCATGGCGACCATCGTTATCCTCGGTGGGGCGTACTATTACCTCAAATATGACGACCAGGTGACCTCGATTGCCCGGCTTAACAGGGAGGTCGGCGAGCAGGAGAAGAAGCTCGCAACCCTGAAGGCAGCCGCCGCAAAGGTCGATCAGCTCGAAAAGGAGCTTGTCAAGTCGGAAGAGGAACTGGCGGTTCTCATGACTCTTCTTCCTGATCAGAAGGAAATCCCCGGGCTGTTGGAGAATGTCTCGCGACTCGGTTCCAAGGTTGGCCTGGAAAATATCCTGTTCCAACCCCAGCCCGAGGTGCCTCAGGAACTTCACGCGGTCATTCCGATCCGCCTCGACCTTGTCGGTTCTTTTAACGACTTCGGGGTGTTTTTAGACAACATCAGTAAATTGAATAGAATCCTCAAAGTGGACACGGTGACGCTTACCAGGTACAAAGACAGATCCGGGGCGGCGACAAGCTCGCTTCTCCAGGTTGGCTGCACCATGGTTACATACCGGTTTCTCGACAAGCCTGTCGTCAAAAAGCCAGGTTCGCCGTTGAAGAAATAATTCGACGGTTTCGGTGCGGGGTTAGGGTTTATAGGTGAGAATTGAGGGACATAAAACGGTTTTATCGGGGGTAGCATGCGAAACAAAGGTATTTTCAGGGGCGGGCTCGTATCTTTCGTCCTTCTGACGGGATTTGTCTGGGTCCTCTGTTCCGGGGGTTCCGCGGGACTTTATGCCGCCGGCGCTGGCAACGATTACGCTCAATCATCGGTTGGCCAGCCACAGCCTTTTCCGCCGGAAAGCGCTAGCTCCTCTAACCCCGCCGCGTCCGGTACTGTCCAGAAAAAGACCGGCAAGGCGGCCGCGTCCAAGGGGCAGGCACCCGCGGCGGCTGCCAGGAGGCCTGCCCAGGCAACTGGCGGCTCCATCTCCCAGAAGGATGCGGGGATTTCCGATCTGCAGAACGCAACGCAGAAGCAATATACCGGGAAGCCCATCAGCCTGGATCTGCTCGATGCCGATCTTCGCAACGTGTTGCGGCTTATCGCGGACCTAACCGGGACTAACATAGTGATCGAACCGGATGTAACCGGAAAGGTCACCCTCAAGGTCGAGCAAGTTCCATGGGACCAGGTCCTCGACATGGTGCTTTCCATGAACGACCTCGGCAAGGAGCAGGCCGGTAATGTGATCCGGATAGCGAAGCGGGGGAAATTGCGCCAGGAATGGGCGCAGCAGGCGGAGGCCATTCGGGCGAAACAGGATCTCGCGGAAACTGCCAAGGACCTCGGAGAACTGTCGACTGTATATTACTCGGTCAGTTTCGCCAAACCCGCCGAGATCGCCGCGAAGATCGCCGAATCCAAGAGCGATCGTGGTAAGGTGGCCGTTGACGAACGCACCAGTCTCATCATCTATACGGATTACCCCGCACGGCTCAATTACGCGCGTCAACTCCTGTCAAGACTTGATCGGCCTACCCCGCAGGTGCTTATTGAAGCGCGCATTGTCACCCTCACCAATGAAGTTACCAAGAACCTGGGAGCCAATCTCGGTATCAGCTCGGTCTCCCCGGCTCCCAATGATCCCACTCAGAGCTTTTTCTTAAACAGCCCCGCAACTGACTTTTTCACCATGGGCTTCGGCACTATCGTCAACAAGGCGCTGGTGAACATTGACCTCACTTTGCAGGCGCTCGAAATCTCCAACGAAATCCGCATCATGGCCGCCCCCCGCGTTGTCACCCTCGACAATGTGAAAGCGGTTATATCCCAGGGTGTTCAGATTCCTTACCTCAAGGTCGGCGATACATCTTCCGGCGTCACGGGAACCGAATTCAAGGATGCCGTGCTTGAACTGCAGGTGACACCGCACATCACTCCGGACCACAAGGTTAGGATGACCATAGAGGCCAAGCAGGATGAACCTTCGGCCACGGTAGTGGGAGCCTCGGGGCAGGTCGGAATCGATACCAGAAAAGTCTCCACGGAAATGCTGGTCGATGACGGCAACGTGGTCGTGATTGGCGGCGTGATTCGCAACCGCGACTCGCTTTCGAAAAATTCCACTCCGGGGCTTAGCGATATTCCCATCCTCGGACGGCTCTTTAAAATCGAAGAATCCAAAATACAGAGAAATGAGCTGTTAATCTTCATAAGCCCGCGAATCATTGAAGTGTCGAAGCCTGCCGACCGCACTTGATGATTTCTTTGGGGTTGCTGAAACAGGAGCGAAAGTGTAGTATTAAAACTCGGGATTACATCATTCGGGGAATTTTGGGGAAAAGTCGCTCGAGGGGGGAGTAAGCGATGGTGGTTCCTATCCGGATTGGGAAAACCGGTCTATGGTTTTCCGTCTGTTGCGTGTTGTTATTGCTCTCTGCCTGCTCGATGCAGAAGCCGGCGAATACCCAGGAAGCCCGTACGTCCGATGAGAAAAAACTAGCCGAGAACCAGACTCAGCGAAATCCCGACCAGCAAAAAGAACCGGTCAGAATCGATTATCTCGCCCCGGTTTCGGGCATCACCAGCCCGGAAATCTACGTGTACAAGGAAAAACGGCGCCTCTACGTGATCCAGGCCAACGTACTGGTGCGCGATTATCCGGTCGGACTTGGATCGAATCCGACGGGAGATAAGGAGCGCGCTGGGGACGGCAGGACCCCGGAGGGCGATTTCCTTATACTCCGCAAGGACGCCGCCGGGCGCTTGAATAAAGCCCTGGGGCTTAGTTACCCCGGTAAAAAGCACGCCGAGAAGGCCTTCTTCGCCGGTTTGCTCACGCCCGCAGAACTCAAGGAAATCGTGCTTGCCGGTGAACGCAAGGCAGCCCCGCCATTGAACACCAAGCTCGGGAGCGGGATCTACATTCACGCTGGAGGCGCGCAGCGCGACTGGACCGACGACGGTAGTATTTCCCTCTACAACAGCGACATGGAAGAGCTTTTCCAGTTAGCCTCAACGGGGACCCCCGTACACATAAGGCCTTAGACGCACACACCGGCCCTGGACATACCAGGCCTGAAACAATATTGAGTGACCCACGGGCGATGGCGGATTTTCCGGCATCGCCCGTTTTGCTTTTCCCCCTTTGGCCATGGGCGTTGGGGCCATCAGTGGGTGCGTTCGCCGGCGACCGAGGCGGGACCCTGATTCCCTGCCTCCAAATCAGTCAAACCTCGCCACCGGGCCCTTCTGCCCGCGGGAGCGGCGGTTGTCAAACTCCGGGTTCACGGGAATGACATCAACGAACGCTTTGCCTTGAGAACCGGGGAAAACTTGCCAGCATCATCGAAGCTCCGGGCTTATGCGATCGTTTCCAGCCATCGGAAGGCCGTACGAGTATGCCTTGCGGTGGACACCCCTTATTTTCCGTCGTCGGATTTCTTTTTCAGCAGGGCATCCAGGCCGGCGAATGCCCTGAAGGTTGTCGAAGGCTTCTGGACCGTTTTCTCGGCCGGAGTTGCTTCTTCGTAGTGTTCCTCGTTCACGTAGCGTGAATGCTCATTATCGTGACAAAAAAGGCACAGCAGTTCCCAGTTGCTTCCGTCTGGCGGATTGTTGTCATGATTGTGGTCCTTGTGGTGGACCGTGAGTTCGCGAAGGCGCTTGCCCTCGAATTCCCGTCCGCACCGGGCGCATATGGGCGGGAAGAGCTTCATTGCCCGTTCCCTGTAGCCTTTTTCCCGCTGTTCGCGGTTTCGCCGTGCTTCGGCTATGAGTTGATCGAGCTTGTCACTGCCGGGGTTTTTGGTGTCGGGCATTTGCCTACCCTTTCATGCGTTGCTGGGATAAAGATCCGTGCCTGCCCCGGCTGCGCGCCGGTTATCCACGGAAATTGCCGCGGCGCGGGGAATTGCCGATAAAAGGCCGCCGCACCGGATTACCTACCGGGTTCGGCGGTCCGGACCGGCGATGGCGTCGGCGGCATACGGACCGGATTAGATCCCGCGATTTCGCCACCGGTTGCTCATTATTGCCTATTCCCGGCTCAAAATCAAACGAGCGGGAGAGCAACCCGCGCCTTGTCCGCACGGAAGTCCGCGATCATGGCGCACGATGGTCGCGGTGCCCATCTTGGCACGGAATCAGGTTGGCGAGGTCATGCATACAGCGGGAGCCTCTTGCACCAAATTACGTTCGAGATGGCATCGGAGGATGTCTTCTGAAAGGGCGGGGAGTTGCTCCTCCCACACCCCTTCGTGCCGCCGCGGGCTCGTTATGGCGCCATGGCGGAGCAGTCGCCGCGCACGCCGGGCGCTCACCCCATGCATTTGGCCGTGTGGCCGAAATCCAAAGGGGGGGTGGTTGACCGGCAGAAGAGTCGTTGCCCGGCGGGTAGCGGAAAATTTTTCTCCGATTGTTCACCTGCCAGTTGCCAAAGCAGAATTAATTGGTCTATAATACCTTTCTGTTGCCGAAGTGGTGGAACTTGGTAGACACGCCATCTTGAGGGGGTGGTGGGGAGACCCGTGCCGGTTCGAGTCCGGCCTTCGGCACTCTTCATTAAATATCAATAGGTTACCGTAATGCACCGTGAGACAAATCCTCTTCTTCTGACTTAATTAAACAGTAAATTTAAATACTTACAGCTAAGAATGCCGAAGCCCGGCTTCGGCGCGGCATCAGCATGCTGAATTCAATTCATGGGCCGAAAAAATAATTTCCTGAACTGAGGCTATGGCACTCACTGAAACAGCCTTAGATGACCACTTATGTTTCAGGGCAGGGATTTGATACTGATCAGCTCCACTCTTGCTTTCAGCAAGCAATTGTGCAAATGTAAAATACTTTCAGAGCGTTTATAGACGCTTCAATCGTATGAGCAATGCCACTTGCGCTGCAAAATAGTATAAAATGCCGTTGCGCATTGCTCACCGTTTCCGGCTCATTGGGACCTAGTTGCGAGAGCGTTTCTCATGAGTATGGCAAGGGCTGTTCCACTTTCCACCCCAACGCCTCCCACTGGCATTTCTGCCGCTGTGGTGGCCACTGGACAACCGATTCCACCGATAGAGCGCATTAAGATCTTCAGTCCTACCCAATGGGAAGAGTTTGTACCGGAATGGGCAGACTCGCTGCGCGCAAGGTACAGTCTAGTCGAGCGCTGCGGTGGAGCCGGTGATATGGGGCGGGATATTATTGCGACCTGCCTTAATCCTGCTGATGGTTGGGATAACTACCAGTGCAAACACTATAATCACCCACTGCGGCCGTCTGACATTTGGGTCGAACTGGGAAAACTCGCATATTATACAAAGCGCGGAGACTACTCATACCCTCGACGATACAACTTTGTTGCTCCGCAAGGAGCTGGAACAAGACTTTCAAATCTGTTGAAGAAACCCGCCGAAGTCCGCGCTGGCTTGACCGCAGCATGGAATGACCATTGCCGAAATGGGATCACGACAACTGCTCCTGTCGACCTCGATCAGGCAATGAAAGACTACATCGCCTTTTTTAGACTTCTCCATCTTTGCCGCCTTACCGCCTCTACGCCTCATTGAGGAACATGCTCTGACCCGATGGTTCATCTTTCGATTCGGGGGCGGTTTTCCTAAACGTCCTCCAATTGCCATGCCGCCTCCCGGTCCGGCGGCAGAGGAGGCCAACTACGTCCGGGCGCTCCTGGATGCCTATGGAGAACATCTCGAACGTTATTTCGGACTAGCTGACGATTTATCAAGCGAAGCCGATCTCCTCGATCATTTCGGGGACTGCCGTATTGAGTTTTACAGTGCTGAGTCTCTTCGGGCTTTCTCACGCGATACACTGCCTCCCGGTGAATTCGAAACACTCCAGGAGGAGATCCACAGTGGAATCAAGGACGAGATCCGGACGCATCATCCAGATGGTTATCGCCGGGTTCTGGCGGTTGTGAAAACGGCCCGGTCTCTGCAAATATCCGAACGGTCTCTGCACAGCCAACTTACAATCCGGGACCGAGGCGGCATCTGCCACCAACTGGCTAATGATCTGAAGGTCAAATGGGTGAAATGATGACCCAACAGAGAGAGCCACTTCCTGCACCTTTCAATGGTCCGGTAGAGATAGGGCTTCGAGCCTTGGCGGTGCTCAACGATGCATATCCGAACGCATATTCGCTCCAGCGTCTGGGGGTGTTCGATTATCTCATTGTTCATTCTGACGACATACCTGGCGGGCCTCTCGGCCTTCATCCCAAGACCCCACACCGTAGCGGCGAGTTACTGGTCCGGCGCGGTGTGCTGCAGTCCGGCCTTTTGTTGTATGAGAGTCGTGGTCTCGTCGAGCGCTATTATGAAAGCACAGGTATTTTCTTCGCCGCTACAGAACGATCAGCATCCTTCCTTGAAACGTTGAGCAGTCCGTATGTCTTAGCTCTCCGAGAGCGAGCCGCTTGGTTGGTAGAAAACTTCAGCCGAACATCAGATGTTGAGCTGGCGAAGATAATTCGCGAGCACATAGGCATATGGGGGGCCGAGTTTACCTGGGAATCAGTTCTTTTTTCCGAGGAGTAACCATGAACGAGGGGTGTTTCTACCTAACCAGGTTAACGTTAAAAGGACCAGACATTCCTGATGCTGAGATCCAGTTCAGGCGTGGCCTCAATGTCATTTACGGTCCTTCTAATACTGGCAAGTCCTTTATCGCTCAATGCGTAGATTTCATGTTCGGGTCCAGTCGTCCACCAAAAGAGATCCCGGAGGCTGCTTCTTATGATACTGTGAGCCTTCGGCTCTCCACCGGACATGTGAGCAATGAACTGATTCTGGAACGGAGCCTCCGGGGCGGAGACTTCCTGCTTCGCTCGAATGGAATGGAAGATCGGATATTAGGTGCCAAACATCAGCCAGGAAACGAGGAGACTGTTTCACATTTTTTGCTCAGCTCATCCGGATTGGTCAACAAAAAAGTGCGGATGAATCAGCAGGGAAAGACCAGAGCGCTCAGCTTCCGCGATATTGCCAGACTCGTGGTCGTGGACGAAACATCAGTCATTACCGAACTCTCGCCCATTTTTTCCGGTCAACTACAGTGGCGGACGGTTGAAAATTCCGTTTTCCGGTTACTGCTTACTGGCATTGATGATTCTTCCGTTATCGCCAGAGAAGACCCCAAGATTGCCAAGGGACGGCGAGAAGGCCAATCCGAGGTCCTCGAAGCTCTCCTGGGAAAGGCCATGGCCCAGGTCACCGACCTGGAAATCAAAGGAGAAGAAAAAGAGCTCCGCGACCAGCTCACTCGCCTGGAGTCATCGTTTGAAGCTTCATCTCAAGCATTGGCCACCGAACAGCAGACGGCCTCCGGTCTTGAAGACGTCCGCAGAGAGGCATGGGGGCATCTTCACACAATTGACTCTCGTCTCGTGGTGCTGGCCGAACTACAGAAGCGTTTTGTGCTTCTTGAGCAACAATATGGGTCCGACCTTCGCCGCCTGGAAGCTATTTCTGAAGCGAGCTTCCGACTTGACCAAATGAAGGAAGAGCGTTGCTCCGTATGCGGCGCGCTAGCCGAACACCACGATGTTCAACATAAGAGCCCGCACGCTTCTATTGAGGACGTAGCAAATTCGTACAGTGCAGAGGCAAAAAAGATTACCGTCCTCCTTGCAGACCTGCAAGGGACACTGCATGCCAACAATAATGAAATTGAAAATTTGGGATTGGAGCGTCAGAAACAACACGAGGCATTGAAAGAGGTCACTGCGCAACTTGAGGAGATATTGCAGCCGCGCATTCAGACTGCCCTGCAAAACCTTCGCGAATGCCAAACCCAGCGTGACAAAGTTAAGCGTGCCGTGGAACTGTTTGAGTATATTCGTGAACTGGAAGGGTTACACCGTGAAATCGAAAATGCACCAAAACGCGAGCGGGCCGAAGGACCTTCATCTTCGGTCGGTGCGGACGAGGCTGAGGACTTCAGTCGAGAGGTCGAGGCGCTGCTGCGCAGTTGGCATTTTCCCAATCTCGGACGGGTGACTTTCAGTGAAGAGGATCAAGACATGGTAATTTCCGGGCAACGACGGGCAAGTCACGGGAAAGGAGTGCGTGCCATAACTCATGCCGCTTTCAATCTCGCCCTCCTCCAATACTGCCTTCGTGCTTCAAAGCCACATCCTGGACTCGTTCTGATAGACTCGCCACTTATTGTTTACCGGCAACCGGATGCGGGAGAGGAGCGGTTTACCCCTGATGTGAAACAGGGCTTTTATCGCACTCTGGCCGATGAGTTCACCACGGCGCAAGTCATTATATTAGAAAATGATGCGCCTCCAGAAGACCTGCTGAACATCATCAATGGCATTGAATTCACCGGTTCTGATCAGGGTCGGCGAGGCTTCCTGCCTGGGATTAACCAGTCCACCTAAATCATTTGAAAAAAGAACCATCAGCCGGATGCAAGCCTCAATGTTGAAAGTATCAACAAAATAGCAATTTAAAAAGCGTAGCCAGTTCTGTTTTAAGGATCTCCTGGAGAGCCGTGGAAGTATTCTGGACACTATGACATGAGGCAGCAATTCCCCTATCTTTCTTCAGCCACCGAAAATCGCTTTATTCGCCGTATCGAACATTCCACCCAGTACTTCGTGTGATCACCGATAAGTTCATGAATGTCGTCATCCACGCTCTCCCATCCTTCGCGCCCTTCCTCATCCTTACCCTTGTATTCCATCCACATAAGATCCGGCTGGAAGAAGCGGCCGTTAATCATAAGGTGCTTGTCTCCCTCCTCATTAGGAGCAAGGATTTTCCAGTCATCTGGTATTTCAAGCTCATAACTCACTCGCACCCTTATCTTCTGCATCGCCGCTCCTCCTCGTCTGAACCAGCCAGACACACCACCCGTAGTTCCAAAAAGCAAGTCTCTGCGCTGCATGGGACATGAGAAACCATCCCGCTATCGCCCAAGAAGTCTTATCTTCTCCGCCGAAAGAAAGCGTCTTTCACCAAAACATTATTCTCATTTGCGTACTTCCTCAATAACGAATTGAACCTCGGCAAAATACGGGAAACGAAAATGGATCACAGCGAAAACCTCGCCGCCATCGCCTTGTTGCAAGACAAGCCGCATATTCTGGGGATCAGGGCTGAGAAGCGATTCCTTCTTTTGCGGGAATGCGAGGGCTACTTAGGCCGCCAGAAGGAACGTCTTGGACCGAAATTCCGAAAAGTAAAGGCCATCACGGAATATTGTGATGAGAATGGGATCAGTCCTCAGACATTCTATCGCTGGTATGCCTTCTACAAAACCAAAGGCATCGAAGGCCTGCTTCCTGGGTATAAACGCAGAGGCAGCCCGTACCGATCGATGATACTGCCGCTGATCGAGGAAATTGTGGAAGAAGCAGAACCGCACAAAGGATATATGGCCGGGTTTCAACAGCTCAAGACGAAATGCACCGACCATGGAGTGAAACTCCCCAACTACGCCACTTTCTTGCGATTAGTCAAAGCAGAAGGGTTGTCCGATTGCTTCACACATAGTCACCCGGTCTCAATTCCTGAACCCGGCAAGGTCGAGGATCAGCGAAAGACTCCCAAAGTCGAAGCTCCGTACATCCCCGATGAGCCTGGATGGATGAGGATTACTAACAAGAAGGCCTTTAATGTCGCGATTTGCAAGTACAACCTCATTCTCCCCTTCTTGGACCCTGCATTAAACCTGAAGGAGAAGAAAAAGCTGTTCCAGGAGATCACCGAGAAGCTGCATTTTGCCTTGCCGGGCGTCGCGTTCAAAATCAGCCCCGGTACGCTGTACAGGCTCATAGCGAGTTTTAAACGAGAAGGCTTCGAAGCTCTTGTACCGCAATACTTCACACGAAAAGAACGCCGACGCTCCAATGATCATACGCACGTTCAACTAACCATTGACCCCAAGAATCCATTGGCCGTGCTCGGAGAAATCAGAGAGATCATCAAGGCTCACCCACTCATCCCCTCTGAAACCAAGAGCGTTTCTGTGCGCCTGCTCGATGAGAGTATTTCCAGCATTAATTCAGCAGTTGCAAGGTACAAGCCCCTCGGGATCGCCCCTCCACTCACCAAGGAAGAGATTGCATTGCTTGAGGCACATCGACTCGGTCCCAGTGTAAAATACCGAATGAAGGCAATGACAATTCTGATGGCGAACAAGAATCGGACAATGCTTGAGATCATGGCCGAAACGGACCGCCCACTTTCAACCATTTACCGATGGCTGCAAAAATTCAAGGATGAAAGGACCGAGTTCATCGTCCAAAAACGCCATAGCCCAGCTCAGAAACTACTCAAGCAGGACCGCAAGACACGTATAGTCGATATCCTCCATGCCTCGCCATCGCTCTATGGGATCAACCGCACCTCTTGGTCCTATCCGACGCTCACCCAGGCTTACAATCAACTATATAACGACAAAGTCTCTGAGAGCATTGTCGGGAGAGCCCTCAAGACGATTGGCTACAGTTGGCGGCGGGCCAGGAAAGTCCTGACCAGTAAAGACCCTCAATACCGCGAAAAGGTGGACCGGGTTTTGGCGGTGCTGCAAAATCTTCAAGAGGGAGAAGCTTTCTTTTTCATTGACGAGGCTGGCCCTTACCAAGTGAGAAAATGGGGTGGAAAGAGTTTAACCCTAGGAGAGGATGTACAGACAGTTCCTCAGTTTCAGAAACCGAAAGGGCGCGTGATGCTCATCGGCGCTCTGGAAGCGGTTACTAATCAGATGACCTGGGCGTGGATCGAGAACAAGGGCGTCCAGACAATATGCACGTTCCTCACGCTCCTCCATGAAAAATATGCCGCCTTTGCAAAGCTGTTTCTCACCTGGGATGCCCTCTCGTCACATCGCTCGAAAACGGTATCGAAACTGATCGATAAAATGAATAGTGACGCACGAAACGGAATCGGTCCCTCTATTGAAATTGTACCGCTCCCCAACAATTCACAATTTCTCAATGTTATCGAATCGGTTTTTTCGGGGATGAAAAAGGCGGTGGTCCACAACAGCGATTACCAATTGGCTGAAGAAATGAGGGTAGCCATCGCAAAACACTTCGAATCCAGAAATGCCTTTTTTAAGGAGAACCCCAAGCGTGCCGGAAACAAAATATGGGACAAGCAATTTTTCGATCTCGACCGAATCAAGGGAGGCGTCTTCAAAAGGATGTAATCCGGATAAAATGGTTATTATACAGAATGATTCGGGGATTTGTTCTGTTTGTGGAGACGCCTCCATGACCGATCAAGCAGTCATCCTTAGCCGGAAAGATCTCTATGATCTGGTCTGGTCTGAACCCATGACTAAACTGGCAGACCAGTTCGGCCTGTCCGATGTCGGGCTGAAAAAGAAATGCCGGAGACTCAACATTCCGGTACCACCACGAGGCTATTGGGCGAGAAAACAAGCTGGGCAGACGCCTCCGGTGATTCCGCTGTCCAAAGGTCTCCCAGTCGATACTATGATAACGATCTACCGGAATCCAATGCACGGGACGAGCCCTCCCCGACTCAAAGCCAAACGATCTCGAACTAGAGCAATCGAAAAAAAAATTTCCCAGAGCGCCCAGTCCAGTACTTCACATCCTCTCATCGAGCAAACTCCCAGGATTCTGCAATCAGTGGCTCCCAACAGAGACGGCATTGTGAAATGTCCCAACACCTTCTGTCTCGATATTAATGTCTCGCCCGATGCCCTGGTCCGGGCGTTATCTCTTATGAACTCTATTATCAAGGCCCTGGAAACACTCGGGCACGATGTGATCACCGAGAAAGGCACATCAGCAGTCATATCGGGTACCCAAATCGGTTTCAGCATGACTGAGGAACTGAGGAAGAAACATCTGGAGCCACTGGAACATGATTTGGAAGGGCATTATGCATTCGGCTATGGTCTCTTCAGCGAAAACCGAGTGCCCACTGGAAATCTGGGTCTCACCATCCATTCGCCTTCCTGGACAACCAACGCCAGGAAGAACTGGAGGGATACCGAAACCCAGAAATTGGAAGACTTGCTCACCAGCTTCATTAAAGGACTCCTTTCAATCGTTGCCCGCCAAAGCAGAGCAACGGCTTCCCACGATGAACTGGTCGGACAATGAAGCACGCCAATTCCTACGAAGAAATCAAACCCTTGGTCGAGCTTTGCCGGGCTGGTCGGCTGTTTGATGTACAAAAATGGATTGCCGCAGGAAAGCCGGTCAATCTACCGCTGGAGCGAGAAAAGAAAGCCCGGCGGAAAAGTCCGCTCAGAATTGCTATGGAGAAAGGGTTCCATAGCCTGGTCCAGGTTCTTGTCGAAGGGGGCGTTCAAACCCATGAAGAAGGGTATTCCGCGTTGGATCACGCCATCGCAGAACGGCGGCTTGATATGGTCGAGCTGTTGTTGAAAAACGGAGTTGACATTCATTCTGTCAGCATGGACACAGTGTTTGACTGCTGGGAACCGGAGATTATCGATTTTTTTATCAGTCGAGGCGCTGATGTCGAAACTGGGTATCCGCTCGCCAATGCTTTGATCTGGAAGGTCCGAACAGCGCTGGGATTCTTTAAGCGCTACAAGGACCGTTTTCCCAGTTTTCAAGAACAGATCAATATCGCTCTCAGACATCATTGCTATGATGGCAATCTCAAATGGGTTTCCCTTTTGCTGTGGGCAGGAGCAGACCCCTTTGCCCGTGGACCAAAAGCTACGGACGAAGCGCCTGACCCTGAGGGAGATTTCACTGCCCTGGAGTGGGCAGCGTTCATGGGGCACGCCGAGATTTTTAAACTCAAGAAGATAGTGCTTGATCCAAGTCATCCTGATGCATCGAGGTTCTTGCGAGAAGCCTGTCGCCCGGAAAACAGCGCAATTTTGCGCATGTTGATTGAGAAGGGCTTCAACCCGCGGCAGCAGGAGGATGGCGGTTCATCACTGATAAACGAGTTGCTCGAACGGATGAGTTGGAATTTTCATTTCGATTACTGGAACCGCTGGGATAGGAAACGCGTTGATAAGAATATCGATACCGACAGTTCCCGAGAGCGGATGAAGATGCTTCACCTGATTATCAGGAACGGAGCAAAATGGAACCCCAGTGAGGATAATATAAAATCGGCCCGCCGCTCATTGCTGAAACTGCTCCCGGACTACACCGTAGAGTTTGTCTGGGTCCTCTCAGGCTACAAAGCGGCAAGGTATCAGGACTTGGAGGAACTCATACGGACCCCTTCGATACGAGGGATCGTTTATAATCACCTTCCCCGGATCAATGCCCTCATTCAAAGCCTGAGAAATGCCAGTCCAGAGAAAGAACCTGAGCCTTATAAATAGAGAGAGGAGCCGTCACCGGTTTAAAGACCTGTGTTGGCGATCTGCTTGATCCGGTCCAAAACGATAGCATAGCGGGCCTGATTGCCGGGGTCAGGCAACAGATGGCCAGGAATGGATTCCAGGAAATCATCATTGGCGAGAAAAGCTGCAAAAGTTTCAGATAAGAATGCCAGCAATTCCCGAGATGATCCTGCAACCTCTCCGGCTATCTCCTTTCGCCCATTGATGATGGTGATGATATCCTCAATATCGTGGCTGATTAGAAAGTCTCCTCTACCCCGGCCAGCGAACGCTTCAATCTTTGTGGCAAGAAAGAGCGGCGCCGTCACTAATCGTATATCCAGATTCTCATCGAGGCTGACCACTTCCGCATTCTGGATGGCCGGCGCGTGCCACCGGTTGGCAAAGCCCAGTATCTTTTCATCAGTGGGCATTACGTCAACAATCACCTCATGGAAGGACCAGCGGCAGACCGGGTTATCGCTATCAATACGTTGCGTAAATCCCCGCTCCCGCAAGGAGTCTTCCAGCCGGTAGTACTCCATTCGGGATACCACTTCCACGATCACATCGACATCGAACGTCGTTCGGACATGTGGCAGGGCTGGGTCTGTTATTAGCAGAGACGTTGCTACGCCGCCCAGAAATACCACCTTGTCCTTGAGGTCTCCGAGTCCCCTGGCAACGATCTTCACCATCTCCAAGGTTGGGCTGCTTTTAATCATTGGTGCAGCCTCGCTCGGATTTCATTCACGGCGATCTCTCTTTCCCTGGCGCGGCTATCCCGGATAGCATCCACAAGGACTAATAACTCATAAAGCTTGAAGTCCTTGGCGGCAGCTTTCGGCACCGACTTATACAACGGAGAATACTCATAACCTTGTTCTTCTCCTTCAGGGTCGGGCCATACGGGAGGAATCTCACCGGAAGAGACAATAAGATCCTTTAAGGGTGGCCCTGCAAAGCTGGTCGGCATTCCGCGCGTCAATCCACCTCGGGAAGGAGGAAACGCATACTTCAAGCCGTGGATCAAGAATTCCTCTAGCGCCTTTTTGACCGGCTTTCGCCGTTTCTCATCGAAAAGACGGGCCGTCCCAGCACGTTTCAGCCCTGAATGCACTTCAGAAGGACTCATGGAAAGCTCCAGCCCCAGGGAAGAATATGACCATTCTGAATGCCCCAGTGCGATCAGTTTCATCAGGATCAATATGTCTTGAGGTTTTAGAATCATGATCATTCTTTATTCGCGATTCGCGAATTGTGCAAGAAAAAAATTAACCGCCGCTTGCAGTCGGACCAGAAAACTGGGGAAGCATAGAAGTCCTCGGCGGAAGAGCGTTGAAATGGCGTGTATGTCAGATTCTACCCGTGCCCCTAATTGTCACTCGGTGATACTCAGTAACGCTCGGTATCGGGACCGGTGAGAAAGGGAGCCATTTTGATCGGCCAGAAAGTAGGCCAAGGGGTTCCGGGTTAAATTCAGGCCAATTTTCTTCCTGGTCTTCTTCACTTCGCATGCGCGAAGTCCTTTTTCTTCCAAGTCCTTCTACTTCTTTTAATTCCTGCCTCATGGATGTTCCCGCCTTTCTTCCGTCATCGCACTAATTGTTCTGCTTAGCGTCATCCGATTTGGTTTCTCGAGGAGAGAAACCATGCAGAAGGTGCGATGCGCCCATTGCGGCTCTCGGTTTGTTCCCAATCCACGCATAAAGAACCAGCGCTATTGCGGAAAACTTCAATGTCAGAGAGCCAGGAAGACTTCCTGGCAGCGGCAAAAACTTGCCGCCGATCCTGATTATCAGGCCAATAAGCGGGACAGCCAAAGAGCCTGGATGAGCCGAAACCTCACATACTGGCAAAGCTGGAGGGCTCGCCATCCCAGCTATGTGGAGCGAAACCGGATGGGCCAGGAAAACCGCGGAAGCCGGTACAAAAATCGCGTTGCAAAGATGGACGCGTTAAAGCAATTTTCTGTAATTAAAACAGGCAGTTATTACATCCTGCCAGACAGTGATGAGTTGGTTGCAAAGATGGACGCGTCAGCCAGAAAAGTTCGTTTAATTTTAATGACTTGAGACCCAAGACCTCTGCGTTGCAAAGAAGGACTCGATGGACTTCCAGGCTACTCACCTCCTAATGTGGGACTCCCAAAGGAGGTGAAAATCGAATGATAGAAAAAAGGATTTTATGTCATGAACGTGTTCGAAGGACTGGAACCAGCTTTGCCTTTATCGAACATCGGTTTGTAAGAGACGGTTTTCTTTCAAGCCTTGGCCATCATGAACTGCTCCTCTATCTCTTCCTTGTTCTGGCTTCCGACAGGTACGGTATCTCCTTCTACGGGTATGATCGAATGTGTTCGATTCTCAGGCTATCGGTTGAAGAATACCTGGAGGCCAGAAACCATTTGATTGAAAAAGACCTTATCGCCTTCGACGGAACTCTTTTCCAAGTCCTCTCCCTTCCTGAAAAACCGGCCCGCAAACCCAAGACACTTCTCAAAACCCCGGATGACATGGAAAGAGACGATCCGGCCACCATTCACCAAATCTTTGCAAAGACCTTCGGAGAACGCCCATGATAGAGCGACGCCTGATCTTTGAAATCCACCGGCTGAAAGACCTCGGCCTTACTAACAGAGCGATTGCGAAAACTCTTGGAATCGGCCGGGATACTATTGCCAAATATCTTGAGAACCCCAATCCGCAAAAACCCATGATCAAAAGATCGAGCAAACTTGATTCTTTCAAGGAAGAGATAGCAAAGATGCTCGGCGTTGACCCCGAAGTAAGCGGTGAGGTGATTCGCCGGCACCTTGCTCTTCTCGGGTTTGACGGCGGAAAGACGATCGTCAACGATTACCTCAAGACCATACGGGCAGGGTACCGGCAGAAGCGGGCCTTCATTCGCTTTGAATCGCTTCCCGGAGCCCAAATGCAAATAGATTGGGGCCACTTCGAATCTCTTACCTACGGCAATACCAAGCGAAAACTCTACTGCATGGCGGTTATCGAGTGCCACAGCCGTCTTTTGTATCTGGAGTTTACTCATTCCCAGAGGCAGGAAACCCTTCACCGCTGTCTTCTTAATGCTTTCAGCTTCTTTGGCGGAACGCCCCGGGAACTGGTACATGACAACATGCTAACCGCGGTGGTTGAGCGTGACGGTCCTCTCGTCAGGTACAATGAAGCCTTTTTGACATTTTTGCGCCACTTCCACATCTTGCCATTTGCCTGTAACCCAGCGCAGCCTCAAGAGAAAGGGAAGATCGAAAAAGGGGCCATCAACTATATCCGCAATAGCTTCTGGCCATTAAGAACATTTAAAGATCTCTTCGACGTGCAAGCCCAGGCCGAGCACTGGAGGAATACGGTAGCCAATGTTCGCCTTCACCGCACAACCGGTGAGCGGCCAATTGAGCGCTTCAAGCCCGATCACTTAAGGCCCTTGCCCAATGCATTGCCGGACTGCCGTGACACAGCCGATCTGAAGGTCTATCCCGACTTCTGTTTCCACTTTGACGGCAACACCTACACGGTTGCACCCTGGCTTATCGGAAAGCATGTCACGGTGAAAGCCGACTCCAGGACAGTGTCCGTCTACTTCAAGGAAAAGCTCGTTGCCACCCATCAAAGATCCTGGCAGAAACGTCAAAGGATCGAGCTGCCCGAACATCGTGATGCGGCAAAATCACAGCGCCACAAGCACTGGGTATCTCAGGATACCGCCGTTCTCATAAGTCTGGGCGAGGAGGCCAAGACCTATGTGGAACGTCTTGCCACAGCCCACCAGCCACTAAAAAAGAGTGTGCAACGGCTTCTCGCCATTAGGGATGAATACGGTTCCACAGTTCTGCTCCAAGCCATTAGACGTGCCATCTCTCATAATGCATACGGTGCCGATTACATTGAGAATATTCTTTATCAGGAAATGACGCCCAAACGGGAACACCCACCGGTAAAACTCAACCGGGAAGCCCTGAACCGTATCCGCCTGCAGGAGCCCTGCCTTGCCGACTACGACTCTTTGGCAGTCAGAAGGAGAAAGCAAAATGATCGAGACTGATCGCTTAAAGGAAAAGCTCGTCAACCTCCATCTGAAAGCCATGGCGCAGCAACTCGACGGAGTCCTGCGGCAGGCTCGGGAAAAAAACGAAAGCTTTGCCTCATCGCTAAACCGCCTGGTTGAGCTGGAAATGGAAAGGCGGCGCCAGAGTGCAATCAAGCTCAGATGGGACCAGTCACGGCTCCCCGACACGGCAACTATTGACCAGTTTGACTTTGACCATCACAAAACAAGAAAAGAGCAGAAAACCCGTATCCTTAATCTGCTTGATCTGGAGTTTATACGGCAGCGCGCCGACGTCATCCTGATAGGCAATCCCGGCACGGGAAAGACCTTCCTGGCAAAATGCATTGCCCTGGCTGCGTGCAACGCCAACATGAAGGTCCTCTTTACCAGCGCCATGGATATGATCAATCATCTGATCGCCGCCGAGGCCGACCGGACGCTTCTCAAAAAGCTCAACTATTATCAATCACCGACTCTGCTTGTGGTGGACGAGCTTGGTTATCTTTCTCTCGGCCAGCAGGGCTCAGATCTATTCTTCCAGGTTATCAGCTCCCGGCATCAAAAACGGTCGACAATCCTTACGACCAATTTACCGTTTGCCGACTGGGGGAAAATCTTTGACTCAACCACTGCTGCCACGGCGATTGCCGACCGCCTCGTACAAAACTCGGAGATCCTGGTTTTGGAAGGGACAAGCTATCGAAGGAAGGAAAAGTAAATCGATCTAAACCATTATCCTGCCGGGTAAAGCTCAATGAGGGCTCCCCGGATTCGCTTGTCTCCATTCCGGAGACAATGACGCACACCTGCGCCCAAAGCCTATAGTGGCTTGGTTTTAATCGGGCCATTTTGGCTGGTTTCCTGACCGGCGCCAATATCCGTGTCAATGTGAAGAGGTAATCAGGATGCATGACACAGTTTACATCTTCACCGATGGCGCTTGCAGCGGCAATCCCGGTCCAGGTGGCTGGGGAGCCGTAATCAAAACCGGCGCGGAGGTAAAAGAGCTATCCGGGGGTGATCCTCATACCACCAACAACAGGATGGAGCTTACCGCAGCAATCGAGGCGC
>JBDKTY010000156.1:0-4433 GCA_039679945.1 Syntrophobacter sp. | reverse complement strand
GGTGTATTTGAGGGAATTTCCAAAGAGATTGGAAAAGAGCTGCTGCAGGCGCTCGCGATCCGCAAAGACGTTTGACCGGTAGTTTTTCGGAATATCCCTGGCCAGAGCGATGTCCTTGCGCGCAAATTCCGCACGGTAGGCATCGGCGGAGTCATTGAGAACGTCAACAAGATTGAGGTCTTCCTTCCTGTATGTCAGTGCGCCAAGATCCGAAAGCGTCAGTTGATGAAGGTCGTCGACGAGCCGGTGCAGTCTGACCACTTCAGTGTGAAGAGACCGGACGGCGTCCGGGGTTGTGTCCCGCACGCCTTCCAGAAGGGCCTCGATCTCACCGCGCAATACCGCGATGGGGGTCCTCAGTTCGTGGGATATGTCTGCCACCCACTGGCGGCGGGCCTTTTCATTTTGTTCAAGGGCGCCTGCCATGGCGTTGAAGGAACGTGCAAGGAGCCCCAGTTCGTCTGACGAGGTGACGGGAACACGAACGGCATATTTTCCTGAGGCGAGTTCACGGGTGGCCGCGGCGATGGTCCTGATGGGTCGCAGCAAGCGCCTCGCCAGGGGAAGGGAAAAGACCATCACCACGAGCACCAGCCCCAGCACCGCCGTGATGAGGGCAAATTTCTGCTGCTGCAGGAACTTGAGCTGAGGGGGACTGAGAAACTGTTTGGGTGGCAGGAGGCCCACATAGCCTACCGTGAGATTGTTGTGGATGATGGGCCTGTAGTTGACGCCTCCCTGCTCCCCTGGGTTCCCGAAGATCGGTCGGTGTTCACCGTCGAGAATAACAAGGGGCGGTTTCGGATGACCAGGTTTTTCCGGGCGTAACTCGGTGCCGGCTTCCCGGCGGTCATCAAGGACCCGGGTTACCCAGTATCTCGGATCGTTGCGAAGAAAATCCCAGCTCCCGTGCCGTGAATAAACCTCTGCCAGATTAACATTTATGGATTCTAAATCTTGCTGCCCCATGGCATCGAGATAGCGAAGAAACCCCCTGTTGATGCTCCACTGCATGACAAGAAACATACACAGGATCGCGGCGCATGTTGCGGCAAGGATGGAGAGGAACAGCCGGTATGTTATACCGATCCTGATCATAGCGCTTCTCTTCGAGGTCGTATCATGACCATATTTTACAACGCGCCGTTTTGAAATGGGCAGCCTTTTCGGCCTTTTGAACAAATATCCTTATTTCTTCCATATTTCTGTCACAATCGCCTGCTAATGTATGGGCATGGAACATACGGCCGAAGATGGCCAAAGGCCATCGCGCATGCGGGACATAATCAGGTATCTGATAGCGGCAGCGGTCTTGCTGCTTCTGCTCGCGGAGATGTTCATGGTGCTCTTTGCCGGCACAGTTCTACCGTGACCCGGCAGACTTAAATCCGTCCCGCATGGGGTCCGGTTCGACCACAAGTTTTTGATCAAGGAGGTTATATGAAAAAAACATTGATCGGCTTGTCCATAGGCATTCTTTTCTTTGCATTGACGGTTTACGCCCAGGCACCTCTGCCACTGCCCCAGGGCGCAGGACCGGGTCATCCGGGTGTGGGAATGGATTTGGACCACCCTGTCTGGCCGGACCTGGCCTGCCTCAATATCGACGAAAACCGAATGGGGGCCATAAGGGAAATACAGGTCAGGGCCGTGAAGGACGGCATCAGAAAAAGGGCTGAACTCCAGATCGCAGCTATCGAACTGAAGGAGATCCTCTCAAAGGACCCTGTGGATATCAAGGCCGTGGAGGCGAAACTGAAACAGATCGCGTCTGCCCGGGCGGACATACAACTTTCCCATATAAAAGCTGTTGAGGAAATAAAAAATAAGCTGACGAAGGAAGAAAGGAAGAGATTCAAGGAGTTCCTTGAATCCACCCACACGGGACTGCGGGACCGCCACAATCCTGTTGAGCCATTTCTTCCCCGGCCAAAGAAGAATTGAGGCAAGGCAAGGCTTAAGGCCATTAAAGGAAACCCCGTTCGATGGACATCTATTCCCGTCGTTTTCCCGCGTTGTGTCTGGTGGCGATTATCTTGATCACCCTCTTGGTGTTCCTGTTTTTTCTCGGTGGGTGTGCAAGTGTCGGACCTGATTATATCAGACCCGACACAGAGGTATCCTCTCAATGGCATACCCCCCTAAAGGGTGGTCTCAATCCTGCGCCGATGGACACTGAGGTGCTGGCCTCCTGGTGGACTACTCTCAATGACAGGGATCTTTCCGGCCTTATCGATCGGGCAGTGGCAGGGAATCTCGATGTGAAGAAGGCGACGGCCAGAGTGAGGCAGGCACGGGCAAGTCGTCTTGCCGCGAAAGCCAGCCTGTTTCCTGCGGTCGAAGCCGCCGGTTCTGCCGTGAGGAAGTACAGCAACGCCGATACTGTCTCCGACAAGGTCACCGACCTCTATAACGCGAATTTCGATGCCGCGTGGGAACTCGACATATTCGGCGGTATACGCCGGTCTGTCGAGGCCGCGGGCGCGGACCTCGAGGCGGCCCGGGAGGACGCGAGAGATGTTTTGGTTTCGTTGCTTGGAGAAGTGGCCAGAAACTATATCGATGTGCGCTCATACCAGGCGAGGATAGAAGCCGCCGGGGGGAACATTGCCATGCAAAGCGAGACGTATCAGTTGACCCTGTGGCGGCAGCAGGCGGGTCTCGGCGATGAGCTTGCCGTTGAGGAGGCCCTTTCAAACCTTGAGAATGCGCGATCACAGCTGCCGGACCTTCGATCGGGCCTCGAAGGAGCTCTGAACAGAATCGCGGTGCTTTTGGGCGAACAGCCGGGAAAGGTCCACAAGGAACTCGAGAAACCGGCCGCCATACCGTCGCCGCCTCCAGATGTGGCTGTGGGTGTACCCGCTGACATGCTCCGCCGCCGGCCGGACATCCGGCGTGCGGAACGCGAGCTTGCCGCACAGACGGCAAGGGTGGGGGTCGCAACGGCGGAACTTTATCCGAAGTTCACGCTCACCGGGTCCATAGGCCTCGAGGCCCTTTCGCTCAACAGGCTGGTTTCTTCACCGACAAGGATGTATAGCGCCGGTCCCGCGATAACATGGCCCATCTTCCAGGGCGGAGCCATACGGGCCAATATCGAGGTACAGTCGGCCTTGCAGGAGCAGGCCCTCATTGAATATGAGAAAACTGTTCTGAATGCGCTGGAAGAGGTGGAGAATGCGCTTACAGCCTACGCTGAAGAGCAGAAGAAAATGGAGTCCCTTCGCATAGCGCAGGGTGCGGCACGGAGGTCCGTCGAGATCGCCCTCGGAAAGTATGAGGCCGGCCTCACCGATTTCCTGGTCGTGCTCGTTGCACAGCGTTCGCTTTTGTCTTTTCAGGACCAACTGGCGCGAAGCGAGGGGGTCGTAACATCGAACCTGGTAAAACTCTATAAAGCACTCGGAGGGGGATGGGAATCGATGGCTGCGGACAGGACAGGAAAGATCAACCGGGGAAAGTAGGATGGATATGAAGAAGGACCTCAAATCGGTAGCGGCAATAATAATGACTGCACATCCCCTCAAAGGCTCAGGGTTCAAACGTTATCTCCTGCCCGGCTGCCTTTTGATTGCCGTGGTGATCGTTGCGTTTGTAATTATGGGATCAGTCGGAAAATCAAAGGAGATCCAGTATAAAACGGAGCAGGTCCAGCGCGGTGATCTTGTTGTCATAGTGACCGCTACCGGGACGTTGCAGCCGACGAATAAGGTCGATGTCGGCAGTGAGCTTTCGGGCACTATTAAAAGGGTTGCAGTGGACTACAACAGCAAGGTGAAGGCCGGTCAGGTCCTCGCGGTACTCGACACCGCGAAGCTGGAGGCAACGATAGCCCAGTCGCGGGCGGCCCTGGAATCTGCGAAGGCAAAGGCACAACAGGCGAAGGCCACGGTGACGGAAACCCGGGCTAAGATGGAGCAGTATCAAAAGGTCTGGAACTTAAGCGGCGGAAAGGTCCCTTCGCAGACCGAGATGGACGCTGCGAAGGCATCGCTTGAGCGTGCAAAGGCGGATGCCGCAAATAATGCCGCTGCGGTTTCCCAGGCCGAGGCAGTCCTTAAGGCCAATCTGACCGACCTGTCCAAATCGGTCATCACGTCGCCGATCAACGGCGTCGTTCTCGCGCGGAGCATAGAACCCGGACAGACAGTGGCGGCATCCTTCACGGCTCCGGTGCTGTTCACGCTTGCCGAGGATCTCACCAAAATGGACCTGCACGTAAACGTGGACGAGGCGGACATAGGACAGGTGCTCGAAGGACAGAACGCCACATTCAGCGTCGCCGCCTACCCCAATCGCACATTTAACGCCCTGATCTCCCAGGCCCGTTATGGTTCTTCAACGACATCGGGTGTCGTAACCTATGAGACAGTACTGAAGGTCGAGAACCCCGATCTCTCCCTGCGTCCCGGGATGACGGCCACGGCGGA
>JBDKTY010000155.1:0-10943 GCA_039679945.1 Syntrophobacter sp. | reverse complement strand
GTGCCTCCGGTTTTACCGCGACAACCCCATCCCTGATAAGAAGCTCGATCTTATCATCGCCGTACCCCGCGACCTCCCTCAGGACAGCCTCGGTGTGCTCTCCCAGAAGAGGCGGGGATGAGTATTGCGTTTCCCCGGAATCCGGCATTCCGATCGGATTTCCGACCGCCCGGAACGTCAGGCCTACCCCCGTGTGCTCGATATCCACAACCATCTTCAAGTCCCTGGTGACCTCGTCTTCGAGCGCCGCCTTCAGGTCGTTTATGGGAGCGCAGGGCACACCCGCCACATCGAGGATTGCCAGCCACTCGCGGCTTGTTTTGGTCGCAAAGACCTCGTTTAAGATCTTCAAAAGCTCATCCCGGTTCCTGTTGCGGACTTCAAGTGTCCGGAACCTGGGATCGTTTTCCAACGCCTCGATCCGGAGCGCTCCGCAAAGCGCGCTCCAGAACTTCGGCAGGTGCGCATCGATGACAATATAGCCATCAGCGGTCGGAACCGCGTTGTAGGGAATAAGCGACCGGTGGCCGGACCCCACAGGACCGGGCACGTCACCCGAATAGAGGTGCAGCGCCGCTTCATAGCTCAGCAGGGAGAGCATCGTGCTGAAAAGCGGGACCTCGATCCTGCGACCCTTTCCCGTACGCGCGCTTTCGTAGAGCGCCGCCAGCACGCCGGTCACGGCATAGATTCCGGCGACATGATCGGAAATGGAAACACCCATTCTCAGAGGAGGGCCGCCCGGCATGCCCGTCAGGCTCATTCCGCCTCCCCTGGCCTGAACCATCAAATCAAAGGAAGGCTTGAAGCGGTCGGACGAATCCGATCCATAACCGGTGATGGAACAAGAGATGATACGGGGGTTGTATTTCAGAAGTATCTCGTGATTGACCTCGAGCTGTTCGACAACACCGTGCCGCAAATTGTCTATCACGATGTCGGATTTTCGCGCCAGGTCGTAGAATACCTGGCGCCCCTCTTTTGTAGTGAGGTCGATTACGACGCTCCTTTTATTCCTGTTCAGGGCCATGAAATAGATGCTTTCGCCCTTGTAGAAATGGGGAGGTGTGCGCCGGGCGCTGTCGCCGCCCATGGGTGATTCCACCTTGATGACATCGGCTCCCAGGTCGCCCAGGATCATTCCGGCGTAGGGACCCGCCAGCACCTGTCCCAGTTCCAGCACGCGTATATCGGAAAGACAGCCGTTCATGCGTTCTCATCCTTGATAAGATCAAGATAATCCTGCCCGAGGGTTACAACTATTGCACATATATGAAAAATGAAATACCCCTTTCCGGCGATTCTGTTAGAGTATGCCGCACACAACAGGGAGCATTCCACTATGAAGAGCCATGATGTGCTGATAGTTGGAGGAGGACTGGCTGGGCTCATGGCGGCCCTCAACGCATCGTCCGGCGCCGATGTGGCGGTTTTGAGCAAGATCTATCCCACGCGCTCCCACAGCGGGGCGGCGCAGGGCGGCTTCAACGCCGTCCTCCATGATGACGACAGTATTGAAGCCCACGTTTTCGACACCGTGAAGGGGAGCGATTACCTCGGGGATCAGGATGCCATCGAGGTGCTCTGTTCCGACGGGCCACAGGTGATATACGAACTCGAAAAAATGGGAGTACTCTGGACCCGCGCGCCGAACGGCGCCATCGCGCAGCGTCCGCTCGGCGGGGCCGGTTTCCCGCGTGCCTGTTTTGCCGCCGATTTCTCCGGGCACGTCGTCCTGCATACGCTTTATGAGCAGATCTTGAAGCGCGGAGTAAAGGTCTATTCAGAGTGGCACCTTCTTGAACTGATCGTCGACGAGGGACGGGTTGCGGGCGCGGTCGTGTATGATCTTGCCACTGCCAGGGTGGAAATCATCCGGACGAAACAGATCGTGCTTGCAACGGGCGGCTACGGTCGAGCTTTCGCCAAGACCACGAACGCCCACGCCAATACCGGGGACGGTATGGCGATCGCCTATCGCGCCGGAGCGGTGCTCTCGGATATGGAATTCGTGCAGTTCCATCCCACGACGCTTTACGGGACCAACATTCTCATATCGGAGGCGGCGCGCGGCGAAGGGGGCTATCTGCGGAACGCCGGGGGCGAACGGTTCATGGCCGACTACGCACCCGCGAAGATGGAGCTTGCCCCCCGCGATGTGGTAGCCCGGGCCATTTTCAAGGAGATAAAGGCGGGGCGTGGGCTTGAGGGGCACTATGTTCACCTGGATCTCACGCATCTTGGGGAAACACTTGTCGCGGACCGGCTTCCCCAGGTGCGGGACCTCGCCATACGCTACGCGGGTGTGGATCCCGTGGCGGCGCCAATGCCCATCGAACCCGCGCAACACTACAGCATGGGAGGCGTGAGGACCGACACCTCCGGGGTGAGCACTCTGCCGGGCCTCCTTGCGGCCGGAGAAGTCTCCAACGTCAGCGTCCACGGGGCGAACCGACTGGGAGGCAACTCCCTCCTCGAAACCGTCGTATTCGGCAGGCGAGCCGGCAAGAAAGCAGCGGAACTCGCCCGTAAAACTTCTTTTTCCGGTTTTTCCATGGAAACCGCGAAACGCCTTCTGGAACCCTGGAATACCTTGCTCTCGGTACTCCCCGCGACAGGCCCGCGCGACGACAGCGCCTTCGCCGTCCGACGTGAAATGGCGACCCTCATGACCAACCAGGTCGGAGTATTCAGGACCGGGGCTGAACTCGAAAGCGCGGTTACCGCCCTCGGGTTGTTGAAGGAACGCTATTCGACCCTTCCCCGGCCGGGAGGCGCTCATCCTTTCAACTATGCCCTGATGGACTATCTCGAACTGGGCTATCTCCTGGATCTGTGCGAAATCATCGCGCGCGGAGCACTCGCACGGACGGAGAGCCGGGGGGCGCACTTCCGACTCGACTATCCGAAGCGCGACGACATCAACTGGCTCCGCCATACCTTTGCATGCCGGGGAGAGGGCGGACCGGAGTTTTCCGGGGGCGCCGTCGCCATCACCAGCCACAAGCCCCAGCAGAGAGGTTATTGATATGGATGTCGCGCTCAAGATATGCCGATTCGACCCGGAAACAGACACCTGTGCCCGCATGCAGGAATTCGCGGTCAGCCTCGCGGAAAACCGCACGGTCCTGGATGCCCTCCTGCTCGCCTGGGAGCAGGACCCGACCCTTTCGTTTCGCCGCTCCTGCCGCAGCGCAATCTGCGGATCATGCGCGATCCTGATAAACGGTCAGCCGGCCCTCGCCTGCCAGACCCTGATACGGAAAGCCACTGCCACTGGCGGTCCTCTGACCCTGGAGCCCCTCCCCCACTTCAGGCAACTCAAAGACCTGGTGGTCGACCTGGAGCCGCTTTTTGAATCACTCAAGGCAGCCGTTCCCTGGCTGCTCCTCGACGATCGATACAACGGCCGCATGACCCCCGAGGCGGTCTGCAAAATCGAAAACCCCGCCACCTGCATTCTTTGCGGAATATGCCAGGCGGACCTCGGCCAGGCGGAAATCAAACCCGCGGGCGTGGTAAAGGCCCTGCGCTTTGCCCTCGACCCGCGCGATACGCTCGGTAAACATCGGCTCCGCCTCCTGCAGCTTCCACCCGAGGTCCTCCGATTGTTTGTTGCACAATTGCCCCGGAACTGCCCGAAGGGGATCGATATCTCGTCGGCCCCGTTGTAGGGCGAACTCACTGAATACCCACGCTCGTTTATGCTTCGATGCCGCACAGGAAACAGTTCCTGCCTTTGGGCACGGAGGCGTTCGCTCCCGTCCGCCTTGGGGGAATCAAAGCCCGCTTTCAGGTAGCAAGGCGTGAGTAAGAAGCAGCGGGCAAGCGTGTGCGCCTGACGGAGCCTCATGACAGGCGGGCGAATCATTTCCCCGCTCTTTTTGAGTTCGGACAGAAACATTTTGGACACAATTTCGTATGAGAGGGAATTTATGTTCGGAATCGGCTTCCCCGAAATTATTATCATTTCAGTTATTGCACTCTTGGTACTCGTGCCTTTCTGGGCCATTTTCTCAAAAGCGGGATTCCCTGGAGCATTGAGTATCCTGATTATCATACCAGGTGTGAATTTGCTCACTTTGTACTTTTTTGCGTTTGCAAGATGGCCGGCTCTAGGAAATCGCCAGGAGATCAATTCTCCAACCGCCCCCATTATCCCTTCATGATATTTCCAAACAGGAGTAGAATCACTCCGAGGGTAAATTTCACGAAATCCTTGCAACCCTTTTCCATGAATCGTCAGGGATGGTCATGCGACAGCCTTGTGTAAAATTCCGTGTGCTTTGGGGTCTCATGCTGATGCTCCTCGTTCCACCTCTTGCCGCATCGGCAACACAGCCGCCCGACCTGCCACGCCCCGCCTCGCCTACATTCCGCGCCGACTTTGAGCATTACTTCACGGCGGGCAATGCTTCATCTCTCGGGAAACTGGCCGCCCACCACCCTGACCAGCTCCGGCCGCTCATGGATCAGTTGCTCTCGGATTTTCAGTCAGCCTCGCTTTCAAACGATGCAAACAGGAAGAAAGCCATTTCCGCGCTTGCGTCCGCGGTAGCCAAAGAGGCAAAAAGGGTGAACGGCGACCGGTTTCCCATGCGCCAGGTAAAGCGCTATCTCACCTGGACACCGGAGGAGCTGAGTCGCAAATCCGATGCCGACATCGAGTTTCAAAAGGCCGGGACCGCCTATGATGAGGGCCGTTACGGGGATGCGGCGGCCCCTGCCCGGTCAGCCATCGATTCTTATGCGGCCCTGGGTGATGAGGCCGGTGAGGGGGATGCGCTCCATGTCCTTGGGCAGGCCGAGAGAAAGCTGACCAATTACACGTCGGCGCTTGACTGGCATGAGCGTGCCCTGGCGCTTGCACGGAAATCGGGGGATTCTTTCCGGGAGGGACGCGGCCTGATAGATCTTGCCGATGTGTATGAACGGCAGAAAGACTGGCAGCGGGCAGTCGACTTATACAGACGGGCGGCATCGGGATTCAAAATGCCGGCCTGCTGGCGCGAAACATCGAGGGCGCTCAGGCAGCTCGGGGACGTGTATACGGGCGGCAAGGATTTCGTGCGCGCGTACGAAGCCTACTCGCGGGCGCTCTCCTACGCGGAAGCGGCCCAGGACGCGGCACTTATGGCCGAGGCGAACGACTACCTGGGATACTGCCATCGACAGCTTGGAGATTTCGAGAGAGCGCTGCAGTACCACGGCGCGGCTTTCGAGATATCGGCCAGGCTGACCGACCAGACGGCCGCTTCCAAAGCCCGCGCCCGGGCGCTCAACCATCTCGGAATCTGCTACCTCGAGACCGCCGAACGCGCTGTCTCCGACAAGGACGAGGCCAGAGGAGGGGAATTATTCAGCCTGGCTGCCAAACAAGAGGAAGATGCCCTGAAGCTCGCGGCCGAGGCACGGGATATGTGGCGGCAGGGCTACATTTTGAGGGCGCTCTCCCTGATCCACCTTCGGCGCGGTATGATTTTGAACCCGAACGAGGCCGCCGCGGAGTATCGGGAGGCCCTTGACCGGGCTGACCAGGCCCTCGCCCTGGCATCGTCGATGAAGGAGCAGGAATGGGAGGGCCTGGCCCTCCATCAGCGCGGTTTGGCTCAATTGCGCCTGGGGCAGGAGGCCGAGGGGCTCGCGACTTTTCAGCGTGCGCTCGATTTGTGGGAACGCATTGGCGACCTCCTGTCGGCGGGCTACGCCAATCGCTTCATAGCCCGCCAGTTCCATGAACCGCACCAGAGGTTCGCGGAGGCAATTGCTTCCTATGAACGTGCCCAAGGCGCTTTCCGCAAGATCGGCGATTCGGAATCGGAAGCATGCGTTATGACGGACATGGCGCACGCCCACGGCGCTTTGGGGCACAAGGAGGAGGCGGTCAGGCTCTACGACGGGGCAATGGCCAAATTGGAGAACGTGCGTTCAAAAGCCGGACTGCCGGAATTCAGAAAAGCCCTCATGGGGAAAGTCTACGACCGTTATGAAGAGGCCACGCTTTTCATGCTCGAAAACGGTCTGAACGATCGAGCTTTCAAACTGGCGGAAAGCATGAAGGCACGGCTTTTCCTGGATCAACTGGCCGAGGCCCGCGTCGATCCCGCGAAAGGTATTGACCCGCAGCTCAGGAAAAAGCGGGACCGGATCGAAAAGGACCTCTCCTTCATCGCGAGCGGCATCATTGACGAGCTGCGAAAACCTTCACCCGCCGAGGCGGAAATCCATCGTCTCAAGGAACGGCAGGAAAAGCTCGAGGCTGAACTCGACAGGCTGCGCAAGCAGATCCGGCTGAACAATCCGCTCTATTCTTCCGTCCAGTATCCGGAGCCGATAACGGTGTCCGAGCTTCAAACAAAAGTGCTCCGTGATGACGAGGCCCTCATCGAATACTTCCTATCGAAGAAGGGCGTATTCTGCTTCGTGGTGACCAGGGAGGACTTCCAGGTCGCCAGGATTGCGGTGGATGAAGCTGCCGTTCAGAATCACGTGGAAACGCTTCTGGAAAATGTGATACAGGGCCCGCGAAGGGGAGAGGGTTTCGACCGGCCCGCGGCCGCCGAGATCTACGACCTGCTGCTCAGGCCTTTTGAATGGGCCATGCGGGGGCGTACCCTGTTCATCGTCCCGGACGGCGTCCTGGCAAGGCTGCCCTTCGAGACGCTCGTGGTGAAAGACGGGGACGACTGGCGGTATTTCCTCGAAAACCAGACGGTTAAGTACCTCCAGTCCGCATCCGTCCTAGCGGTGGTGAGGGCACTCACGAAACATAACGGCGGGAACGATTCTTTTGTCGGCTTTGGGGACCCGGTATTTGATTACGAGAGTTTCAAATCGGGGAAACCGGAAAAGGGAGCGGGCAAGGACCCGACCGGCCGCTCCGCCGCACTCAGATTCGCCCAGAGCCGAGGGCAGTTGGGCAGACTCGAATCGAGCGGGGAGGAAGTGAGAGCGATAGAGCACCTCTTCTCGGCCAAAACACCCGAACACAAGGCCCTGCTCAGAGCGGAGGCGACCGAGCAGAAAGCCAAATCGAAGGAAATGGAGAGATTCGACTACATCCATTTTTCAACTCACGGATTGCTGGCTCCCGGCTTTCAGGCGATTGCCCTCAGCCAGATCCCCGGAGACAGGGAAGACGGATTCCTGACCATTGGCGAGCTTATGAACATGAAATATAACGCCGGGCTGGTAGTGCTCTCCGCCTGCGAAACCGGCCTGGGACGGGCCGAACGGGGAGAAGGGGTCACGGGCCTCACGCGCGCGGTTATGTATGCCGGCAGCCCCGCCGCGGTGGTCAGCCTTTGGAGCGTCGACGACATGGGAACAAAAGAACTGATGGTCCGGTTCTATGATAATATGATTCGTAAGGGGCTCGCGAAAGCCGAGGCCCTGCGCTCGGCCAAAAAGGACATGCTGCGGATAAAGTACCGCCACCCGTTTTTCTGGTCGGCGTTTGTTATGTACGGCGAATGATACCGGATTACGTTCGGGATGGTATCAGGGAGAGCTTTGTAAAAGCGTGGAGGCTCAAGCTCCAACACCCCCATCGCCGCTTCGCGGCCCGGCATGGCCCTGTGGCGGCATCCCGTGCAAGGCTGCCGCAAGCGCCGAATGCTCGGCCTGGCCCGCGCGCGGCCGAAATCCCAGGTTCAAAGATAACGTAAAACCGCGGATTCAGGAGGAAGGTCCATGGAAAAGAAAGACATCGGGAAAAAAGTCATCCCCACTCTGCTGGCAACCCTCTTCACCATTCCCGCAATCGCGGGAACGGGAGACAACCTGATCATGAGCCAGGCCTCGAAGGAGGAGAAACCCAAGGCCGCACTGGCATCGGAAGCCATACAGCAGGAGGTAATCCAGGTGCTCAGGAATGGAGACACCGACAGGGTTACCCTGAACATAGCGGGCCAGCCGGGGACTTTCTTCAGAATTCTGTTCAGCCCGAGCGGCGAGGACAAAAGCTACAATCTTGTGCCGAACGCTCAGAGCGCTATCGGTGAGAACGGCATGGGATCGTTCTCCTTCAATCTCAGGGAACTGGGAAAAGATGAAGTTTACATCAAGGTAGTCACTTCCAATGCGGCGGATTTTTCGGACACGCGCATCACCCCCAAGCCTCTGATCCTCCAGGTTGAGGAGGTGCAGGTCAATGAGCGCGGTCTGAGGGATGATATAAATCGGAAACTGGAGGCGGAAAAGAATAAATTGGAACGAAAGCTCCAACCCGTTCGCACACCTTCGGCAGTGGCCGGGGTTCGCGGTTAACGGCAAACAATGCCAACGGGAGCCATCATGGGGGATTATTCGTTTCCGGGTGCCGCATCGACCGGGGCCACCGGGTCCGAGCGGAGCATTCCCGTTGTGGGCGCACGGCCCGAAAGCGGGAACGGAGGGACGATATCGCGCCCGAGGAACACCGCTCCAGTACACCGGGTGCATGGGACGGCCGATATCACGCTCGTCAATATGAACCTCCTTTACATGAACGTCGGCGGGAATATCGACTACGAAGCCCATCCACCACTCGGGCTTCTCTACCTGACATCCGTGCTCGAAAGGGAGGGCTTCGTCGTGGACCTGGTAGACTACCAGGTATTCCCGCGCGAGAATCCCGGCAATGACCTGTTCGACCTGGATAATGTGATGGCTTACATCGGGGAAACGGCACAGACAGTCGGGTTCTCCTGCATGGCGAACCTCCTCCCGTTCACGCTTCTGGCGGCACAACGCTTCAAGGCCCGTCATCCCCGGAAAACAGTCCTCCTGGGCGGGGTTGGACCGTTCGGCGTCGAGCGGCGGATCTTACAAAATTTCCCATGGATCGATATCATCGTGAGGGGCGAAGCCGAGGAGACCCTGCCGAAGCTGCTGCGAGTCCTGTCCGCGAGGGCGGAACCCGGAACCGTTCCCGGCATCTTCTACCGCTCAGTGGAGGGCACGATCATCGCAACGGGCCGGCCTCAAAGGATTCGCACCCTGGACAGCGTGCCCCTGCCCGCCTATCACCGTATAGATCTCGCCAACTACGACGCTTTCGGCATAATTTCATCGAGAGGGTGCCCCTACTCCTGCAGTTTCTGCAGCGCGGCTCCCGTCTGGAACCGCGACACGACATTCCGGAGCCACGAAAACATCCTCGAAGAGATAAGACTGCTACACGAAACATACGGAATCAATCAGGTGCTCTTCCAGGACGAGTTCTTCTATTCCAGCGAAGCGAAGATACTCGACTTCTGCGACCGCCTTCTCTCATCCGGCCTGCCGATTAAGTGGAAATGCTACGGCCGGGTCAACCTGGTGACTGAATTAGCCATGAAGCGAATGGCCGATTCAGGCTGTATCCAGATTCGGTTCGGAGTTGAATCGGGGTCGGACAGGGTGCTCAAAAGAGTCGTCAAGGGATTCAAATTCGAGGACGCCCTGCGGGCCGTGACACGGGCCGCCGCAATCTTTGAATCCGTGGAAACATTCTTTATCTGGGGATTTCCTTTCGAGGAACCGGACGATTTTTTCCAAACGGCGATACAGATGATGCGTTTCCGTCAACTCGGGATCACGGTCCTGCCGTCCCTCTTCTCGATGCTCCCTCAAACGGACATTTACCGCGAGTACCGGACGGGGGCCTGGGAGGGGAGCTTCAAACTGGTACCGGAACTGATCCCGATCTACATGGTGACGGGGCACGAGGTGGTAAGCACCTGGAATACCGTGCCGGACAAATATCGTTCCATCTATGATTTTATCGGCGCGCACGAGGAAGTCTTCCCGGGGTTCTTCCTCCTGGATTACGAGAACAGCATACTGCCAAAGTATGAAGCGATGCGGGAGATGGGACTCGCATGAGCAGCGCGGCATCCACGGTTGCCGTCATCGGCGGGAGCCGGTTTGTCGGCCGGGCCATAGTCGAAGCGCTTCTGCAACACGGGCATCGGCTGATTACGATCAACAGGGGGCTGTCCCCCGTGGAGTACCCCGGCCAGGTGGAACGGGTAGTCGCGGACAGGACCGACAGCGCCTCCTTCGAATCCGTGCTGAGGCAGGTCAGGTCAGACTGGGTCGTGGACGTTACCGCTTATTGCGAGGAGCATACGCGAACCGCCGTCAATGCACTTCAAGGCAGGATTCGCGGTTTCATCCACATAAGCACCTTGAGTGTTTACCGGTGGCCTTTCCCGTGCCCCGTAACCGAGAGTTGGCCTCTCGAGACCGATCCCGCGAATGAATATGGCTTTCACAAAGCGGAATGTGAACGCGTTCTGCATGCGGCATCCGGTTTTCCCTGGACCAGCCTCAGACTCCCCGCCGTATTCGGCCCCCATGACCCCGTCTCGCGGGAAGGATACCTGTTGGGTAATCTCCTCCGGGGCCGGCCCATCATGGTGCCGGTAAAACCCTTCCTGTGCCAGAATATATGCGTCCAGGACGTCGCCGCAGCCGTCCACCGGTTGATAGAAAACACCGGCAAGCACCGTGAGCGGGCGTACAATATCGGAGGGCATCCATTCACGCTGGAGGAGTACGTGAATCGCATGGGCCGGATTATCGGCCGCGAGCCCTGCCTGATCCAAAGCAAGAGTGAGACGCTTCGGGCGGCCAATGCCGATCCGGGCAGACTGCCTTACTTCTTCGAGGGCGATCTCATGATGGATACAAGCCCCATAAAGGATGCAGCCGGTTTCGTGCCGAAGTTCACCCTGGACCGGGGCCTTTCCACAACCATCGACTGGCTCGTTGCGAATCCCCGGCAGTCAACATACTGGGGCCTCCCCTGGGAGCGGTCCATGAGCGGCATGGCTCAGTGTACATAGCGTCATGATCAATCGCAAAAGAATGCGGGGTGCGTCATTGCGGCGAGAACCAGGGCCAGGGTGGTTTCAACCTGTTGCTTTTGACGCGGAATCTTTAAAAGCGCGGGGAGCTTCGCCCCCCACACCCCCATC
>JBDKTY010000154.1:0-4791 GCA_039679945.1 Syntrophobacter sp. | reverse complement strand
TGAAGAAATCGATTCCCAGGAGCGTCGGTTCCCCGCCCTGCCAGACGAACTCGACCACCGGGGTCGGCTGCGACCTGATGTAGTTCGTGATGAAGCGGGACAGGATGTGATCAGGCATCCGGTATTTTTCTCCTGCCCCGAACAACGCCTGTTTTTCAAGGTAAAAGCAGTAGGCGCAGTTGAGGTTACACAGTGGCCCAACGGGCTTTGCCACCACATGGATGCCCGCCGCGGGACCGTTCTGGTACATTTCAGTCTTTGCATTGCCCGCGCTCATGTTGTTTTTATACCATATTATTACGCAATCCCCCACCCCCGGGATGAGGGGGTGGGGGATTGCTCCACGAAGAGGGGTTAGTCCCTTAATCGGTTTTTGCCTTTGCCTCCGCCGCCTTCAGCCTCTTCCGGTCGGCAGCGGAGAGCCCGGACGCACCCGGTTTCACGGTCACCTTCTCAAGCTTGCCGGTGAATCTGAAAGGCACATCATAAGACAAATTGACGGGTGTGCCTGTGTCTTCACCCACGTCGAAAGTCTCGTCCAGGGACAGGCGGAAGGGAACGGTCTTCTCGATCCGCCCCCGGGCAACCTGCTTGCCGTCCACGCTGAGCGTTCCGCTGCCGCCCTTGCCGACGCCGCCGCCATCATGCAGGAAGTCGAAGACAATGGTGTGTTTGCCGGGCTTCAGGGCTTCCGTGGCGCGGATGCTGTAGTGCTCAACGTTGCCGAAGTTGTAGTGAAACACCGGTTTGCCGGACTCGAACATCAACGCGTACCCCGCGCTGATACCGCCATGAGTGACGATGACCCCCTGTTCGTCGCCCTTTTGGAGAACGACATCAGCGGTGATACGGAATGACTTGTTCTTCAGATCCGGCGCGGCCCCTTCCGGGATGCGTGTGACTGTTCCCGAATAGGTGAACTCCGTATGGCCGCGTGTAAGACTGGGACGGATGGACACGTCCGTCCGCGGCATCCTGGCGTTGTCCAGCGGCAAGACGTTGTATTTTGCGGCCTCCGCATAGAATAGCAACTGGAGATCGTGAAGTCTTTCGGGATATTTGTCGGCAAGATTGATTGCTTCGCTGAAATCCTTCGCCACGTTATAGAGTTCCCACTTAAAGCCGTTAATAACATCCTGCTTCGGGTCGCTTGGATCGCCGAGCGGCGTTACCGGGGTTGTGCAGGCAACCCAGCCGTCGTGATAAATGCCGCGCATGCCGAACATCTCGAAGTACTGCGTCCGGCGCGCGGAAGGCACCCTGGCATTATTGAAGGAGTAGAGCATGCTTACACCCTCGACAGGTTTTTGCGCCACTCCGTTTACCATGGAAGGCTGTTCGATGCGGGTTGCCTCCAGTATGGTCGGCACGATGTCGATAACATGGTGCCATTGAGACCGGATGCCGCCCATGTCCTTGATGCGCGAAGGCCAGGATATGACCATGCCGTTGGCAGTACCGCCGTAGTGCGAGGCGTACTGCTTTGCATACTGGAAGGGGGCGTTCATGGCATGTGCCCATGCTACCGGGTAGTGATTATGCGTTTTCCATGTACCCAGGTCGTCCTTGCGTTCCAGCATCTGTTTCAGGCTTTCCGGGATCGCGTTCAGGGAGGCTATCTCATTGAATGAGCCCCCGATATTGCCTTCAACGCTTGCGCCGTTGTCGCCGCAAATGTAGATGACCAGGGTGTTGTCCATCTGTCCCAGTTTGTCAATGGCGTCGAGGACCCGGCCGACATTGTAGTCTGTCTGTGAAAGGTAGCCTGCGTACACTTCCATCATATAGGCAAAGAGCTGCTTCTGTTCGGTACTCAGGGAATCCCAGGCCGGCAATTCGGCGTGGCGTTTCGTCAGCAGCGTGTCAGCGGGGACGATACCCAGTTTCTTCTGCCGCGACAGGGTTTCCTCCCGCACCTTGTCCCAGCCCTGGTCGAACTTTCCCTTGTATTTCGCTATCCATTCTTTTTTCGGATGATGTGGTGAGTGAGTGGCCCCGGGGGCATAGTAGAGGAAGAACGGCTTGTCCGGTGCAACCGCCTTCTGGTTGCGTACCCATTTGATGGCCTGGTCCGCGATGTCATAATCGAAGTTGTAGTCCGGGTTGCCGAGGTACGGCTCGATGGGCCTGGTCCCTTCAAAAGCTGCCGGTCTCCACTGATCTGTCTCAGCGCCGATGAACCCGTAGAAATGCTCGAACCCGAGACCTGTGGGCCACATGTCGAATGGCCCGGCCTGGCTGGTCTGCCAGTCAGGCACGTTATGATTTTTCCCGAACCAGGAGGTGTTCCAGCCTTTCTGCTTGAGGACCTCGGCGACCGTCGCGGTGTCCCTGCCCATCAGGCTGTCGTAGCCCGGGAATCCCGTTGCCGTTTCCATGATGGTCCCGGTATGGACCGAATGATGGTTGCGGCCGGTGAGCAGCGATGCGCGCGTGGGGGACGACAGCGCCGTAGTGTGGAACTGTGTATAGCGCAGACCGTTTTTTGCCAGTTTCTCGAGTGTCGGTGTGTCGCATGGCCCGCCAAAGGTGCTTGATGCCCCGAAGCCTACATCGTCAAGGATAATCAGGACGACATTAGGTGCCCCTTTTGGTGCCTCGACCGGTTTCGGGAAATCGGTTCTCGAATCTTTCACGGTGAGTCCTATCTGTCCCTTGAACTGCGGAGACGGTGCGGGCAGCACTTCCTGCGATGACGCAATGCCGCCGAACAGTGTTCCCAGTGCCAGCACCGAACTGAACGCCGCCAGGGCGCCGCCGCTCCGCGCTTCCACCAAAATTTGTTGTGTACATCCCTTCTGTCTCATGATCTTCTTGTCCTCCTTCTATTTCTTTGCCCGTCCGCATGACCGGCCAATCCTCAGCTCACCATCCGGTTGGGCGTCAAAAGGCGAATTGGATCCCTGTTATCGGGCCCTGCATCGTTATCTTGAACCTCGGGGAATGGCTGGTTTTGTAATCGAGGTAGAGTGCCCTGTAACCCAGGAAGCCGGTTATATCCCGGGTGAAACGGTAACCGAACAGTGCCGCGGCACTCCAGCTGAAATCCGAGCCGACACCGAAACCCCCGATATCGCCCCTCAGGTTAAGGACCACTCTCTCGGTCAGGTCCGTATTAAAGGAAAGACCTATCATCGGGTCCACAAAATCCACGGTACTGGTAGGGTTTGCAGGCCCGCTTGTGTCGAGGTTGCTGTGCATGTACCAGTAGCGGCCGCCCCCGTATATATCAAGAGAGGCCGACCTGGCGGCATCCTTCTCGCCAAGCTTCCATTTGCCTGCCTGATAGATGGCTCCGAATTCGACGAGCCACGTTTCGATGGTAGCGGTGATGTCCCTCGTGGCGGGCTGTGGCGCACCGGAGGAAACTGCTGAGAGCGTCTTGTCCTCCCGCATCTTCAGGTATATAGGATCGACAAAGAACCCGAGGCTGCCCTTTCGCGCCTCCATATGCATCAATCCGCCGACCTGGAGGTTCTTCATAATGTCCGAGAAGGACATTGAAGATGAGGTGCTGTAGTCGCCGACGGTGACCTTGCCGTCCATGCTGACGGCCCACATGTAAGGCGCCACAGTGAAGTTCCATTCGCCATCATTGCTGTCTTTGACGGATTTGCCCGCACCGGGCACCGATGTCTGCCCGTAAGCCAAGGGGCTCAGAGGGGGCGCGAATGCAAGGAATATCATCAATACTGCCGTCGAAATACCCGTTATCTTCATCGCTTTCTTCTCCTTGTTCTCCTGCCGGATCCTGTTAAGGTTCCCTCGGTATGAATGGGTCAATCATGATCCTTTACCGTTTGATTTCCTGTGCTTTCCTTCTCATTTTTTTCAGGGCCTCAATTCCTTCCCACGACAAATCCCTGCCAATGCCGACTCTGGATGTTTCGCTGAGCAGCTCGATGGCCCCGAGAAGTGCGCTGCCGTTTTCAGACCTTATGTATTGTTCAAGATCTTCCCGGGCATTCCAATGGATGACAAGCACGAGGAGCTCGCCATCCTCGATGTCCCGGGCGATCCGGCAGTCCTGACACCCTTTCTGCCTGCGTATCACGGGAAGGAATGCCTCCAGGGTCTGGTGCAATTCCTGGAATTTGTCCGGATTGACCCTCATCTCGATTGTAAGCTTCAAAAATTTGACCCTCATCCTGTGCGATTTCCAATTTCAATATGCGTGCCGGAAAGGGAGGCCAGGCGGTAGGGTGAGTAACAGTATGATTTTATTTATATATTGCTAAATATCGTTGAATGGCATTGGGAGGTGGAGTCTCAACATTTTGAGGCTTCCTCAGCATGTTGAGAGCAATACGGCGGGTCTTGCTTTCTAGGGACGCTTGATCCCCAGTTTTTTCAAGCGAAAACGCAACGTGCTCGGGTGAAGTCCGAGGAGGGAAGCGGCGCCGCCTCTGCCGTCTATTTTCCAGCGGGATTCGCCGAGGACCTTGAGGATATGCTCCCGCTCTATCGCTTCAAGCCCTTTAAGGGGATCTTCCCTTTGTTCGAAAGCATGTGTTTCAGACCCATCCGAAAGCAGCAGCACCGGACCGGGGCTGGTGATGACGGCCCTCTCGATCACGTGTTCCAGTTCCCGCACGTTTCCCGGCCAGGACTGGTTCTGTAAGGCCTTCATGGCGTTTTTTGAAATCGTCTCGAGCTTTTTTCCGATTTTCCGCGCGTGCTTATCGACGAAGTGCTGGACAAGCAGGGGAATGTCCTCCCTCCGCATTCTCAAAGGCGGGATGGAGATGGGGAAGACATTGAGACGGTAGAAAAGGTCCTCCCGGAATCGCC
>JBDKTY010000153.1:0-9631 GCA_039679945.1 Syntrophobacter sp. | reverse complement strand
CAGGGCTTGAAGCGATTTTGGGCCGATAACACACTGCCGGTCGAAGTTGAGATGGATAATCCAGCTAACACACGGTCTATACAGGGCTTTTTACGCTTCTTCCCAGAAAGCCATGAATGATGCGGGTTAGGTCTGTCTTTGGGGTTATTCGCCGTAATCTCGATGCCTGCCTGGAGATTGAATGGCTTGCAGGGCGGGGTTCCCCGTTTTATTACTAAGTGCGTGCCAAAATTCTATTTTCAGGTATAAGTGAAGTATATGGAAGTTCTTACATGTGGGTGGTGCTTTGCATCTTTTATCGCGCCGATGGTTTCGAGGCGCCGGAGTGCGAACCCGGGGCATGAGGGAGGCCGAGTCGAGCCTGGCATCTCCTGTTTGATCGGACGACATACGAGTTTGTGGCGATCGCTTTGGATCTGTCGAAGATGACAGGCCGGCCGGCTGTCTAAAACCTGGTAATCGAATATCTCCCGAACCAATGGGAGGCTGGTTTAAGCTTTAACATCGGAGATTGCGCGATGGGCGAAAAAATAGCCCTTCATCTGTGCATGGGTTCGGCCTGCTACCAACTGGGCGTGCACCGGGTGCTTCCCGCTTTACAGAAGCTGATGCAAGAGCACAGCATGGAGGCCGAGATCGAGTTAAAGGGGGCCTTCTGCCTCGATAATTGCATGCATGGCATTGTCGTTAAGATCGGCGAGAAAACGATTACGGACATTAATCCCGAAAACATTGGAATCAAGTTCATCAGGGAGATACTCCCTGCCTTGAAGAACGAGAACCAGGGGTGAGCGCGTGGAGACGAAGGTGCTTCTGTGGAAACTGCTGTGGGATTATGATCCCAACGGATTGATCGTGCTTGACATCGACATGAACGTCAGTCTGGTCAATCCCGCTTTCTGCAAAATGATGCGTGTGGATATTAATGAGGTCATCGGCCGTAAGGGAGTGGATATCCTTGGCGACGTCGATGATTTTGTCAAGGTATGGCGTACCCGCCTTGTGAACCGCGGCATCGAGAGGGAGTACCCTCACATTCCTCTCTATGTCCGGGAGGTGATCTTTCCCATTCCGAACGAGAAACTCGTTGCCGCTATCCTGGTCGATTTGACCAAAGAGTGGCAGCAGTCAAAGGAGTTGAGCAAGCTCAAGCGAGAGGCCATTACCGAGGTCACCCAGGTCGTCAACAAACAGATGAGTGTCGCACAGGAAATTGCCGGTTTGCTTGGTGAAACGACTGCTGAAATTAAAGTCAGCCTGCTCAGGCTTCTGGATATGTTGGAGAAGGAAGGTGGCGGAGAAAACGAATAATTTCTACGACGTCTATTCTGCCAGCCTCAACCGCCAGGGCGAGGAACTCTGCGGAGACCAGGTAAAAACTCTTCGCACGGCGGACAGAACGCTGGTGGTCCTCTCGGACGGCTTGGGAAGTGGTGTGAAGGCGAGCATCCTCGCGACCCTTACAACCGAAATCATCATGACCATGCTCCGCGAATCCGTCTCGCTCAAGGAAATCATCGAAACCGTAATCGGTACGCTTCCCATTTCCAAAGAGCGAGGGATCGCCTACTCGACTTTCGTGATCGTCGAAATTCACCACGACAGCAACCGATTCGACATCATCAACTTCGATAGTCCTCCTGTCTTTTATCTCAAGGAGGGACGTGTCGTTCAGATGGAGCAGGAAAAGGTATCGATTCTGGATAAGACCCTGTGGTTCATGAGTGGTCAGCTCGAAAGGGACGATTTTATCGGGGTCGTCAGCGACGGAATACTGTATGCCGGTTTAGGAGTGACTCTAAATTTCGGATGGGGCTGGGACAACGTCGCTGAGTATCTGGAACAAATTTTCAGGAGAAGCGTCCTTTCCGCCAAAACCGTCGTCGATTCGGTCATCGACAAGACGAAAGAACTTTACAGCAACAGCATCGGAGACGATGCGACCTTCGTCGGCATCTACGCGCGCAAGCGCAATACCCTGATGGTTTTTACCGGCCCCCCCCTGAACCGGAAGTGGGATCAATCCTACGTCAACCGCCTCCTGAACTTCGATGGCAGAAAGGTTATCTGCGGCGGCACGACCAGCAATCTTGTCGCCGACTACGGCGGCAAAAAAGCTCAAATCGACGCCGACACCATGACGGGAGATTATCCCCCGGCCGGCAGCATGGCGGACGTCGACCTGGTCACTGAAGGAATCCTCACGATGGCCGCCTCCTTGAAGAAGCTGCAGGAGTGTCGGGGAAATCTCTCGGCGGTGCCCGCGGAGCGCACCGGACCCTCCATGCTGACGCGGGAGTTGCTGTCGGCGGATTCCATCCATTTCCTGGTCGGACAGAGCATCAACCCTTTCTATCAGAATCCCCTCCTGCCCAAGAACATCTCCATTCGACGAAACATCGTCGAGCAACTCGTCGACCTGCTGAGAAAATACAACAAGGAAGTTGTCGTCGAATACTGCTGAGGCCAAACCCTCCCCCGTTGGAGTTGTCCGCGATCAGGCCCGCGCGTGAGTTGGATCGGTAGGGGATTCCAACCTGGCTTTTACGATCGCGAGGAAAGTTATGTTGCATGGGAGCAACTATCATGCTAATGCTAACCGCTTGATTTTAATCAAGAGGATAAGATGACCCTGTCGGTACGACAAACTACCGACTTCTTTGAACGTCTGTAAGAATCGGGTAAGCGGAAAGTTAGGTGTGAGATTTTTCGCCTCGCTGTTTAAGTTGGAAACCCCGCAACAACTACTCGGCTGACCTGAACGGTTCATCAAGACGGGATACCCTGTTTAAACCATAGAGGAGCAACGATTCACGATGGGAACCGGTATCATCGGGTTGGGCCATTATGTCCCCGAGACAATCCTGACCAACGAGGAATTGGGGGAAAGGCTCGGTAAAACCGCCGAGAGTATTTTGCAGCGCACAGGCATAAGGGAGAGACGTATCGCCGGGCCCGAAGAGGCTACTTCGGAAATGGCGGCAGTGGCCGCCGGCCTTGCCCTGAACCAAGCCGGGGTTGATGCCGGGGAAATAGATCTGATCATTCTCGCCACCTGTTCTCCCGATGGCGGCATCGCCCCCACTGCCGCCGCGGTTCAGACACTCATCAAAGCCGGGAAGGCTCCGTCCTTTGACCTTGGCGCGGGCTGTTCCGGGTTTGTCTATGCGCTGGTGATGGCCTGCCAGGCGATTTCGTCCGGGTTGTACCGGAAGGTGCTCGTCATAGGCTCCGATACCATGTCGCGGGTAGTGGACTGGACAGACCCACGTACGGCCATTTTGTTCGGTGATGGGGCGGGGGCCGCGGTGCTGGCTGAAGTGCCCGAGGGTTATGGCTTGTTGGGTGTCGATCTGGGGGCGGACGGTTCCGGTTATGGAAGCCTTCTGACGCCGGCCGGCGGCAGTCGCCTGCCCGCGACCGCCGAGACGGTGGCAAACGGGCTTCATTATTTGCATATGGACGGACAGAGCGTATTCGCATTCGCCACGCGGACTTTAGGAGATTCGATAAAGCGCGTGCTCGACAGGGCGGGACTCGATCCGGGCGCTGTCGACCTGTTCGCGCCCCATCAGGCAAACATCCGCATTATCAAGGCGGCGGCCAGGAGGATCAATTTGCCGATGGAAAAGGTTCTCACCAACATCGACCGTTATGGCAATACCTCGTCGGCTTCCATCCCAATCGCGCTTAGCGAGGCTGCCGCCGGCGGACGGATGAAACGAGGCGACACCATGGTGCTGGTCGGCTTCGGCGCGGGCCTGACCTGGGGTTCCTGTGTGATGAAATGGTTTTGATGCCGGTGTGCCCAATCTCCCTGTACTCCCTTTGCCGTTACTCGACTCGCGGCAGGCGGGGAATCGTTTCCCGCTCTATTAAGTTCGAAAGGTGATGTCTTGAAAGCAGAGTGCTGCCAGGCGGATATTTCGGCTTCTTATCGCCCGCGGGAACCGACCGCATGCACGACGCTGGGGAATCGTTTTCCCGCTCTATTAAGCTCGAAAGGTGATGTCTTGAAAGCAGAGTGCTGCCAGGCGGATATTTCGGCTTCTTATCGCCCGCAGGAACCGACCGCATGCACGACGCTTCGGATTTTGTTATAATGTTAAGTTCGGCCGGAAGAGGCCGATGAGAAGGCAGGGAAACAAAAGAGCGCCTGCTGTATGAATCATTTTCCCTTCCATATCCGCTTTATTATGTAGAACAATTACGGGTATATTTTTCATGGGTCTGCACGGCTGTCCTGGCAGGCTCCTTTCGAGAACCTTAACATTCAGGATGAAGATAATCCGGCCGGCGCCGGAATCCCCGGCCGGCCGCATCTCAGGCCAACGAGGTAAACCGTGCTTCGCGTATTTCGTCACGATATTCTGTACACAAATAAATTCGTCGTCACCCTGGAACTCGTTCCCGGCAGGGAATCCAGGGGAATCAAGATAGACAGTGTCCTGAAACTGGCTGCCGAAGCGTATTCGGACGGGCGCGTTTCCGCCGTCTCGATCACTGATAATCCGGGAGGCAACCCATCGCTGAGTCCGGACGGGATCGGCAATGAAATATTCAGTTTCGGCATGGACGTGATCACTCATTTCACCTGCCGCGATTCCAATCGCATCGGCATGGAAAGCCGGGCCTGGCAACTTGACCGGATGGGAATGAAAAACATCCTGGCGCTGACCGGCGACTATTCCGGAACAGGCTTTGGGGGCCAGGGAATGCCGGTGTTCGACCTTGATTCGGTAACCCTTATCCGCGCTTTGAGCATGTTGAGCGGCAAGCTGGAAGAGCGGGGCGATCCGGAAGGCTTTCTCATCGGGTGCGCGGTGTCGCCTTTCAAAAGCACCGAAGGAGAGTCCTTCACGCAATATCTGAAAATGTGCAGGAAGATTTCAGCGGGAGCGCATTTCATTATCACCCAGTTGGGCTACGACGCCCGCAAATTTCAGGAGTTGTTGAAGGTCCAGCGAGACTTCGGCATTAAGGTCCCCACGATGGCGTCCATTTTCCATCTGACTCCAGCCGTGGCTCAGAGCATGAACAAGGGCAAAATCCCCGGCGTGGTTGTTCCCGACACGCTGCTCAAGCAGGTCAGGGATGAGTGGCGCAACAAGCTGGAGGGCCGTAAGGCCGCTATCGAACGATCGGCGAAGCTGATTGCCGTGGTAAAGGGGCTGGGGTATCGTGGCATACATATCAGCGGCATTCACCAAAGTTTTGAAACAGCGGCCCGTATTCTGGACCGGGCGGCGGAAATCGGGCATCGGTGGGAAGAGTTCCTGCCCGAATTCAATTTTCAGCAGGAAAATGTCTTTTACATGTACAGGAAAGATCCGAAGACGGGGTTATCGACCGACGAGCCCAACAGGTTCCAAAGCACTTCGTCCAGGGTAGAACGAATCGGATACAGATGTTTCAAGCGCACCCATGACTTACTGTTCGCTTTCGACAGTCCCCTGGCTCGCGGTCTGCAGTTCATGGCCGGCGTACTGGACAAACGGGAAGCCGGGCATTTGGTGATGAGCGTGGTGGAGGATTCGGTAAAAATCCTGCTCCTCGGCTGCCGTCGCTGCGGGGATTGCGCGATCCAGCACGTCGCTTTTCTGTGCCCGGAATCTCAGTGCCCCAAGCACGTTAGAAATGGTCCATGCGGAGGCAGCAGAGATGGACGGTGCGAGGTGCGTCCGGAACGGTTCTGCGTATGGTTCAGGGCTTACCAGCGCCTGGCGGCGGCCGGGCAGACGCGGGAACTGGCTTTCGGCTGCATACCGCCCCGTATGTGGGAACTGAACGGGACCTCCTCGTGGCTCAACTTCCATATGCGCCGGGATCATCAAACCAAGGGGATCAAGATCGCCGGTAATGGTCGTGGAATCACCCGCTGCTCCATACCCACCGCTTTCCAGGCAGGCAGGAACCCCGAGTACAGGATTCTGACAGGCAGCGATCCGAGAAAATCATGAGTCGCGCGGGTGGCGCATTCCTCTAACGGGTTGATCACGAGGGGATCACTTTCCGGGAAGCACTGACATTGTCCTCACCCGGGAAGATCGTCGATGGGAAGCAGCAGTTCAAAATCCACAAGGCGCTCGATGATTGCGTCACTCACGCGCAGTCCTTTTTCTTTAAGGATCGCATGACGAGCTTCCGCTACTGGACGGCCATCAAATAAAAAAAGCGCCTCCAGTAGCCCGCGGGGGAACTCCAGGACTTCATCGCATGCATGAACGAAGCAGTTTTCAGAGCCATACCGGAGCAGTCGGATTTCTCCGACGCGCAAGCGGCCGGGCATCCGTGGCGGTGAACACAGAGCGCGATGGGCATCGGTCACAAGGCCGGACAGGAGCAACACCCGGGGCCCGCAGTTACTGACCACATCATTCCATGACAGGGCTTCCACAATACGGGAGGATTCAAGATAAAAATCCCTCTCCCGGCCGCGCCAACCGCCCCAGAGTTCCCCGCGACGCACGGGGTTCATGTAGCCGTCGATATCACCCGCTTCCGGTATGTAGTCCGGCTTTTCCAAATACCCGAGCAGGGTCTCCACCGTCTTGATATCGGGTGCTATTTGCGCCACGCACCAAAGGGAGAGTTCATACTCGATCGAGGTGAGAAGATCTTTCAGGGCGTTCCAGAATCGGATGCCACGCCTCCCATTGGCGTGCCTGCAAAACCATGTTGAGCAGATACCCGGCCGACTGCTCCGGATGGCGCAGGCGCCGCCCTGTTCTTCAAGGTAGTGTGGGCAGCGCAGGGCGCGGGTCCTGCCAAACAATGCTTTTCGGTTCTTGCCATACGTCATTTTGAAAAGAGGCGAGCCCTCGATGGCAGTGGGAATTACTCCCACGCCGGAGTCGATCCGCTTCTCCAATTCCGCGCGCGCAAATTCGGCGTTGGGACTGTTATCGCGGAGAATTCGCCCCACGAGAAAACCGGCCAGCAAGGGATGGTATGTACAGCACTTGGTTTCCGGATGATAGTAGTCCAGGCCGGGAACCTGATCGGCGCCGCCCCTGTCAATCCTGTCGCAGTCGAAGCAGTTGACGGCTCTTTCCGTTGGAATATCGCCCCCGAGTAGTTGGTCCATCCACTTTGCGTGAAGAGGAGGCAGAGCCGTATCTGTACTCATCTGTTCTCCTGGCCTTGATATGCCGCCGCGCGTGGGGCTGAGAAGCGGGGCCGGCCCGGTTCCGGGATTGGCACGGAAAGTCGGTAATTCTTAAGGGACGCTGCTTCGTTCTAGGACCAATTCGCGCTCATGGCGGGACATCCCCTTCCGTTCGTGCCGAGCGGGAGTAAACCCCGCTTTCGCGTGGCAAGGCGTAGCAGAAAAAACAGCGCTGTGTCCGCTCGATTCCGACCTGTTCCACCCTTCGAGACGCTCAGGCCGAGCGGGGGAAAGTTCCTGTTCCGGAATGGCGTGACCCGGATCTCCACCGGTTATGTAAGCCTTCGATATTGCTGACTCTCAAAAGCTGTTTTTCGAGAGGTGTCGAAGCATGAACGGGCCAATTCCGATCGGCATCTTCAGTTTCAGGGTAGATTCATCTTGAACGCAATACCGTATAAAATGGCAACTTTTGCGGATGTGTTTGATTCTTACAGATAATAGAAATGATCACTTGAAAAGAAGTAATTTGCGAGCCCTTCTGTCGTTGGCTTAGAAGATTACCTTGCCGTACACGGCGCGCTCAAATTCCTCCCCTTCTTCGCCGGGCCGGTCAACGCCGTCCTGATCGTCTGCCCAATGAGTCAGCTCATGCAGCAGGGTAACTCCCACCAGGTAAACGTTACCGGCGTGGGCAAGACGTTTACCTTTGCCGGTCTCAAAGTCATCAACCACCTTGTTGTCGACCCGAATTTCCTGGGAATGGCAATCCGGAGTAAATTCTCCGTATGCGCCGATCAGATGGGTAATCTTTATGGTGGGGCCGGCACCCCATACGAGAGCGCCACGCAGGGTGGGACGGGTTATCCCGCCAATTTTGGTGAACGCACTTACGATAGCGGGTACCTTGAGGACTTCGGGCAGATTGACTCTGACATAATAAGCAAGCTTGGGGTATTTCTTGATGTCTTGGGGAGTCATCTTCATGACCGTCTCCTGTAACTCAATGTACGAAAAAAGCTATCTCTCGACAATCTTATGGCTCTTGATGTGCCAGCCACGTTCATCCTTTACAAAATCCACTTTGCCGGCGATTCCTTCAGGTGGGTAAAGAAACTCGAGATATGCATTATTCCCGCTGAATTTGATTTTTGAGAATTCAAGATAAGGGCTTGATTTTACCTTTATCTCATCGAGTGAAACATATTTGACTCTTTCGCCAAATTTGAAAAGATCCGGCTTACTTTGTATTTGATCATTCGTCAGTATTAATAGGGGTTTTCTTTCCGGAAGTTTATCGATATGGAAATACTTGTCAAGACTGCTCATGTTGAGTGTAAGCTGACAGATCTCCTGCAAATCGTGTGAGTTGTCAGCACCGGCACTTACGAAAAAGAATATAGAGAGTAGTGAAAAATAGATAGCAACTCTTTTCATAACCAATCCTTCAGGCCATCTAAAGTCCCAGAGATGTTGGGAACCTTTGAGTCCATCCCATCAATCAGAGGCAATACTTGACCCCTTATATTCAATTCCCGATGCCCGGTTAATTTTATCTGTCCAACCTTCCTTGCTGACAAGACATAGTTGTTAGATGGTACGCATGAGCCAAGGCGGACTGACGTGTTAGTCCGCCTTAATGACATGGAATAAAGGAGCCCTCCTGGTATTTGATTAACTTTTCCCATCATCCTGATTCCTCAATATACCCCACGTTCAAAGCCACCACAATGATATTCCGAATCCGCGCGCGCATCATTCGTACCAGCATGCGGGCAGGAACGATAGCACGATACAGGATATCGCCCGATGTTCAATCTCTTCCATCGAATACACGCGGGTCCGGTCCAAAATTCAAGGTAGTAGCTTCATGATGGCGTATCTGCTGGACAGGTTAACGGGATTCTCCTTTGTTGAGAGTTCGACACTGTTGAAGCCGGTTCTCACGAACCCATTTTTATGCCGTTCGGCTCTTAAGGGACATGTTGAAGCGAGAGGAGGGATTCGCATCGCACTTCTATTTGATACCGGCTCTTGTGATGATACCCGGTGCTTTCCTCTGATATTATTTCGCGTTCAAGATGATCATCCCCCGTTCGCCCCGGGCGACTGTGTTTGTAGCCAGGTCTTGCCTGCCCGTTTGGGGATATCGGAGGTTAGAACGGGTCAATTTCCATCGGCATCTTCACTCCCGGGGCAGATTCATCTTAAACGCAATTCCGTTTCCCGTGGAATGTCGTTCGAATCAGCGATACCGGCGTGAAGAAGGGAAACAATCCCGGTTTTGGATAATCTCATCCTGGCGTGGGCCAAAAGAACCGGGAGGCACAAACCTTCCGGGGATTCAGGAAGGAACCGGGCGCCGGCACGCGGCCACGGAGCATTCACCTGAACCGCGCGAAACGGGATCTCCCGAACGATCGGGATGCGGACCCTGTGGCTCTTACGATCTTGGCCAGAGCCAGGCCGCGCCGCGGACCCCGCTGGAATCCCCATGCCTGCTTCGGATGATCGGCGTCTCGG
>JBDKTY010000152.1:0-1923 GCA_039679945.1 Syntrophobacter sp. | reverse complement strand
CAAGGCAAACCCCTCCGAGAAGCACACCGCATGTCTCGCCGGAATCGGCAATCCCCTTACAGAGTCCGCCGACCGCCCTGACGAGACCGGGGTTCTCCTGTCCCATGCTCTCGAGCATCATGATCGCCATTATCTGGCTGCAGCAGTAGCCCTTCGCGTTAAGCTTTGCCGCCTCGAGCACGCGTTCACTCAGATTTATCGTTTCTCCTCCGGAAATTTCCATTACGCAATCCTCCTCGCAACAAGAAGATAATATCCGATGCCATCCCACGCTCCGGCCTTTTTACCCGGGGAAGGAGCGGCAACCCCGCACCGTCGGGAGGCATGCCCCGACAAAATAAGCTCAACGGCCAGCCTCTTGAGGTCGGCGGTCCTGTCTTCAAAAGTGATGATATCGAAGCCAAGATGGGCCAGATGTGACAGGATCCGGTCCTTTTCCATGATCTCCATACCAGGCGGGCCGGGTAGAGCCGCCGTGGTCCGGTACAGGTCCGACAGGATGAGAAAGCCGCCTGTCCCCATTACCCTGGAAAATTCCCGAAGCACCGTATCGGTCTTTGTAAGGCAGAGAACACACTCACAGATGATCCCCCCGAAAACCCCGTTCCTGAAGGGCAGTGATTCCAGCCGTGCACCCGCAAGCAGGCCCGGCGTAGACATCACACCGGCTTCGGTAAGCATTGCGAGGGAGAAGTCGACCCCGTAACCCTTTATGTTATGTCGGTCCCACAGGCGGCGAACCGTCGCGCCGCAGCCGCAGCCCGCGTCAAGGACTCTCGTTCCGTCAGGGAACCGGCACAGGCCGATTCCACGGTCGGTGATCGAAAATCCACCGGGTCTCAAGGTCCCGCCCGTTATCGTCTGGAGACAGGCATACTCAATAGTTGCCATGGTATGGATTATTTGTCCTCGAGCATCTTCTCTGCCAGGGCCATTTTCTCCGTTGCATCCTGTTCACTGACGAATATGCGCTGACAGACCGGACAGGCCGGTATGTCGACTCCGAATGTCTCCTCCATGTATTTCAGCTTTACCGTGGCAAGCTCAAGAGGCCTGTCGCACTTCACGCAGGTCCACTTGGAGGTTTCCTTTCGTTTGGCTTCCATGTTGAAACCGTGCAGTATCTCCATGCGATGTGAATAGGCCGTGTATATCCGGTAAGAGTCTCCATCGCGGTCGAATTCCACCCAGTACGTCGTAGTCGATGGTGTAAAATAGGCAAGACAACGGCCGCTCGTGTGGTGGACGTAAAAATTCCCCGTTTCATCTGCAAAACCGATGACTCCCTGAATATCCTCCGGTCTGATGCCTCTGGCTTCGAGCACCGGGGCGTCCTCAACGCTGATATCCAGCTTTATCTCCCGATCACCTTGCACGTTTGTCTCCTGGTGTCTTAAAAAAGCTCTGTCCACCGGTATTATGCCGGTGGACAGAGCAGAATGTCAATGCGGCGTCATTTGCCGACACAGTCCCGGGTGGTCGTTCCGAGGCCTTTTCCCGGCCCCGTTTCGTAAGGCAGCATCCCGCCCCTGCATGCCGGGCATATCGCCCCCCGCAAGGAAGGATACGGCTCCCCGCAGGACGGGCACAACGCTATGGCTCCGCCCTTTTGTTTTTTCATCCCGTCGAGGGAAACCTCAATGGTCTCCACCGAGCACAGGGAGCTTCCCGCTTCTTCTATCTCCTTCATGAGGCGGGCCTCGTCCTGCCCGGATTTGGGAGTGAGTTTCATGAACCAACCCTTTATATGAGGCCAGGCATCAAGCCTGGGGGCGTCGATGTAGACCCGTATCCCCTTACCGGTGTTCTTGTCATAGAAGGCAAGTGCGAAGCGGCCCGTGTCTATGATTCTCAGCCACTGGTTCCCGATGGAACAGGGGGTCAGAAGCTGGACCGCGTCGGGAAGGCACTTCGCCGTCTCGC
>JBDKTY010000151.1:0-45275 GCA_039679945.1 Syntrophobacter sp. | reverse complement strand
AATTTGTCGTGAAGCCCCGGCCTTGACAGTACGTCCAGCATCAGGCGCGAGCGTGCCGGGTTGATGATTTCACCATTTGCAAGCATGTAGTAGAAGCGGCACACCTGGGTAACCGTCGCGGCATGGTTCAGGCCTTTAACGGGTTCGGGATATCGCTCGTTGCCCGACGGATAACGGGCGCCCAGCCAAATTCCCCCGCCGCTTTCGGGGATATAGAAAGAATACTTCAGGAGGATGTCACCGATGCGTTTGAGGCCAATGAGGTCAATCATGCAGGAAGCGGCAGGGTTGCTCGAGCGGCGAATCATCTGGACCAGCCAATCGTAGAGATCGGGCGAGTCCACGAGCAGGCCGTCTTCAACGCTCTGATACGCGGCGAGCAAAATCGCGATCTTGGGCAGGCTCGCCGCATACATCATCGTCCGGCCGTTTACGCTGGCGAAACGGGCATTGGGAGGCTTTGAAAGGTCCACCACCCCGACAGCCATTTTATCTTGCTCAATCAGGGCGCGCCAGGACGGGTTTTTGTTCAGGGCGCGCTCGAGCGCCGACTGAAGACCTTCATCCGCCGTCTCCGCAAAAGGACGATACTGTCCGGCCTTTAAAGGCAGGCACCCCGAAAGCTCACGATCCCCGGTGCAGGCGTGGGAATATTGCGTTGTTATAGAGAAAATGCTTGTCATCAGAATTGCGAAAAGGAGCTTCATTTCTTCCTCGATACTTTTTTTCAGCAAACATCAAATTTGCCTCGCTGGGATTGAAATAATAGCCAAAGCCGAAGGGCAAAGGTTTTATCTTCTTTGTCGCCTTTTCCACCTTGTAAATCGATGCCAAATCCTCCTGGTAGTTCTGACTGAAAGCTGAAATAGGCTTGGAATAATTGCCATGGAATCGGAGGCTCCAGAGCGATGGCTCGAAGTATTTCAGCGGAATTCCCGAATCCTCCTGCACGATGTAGCGGCTCTGGTCCAGCATGAACTGCCTTGCGGCCGATACCTTGGAGTCGTACATCACGTACGAGGCGGACTTCATAAAGGTGGTAAAAGGCGCCAGTCCCTTGAGAAAGGAGTGAAAGTACCGGTTTCGATCGAATGCCTCATTGTACAGGTTAAGGCGAATGTAATAAAGGGTTTGCGGGTGTTTCTCCCTGGAACCGGCGGCATCAAAGACAATCCGGATGCCGTGGATGTGATTCATGTCCAGGTCCGTGGTCCCGAGGGCGGGAAATTCCCGAGCGGTGGTCCCGAGGGCGGGAAACTCCCGAACCATCCCGTCCAGCCCCATTGTCCAGTACCGGACATCGAGCACCTTCGCGTTGCTTCGAGCCAGCATGAACAGGAGAACCGGAAGAACGCCCTTTATTTCGGTTTCCTGAATCTCGGCGTCCATATGGGCGGAGATGAAGTAGTTGATGTTCAGAAGATCGCGGAGGGAATTTTTCATGGATTGGAAATAGGACTTGAACTGCCCATCGCTCATGGCGGCGAATCCGGGGATCTCTCCGAGCGGCTCCAGGGCGACCAGGACGTAGGTCCGGGCTCGCGGGAAAAAGGCATTGATATTGGCAAAATCCGGCCCGCTGAATGGATAGAAGACAGTTCTGTCCGATGAGGCGACAGCCCCAAGCTCCTTTTCAGCCCACTGACGTTCGGATATGAGCAGCCTTTTGTCCAGATTCCTCCAGCTTTGGTCGAAAAATCGGGAATATTCCACCCATGCCGGCCTGTTTTGAAGTGAGGCCAATGCGCCTTCCGGAACTGCCATTCCCGCGATGAACCGCGCGTACTGGTTGTATATTCCGCCATATTCGGGGCTCTTCCCGGCCGGGATGGCCGGTTTGTCAATGACGTCCGGCTGCCGGGCCGTCGCAAAATCATTTATAGAGATAAGCGCCAGTATCAAGAAAATGGAAATTATCGCCCGGCCGTGCCGTTTGTTTCTGTCCGTCATCGCTTCTCCTCCTGGAGCACAGTAGATTGGTTTTGCCTTCTCGTTAGCCACTTGTAGAGAACCAATAAAGATGAAACGGTCATAAGGCAAAATGCGGAAGGCAGAGGCCTTTGGATGATAAGGTAGCAAAGCATCCAGCCGTTGACCGCCAGAAAGAGCGCGGGAACCATGGGGTAGCCCCAGGTCTTGAATGGCCTTTTGAGGTTGGGCTCCTTGAACCGAAGGACAAACACGCCCAGGACTGCCATACAGGTAAACAGGGTCAGAGTGAAACCGACGTATGTCAGAACGAAGTTGAAAGCGGAAGTCAGGGCAAGGAGAATCGCAATCGAGGACTGAATGAGGATGGCCCGGACCGGGACGCCTCTTCTGTTCCTCCCGGCCAGAAATCCCAGGGCCGTGATATCTTCGCCCATGGCGCTGGCCACCCTCGGGCCTACCATAACCATGGAACTGATGGTCGAGATCAGGGCCAGGCAGATCAGTATCGTCATGAGCCGGACTCCGTCCGCTCCGAAAATCGCCTTCCCCGAGAGGTAACCGACCTCGATTTTTCCGGCAAGCTCACCCACGGGGACGGTTAACAGGAAAACAAGGTTTAGCAGAACGTAGCAGAGCGAAACGAAGAGGGTCCCCAGGAAGAGTGAAATAGGAAGATTCCGCTCGGGCCTCCGGATCTCCCCGGCGATATAGGCGGATGCGTTCCAGCCCGAGTAGGCGAAGGAGACGTAAACCAGCCCGACTGCAAATTCGGGATTGAAAACGGACACTATCTCGCCGAGCGATTCCGGCACTCCGATCTTTTGCGGGTAGGGCACGGAAAGGCCCGCCACGATAAAGGCCGCGATCAGGAGAATCTTGCCGACTGTGAAAACATTCTGAAAATGGCAGCCGAACCGCACATCCACGAGGTGTACCAGGGTGAGGACCACGATTGCGGCCACTGCTATGAGCGTCTCGTGGGCTCCGGGAAAAGCCGCCCCGGAATACCTCCCCAGCGCCATGGCCGCGAGAGCGATGGGAGCCGCGAAACCGACCAGGATGGAAACAGAGCCGGTAAGAAATCCGATTGCGGGATGGTAAATCCTGGTGAGATAGGCGTACTCGCCCCCGGACCGGGGTATCATCGCGCCCAGTTCACCGTAGGAAAGCGCTCCGCAAAAGCTGACAACGGCTCCCACAACCCACAGCATGATTGCGGAAAATGGAAAATGAACGCCGGCAAGTTGAAACCCGAGAGTGGTAAAAACGCCCGTCCCTATCATGTTGGCAATGACCAGAATGGTGGCGGAAAAAAAGCTCACCGGCTTTTTCTGATTGAGCATTGGCCTCCTTTATTCTGTCCGCTGGATTTCCGGGATTGCAATCAAACTAAGCCCCGCCCTCAACTCAAGCCGCCCCCCCAAAGAGGTGCTCCAGCCAATTCGCCTGGCTTGCCAAAATCGTGAGATCGGAATCAGGCCCCATTCCTTTTATCATAATGCTTTCAAACAGGCTGCTCATACCTTTCCTCTCCTGCTGAACTCCAACTCTTGGATTCGATCCGCAAAATAGATCGACCCACGACATTTTACAGCAGCCCGGACTTTTTCGAAAGCTACCATGCCATATCCCATGTTCATAGCTGTTCGTGGGCTTGTAAGAACAGAAACTCAATGTGATTGTCAACTGGAACGGATTATCGGGCTAATTCCTGCCGCGACGCGCATGATGGCGCCATAAGACTGCGGCAAACGGGAACACAGACGCCGCTTAACGCCATAGCGCGCGACAAAACGCAGGACAGCGCAAAAATATTGGCTCCAGGACTCGCTTTAGGTAAGAAAGCCAAGGGGGGGACAGGGATTCGGATGTCTCACGTGTGTGTGTGACACTGGCAGTTCCCTCGCCGGTTTACTTCCCGCTGCTGTCGGATATGGCTGGATATTCAGGGAAAAGCAGGGTACCCCTTGACTTTTGCTCCCCTGTTTTCTAAAAGTCTAGGTTTGTCCTTAAATTATAGATAATTGCCGGGAGATGGGATGGAAGCTGTTCAGGCCATAAGAGGCATGAATGACATACTGCCCGACCAGGTCGGGTGGTGGCAAAAGGTGGAGAGCGCCGCGCGCGAGGTGCTCGAAAACTTCGGTTACCGGGAGATACGCACTCCGGTCGCCGAAAAACTGGAACTCTTCGCGCGCGGCATAGGCGAGAGCACCGATATTGTCGAGAAGGAAATGTACGCGTTCGCGGACCGCAACGGCGACTGGCTCGCACTGCGCCCCGAAGCCACGGCCTCCATAGTCCGCGCGTACATCCAGCACAAGCTCCATGCCGACCCCATTCAGCAGAAGTTCTATGCCATCGGCCCGATGTTTCGTCACGAACGGCCACAGAAAGGGCGCTATCGCCAGTTCCACCAGATAGACGCGGAGGTCTTCGGCATAGACAGTCCGATGATCGATGCCGAAATCATGCACATGCTGCGCACGTTTCTCGACGGCATCGGGATATCCGGCGTCATGCTCAACATAAACAGCCTCGGGTGTCCCAACTGCCGCAAGGCTTACAAGGAACGCCTCCAGGACTTCCTGAGGGCGGCCGGCGATGCGTTCTGCCCCGACTGCCTGCGCCGCAGGGAGACGAACCCGCTGCGCGTTTTCGACTGCAAGGTCGAACGGTGCCAGGCCCTGCTGGAGGGCGCCCCGGCGCTGATAGATTCCATAGACGATGAGTGCCGCGCCCACTTCGACGCGGTCCGGGAATACCTCACGAAGCTGGGGACGCCCCACGTCATTAACCCGCGCATGGTGCGCGGCCTGGACTACTACATGCGTACCACCTTCGAGGTAATCACCGACCGGCTGGGTTCCCAGAACGCTATCGGAGGCGGCGGGCGCTACGACGGGCTCGTCCGTGACCTGGGCGGCCCCGACATAGCGGCAATCGGTTTTGCCATTGGAATGGAACGCCTGATACTGCTTCTTCAGCAGGAGCAAAGCGAAGCCGCGCGGGCGCCCCAGGTTTTCGTGGCTGGACTGGGAGACAAGGCGAGGGACCGCGCGTTTCTTCTCGTCCAGGAACTGCGTGGCCGCGGAATGGAGGTGGACCTGGACTACGAGGGGCGCAGCCTCAAGAGCCAGATGCGCCGGGCGGATAAGACCGGCGCCCGCTTCGTGCTGATACTGGGCGAAGACGAAATGAACCGGGGGGAGATCCAGTTGCGTGACATGCAGGAGAAGACGCAGAAAGTGCTGCCGCTGGACGGCGCCACCGGCATAATCCTTGATATAGCAAAGAAGCAATAACCGCGGCGGCATGCAAAGCGGCCGGATGAGCAGCGGATCAAAAATCTTAGAAGTGGTTTAGGAGGAATCCTGGTGAGTGTATTGGAATCCCGAGAACGGGAAAACCCGGTGGACATTCCGGATGAAGGTCCGGTCGTACTCGATCAGCTCGGCGACTGGCAGAAGACAACCGATTGCAACAGCCTGCGCGCATCCGACATTTCCTCGGAAGTGGTCGTCATGGGCTGGGTGCAGAGGCGCCGCGACCATGGCGGACTCATTTTCGTGGACCTCCGGGACCGGGAGGGGCTGACCCAAGTGGTGTTCGATCCCCAGATCGATGCCGCGGCCCATGAGCGGGCGGGGGCGCTGCGGAGCGAATTCGTCATCGCCGCCAGGGGGAAGGTGCGGCTGCGACCGGAGGGAATGACCAACACGAAGCTGCCCACGGGCGAAATCGAGGTCGCGGCCACCGAGTTGCGCATTCTGAACGGATCCAAGACTCCTCCTTTCCATATCGAGGACGAGGTTGAAGTGAACGAGAACACCCGCCTCAGGTACCGCTATCTCGACCTGCGCCGGCCGAAGCTGTTCAAGAACCTCCTCCTGCGCCACAAGGTGGCCCAACTCTCACGGGGATATTTCAACGCCCTGGGATTCCTGGAGGTGGAGACGCCGGTGCTCACCCGGAGCACCCCGGAAGGCGCGCGCGACTACCTGGTGCCAAGCCGCGTCAACCAGGGAAAGTTTTTCGCGCTGCCCCAGTCGCCGCAACTCTTCAAACAGCTCCTCATGGTCTCGGGCTTCGAGAGATACTACCAGATAGTGAAGTGCTTCCGGGACGAGGACCTGAGGGCAGACAGGCAGCCCGAATTCACGCAGCTCGACCTCGAGATGTCGTTTATCAGCGAACGGAACATCTATGATCTGATCGAGGGATGGGTCTCGCGTCTTTTCAGCGAGCTGATGGACATCAAACTGGACCTGCCCTTTCCGCGCATGACCTATGCCGCGGCAATGGACCTCTACGGTTCAGACCGGCCGGATACCCGTTTTGCCCTTCCCCTGGCGGACGTCACTTCCGTGGTGGCGGCGTCCGAGCTGCGGGTTTTCAAGCAGGCGATCGAACGCGGAGGTATCGTCAAGGCGCTCAGGGTCCCCGGCGGAGCAACTCTTTCCAGAAAAGAGCTGGATGATCTCACCGAATTTGTTAAGATTTTCGGAGCGCAGGGGCTCGCCTGGATAAAGATCCAACCGGACGGCTGGCAGTCCCCCATTACCAAGTTCCTCCCCGAAGCCGTGCAGCTTGCCCTTACGAATACACTCGGCCTGGAGACCGGAGATATCGTTCTTTTCGGCGCCGATCAGCGCAAAGTGGTCAACGACTCCCTCGGAAACCTCAGGGTCCGCATCGGGCAGCAGCTCGGACTGATCGATCCCGGCGCGTTCAACTTCACCTGGGTGACGGACTTTCCACTGGTGGAATGGGACCATGACGAGAAGCGCTTTACGGCGGTTCACCATCCCTTCACGGCCCCGGCGGAGGCGGACCTCGCATTTCTGGAGGAGAGCCCTGAAAAAGTGCGCAGCAGGGCTTATGACCTGGTCCTGAACGGGACGGAAATCGGCGGCGGCAGTATCCGTATCCATCAGCGGGAAGTCCAGCAGCGCGTGTTCAATGTTCTCGGAATATCGGAGCAGGAGGCCCAGGACAAGTTCGGATTTCTCCTGGAAGCGCTCCAGTACGGCGCTCCTCCGCACGGCGGTGTTGCGTTCGGCGTGGACCGCCTGGTGATGCTGCTCAGCGGCTCCGGTTCCATTCGCGATGTAATTGCTTTCCCGAAAACCCAGAAGGCGACCTGTCTGCTGACGGGCGCACCCTCCGGGGCCGACATCAACCAGCTCCTGGAGCTGTGTATCAAGGTGGAGGGAGAGCGGAAAAAGTAAGAGGTACGACAATGGCCCGCTGGAACCCAAAAAAAAGAGTCCTGGACCACCAGCACTCCGGATGCCGGCCGAAGGACGTCATGGACGTCAACGAGCCGAACCTGATGCGTGAGATATTTCCTTACGATGAGGCGCCGCGCATCGACTTCGACCACATGATCATTCCGATCGATCCGGCCGAGGAGATGTTCATCACCGACACGACCTTCCGGGATGGACAGCAGGCGCGTCCTCCCTACACGGTCAAACAGATCGAGACGATCTTCCAGTTCCTCCATCGTCTTTCGGGCCCGAACGGGGTAATCCGCCAGTCGGAGTTTTTCCTCTACACCGATAAGGATCGCCAGGCGCTGGAAGCCTGCCTCGCCAAGGGGTACGACTACCCGCAGATAACGGGGTGGATCAGGGCGGTTGAAAAGGACCTCGACCTGGTGGCGCGCTTCGGACTCAAGGAGACGGGGATTCTCACCTCGGTTTCCGACTACCACATCTTCCTCAAGCTCCAGCTCGACCGCAAGGGCGCCCTGGAAAAGTACCTGAAGATCGCCCGCGCGGCGGTTGAGAGGGGAATAGTCCCGCGGTGCCACTTCGAGGACATAACCCGCGCGGACATTCATGGGTTCTGCGTCCCCATGGCCGTCGAGTTGATGCGTCTTCGGGAGGAAAGCGGGGTGGACGTCAAGATCCGGCTCTGCGACACTCTTGGTTTCGGCGTTACCTATCCGGGCGCGGCCCTTCCGCGAAGCGTTCCCAAACTCGTGCGGGCATTCATCGATGACGCCGGCGTCCCGGGGCACCTGCTCGAATGGCATGGCCATAACGACTTTCACAAAGTCCTGATAAACGCTTCCACCGCATGGCTCTACGGGTGCAGCGGGGCGAACGGAACGCTCCTGGGCTTTGGCGAGCGTACCGGCAACGCCCCCATAGAGGGACTCATATTCGAGTACCTGGGGCTGAAGGGCAGCCTCCACGGGGTGGATACCACCGCGATCACGGACATAGTCGAATACTTCAAATCGGAGCTGGGCTACAGGGTGCCGCCGAACTATCCGTTCGCGGGCGAGGAGTTCAACGCAACGCGGGCGGGCATTCATGCCGACGGCCTGGTAAAAAACGAAGAGATCTATAACGTTTTCGATACGGGTAAGCTGCTCAACCGGCCCATCAGCATTATCGTGACCGACAAGTCCGGGGTGGCGAGCATCGCCTACTGGGTAAACCAACGGCTGCGGCTCGAAGAGGACCGCCGCCTGGACAAGAGACATCCCGGCATCCTGAGGATGCATAAGCGGGTGATGCACGAGTATGAGAAGGGACGGAACACCTCGATTTCCAACGAAGAGCTTGAGCGCTGGGCCCGACGCTACCTGCCCGAGTACTTCATCAGCGAGTTCGACCTGCTGAAAAAACGCGCTTATGCCCTGGCGGCCCACCTGGTGGAAGAGGTTGTGGAAAGCGACATGGTAAAGAGCCTCGATCCCGAACGCCAGGAACCGCTGCTCCAGACGCTGCTTGAACTCAACCCCTTCATCCAGTACATCTACGTCACCGATAGATTCGGGTGCAAAATCACCCGGAACATCACCCATATCGTAGATAAGGCAAAATACGAGTCGGCCAAGGTGGGCGAGGACCTGTCCGACCGGCCCTGGTTCATTGCTCCGATGCGGGACGGGAAAGTGCACGTGACCGACTTCTATACCTCGCGCTACACTGGGGCGCTCTGCATCACGGTCTCCGCCCCGATCCGGGACGAGACCGAGGAGATAACCGGCATCCTGGGGATAGACATCCGGTTCGAAGACCTTGCCAAGATGGAGGAGAACCGGGAACTGAGCTAGGGCGGGACACGGTACGGTATCGTTCGACGCGGCAATGCTTTCTGAGCGCGCGGGATGGGTGCAGCGGAGGGAAACCCATCAGTTTTCGAGGAGCTTTCCAGGAGCGTGGGGAACTGAGCCAGGAAACAGGCCGTCGGGCGGTTCACCCGAGGCCTGAATGCTTTCTGAAAGCGTGGGGAGCTTCGCCCCCCACACCCCCTACGCCGCTACGCGGCTTATTTTGGCGCGGCGGCGGCGCCCCGCCAGGGCGGGGCAGTCGCCGCGGACGCCGAGCGCTCGGCCCCACGCGCTTGCGCGTGAGGCCGAAACCTGGGGGGGGTGCGGGGGAATCATTCCCCCGCGCTTTTGAAAAAGGTGGGGGGCAGGTGGAGAGCCGAATCGGCAGGATACTTGGGATTTGCCTGGTCTTGTGCGCCTTTGTCCTGAGCTGCTCCAAGCAGCCTCCGCCACGGCCCGGTCCACCCACGCCGCCCGTTCCCGGGCTAAAGTCCCAGAAACCATACCAGATAAGAGGCATATGGTACTATCCCCTGCCCTCGGCTGAAGGTTTTGTCGAGGAAGGCATCGCGAGCTGGTATGGGTCCGACTTTCATGGGAAGCCCACGGCCTGCGGGGAACCGTATGACATGTGGGCCATGACTGCCGCGCATAAGACGCTTCCCCTGGGAACTTATGTCAAGGTGACGAATCTCCAGAACCAGCGTACCATTGTTTTGCGGATAAACGACCGGGGACCTTTCGTCGGCGGGAGGGTGATAGACCTGTCCTGCAAGGCCGCGCAGGAACTTGGCTCTTACGGCAAGGGAACCGCGCCGGTGCGGGTGGAGGCGGTCCAGGTGGCCTCCGAAATGAAGGTGGGACAGGAAACTTACTGGAAAGTCGACCCGGTTCCTTCCTTCCGCTACGGCCGGTTCACGGTGCAGATCGGGGCTTTCCGCGACCAGGCCAACGCCCTCAGGCTCCGGGACAGGATGTCGGGGAGCATGGAGGCACGAGTCAGTCCGGGATTCGATAAGGGTGGTACCCTGTACAGGGTGCAGGTGGGGAACTATCAGGATATCATGGTGGCAAAGCAGGAAACGGAACGCATGAAATCGAAGGGCTTTACGGATGCCTTCGTGCTTGCGGTCGAGGGGAAGTAGACGTGATAGAGATACTGTCATACCCGTCGCGGGAAGCGGAAAGCAGGATCGCGGCAATATCGAGGCGGAAACCCGGCGCGGACCCCGTGCTGGAAAAGAAGGTGACCGAAATATTGGATGCCGTGAAAGCGGAAGGCGATACAGCGCTTCTGCGTTATACGCGCGCGTTTGATGCCCCTGGGCTGGAAGCTGATCGAATCAGCGTATCCGAAGCCGAAATGGAATCCGCATGCCGGGAGGTGGACGAGAACTTCCTGGAGATCCTGCGCACCGCGATCCGAAACGTGGAGGAATTCCACAGGCAGCAACTCCGTCATTCCCATTTCATCACGCGCCCCGATGGTACTTTTCTCGGGCAGATTATCCGGCCCGTGCGGGCGGCGGGCCTGTACATCCCGGGCGGGCGGGGAGGCGAGACCCCGCTGATCTCCTCCGTTGTCATGAATACGGTGCCGGCAAGGCTCGCGGGCGTGTCGGACATCGCCATGATAACCCCGCCGCGAAAGGACGGGAGCGTCAATCCCTTTCTTCTGGCCGCGGCGCGCGAAGCCGGCGTGAAGAGGATTCACAAGCTGGGCAGCGCGTGGGGGATCGCCGCGCTTGCCTACGGGACCGAATCGGTTGCTCCCGTGGATGTTATCGTCGGTCCGGGGAATATCTACGTCGCCCTGGCGAAGAAGCTTGTCTCGGGGGAAGTGGGCATAGACATGATCGCGGGCCCGAGCGAGATCCTGGTCATAGCTGACGGGAGCGCCAGGCCGGAGTTCATTGCCGCCGACCTGCTCAGCCAGGCCGAGCACGACGCGATGGCGAGCGCCATCTGCATCACGACCAGCAGGGCCATGGCCGAAGAGGTCGCCCGGTGTGTCACCGGACAACTCGGGGCATTGCCCAGGAGGGAGACGGCATCGTCCTCCCTCGACACCTACGGGGCCATTTTCGCGACGGAAGACATCGACACGGCAGTCGCGCTCGCGAACCGGATCGCCCCGGAGCACCTCGAACTGCACGTAAAAGAACCCCTGCCCCTGCTGGGTGCAATCGAGAACGCGGGCGCGGTATTTATCGGGGACCATACGCCGGAGGCCGTCGGGGACTACTTCGCGGGCCCCAATCACGTCCTCCCGACGGCAGGCACGGCGAGGTTCGCCTCCGCGCTGGGGGTCGAGGACTTCCTGAAAAAAACCAGCGTCATAGCCTACTCCAGGCAAGCCTTTGAGAGGGATGCGCAATCAATCATCCGGCTGGCGCGGCTGGAAGGGCTGGACGCCCATGCGGAATCGGTGCGGATACGATTGGAGAGCTAGGGGTGGCTCAATTGGCGTCGCTGCGGCGCCCCGCTTTTGCGGGGCAGTCGCCGTGAACGCCGAGCGCTCGGCTTTACGCGCTTGAGCGTAAAGCCGAAATCCTGGGGGGTGCGGGGGAATGATTCCCCCGCTCTTTTAAGCTGTAACAACTTGCAGGCATCCTATCAGCGGGATCAGAACTCGCTGGTCTCCGCGCACACCCAGGCGAGGTAGTCGGGAAGGCCCTGCGTGAGAGGGAATGCCACGATCTCCGGTACCTCGTAGCTGTGAAGCTGCTTTACCCTGTCCCGCAGCGTCGGGAAGAGCGAGGAGCGTGTCTTGATCAGCAGCAGGACCTCCTGTTCGTCATGGATTTCGCCCTTCCACCTGTAAATGGAACGGATGCGGGGCACCATGTTCGCGCAGGCGGCCAGTTTTTCCTCGACCAGCGCGCGTCCTATCCTGGCGGCTTCTTCCTCGCCGCCGGCCGTGACAAAAACGACGGACACTTCGTCCATTGAGATTTCCTCCGGAAGGTCTAAGAGATGCCGAATGAACAAAAGAAGAGTGATCTTCTGGCCAGGCTCCCCGCTCGGGTGTTCAGTCGGCTGATAGAGGATGTTTCGGTGGGGGGCTGGGCTGAAATCCTCGACGGAAATCCTAATGTAAGAAGAGACGTTCTGGAAGGCTTTTCTGCCAGGCCGAAAAGGCTGGAGTTCTCACTGGGGCAACCCGTCGTTACGGGCCGGATCATGAGGTATCTCCAAACCGATGGCCGTTTTCTCGACGAGGTTTTGCAGGTCTGGGGTGAAGAAGCCGCCGCGCCAATCTACCTCGGAATGCTCGACAGCGAGTTCGTGGCGGATCGTTGGAGGCAGGTAAGAGATCTCCTTGGTCCCGAGCGATTCTGCCTCAGCCTGCTCTACATGGACGCAATCGATAATCCGTCATTTGCCGAAATTCTGGAGCGGGAAGATTTCTGGCAACCCTCGCCCCATGAGGGTGTGCCCGAACTGTTCAGCGTCCCCCTGGCCGCCTGGGGCCAGTTCATCCGGGAAAACCCGGAAGCGGCCGCGCGGCTGCGCAAAGAACTCAATCTTGAACCAGGCCCGGGTTCCCCCACGTGGTTGCCGGATGGCGGACGGGAGAAGGAAAGTCCTCATCCCGGACACGAGCCGGAACCGGCCGATCTTCCCAGGAAGGTCGAAAAGAAGCTGGAGAAGGCGCAGATCGAACTGGCCCGCGTGAGCGAGCAACTGGCCGCTGTAAAATCCGATAACGATGAGCTGCGAAGAAAGCTCAGAGAGAGCGAAACTGATTTTGAACACAGGCTGAAGGATTCGTCCGAGCGTTTAAAAAATGAATGGTTTGCGCGCTACCTGGGGTTGGATCCCAAGGTATTGTCCGGCGAGGCCGCGCGGCTGGATTCTCTCCTGCAAAGAACAAAGAGGGCACTCGAACTCCAGGCGCGGGCCGATGAGGAATACGGATCGGTATCCGACATGCGGGCGGCAATGCTTGAAATAGACCTCTCCCTGGCCAAGATCGAGTCGGTCTATGCGAACTCGCTGGTCGTACACAAAGAGGTGGAGAAGGTAAAGGAAGCTCTCCTGAATGAGAAACAACGCCTGCTGCGGCTGCCGGGAATCCAGAAGGTGACGGGGGGCGGACGGCAAGGCCCCGAGGCGGAGCTGGCAAGCCGAATCAACCTCATGGACCCGGTACCCGTGATCCTTCCCAAACTCAACAGGCTCCGGGACACGATCCGGCACCTGTCCGACGCGGGTCTCATGGAGGATCCCTCCGAACTGGAAGAAGCGGTGCGGCGCAAGCGAAAACAGGTTATGGAAGGGCTCTACTCCCGGTTCGATAGAGGAGGCGCCGCGCCGGCGCGCGGGAAGCCCTCGCGGGACCTCGACGAGTTTATCGGATCGGGCGAAAGCAGGAAATACGTTCTCTTCGCAGATGGCTATAACGTGCTGCTCAGGGTCCACGGAGATAATGTGGAGTTGGTGCGCAGCGGTCTAAAGGAACTCCGGGAAAAGTTCGTGGAGGCCGTACTCCGAAAGAGCGCCCGGTTCATGAAGGTCTTCCTCGTTTTCGACGGCGTGGAGAACTCAAGGGATGTCCGTGGAAATACGGAGATCATCTACACCGATAAGAGGGTGCGATCGGCTGATGCCGTAATTATTGAAAAGGTCTCGGCGAGAAAGGACCAGGTCCTGCTGGTCACGGCGGACGAAGAGATCATCACCGCCACTCAAGACCGGACTTTTGCCCTGATCGACCCGATTGATTTTTACCTGTTCGCTTTCGAGTGAGGCTGCTTTCCCGTTTGCAGGGAGTTGGCCCCGGGATATGCGGCGAAGCTGATGTCAAATTGAGGCCGCTGAGCATTGTATTCGCCTGATCGGCAATTGGCCGCTATTTGAGGAAACAGGGTTGCCAACCCTGTTGGCTCTCGCCTTCGCGTATGACATCTTCCGGCCGGAAGGGCAGCCCTGGTCTCAGGGCGTGGAATAGTGCGCCATCGGTACTTGAGGGATGCGTCCGCCCCTGGGTGAGCGGAATAAGGAGGTAATGTTGCCCGCTGAGAATGATTCGGATAAAAAGGCTGTCGTGCTTCTATCGGGTGGCGTGGATTCCACGACCTGCCTGGCGATAGCGATGCGGCAGGGGTACGAGGTCCATGCCCTGAGCTTCGATTACAGGCAGCGGCACCGGGCTGAGCTTGAGGCAGCGAGAAGGGCCGCGAAGGCTTTGGGAGCACGGGAGCACCTGGTCCTGGATGTGCCGCTCGGAGTCATCGGAGGGTCGGCCCTTACCTCCGGGATTGAAGTTCCGAAAGACGTTCCACCCGAGGAGATGCAAAGCCGAATCCCCGTAACGTATGTTCCGGCAAGGAATACGATTTTTCTCTCGTTCGGACTTGCCTGGGCCGAAGTACTTTCCGCGGCCGACATCTTCATCGGAGTGAACGCGCTCGATTATTCAGGGTATCCCGACTGCCGCCCGGAATTCATCGAGGCTTATGAGAAAATGGCGAACCTCGCCCTGAAGGAATCGGTCGAGGGAAGACTTCGTATCCGCATCCACACGCCCCTGATCAGTATGACCAAGGCGGAGATCATAATACGGGGGGTGGAACTCGGGGTGGATTTCTCGATGACCCATTCCTGCTATGATCCCGATCCCGAAGGAAGGGCCTGCGGCAGATGCGACAGTTGTATTCTGCGCGCGAAGGGTTTTGCCGAGGCGGGCGTTTCCGACCCGACCCGGTACGTGGATGACAGGTAACCGGGCGGCAGATCGGCTGGCGGGAGTAGACAATCGTCGAAGCCGGGGAGTCTAAACCTTTAAACCCCGAGGCGGCAGGCGGGAATGGCCGCCCCATATGATGCGACACACGGCGGTCATTCGGCCGTCATCCCGGCGCCGATGCGGCTGGTTTTCCCGCTGTGCGGCAGCGGGTAATCCGAGCGGCATGGGCCTGCAAACATAAAAGATAACGGATAAATGATGATCAATGCATCCAGCCTCACGCAGTTGGGGAAAAAAGCAAAGACTCCAAAGTCGCCCGACAGGGCCATCCTGGAGACGTTTACAAACCCTCATCCCGGAACCGATTACGTGGTGCGGCTCACGGCTCCCGAGTTCACGACCCTTTGCCCCATAACCGGGCAGCCTGACTTCGCCAGGCTGGTGGTGGACTACGTGCCCGGTGAAAGACTGGTGGAAAGCAAATCGTTCAAGCTCTTCCTGGGGAGCTTCCGAAACCAGGGCACTTTTCACGAGGAGTGCACGGTCTATATCCATAACCGGCTCAAAGAGGCCATGGACCCCAAATTCATCCGGATGACGGGCCTCTGGAACGCGAGGGGCGGAATCACCATAGACGTCGTGGTCGAAACGGGGACACTGCCGCCCGGCTGTACCATTCTGCCGCTTCCGAAGACGGCCTACAGCGGTGGCAGAGAGTGATACCCGCCCGGGTCAGGGCCGAGAGGCGGATTTTGAAAGACTGACCGGGTAGAAGAGGTCGAATTCATGGGGGGTCTCATCCTGACGGTTCGAGCGGCATCGCGGGTATTAGTGATTTCGCCCGCCGGAACAGATTGAATCGAATTGAATGGAGGGGCGTGGTTCCTGTCCGTCGGCCGTCGCGGCCATCGGATGTTCCGGCGTTCCCGGGATAATCGTTGGGGATGCGAATACGGGGATTTGTATACAGATGATGACAAGGTTGGAAGTGCGGTGAAATGAGGCTTTCGTTCAGCACCAATGCATTTGTCAAACATCCGCTGGCCGAGGCGATCGGAATGATCGCCGGGGTTGGCTATTCCGGAGTGGAAATCCTTGCCGACGTTCCTCACCTCTACCCTTTTTCCGTTACGGAAGGCGATGTGGATGACGTTGCGGCTGCGCTGCGCGAAAGCAGGCTCGAGGTCGCCAACATCAACGCCAATACGGCGGTTGGCTACTATGGACAGGATTTCTGGGAGCCCCTGTTTGAGCCTTCCCTCGCCAATCCGGACCGGGAGGCCAGGAAGTGGCGCATCAAGTTCACGAAGATGTGCGTCGACATGGCGCATCGCCTGTCCTGCCCCAATGTGAGCATAACTTCCGGGAGGATAGTCGCGGGAGTGCGTCCGGAAAAAGCGATGACGCTGCTCAAAAAGTCCCTGGAGGAAGTGCTCGTTTACGCGGAGGCCAGGGGAGTCCGCGTGGGAATGGAATACGAGCCGGGGCTGCTTATCGAGTGTTTCGAGGAATTGAAGGAACTGATAGACGCCATTGGGGCGCCCCATTTCGGAGCGAACCTGGATCTGGGGCACAGCAATGTTCTTGGCGAAGACCCCGGAATGGTGATAAAGGAGTTCTCTCCGAAGCTCTTTCATATTCATCTCGAAGATATCCGAGCCAGGAAACATTATCACTTGACGCCGGGAGAAGGTGACATGGACTTCCGCCCGATTTTCGGCGCGCTCGATGGCGTCGGGTATTCGGGCTTTGTCACGGTCGAACTCTACACCTATCCGGATGCTCCCGTACAGGCGGCCAAGAGGGCTTTCGAGTATCTCAAACACCTGGACTCGGAGTTGCATCGCGACAGGATATGATCGATGAAATTTGCTTTCAGCTCAAATGCTTTCATCCGGCACTCTCTCGCGGATACTATCAGGACCTTGGCAAAAATCGGTTTCGAAGGCATCGAGATCCAGGCTGATGTGCCGCATGCCTATCCACTTCAATTCAGCGAGCGCGACATCGAGGAGACGAAAACGCTGCTTCGGGAAAACGGCCTGGCGATTTCGAACCTCAACGCCTTCATGCACCATGCGGACGGCGACACCTACCACCCCTCCTGGATCGAACCCGACCAGGCGGAGAGGACCAGAAGGATCGAGTATACGCTCGCGTGCATCGATCTCGCCTATAAGCTCGGAGCTCCCCATATTTCTACCGAACCGGGCGGACCGCTCGAAGGGATATCGCGTGAACAGGGCCTCGCATGGTTCCTGGAAGGGCTCAGGGCGGTTGAGGCGCGTGCCCGCGAGAAGGGAATACGAGTTCTCATAGAACCCGAACCCGGGCTGCTCATCGAAAAGAGCGCGGAATTCATGGAGGTCTATGGGGAACTTGACCCGCGGGTCTTTGGGCTCAATTTCGATATCGGTCACTTCTACTGCGTGGGAGAGGACCCGATCGATCTGGTCCCAAAACTTAAGCAATGCGCCCGGCATTTCCATCTCGAAGATATCGCGCCTACGCGTAAGCACCACCATCTGATGCTGGGGGAGGGGGCGATCGATATTCCCGGGGTGTTGGGGGCGATCGAGGCTACGGGCTATTCGGGATTTGTAACGGTCGAATTATATACATACGAACAGATGGCGGAGAGGGCCGCGGGAGAGGCTTTCAACTATCTGCGGAATTGGAAGAGCGCCCGGAACAAGCCGGAATAAGGCTGTTTCCGGAATATGCATTCATAGTGACAGTTCAACTGTCTTTCATTCCAGGTTCATGATTGACGAAGGGGGAGTAAATGGCTGAGGAGAAAAAAGAACCGTGGCTCAACTATCTCGCTCTCACTACGGTGATTTTTGCCGTTTGCGCGACACTTTCCACCTTTAAGGGTGGATCATATTCGACCCGTTCGATTCTCAACCAGTCACTGGCCACGAACCAGTGGGCATACTATCAGGCCAAGAGCCTGAAGGGCTATTTGTACGAGATTCAGAAAGAGTCGCTGGAAGCCGATCTGCAGCAAAAGGGAGAGGCTCTGCCCCCGGCCCTGCTCGAGGAACAGAAAGAAAGGGTGAATACCTACGCAAAACGGATTGCGCGCTACGATTCCGAGAAGGCGGATATCCAGAAGGTGGCCAAGGGATTCGAAGACACGCGTGACGATGCCCAAAGGCATTCCCAAATATTCGGTATTGCGGTGATTTTTCTGCAGATAGCAATCCTGTTATCATCGATCGCGGCCTTGATGAAAAAGAAGATTGTCTGGATGCTGGGTGTGCTGTTCGGGATCGCGGGAATAGTGTATTTCGCCAACGGGTTCTTTGTATTTTTCACATAGAACCATCCCGCGAAGGGAACCATCCCGCACCAGGGTCTTCGCCTGGCGCGCTCGTGGGCAAGCCCGGCGGAGACCCTGGCGCCTCGTTGACAATTAGGCAACCTTCCCGTGACTCGCCGCGATATTCGACCTGGGCAGGGAAACGCGATCATGACCCAGCCATGGGCTGAGTACGGTTTCGCCAAGCGTGGCAAGCATTCTCGGTTGTGGTATGTTATCAGTTCATGTCGGAGTTTTTTTAGAGAAGAACTCTCCTTTTTCTATGGACCACGAGAAAAATTTCTGTATAATGCAGTTGTGAGTAGTCAGTTTCAACTATGTCTCTTGATCAACACCGGCGACCTGCCTCGAAGCTGACCTTACGTGATGCCATTCCATTTCGAACATGCCTGGCTGTGTTCGCACAACGATGAAATGAACCCGGTTCCAGTAGAATTATCAGTAATTAACAGCGCTTATACACTATGCTGGACAAGTGGATTATCTGTGGCAACCCATCTCAAACTGCCTCTCCGGCAGGTAGTATAATGTCTCAAGATACAATTGTTGTCTCACGATACATGTGAGACAGTTCCAGGGTACTCGGAGTGCATCGGCTGGCTCTTTTTGGAAGCCCTTCTCTTCTTCGCCTGGTAGTACGCTCTCTTCTCTGTTTTCCTGCAAAGTGTCTCATGCCCGTTTGTCGCTGCCTCGGATCAAGTGAGGTTCCAAAGTAATTCTCTTCATTAACCATTTGATATCATTAACTTATATTGTAAGGCCGACGTTTTGGCACGGTGTTTGACTATCTGTCTTCTCGAACAGCTCACGCATGAGCATTTCCGAGCAGTATTCAAAGACAGGAGAATCTTATGACTGCACCAGAACAGATGTGGCAGTGCCAGACAAACAACTGTGGCTACATCTACGATCCGGAAAGAGGAGACAGAAAAGGGAAAATCGCTAAAGGCACTGCTTTCGATGATCTTCCGGACACCTGGAGATGCCCGGTGTGCGGCGGGACCAGGAAGTGTTTCCGCCCGCTTGCCGGTCCCGGGTCCGCGCGGCAGGTGCGGTGCGAATTGCCGACATCGTGAGGTTTTGGGAGATCGGTTGAGTGTTTCCAACGAGGAGAGGAGATGAACGACATGGGGTATGAGGGAGAAATTCATGAAATGGATCATCTCGATGTGCGCATGTCCGGCAAGATGCAGGAAATGCTCAGCATAGCGCTATCGGACCTGTCGGATGACGAGAGAAGGAGAAAATTCGACAGGGTACTCGCGGAGACAAAATCCATAATTGAGGCAACTTCCCTTGGCCATGAGGAAAAGCAGGCCATACTGGATGTTCTGAAATGATGCGATGTGTCATGCCCGATTTTTTCGATAGTGCGGGGTCATGAAATTCAGAGAATATGGATGTACGAGGGTATTTTGCCCGGAGACCCGATTGATTTGCGTGTGAATGATACCTATGATCGCCACGAGTGGATTTTCGCATAATTCTCCAATCACGAGGCTATGTTAACATGAGCGTGCTTTTTTCTCCTCTTCGTCTCAGGGATATAGAATTCAAGCATCGGATCTTCGTTTCGCCAATGTGCCAATATTCAAGCCTTGACGGGATGCCTACCGACTGGCACCTGGTCCATCTGGGCAGCCGCGCGGTAGGCGGCGCCGCACTCGTAATGGTGGAGGCGACTGCTGTGTCCCCCGAGGGACGCATCTCCCCGGCGGATTCGGGCCTTTGGTCATCTGCCCATGCCGAAGCTTTTCGGCGCATCACCTCCTTTATCAGGAGCCAGGGCGCGGTGCCCGGCATACAGCTCGCCCACGCCGGACGCAAGGCATCGACCGATGCTCCCTGGCGTGGCGGGGGACCGCTGTCGAGCGCCGAAGGTGGATGGCAACCCGTGGCGCCCAGTCCGGTTGCTTTTGATGAAATCTCTCCAACACCGCGTGAAATGAGCGACGGCGACCTCGATGAGGTGCTTTCGCGGTTTTGCGCCGCTGCCCGATTCAGTATGGATGCCGGTTTCGAGATGATAGAGATCCACATGGCCCATGGCTATCTTCTGCACGAGTTTCTCTCTCCGATCTCAAATAACCGCGCCGATCAGTACGGCGGCAGTTTCAAGAACCGAACGCGCTTCCCCCTCGAAGTAGCCAGGGCGGTGCGGGAAGTCTGGCCTGCCGGTTTGCCTATTTTCGTGCGGATTTCCTGCAGCGACTGGGTTGAAGGCGGCTGGGACCTGCCTCAGTCTATCGAGTTCTGCGGGCAGCTAAAGGAAATAGGGATAGACCTGATCGATTGTTCCAGCGGTGCGCTGGTCCCGCATGCGCGGATTCCGGCCGGTCCCGGATTCCAGGTTCCCTTTGCGGCCGCTATCCGGAAGGAGGCTGGAATACCGACCGGAGCCGTCGGTTTCATCACGCAGCCGGCGCAAGCCGAGCAAATTGTCGCGACCGGCCAGGCCGATGCAGTGCTGATGGCGAGGGAATTTCTGCGCCAGCCGTACTGGCCGCTTTACGCGGCCCGGGACTTGGGAGTGGACATCGCCTGGCCGGACCAATACCTGCGGGTAAAGCCAGATCCGCATTGAACTTTGCGTTAACGGACGGGAGAGCCCGCCCCGAAGTTGGGGGCAGGCTCGGTTTAAGAAGGCTTGCGCATTACCGATGTTCGCGAGTGAGGATCGCGAACTGAATTAGTAGAGGCGTCTGACGCTATTGTGTCTGAGTCTTCTTATCATTCGGTTGTTTTCATCCAGCATTTGGTTGAGCCGCCGCAACTCGTGCCGTGTAAGAAGCCCATCCGCTTTGTACTGCTGGTACTTTCCCCTGATGTGGTCCAGGTTGCCCTGCAGAATATCGGCCTCACCCGGTGTGAGCATACCGGTTTTGACCCCATGCACGATCTGCCTCTGCTGGTCGTGTATCCTGTCATAAAATGGGTCACGCGCCCAAGCCGTTCCGGTTATAAGGACCACGATGAACAGGACCGCCAGAGAACCTACAAAAGCATGTTTCTTCATGTTTCCCCCCGATAATGTGTCTGCAAAAACCTACGCTTACCTCGTACACAACTCGTAACCCTGACTACAATGTAAGACAATTGTTACGTCTTCGGTGATCCGGAATGATCATGTGTCCGGGTCACCAGCGCCCCGTCCCGTGAAGATGAACGGGGACCCGCCGCCCTGCCCTCTACGTGCCAGAGCCAAGTCCGGCAGTCATGATAACGCGCTTTTCGTCGCCACCTCCGGCGCAACCATGCATCCCGTCGGCGCTGACATTCAAGATTCACGCCAGGGCGATGCAGCCGGAAACACCACCCCGCCACCTCCGTATCGTGCTCTCTCCACCCGGGGAGGCGTCCGGTCCGGGCAGCTCGCGAATGCAGTTCCAGTGGAAGTGGCGTGCCAGGCACTGAAATAGTCTACACCGGCCCCGGCGAAAAACGCCAATCCGAGGAACGATAAGGGTAGCCCAGGTCTACGTGCTTCCGGGGCGATCATAATCACACTGTTTCTTGAGACGTACCGTAGCGTGAATGGTGGCGTTCGCTATCCATTTGCATGGGGCACAGTGGAGACCTCTCCTGATTACCGTGAACCACCCCCCGACGAATCTCCCACGGTAAACGCAATTATATACACTTTTGTGTTTTGCTGGATAAAGAAGAGGATAGTCATTTATGACTACTCAGTTGAAGTTGCAATCATGTCAGGTATACCAAATTCAAACCTTTTATGAATTGTGGTCCGTATATTTATCCCGCGGCGTTTCTCAGAATATCGTCTCAAAACAATATTCATCCGCTATTTGTATTTCTCTAATGAAAATCCGTTCTCCGGCCGAAATCTCTGTCAAATGGCTCACCCGTATCTGAATGCGGGTGTTTTATGAACAATTCTAATTTTAACTGGTTTATGCCTGTGAGGGAGAGATATTTACTGATGAAGAAGCTTTCATTTACACTCGGCGCAAAGCTCACTATCGGTGGGGTGCTTTTCACCCTGGTCCCTATTCTGGTTGTCGGGATACCCACCATCTTCCAGTCAACAACAGCGCTCGAAGCTTCCGCGAAAAGAGAGGTCCTCGCGGTCTCCCGGGGAGTGGCCAAGGCAGTTCAGCTCAACCTGTCGGAAAAGCTTCAACTCGCGCAGCAACTCGCGGGCGAAAACGCGGTAGTGGCCACGGCCAGGGAGACTTCCGAGGGTGACGGCGCGAATGCCGCCAGGGAAGTCGAGAAACTCAACCAGAGGCTCACCAGTGTGATGAAGCAGCTTGGCAGCGACTACGAGGGTGTTTTTTTGGTCGACCGGCGCGGAATTATCCGAGCTGACGGCATAGGAGGATCCATGGCCGGGCTGGACGTTTCCGAGAGGTCGTATTTCAAAACAAGCAAAGAGGGCAAGGCCAGCATAAGTGACGTCGTCAATTCGAAAAATATAGGCGAGGCGGTAGTTCCCGCCGCTGCTCCCGTCAAATCTCAAACAGGCGAATTCTTGGGAGTGGTGGTCATATCCATCAAGATGAGCTACTTCACCCGGGAGGTCACGGACGTCGAACTGGGAAAGACCGGTTATGCCTATCTGGTCAATACAGCCGGCCTGGTTGTCGCGCATGCCAAAAAGGACCTCGTCCTTTCGAACAACATCACCACGAATGCCGGCATGGAAACCATCTCTCGGAAGGCCCTGGCGCGCCAGTCCGGCAACGAAGCCTACACTTTTCAGGGCAAGGAGAAGGTGGCGGGATTTGCCCCCGTTGAAATCGCCGGCTGGAGCGCCATTGCCACGCAGGACGCGGATGAGGTGTTGGCGCCCGCCCACTCCATGCGCAACGGGATTCTGCTCTCCGGGCTGATTCAGGTAAGTATTTCACTCCTCATTGTTCTGGGTTTTTCGAGAAGGATCTCGAAGCCGATCTCAAATGTAGTCACCGGTTTGAGCGGCGCGGCGGAACGCATCACCGCGTCGGCTGCGCAGGTCGCCTCGGCGGGTCGCGAACTGGCGGAAGGGGCTTCTGAACAGGCATCGGCAATAGAGGAGACTTCGTCCTCGCTGGAGGAGATGTCGTCCATGACCCGGCAAAACGCCGGGAATGCCAACCAGGCGAACCGGCTCATGAGCGAAACCCGGGAAATTGTGGCCAGGGCCAATGAAGCAATGACCAATCTGGCGGGTTCGATGGAGGAAATATCCAAGGCATCGGAAGATACTCAGAAGATAGTGAAATCCATTGATGAAATTGCTTTCCAGACGAATCTGCTGGCGCTCAATGCGGCCGTTGAAGCGGCGAGGGCGGGTCAAGCCGGAGCGGGATTCGCGGTTGTCGCCGACGAGGTGCGCAATCTCGCCATGAGGGCGGCCGAGGCGGCAAAGAACACCGCCGAACTGATCGAGGGCACGGTAAGGAAGATCAGGGATGGATCGGAAATGGTCGGGAGGACCAATGCCGAATTCTCCCGCGTGGCTCAGAGCACGTCGAAGATGGGGGACCTGGTTTCGGAGATAGCGGCCGCCTCCAATGAACAGTCCCAGGGAATGGGTCAGGTCAACCGGGCGGTCGGTGAGATGGACAAAGTTGTCCAGCGGAATGCCTCCAGTGCCGAGGAAACCGCTTCGGCATCCGAGGAGATGAACACCCAGGCGGGGATGATGCACGGGTTCGTTGGCGAGTTGGTTGCCCTGGTCGGCGGAAACGATCGCTCCGACGCGAAAGCGAGGGAACTGCCGGCCACTGTTTCCACCCGGAACGATCGTTATGCTTCCACCCGCGAATTACCGGCAAAAGGCAATGACAGCGCGAGAAAGGCCCTGCCAGGGGGGCGTGGAGAGTTTGAAATGGAAACTGATCAGGACCGGCAATTCTAGAGAAGGCACACCGCCGAGAGTTGTTCATCCCTGGATCACCTCTCAACAAACTGCCTTCTATATTGTGTTATTTCAATGCATTACACAACCGGTGAGATCCGCTTTCGGCCGGTTGGAACAGGCACTTTCCCCCGTTCGCCCTGAGCGTGTCGAAGGGTAGAACGGGCCGGAATCGAGCGCACACGGCGCCGTTTCCTGGCTACGCCTTGCCATGCGACGGCGGGGCTGATTGCGCTCTCCAGGAACCGCGCCTGCCCGCTCGTGCCGGCAATCGATGCATGAGCGGGCAGGTCCGGTGAACTCATCCGCACGGCTGGCTGTGAAGCCCGCCCGGGACTGCTCTAATTCTGTTTTGCGCAACATCTTCTTGAACGAGAACTCGCGAGGGTGGTATCTTTTCATGGCGGGTGGCGCTTGGACCTCCTTTGATGAAAGGGGCGCGGGGACCTTCCATGAAAAGATTCTTCTTCGGAGACATCCACGGGAACGAGTACGCCTTGGAGGCGTGCCTCGCGTGCCTGCACGGGTCTCGGCCCGATGAGGTCTACTGCCTCGGAGACCTGGTCGGCTGGCTTCCGTTCGGGGACCGTACACTCGCGCGCATGCGGTCCCTGGGTTTTCCGACCGTGGCGGGCAATCACGACCTGCTGGTCGCCGGCGCATTCAAGGACTTCCCGGAGCAGTTGGACCGCATGCGGGCTTCCGCGTTCAACGCCGGGCTGCTCTCCACGGTCCCGGGCGCCATCGACTACCTGCTCGGCCTGCCCCTCTTCCTGGAAGGGGAGGACTTCATCGTCATCCACCATAGCCCATTCCACCTTCCTGCGCGGGGCAAGGCACCCTCGATCGAGTGTTTCGACTATCTCACTGCGTCCGTTCTGGAGTCATGTCTCGGAGAATGGCGCCGCTACCCGAAGCGGATCATCTTCAGCGGCCACGATCACGTTCCCGCCGTGTATGAACTCCCAGAAACCGTCGCGCCTCCGCGGCCGGAAGACGTTACTGTCCACCGGCCTTCCGCCGGCCGGGAGCTGACGGTCCGCCTCAACACCGGTTCCCGGTACTGGGTCAAGGCCGGAAGCGTCGGCGGTCCCTATCGCGACGGCGTCCCCCTGGCCAATGCGGTCATTTATGACGACCGCGCGGAGACCATTACCCTTTTGACAATGCCCTTTGCGACCGATCTGCTGCATCGCGAACTCGTTTCTCACTTTTTCGCGCCCACGCTGCCGACGATCCGGAAATACATGGATCTGCTGGGCGGCGCTCTTCCCGCCGCGTAACGGGAAGAGACGGGGTCACTTCAACCGGAGCCGGACAATGAGCACGTTCTTACTGATGGATGTTGGGGCAGGGACACTGGATGTCCTTTTCTACGACGGCGATTCGGGCGTTCATTACAAGGCGGTGGTCAAATCCCCCGTGCCGAGCCTTGCCGAGAGGGCCATTTCCATTCACGGGGACATCCTGATAACCGGCATGGAAATGGGAGGCGGGGCTTTCCTGGACATCTTCTCGCGCCGGGCGCTGACGTCCGAGGTCGTGATCACCGCCTCCGCCGCGATGACGCTCAGCCACAACCCCGCAAGGCTTGCTTCCTCGGGGATCAAGGTTATCGACGACGCTGAAGCCGAGTCCTATATGCAGTTGGGCAAATATACGCAACTGGTCCTGAGCGACCTCCCGCTGGATCACCTGCGAAACATTGTCACGAGCTTCGGCGTCCCTTTCGAGTTCGATGTCGTCGGCGCCTGTGCACAGGACCATGGAATGCCTCCGCGGGGTGAATCCCACCTGGACTACCGCCATAAGATCCTCAAGGCGGCCCTGGAGGATGCACCCTTTCCCGAATCGGTCCTTTTCGAGGCAAATGCCGTCCCCGGCACACTCAACCGGTTGTGCTCCCTGGCCCAGTGCGCGTCCGCCTTTCCCGCCGGGGAGGCTTACATAATGGACAGCGGAATGGCCGCCATCCTTGGCGCTTCCATGGACCTGTCCCTGATTGGGAAGCAGAAGCACCTGGTCCTCGACATCGCCACCTCGCATACCGTGTGCGCGGCCATGGATGGAAAGGAGATTGCCGGCTTTTTCGAATACCATACGCGGGATATTACGCTCGAAAAGCTGGAATCGCTCCTGGTGGAACTCGCCGAGGGCCATCTGCGCCATGACCGGGTGCTCGCCGAAGGCGGGCACGGCGCATACATCCGGAAAGCGATCGGCTATGCGGCGGTGGAGTCGATAGTTGCGACGGGGCCGAAGCGCCGGCTGGTGGAAACCTCAAGGCTTCCGATCACTTTCGGCGCTCCGCTCGGCGATAACATGATGACCGGGACCCTCGGGCTCCTGGAAGCGATCCGCAGGCGCAGAGGGCTGAGCTTCCGGTCGTACATGTGATGCACACGGGGGGTTGGTCGTCACTACAACCGGTTCTCGGCATTGATACAGAAACCGCTCCCGGAATATCGGGAACTTACAGGAAGACAGCCCACAAATGCGGAGCAAAATTCATCAAAGAAAGTCCCAACTGCGGAAGTTGAGCTAGTTAAACCTGGATTCATACGCAATTGCGTTCAAGATAAATCCGCCCCGAGAGTGAAGATGCCGATAAAAATTGGTCCGTTCCACCCTTCGGTGCCTCTCTCAAGAAACAGCTTTCGAGAGTGAGTAATATCGAGGACTCATACGGAGTTGCGTTCAAGATGAGTCTATCCCTGAATTGAAGATGCCGTTCAGAATTGACCCGTTCTACCCTTCGATACCTCAGGGCGAACGGGTGAGAGTGGGCCTGTACCTGATGGCTAATGCCGTCGAGCAAGGTGCTCAAAATGAATAAGCAAGGCTTGACCTTGAACACAGTTGCTCAGGGCGAACGGGTGAGAGTGGGCCTGTACCTGATGGCTAATACCGTCGAGCAAGGTGCTCAAAATGGATAAGCAAGGCTTGACCTTGAACACAGTTGCTCAGGGCGAACGGGGGTATATCCTCTTAACGCAAATTAGTATCAGGTAACCGGCAAGAGCCGCATTTGGCCGGTTGAAACAAGCACTTCCTCCCGGTCGCCATGGGCGTGTCGAAGGGTAGAACGGCCGGAATCGAGCGCACATGGCGCGGTTTCCTGACTACGCCTTGCCGCGCGAATGCGGGGCTTACTCACGCTCAGGGCAAACGGGGGATGTATCATCTTGAGCGCGAATTATCATTAGTCCTTGCCGGCCACCTCATGCGCGAATGAATCCCGGTCATCCTTCTAAATGCCGTCCAGCATGCACCTGTTTGGCGCACCGGGCGGGACCATGGGGTAGACTTTTTCATCCCTCCCGATTCGCGCGCGGATAAGACACGGTCCCTTTGTTTTCAGAGCATGGGCAAGAGTGCCCAAAGGATCATCGCTTGCGTCCAGGTCGAAGGCACGCATGCCGAAGCCTTCCGCTATGCGTACGAAATCGGCGGGAGAGTCGAAATTACAGGCAAAGATCCTCCTCTCGAAGAACAGATCCTGCTGCTGCCTGACCAGCCCGAGGCAACTGTTGTCGAACACCACGATCTTCACGTCCACCGCTTCCTGAACGGCGGTCGCGAGTTCCTGGATATTCATCATCAGGCTTCCATCGCCGCTGAAGCATACAACCGGGCGTCCGGGAGAAGACAATGCCGCCCCGATAGCGGCCGGGACGCCGAATCCCATCGTCCCGAGTCCTCCCGAGGTGAGCCATTGCCTTGGTCCGCGAAAGGGATACGCCTGCGCGGTCCACATCTGGTGCTGCCCCACATCTGTCGTTATGATGGCCTCATCGCCCAGCAGCCTCGCCGTTTCCCGGATGAGACCGTAGGGGACGCCGAGGTCTCCGTCCGAGGGCATGGGCTGGGGATGCTCTCTCCTCAACCCGTCGACAAAGGAGAGCCATTTCCCCCGCGTGGAATTTTCCACCGCGGGAAGCATCATCTCCAGGACTTCTCCGATATCTCCGGCGATGCCGATATGAGCCGTCTTAAGCTTGCCGATCTCTCCGGGATCGATGTCGATGTGGATAACTTCCGCCCGGGGACAGAATTCCGCCACTTTGCCGGTCGCCCGATCATCGAAGCGCACCCCGGCGGAAATGAGCAGGTCGCACTCATCGAGGACCATATTGGTGTAGACGGCGGCGTGCATGCCGATGAGGCCCAGGCAAAGGGGATGGTCCGAGGGGATGGCTCCAAGCCCCATGAGGCTGGTCGCCACTGGAATGGAGGCCTTTTCCGCGAGTTGGACCGCAAGCCGCCCCGCCTCCGAGTGGATCACCCCACCCCCGAGAAAGAGGACGGGACGCTTCGCCGCGTTGATGACCTCCACGGCCAGGAGAACATCCTCCGCGGGAAAAGCCGGCGGTCGATCGGGCTTTCCCGGCTCCGGCCATACATCGACATCGACCATTTCGGTCTGAACGTCTTTCGGCACATCGATCAACACGGGTCCAGGTCTGCCCGAGGCGGCAACGCGGAATGCCTCCGGGACGATATCCAAAAGTGCGGAAGCCGACCCCGCCTCGAAGCTTTTCTTGGTGATCGGCAGGCTCAAGCGGTATGTGTCCACCTCTTGAAAAGCGCTGGTCCCGATCAGGGGACGAGGAACCTGTCCGGCGATGCAGACGACGGGAATCGAATCGAGTTTTGCATCGGCGATGGCTGTGAGGATGTTGGTCACGCCCGGCCCGGAAGTTGCGATGCACGCCTGGGGGAGGCCCGTGACGCGCGCCATGCCCTGGGCGATAAAGCCGGCCCCCTGCTCGTGGCGGGCCAATACGTGATGAATCCTCCCACTCCGCGAGAGAGCGTCATAAAGGGGCAGGTTGCCCCCTCCGGGAATTCCGGCAATGGTGCGGATGCCCTGGCGCTCCAACAACTCGACGATGATTTGCGCTCCGGACAACTTCGACATCGGTGAATCTCCTTTCCTCGAGCCCGTAACCGGCCGGCTGGAGGCGGAGGCAAAAAAAAAACCCCCGCCCGGCGCCTTCGCGCCGTCGGGGGATCATGATTTTACTTGTGGCCTATCCCGCTACAGCGCGAAGGTGATGATGGAAATCACCGATCCCATGCCAATAATGACATGGCTGGCGGAGGAAATAGAGATCAGGACGCTGGCTTCGCGCTTCATTGAGTAATGGGACCTTTCGACCGGTTGATAATCGCCGCCGATTGATTTTCACTTATGAAAGATTCGTTCACTATGCCCAAATGAGAATCGTGTCAAGTATAAAGCACGGATGCGCGGCCGAATGTTATCACTCGAGCCTCTATTTCCCCCCTTCTTCGATCAGAACCAGCAGTTGCTTATCTCCGATCGAAAATGCTTCCTTAACGGTTCCGGTCACTTTTACCGTGGTACCCTTTTGGGGCATCGGTTTGTCACTTATGACCGCAATTTGGCCCGTCTTATCCTGGACGACGAAATATTTGATTACAACCAGGCTGAATATTTCCGTTACCTCGCCGGAAATGGTCAACTTCTTGTCGGCATAATCACGGGATTTCTGAAGTATATCGCCTATAGGAGTCGTCCCGATCCTCTCGCATGCCGCGGCCACTAGAACAAGCAGCGCCATGGTCCATAGAACTTTAGTCACATGTCTCAAAGGATGCGCTCCTTCCCGTTTGGTGTGGAATTCCCCTGTTCATCCGGACATTGGCATTGAAACCCGCACAAATCATTCCAACCAATGCGTCAGCATAATTCGCGTTCAAGATGGAACATGCCCCGTTCGCCCCGGGCGAACGGGGCATGTTCCTGTTCCGGAATGGCGTGACCCGGATCTCCCCCAGCTATGTAAGCCTTCCATATTGCACAATCTCAAAACTGTTTCTTGAGAAGTACCGAAGGATGGAACGGGCCAATTTTTATCAGCATCTTCACGCTCGGGGCAGATGCATCTTGAACGCAATTCCGTATCAGTCTAATCCCCGCGAACCTTTGATGATTTACCTTTCAGGCGTGTGGTCCCTCCTGCAATGCATGGCGATTCTGGAACACATCTGATGACGGGAATGGCCTCGGGTGGAAAGTCCGAAGCGGGAGCAAGCCTACCGGGTACAATCTCATTTAATTTGTCCCGGAACCGCCCGGCGGACTGAAGAAGGTCGGTCACATCGATCCCCATGCATTCGGGAGCGAAGGGGGCCAAAAGCTCCATGCCCGAGGAAACCAGTCTCATAGCCCCGTTCAGATTGGAGCGCTTCGCGTGGAAAATGGCGACGCCTATCTGCAGAATGCCTTTGTAGAGGTCCCGTATCTTGCCCTGCTCATCCCTCCAGATATCTTCCAGTGTTTCATGGCATTCGTAGTATTCACCCCGATTGAACTGCCCGATGCCTTCGAGGAGCTTTAACGGTGGTCTTTCCCCGCAATCGTTATCCATTGTCGTGACTTTTCTATCCTCCAATCTCCTTCAGGATTTCGCGTCTCGGTTCCGCAGTCCCGATGAGCGTTCGCGCCGCACCCGAGGGTTCTCCCGTGGTCCGTGTGCTACTCCCGCAAGGGCTCTTTGTGTTTGATAAAGGTCCCCTTGTGGTACTCGTCGAAGGCGACCTTCAGTTCCTCCCGGGTGTTCATGACTATGGGACCGTACCAGGCAATCGGTTCCCCAATGGGTTTGCCCGAGACAAGCAGAAAACGGAGAGGCTCCTCTTTTGCGCTGATGCTAACCTGGTCGCCATCCCCGTACAGGACAAGGGTCCCGTCCGTGCAAAGGCACTCACGGCTCATATCGAAGTAGTTCCCGCCGACAACCTCATGAGAAAATGAATCCCGTTCGTCGTCGAAATAGCCCTTGCCACCGATAACGTATGCCAGAGCGGTATGGCCCCTCTTTATCCGGTGGGTAAAGCCCTCGCCGGCCGGCACGCGGACATCCAGGTACTCGGGCTCTATGACAATGTCTCGCACCGGCCCCTGCACTCCGTTCACCTCACCGCAGATAATACCCACCTTCACGTCCCCCGGAAGCGAAATCTCCGGGATTTGCTCGCGCTTTACGTCACGGTAGCGCGGCTCCATCATCTTTTGGGAGGCAGGCAGGTTGGCCCAGAGTTGGAAGCCTCCCATGCGGCCTTCCCGGTTCCCTTTCGGCATCTCCTGGTGGATGATGCCGCTGCCGGCGGTCATCCACTGCACGTCTCCGGAGGTGATGTCGCCCTTGTTTCCCATGCTGTCGCCATGCTCCACATCACCTTCGAGAACGTAGGTTATTGTCTCGATCCCCCGATGTGGGTGCCAGGGAAAGCCGGGTAGGAATTTCGCGGGATCGTCCGATCGAAAATCATCCAGCAGGAGAAAGGGATCATACCGGGGGACCTGGTAGTAGCCGAAAGCCCTTCTGAGATGAACCCCGGCGCCCTCGATGGTGGGTTTGCTTTTTGAAACGGTCTTGATCTTCCTGGTACCATTCATGTCGTTTCTCCCGCCTTGGTTCCGTGCGCCGGCGGGTACGTGGAAGTCCTTTTCCGAAACCCGGGCGCGGGGATACTAGTGAACACCGCCCCGCCAATGGAGCCCTTGTTCTCTAAGACAGGAGGACCTCTCTGTCGAGGCGGGAAAATGTCCAGGGGCGGAAAGATCTTGAAAAAAAGCCATGCGGCTGGCGTCGGGAAAGCCGCCGGTTAAACGTGGCGCCCTTATATTGCCTGCTGTTGCTCTGTTTCGACAGCCGGCGCTCAGGGACATAGTCCATTCGCGAGAGTAATCAACGTGGGCCATGGTGATCGGTTTCAGGCATGCATAAAGCGGCGAAGCGGCGGCCCCGGGGCTCCGGAACGGGGTCGCCGAAAGGGGTATGATCGACATGAGTCCCCTATTCATGCATTCCCGCAGCGGGGTTTCGCCGCTCCCGCGTTATCCCGGACTGATGCCCCGGGCCGACAGACCCGCCGGACTCTAGTGCGGATCTTCGTTCCCGGGTTGGGGAACGGGAAGATAGACGATGAAGGTTGCACCTTTCCCCGGTTCACTCCGGGCCGTAATACTCCCCCCGTGACGCTCCACTATTCGCCGGCAGATCGCCAGCCCCATGCCGGTGCCTTCATAGGGAGCTTTCCTTCCATGCAGCCTTTGGAAAGGTTTGAAGATTTTTTCAAGATAGCACTCGTCAAAGCCTATTCCGTTATCCTCCACGCGTATTTCATACGATCCCGAGCATGAACAGGATACGGAGTAGACCTTGACGACGGGCGTGTTTCCCCCACGGTACTTCAGCGCATTTGCCAGAAGATTCTGAAAAAGCTGCCTCATTTGCACGGGATCGGCTTCAACCCTCGGAAGATCTCCTATCTCGATTCTTGTCGCGGGATCTTCGTAGGCGTTCATATCGGACAAGGCTTCTTTTGCCAGGTCGGCTAAATCGACCTGGATAAAATTCTCGGAGGCGACGGTAAGCCGGGAGTATTTAAGGAGATCTCTTATAAGTCCATGCATTCTCCGGACGGACCTGTCGACTCTTTCCAGATAATCACACCCTCTTTCGTCCAGGGAAGCTTTACTGTGAATCTTTAACAGATCTATGAAAGTCAGGATTTTTCGAACAGGTTCCTGCAAATCGTGAGAAGCAACGAAGGCGAAGTCCTGCAGGTCGCGGTTGCTTTGCTCCAGTTTGGAGGAGTAGGCTATCAGTTCTTCACCCTTGGTGCGAAGTTCCTCCTCGATTCGGCGTCTTTCGGCGATCTCCGCCGTAAGTGCCGCGGTCCTCTCCCTGACTTTCTCTTCAAGGTGTTCATTCAGGAGCCGAAGCTCGGTTTGAGCTTTTATAAGTTCGTCATTCTTATGCAGCGCGGTCCCGTATGTCGCAAGCAGGATATCGGCAAGTTGCCGTACATTGGAGCTGATCGAGTATTTCCTGCCGCCATGTTCGATCGTAAATGTCTGGCTCGGAAGATGCGCCTCTACCTCGTCCCTTCTGGCCAGTTCCTTCTGGATGTATGAAATCAAAAGACGCTTGTCGAAGGGCTTGACCATGAAATTGCTCGCCCCGCTCTCCAGGCCTTTCAGAATGTCGGCCAGGTTCGAGAGATTGCTGAGCATGATGAGCGGCGTGTCCCTGAGTTTCTCGCTTCTTCGAATGGCCCTGCAAAGTTCATATCCATCAAGTTCCGGCATTACGATATCGCTGATGACAAGGGCGGAGGCCGTGTTGACATTCAGCCAGTCCAGGGCTTCCCTGCCATTGACCGCCACCCTGGTTTGAAATCCGTACTCCTCGAGAGTAAGCTTGAGTTCCATGGCCTGAGTGGGACTGTCTTCCACGATCAGGATCTCAGGGCCGCCCTTGCCTGGTTCCGTCAACGTGGCGCGAACTTCCGGAGCTTTCCCGGGACCGGGTGGCATCCGTACCGGGCTTACCCTCATTAGATTTGTCAAATAAGAAGCAATCTGGTCCGGAGGGAGTACGTGGATTGCCGCCCCGATCCGAACTGCCTCGCCCGGCATGCCGAAAACAACGCAACTCGCCTCGTCCTGCGCGATGGTGACGGCCCCTTTTTCCCGCATGAGCTTCATGCCGTCGGCCCCGTCCTTTCCCATACCCGTCAGAAGGAAGCCTGCCGCGCGAGGGCCGAAGACGTCCGCCACGGTCCTGAACAAGCATGAAACGGACGGCCGCATGCCATTCTCCGGCGGGCCGTCGATCAGCTTAATGCGACCGTCCGGTCCGACCCCCATGTGCACACCGTCCGGTGCAAGGTAGATATGTCCCGGCAAAGGGACCTCGCCATCCCGGGAAATCTGCGCCTGTAATCGGCTGGAGGCCGTAAGCGATCGCGCAAAGCCTTCAATGAAGCCCGGAGAGATATGCTGAACGATCAGGACCGGCGTGGGAAAATCCTCCGGCAATTCGGACAGGATCGTCTGCAGGACGGAGGGGCCTCCCGTCGAAGCGCCCATCGCGATGATTTTGATGTCCGCCCGCCCGGATTCGTCCCAATCCTTGCCCAAATGAGCAAAAGTGAACCCGTGATCTTTTTTGCGATACATGGGCCAGCGTCTTACCACCTTTACTTCGGACATCAGCTTCACCGTCTGCACCAAAGCCTGTGCCGTCTCCCGGTAATCCGTATGTCCAATTCCGGCGGGTTTCCGTACAGCCGCCAAAGCCCCGGCCTCCAAGGCACGGAATGTCGTCGCCACCTGGCCAGGATCCACACTCACGCTTACGATTACTATAGGGACCGGATACGTCTCCATGATCCGGCGGGTTGCCTCATAGCCGTCCATCACGGGCATGCTGATATCCATCGTGATCACGTCGGGTTTCAGACTCTGTACCACCTCTAGAGCCTCCATTCCGTTTCGCACCGTCCCTATTACCCGCAGGGCCGGATCGGAATTGAGGATGTGATTGAGAAACTCGGCAACCACCGCCGAATCCTCCACAACGAGAACCCTGATGCTCATATGAATCTCCGGATCATTTCCAGCAGATTGCTCTGTTCGAAGCTGCTCTTTACGATGTATGCGTTAGCCCCGGCATCTATTCCGCGTTCCTTGTCCTCACGGGATTCGAGCGCGGTCACCAGCACGACGGGAATGTCGGAAAGCTTCTTGTCGGCCCGGATCTTTTCCGTGAGTTCAAACCCGTTCATCCTGGGCATCTCGATATCCGACACCACCAGTTCGAATTCCCGGGTCCTCAATGCCGTAAAGGCATCGATTCCGTCGACAGCGGTCGTGACTTCATAGCCCGCTGATTCGAGGATCGTTTTGAGTAGAGCACGCGCGGTGATCGAATCTTCCACGACCAGTATCGACGAACGTTTTGATGGTCCGCCAATTCCGGCTCCCTTGGGAGCGGGGGCAACCTTTACCGCTGAGATCATCAGATCGGTGACATTGAGAATGGGCACGACTTTCCCGCTGCCAACGAGTGCCGCTCCGGAAATGTTGCGAACGCGGGAAAGCTGAGGACCGAGATTTTTCACCAGGACTTCCTGTTCGCAAATGATCTCGTCTACCTGGAAAGCGAAGTGCGCTCCGGTCGAACCGGCAATCACAATCTGAACGAATGGACCTTCCGCCGGGGATGCGGGACCTGTTGTCCCAAGTTCGAGGACTGCCCCGAGTTTCGCGAACGGTACGGGGCGGCCGTTGTAAAGAATTGTCTCGCGGTTTTCCACTGTCCGTATTTCTTCTTTTCCTATTCTCGCCACCTTCCGGATATTGGCGGAGGGCAGGAAGAAGAAATGCTCGCCGACTCTTACGAGCACACCACGGAAAGTGGCGATGATAATGGGAACCACCATCCTGATAGTCGTCCCGGCATTCGGCCGCGTATCGATTGAAAATGTGCCGTTCAGCCCTTCAACCCTTTCTTTTACGATGGCAAGTCCCAATCCCCTGCCGGAAAGGTCGGTAATGATGGGAGTGGTGGTAATCCCGGAGCGAAATACCAGGTTCAGCAATTCGTGTTCATCGAGCCTGTCGAGTTCTTCACGCCCGACTGCCTCGCCGCGTTCCGCCGCTCTCCTGACCTCGGAGAGGTCAATGCCCGCGCCGTCATCGGAAACCGCTATTTCTATTCTGTCGTCCCTGGAAGAGATGGTGATTTCAATTCTCCCGCGGGGCGCCTTGTTTTTCGCCTTTCGATCCCCGGGTTTTTCAATCCCATGGTCGATGCAGTTTCTCACGAGATGGATAAGAGGATCTTTGATTTCCTCCAGCACGCGCCTGTCCAGCTCGATTTCGCCTCCGGAAGCAGTAAGCTCGACCTCTTTCCCGGCTTCTTTCGAGATGTCGCGCACCAGGCGCGGAAATATCTCGAGGAGAGAAGCAAAGGGGAGCAGGAGGGTTTTCTTGGTATCCTCGAGAAGAGCATCGACCATTGCTCCAAAGGATCGCTGATCATATTCCGCCGCTTTAACCAGGCTCACCAGCCTGGATTCCAACCTGGGGAGGAAAGGGTCGGCATCTTTCCCGTCGTTGGTCCTGCTCCTTCGCGCCGACGCCCCTACTTTCCGGGCCACGCTTTTTTTCGCTCGCTCTTTTTTCCACTGCGCGAACGTTCTTTGCAGTTCTCGCAGTTCCTCCGCCCGTTGAACCGTCGCGATTTTAACGGCAAGCATTTCCTCGGCCCGCAGGAGAAGTGAATCAAGTTTCGCGGTAGAGACCCGTACCGTTTTAGCCGATGGGGAGAGAGGCGCCGGATGTTTCGGTGGAACCGGGACTTTCGGTTCAGCGGGACGGCCCGAAATCCGTGGTTCCTTTATCCCGTTCCACTGATTGTCCGCCACGATGCGTTCGGGCTCCCCGACTTCTTCTCCGCCCGGCTTCCGCATCCGCGCCGTTTCGTCGAGTTTTTGGACCAGTTTCCCGATATCCGTCTCGTCCGCAACGGAAGGTTCCTCTCCTGCAACCAGCCCGTAAACCCGGTCCACGGCCTGATGAAGCAAGTCCAGCATGCCGGAATAAAGAGTGATTTCCTTCCGTTTCAACGCGGAAAAGACATTCTCCATCGATTGGCAGATCGCCACTATCCGGGATGCATTTACGGAGCGAGCCGCGCCTTTCAGACTATGGGATTCCCGGTAAATGACTTCTATGATCCCGGCCTGCTTCCCGGGTTCACTTTTCTCGATTTCGATCAGGCCGGAGGAAATGACCTTGAGATGGTCCTCGGCCTCCGATTTGAACAGGGGAAGGAGCTTCCTGAGGAGTTCTTCATCTTTCCGCTCCATGTTGATTCCTCGCTTCCGTGATGATTGCCGACCGCGTGCCGGAAATTAAAGCGTGCGTAATCAGGCCTTGTATTTGCTTACCATTTCCTTGAGGTTCTGCCCGAGTTCGTGCAGGTTCTGTGCTGCCTGCTCGGCTTGCCTCGTGGCCGACACGTTTTGCTGGGAAGCCTGCTTGATGTTCTCCATGGCCATTGCGATCTGGTCCATTCCGACAAATTGCTGCTGGCTGGAGGCGGCAATCTGTGAAGCCGCCTGAGCGGATTCAGCGATGCTGTCGGCCAGTTTTCTTATCGACTCTCCTGACTCGGCCGCCTGCCTGACACTGCCATCAACCGCCTTGCTCACCTGTTCGGCCGCCATGACCGAAGCTCCGGTTGCCTTTTGAATATCTCCGAGAATGGCACGCACCTGCTCGGTTGCCTGCTTCGACTGGTCGGCAAGGCTCTTTATTTCCTGGGCCACCACTGCGAACCCTTTCCCCTGCTCACCGGCCTTGGAAGCCTCGATGGCCGCGTTTACCGCCAACAGGTTGGACTGCTGGGCCAGATCAGTCACCACCGTGATAATCTCTCCTATTGCCTGGGTTTGCTCACTCAGCCTGACGATACTCTCGGCAACAGATTCCATCAGTTCCCTGATGTGATTGATTCCTTCCACGCTCCTCGATACGGCCGCACTGCCTTGTTGCGCGATGCTCACGGCCTTCTGCGCGCTTTCGGAAACGCTCATCGACCTTTCGGATGACAACTGCGCCGTCTGTTTGACCTCCTCGACCGTTGAAGTCGTTTCGGTTACGGACGCCGCCGTTTCAGTCGAAACCGAAGCCAACTGCGTCGTTAGCGTGAGGATTTCGCTAACGGAGGTCACCACCACATTCGCGGCTTCCTTCACCTGTTGGTTCACTGCCCGGAGGTTTTCTTCGGCCAGCTTGCGCTCGGTGATGTCACGGGCGGCGGCGAAAACACCCTGCATCTTCCCCGATTCGCTCACGTACACGGCCGCATTGTAGAGCACATCCGTGAGGCGTCCGGATGTATGGCGGATTGTAAGAGGATAGTCTTTGACAAACCCCAGGGAAATGACCCTCTTGTACCCCTCTCTTGCCTTGTCCGGCTCGGTAAAATAGTCGGAAAAATCACTCCCTATGAGATGTTCGCGGGTAAATCCGGTCACCAGTTCGGTGGCCTTGTTCACATCCATTATTTTGCCATCCTGGCTGATGGTCACCAGCGGGTCCAGACTGGCCTCGATCAGGCTTCGGGTGTACAGGGAGGCGGCGCGCAGTTCCTCTTCCATCCTTTTGCGCTCAGTGGTATCGCGGGCCGCCGCAAACACGCCCAGGACCTTTCCATCCACGTCTTTGTACACGGACGCGTTGTAGAGGACATGGGTCAGCTTCCCGCTGGAATGCCTTAAGGTGAGGGGATAGTCGGTCACAAAGCCTTCTTCGAATGCCTCGCGGTAACCCTCACGCGCCAGCTTCGGTTCCGTGAAGTAGTTCGAAAAATCGGTCCCTATAAGATCGTCCCGGCTCACGCCTGTGATCCTGATGGTGGCTTCGTTGACGTCCGTGATCTTTCCCTCGGGGCTGATCGTCACCAGCGGATCGAGGCTTGCCTCGATCAAGCTTCGGGTATATTGGGACGCCTGCCGCTGTTCACTGATATCCCGAGCGGCCGCGAACACGCCCAGGACCTTTCCATCCAGGTCCCTGTACACGGACGCATTGTAAAGAACATGAGTCAGCTTCCCGTTTGAATGCCTGATCGTCAGCGGATAATCGGTAACGAACCCCTTCTCGAACACCTGGCGATAACCTTCGCGCGCAAGTTCAGGTTCCGTAAAATAGTTCGAGAAATCAGTCCCGATAAGTTCGTGCCGTCTCAAACCGGTAACCCTGGTAGTGGCTTCGTTGACATCGGTGACCTTTCCCTCGGAGCTAATCGTCACCAGCGGATCGAGACTGGCTTCAATGAGACTCCGAGTGTATGTCGATGCTCTGCGAAGCTCTTCCTCCAGTTTTTTGCGCCCGGCGCCGAAAAAGCTCATGCATATTCCTCCTTTGATCAATCATGCTTCTTCATGTACGACAATTTTCCCGTCCGACAAGAGTTTTCTTGCGTCCAGCACCACCAGTCGCTCCGGTGTTATTCCCCTGAGGTATTCCTCACGGATGCCCTTAAGCGTTGGGAGCGAAGGTTGAAGGTCTTGAACGCTGATTTCGCGAATACCTGAAATGGAGTCGGCAAGTATCCCGAACCTCATCGCGCGGTCCTGGATAATTATCACCTGGTTGAGATCCGTGATTCCTTTCGCGGGTAAATCAAAGAATTTCCCGATGTCGATGACCGAAACGACCAGCCCGCGTACATTTATCAACCCCAGTACGAACTTCGGGGTACAGGGAAGAGGCGTGTATTCCCGGAGGGGATAGACCTCGCGGACATAGCCGGATTCGACTCCATAGTGTTCATTGGCAAGCAGGAATTCTACTACTTCGATGCTGTCGCCATCCTTTTCCATATCCGACCGCCGGGCCAGCAGATCGGCCCTTGCCTTCAGAATTCTCTTCCTCTCCTCCGGACCCGGTGAGAATCCCTTTGCCATTTCAGCATTAATCGCCGCGAGCCTTAGGCGGATCGCGCTCCAATCAATGTGCCCCTCACTCATCCTCCGTCCTCCCGATCTCACCTTGTCTCATGGCCTCGATTATCTCCACCAATCGTTCCGCATTGATCCCCCCCGATTCGGGCAGGATGTCATCCGGACGTCTGGATTTCAAAATCAGGAGGGCATTTCCAAAATGTTTTGCCGACTCTTCATGCCTTCCGTGCTTTCTTATGATATTTCCGAGAGATACATGGGCCATAACGAAATTCTGGTCAAGATACAGCGTCCTCTTGAGCGAGGCGACGGCCTCTTCCGTTCGCGCCAGTTCATGAAGGATGGTCGCCATGAGAAAGTGGTAGCCGGCATGGAGCCTTTCCAGGGTGACTGCCTTTTCACAATACTGCAGGGCTTTCTCGAGTTCACCCCAGTTGGCGTATATTCGCGCGAGAAGCGCCAGGCTGTCCGCATCGGACGGGTTCTTGGATATCAGTTTCTCGGCCGCCTCCGCCGCCTCCGGGTGACGCCCCTCCTCGTACAGGGCAAAAGCCTGGCCATACGAACATATTCCATCCCCGCCGCCTGATTCCGGTGATCGCGACTCGGCCGGCTTCCCCGTTTCTTCCGGCCGCCGCGTGTGACCCGGCTTTCGGGCATCATGGATAGCGGCAACGGCACTGGTGGGGCCGTGGAACGGAGACTGCGGCTTTTCGGACCTCTCGCGGGGAAGAGCACGGGCCGGCCCTGGATTTTCTTTCCTGAAAAGAACCGTGCCCGGAGCGGTTTCGAATTTGAACTTCGATCCGTCAAGAAGGGGCGATTCGCTGGGACTGACGATCAGAAGCCCGCCGTCCACAAGGCAGCGGTGAAAGTTTCCGACAACTTTGCGCGCAAACTCGGGGACAAAGTACATGAGCACGTTCCGGCAGAATATAATGTCCAGGGAGTTAGTATGGTTCAGGAGCGAGGGGTAGGTGTCTTCAACCAGATTCAGGTAGGAGAAGGAAACCATTTTCCTGGACCTGGAACGGAGCGTAAAAACCCCATCCTTTTTGTTTTCGAAATAAACCTCCTTGATTCCCGGCTCTATGTCGCGGAAAGACCACTGACGATAAATTCCGGTGGAAGCCTTTTCAAGAAATCGCGTGTTTATGTCGGTTGCCAGAATGGAAATGTTCCAGTCTTCCAGATCGCGGATCAGCCTGCCGAGGAGGATGGCGATCGAGTACGGCTCTTCGCCCGACGAGCAGCCGGCGCTCCAGATCCTGAGCCGTTTTCCGCTCCCGCGGCGGGAGTGGATCAGCCGGGGAAGAATGTTCTGTTCAAGGGTCTTGAATAGCGCTTTATCACGAAAGAAGTACGTCTCGCCGACGGTGAGATGGCTGGCGAGGATTTCGATCTGACTCCTCGACGGTTTTGAAGACAGGAGCCATTCGATACAGGAACCGGCATCATCGAATCCCAGTTCACGGGCAGCGGCATCGATTCCGCGTTTCAGATCCCACCAGCGTGACTTGGGAAAGCGCAGCCCCAGGTTACGGGCAATAAAGGTACTTGCCCGTGCCAATTGTGCTTCGGGAATACCGCGTTTCACACTCTTGCCCTAACCGCCGACGTTCTCGGAGGGCATATCAGCCACGGGACCAGCATATCGCATCATCGGTTTCCTTCGTACCGCGGGCAGAGCACGGATTTTCCATCAAGAACAGCGGGGAAGACAACACCAGGGCGCATCAATTTCGCGCCACGGCCGCATCCAGCTCCCTTTCCTCTTCCAGGGAGAGAAATTTGTCAAGGTCATGAATAAGAAGCATTCCATTTTCAAGCCTTGCCACGCCGTCGAAATAATCGCTGCGGGGCAGGATTTCCGGCCCTTCGGTGATATCACTCGCGGGGATGCCCAGGACAGCGGGAACGGAATCTGTCAGAAGGGCTACAGTTCGCCTGGCGGTTTTTGCAATAATGAGCCGGTCGTCCAGCTCCATCTCTTTTCCCGGTAAATGGAAACGTTTGCGGGTATTCACGACCGGCACTACCCGGCCGGCCAGGTTGATGATCCCCAGTACGATTTCGGGCGCGGCAGGCACGGGCACGACCTCGACTGCTCGAACCACCCTTTCCACAACCGCCAGTCTCAAGCCATAACACTGTTCGTCCAGCATAAAGACCACCAGTTGCACTATTTCCGTCATGGCCTTCCCTCCCGCGCGCAAATTTCCATTATTATCTGCTATTTGTCTCAATCTGAAAACCCCAAATAAGCCTTTATTCGATACTCCACCTCAATAATCCGGAAAACAGCCTCCGGACTCTCCCGGGAAGGCTCGCCCGGACACTCAAAAAAATTGTGTAATTACCGTAACGTTTCCCCTTCGGCCCGCGACTTAAATGGCAAACCGGTGATTTTTGGCATGCCGGGGCCGGTAATTAAAATTTACAACTCCGAAGGGGAAAACATGGAAACGAGAAAGAAAAAAACACTTCTGGTTGGGCTGCTTTGTCTCATGCTGGCCGCATTCCCGATGCTGTGGGCTGCCGGCACCGCGTCGGCCGGAGAGGGTGGCGGGCATGGAAGAGGAGGCCATCACGGTCCTTTCCAAATGCTGAAGAAACTTAACCTCACGGACGCCCAGAAGCATGATGTGGCCGTAATTCTGAAAGAAAACCGGGATCAGGTCAGGAACCTGGCAACCCAAATGGCCGGTTCACGCGAAAAGATCTTCTCACTCGTCGGCGGCGCGGATTACAATGAAGCAGCGTTGCGACAGGCGGCACAGGATGTCTCCAAGTTACACGAAGAGATGATCGTACTCCGGGCCCAGATCGCCCAGAAGATCAGAGGCGTTTTGACCGCTGATCAACTGGCAAAGCTGGATGCGATGAGAGCCAGGTTCGGAGGCAAGATGGAAAAACGAATGGACCGGGGTTTCGACCGCATGGACCAATGGATCGATAAATACAGCAGTTGAACCGGTTTGAAATCGATATGGGTTCCGCCGGATTGCATTTCACGGACCGATCGTTACCCCTGTTCCGGAATTGGAACGGGCAGCCGCTCAAGGTTTGATACCATGGCGCGAGCGGGGGTGAGTATCATGACATCCGGGTGCAATCCGGCTTTAGTAGCCTCGACACCGGCGAAGAAAGAATACGTGCAGACGGAAAACTCCGACGACGCTGATATCATTCGCCGGGTTCTGGGGGGCGAGGTTAACGCTTTCGAGCTGCTTCTGAAACGATACGGTTCGTTCGTCCACTCTCTCGCCGGCAGGCACGTGCCCGGCGACAGGGTCGATGAAGTGGCTCAGGATGTTTTTGTAAGCGCCTTCCGTGCCCTGCCCTCCTATGCGGGCAGAAGCGATTTCAGGCACTGGCTGGCCAGGATTGCCGTCCGGCGCTGCCATGACTTCTGGCGCGAGAGGCACAGATCGCGGGAAACGCCCTTCAGCCAGTTCTCCGAGGAGCACCAGGCATGGCTGGAGGGACTACTCGCCTCGGGCTCGGCCGACTCCTTCAACAGCGCCGCGGCCCAGGTCGAAGCCCGGGAGGTTCTTGATTACGCCCTCGACCGGTTATCCCCGGCGGACCGAACCGCCCTTACCCTTGTTTACCTCGACGGGGTTCCGGTGAAGGAAGCGGCCGATCTGCTGGGTTGGAACTCCGTGCTCCTCAGAGTACGCGTTCACAGGGCGAAGGGCACTTTGAGAAAGATCATTTCGGGTCTCCTGGAAATGAGAGGACACGATGAGAAGGAATCCTGACGAAAAAATCCGCGAGGTCGAGGAGGTTTTGATCGCAGCCCACCGCGGGCGGGTTGCCGCCGAGCCCGTCGATTCATTCGCGCGCGATGTCATGTTTCAGGTTCGGCAGATGAGGGCTCCAACCTTCGAACCGATCCGAAACGGGACTGATTCTCGAACCGTGTGGCGCTTTGCTTTTGTGAGCGGCCTCATGGCTCTCATTTTCCTCGCTTATTCCCTGAATGTCGACCTCTCCGGGATACAGTTCGCGCAATCCGTGGTGGGCGACCCTTCAACCCTCATGCTGGCGGAGACCCTCGCCGCCATCTGATGTATGGAGTGTGCCGTGAAGAAATGGAAACTCTGGTCCGGCATCCTGGTCATATTTATTTCGGGTATCGTGATCGGTTTTTCGCTGGGCGGGGTCTTTACCAAGAAAGCTGTGGAGCATATGTTCTCGGGAGAGCACCGCGGATCGCGGGAGTTCATCATGAATAAGCTTACCCGGGAGTTGGATCTGACGAGCAGCCAGCGTGAGTACGTCGAAAAGATCGTGTGCCGGACCCATGCGGAGCTGTTTCAAATGAGGCAGTCGCACGTGCCGGAAATCAGGGCAATTATCGAATCCGGTATCACTGAAATGAAACAGCAGCTCAACCCCGAGCAGAGCAAGAAGCTCGATGAATTCTACGAAAAAGCCAAAAAACGCTGGGGACACTCGCGGGAACGCGCGGTGAAGAACGGTCAAGCCGACTGCGAGTAAGCCGGCCGGTTTTGCCAGCCTTTCCAAACCACCGGAAGGGATCATCCGGATTCATTTTCTCACGAGGTAGCCGATAGTCCTGTTCCAATCTGAATCGAGTATTTTACATCAAGAGTTCCCGGAGGTATCCGCCTGGTGGCATCTTGCCCCGGAAACGATCCGAACCGGCTCCGGCGCCCTTTTCATGACGTGCGGGAAGGTCCGGGCAGACGACCGGGGGTGGACAAACAGCACTCCTGACCCGTCATGGGTCCAAAGATACGGACCTCAGTGGAAATGAACGGCCGGGAGAGGCAGATCGACTCATCTTTGGATTAACGGAGCAAACCCATGAAAAGAGGAATGAGGCTCCGCCATTGGTTTTCGGAGCATCTTCTCGCGGTTGCTTTCACATTCGCCGTGGGCTATCAGCTTGTGGACCTCTTTCTAAATTACTTTGTCAGCGGAGAGCTTCAACAAGGATTCGGCAGCTATTACCAATCGGCCGGAGGCCGGGAGGATCTGTTTCGTTTTTTCATAGTAATTTCCCTGTTTTGGTGCTTCGCCAGATTTTCGAGGAACATAATCCTGGAAAACAGGAAATCGCGGGACGACCTGGAATGCCACCTGCATGAGGTCAAGAATTTTGCCCATTCCGTTATGCATGATGTGAAGAATCCAGCCATTGGCATCCACACTATGGCCATGCTGCTCAAGAAGAAATATGCTGAAACAATCGACGATCAGGGCAAGCATTACTTTGGGTTGTTGGAACAAACGTCCAAAGACATAGTGGCCCTGATGGAACATGTCAATATCTATATCAGATCACGCGAATATCCATTATCTTTTGAGGTTATTAATGTTCAGGACGAGATCAACTTGATTAAAGAAAGTATATGTCCAATTTTGCAGGTGAGGCATATTACATTACTTCAGCAACCTGAGCTTTTTCCCAAGATGCGTGGAGATCGGCTGTCCATACATCGTATCTTTAGGAATCTAATCGATAACGCCATAAAATATGGCGGGGATAGCCTGAATAGAATAATCCTGGAATACCAGGAAACCGACCAGTTCCACGCATTTTGTGTCCATGACGACGGATGCGGGATTGATGAGCCAGAGCAGGAGGGTATTTTTGATGTTTTTAGAAGAGCGGGGACTTCGGGAAGGATTGAGGGATTAGGGCTTGGCCTGGCCATAGTGAAAGAACTGGTGGAAAAACACCATGGATCGATCCAGATAAATTCCGTTTTGAAAAAGGGAACTACATTTATGTTCACGATCTCAAAAGATCTGTGAACTTTGTGTTGCCGCTGGTTAATTATTCCAGGCGCCTTCGGGCGGAATCCACAACCGGCGGTCCCGCCGTCGTCATGCCGGCGGAGACCTTCTTGCCCCCATTCGAATAGAGGCAATATACCGTGAAATAGTGGGAACTTTGGCCCGGCGCCCTGGTTGCGATCCTTTACGGAGATCACGAAGGGCCTTCGCCGGGAAGGGCAGAGGCAGGACCGTCTCCAGTCCCGCCATCGATGCCCTCGCAGCCCAAATCTCGATTTTTCATCAATATGGTGAAGGAGCGTAATAATCGGGAGGGGCA
>JBDKTY010000150.1:0-13239 GCA_039679945.1 Syntrophobacter sp. | reverse complement strand
TTGATAAGCAGGTGACCATAGAGCCGGAACTTGCCTATAAATTGCTGTTCCGCACGGCGGAGGATGTGGTCCATGAAAGGCTGGTCACTACCGGAGCCGGCATGCACACGGAACTGGCAGTCTCTCCCGGATTCGATACCAGTGCCGAGTTCAATGGCGCCGCAGGCTACCAGCCTGGGACTACGGTGAGATACGCCGGCAGGATATACCGGTGCATCCAGCAGACATCCATCCCCTCGCAGGTACCGACCAATGCGTCCTACTGGGAACAGACCGATTATTGCCCCCTTCCCGAACAGTACGACATCTATGCCTTCGGCCAGGTGAATACGGTTGCCCGGCAGTTTCGAATCACGGATATCTCGAAGAGCCAGGACCAGAAGGTGACGCTTTCCCTGGCCGAGTATCGCCCGGAAGTCTACGAGTACGAGGAGGTGGAACCTCCTGTAAATGACTTCACGCAGGCCGTGTTAAAGCAGATGGAGCCTGAAGACGTCGTTCTCGGTCAGAAGACCGTATACGGCCCCGGCGGGAGGATTGCCCCGTGCATCGGAATCGCCTTCACGAAATGTGATTCGGATCTCTATAGGACCGCTGAAATCTGGTATGCCCTGAAGACTTCCACCAGCGACCGAAACGCCTGGGAATGGCACTATGCCGGCAGCACGACCGGTGAAGCCTACGACATCATCGGCGGCCTTGAGTTCTCGCAAAACTATGCGGTCATCCTCATCCCGGTCGATACGAACGGGAACAGGCTCTACCACGGCAGGGCCACACTCTACGGCATTTTTCTCCAGACCGTTACCCGCGCGGCGGACATTCACTACGGTGATATTACCGGCATCTCGAACCTGCACACATCGGGGTCCTCCACTACCGTCACGACTACGTACAACGCGTTTGCCTACCTCAGGCCCGGCTATACCATCATCGCCAATGGCCAGAGCCGGACGGTTTCCGAAGTGCTCGACTCCAATACCCTCACGGTGAGCGAAGCGGTGAACTGGGATAATTCGGGCGGGGGCTATCCGTTCACCTATGACGCCCCGCTGAATGCCCTCACGCCCGCTGAAGCGGCCGCGACCAAGGGCGCCGTACTGGGAGAGAATCTTCTCGCGGGCGACGGTCTGACTGTTATTACCGGATCTCAGCTCTGGGGACCCGACCTCCCGGTCATCAATCCCGAGGCAGCCGGCCTCTACACGATCTCCGGCTCCATCGGCTACTTTGATGGCGCCATCTGGAAGGTCTACATCGGCAATGATGGAAAATTCTATTTCAAAGGTGACTCCGGCAATTTCGTGCAGTGGAACGGGGCGGCCCTGACCGTTCGTGGCTCACTCAATGCCGGCGATCTCACCGCCGGGTCTCTTCATGCCGACCGTATCTCGGCAAATTCCATAGAGACTCTGAAGATCGTGGACAATGCCTGTACAGGGAAAGCAACCGCGTCCGCGGCATCGTTTGTAACGAGCACCGTGGGATGGGCAACCGCTTTGAGCGTCACTCTGACTCTGACCGTGGGCAGTTGGGTGCTGATTCAGGCATCGATTGAGCGCTGCGCCAATCAGAACAGTCAACAGCGTTCGATCCACGTACGAAGAAGAGGCACTGTCCTGAAGGAAATGAAGCAGGGTTATAATTTCGTGAGCCTGGATACGCCGGGCCTGACCGGCAGCGTTGCTTTTGACCTTCAGGTCGAGGTTTGGCAGGGGGAAACCGTTACTTGCCAGGATTTGCTGATCAGTGTCATCGAACTGAGGAGGTAAACGGGTTGAAGCATTTTGCCTACATCGATGCGGAAGGGCGGGTACAGTCCGTGTGTTCCACGACGGATGACCTTCCCGCGTTCAGCGACGAGCACTGGATTGAGGAAATAGCTCCCGGGGAAGCCCAAAAGATCATTGCCGTGAGGCATGAGAGGGACCGGGAGGCATTTTGCGGAAAGGGCATTGTCGAGATCAGGAACAGGAGCGTGCCGGCGGAATGGAAAAAGGCCGCAAGGCTTGCCGTTTTGGAAAACGAAGTGGAGAATTTCATTGCCCGAAGGAAAGACGGCGGGGAGCGGTACCCCGTCGCGCGACAATGCGCGCTCCATTCCCTGTTCCATGTCTGCCGGTATATGCTGGACAACGGCGCTGGTCTTTCCGAAACGGAGAAACAGAAACTCAACGATGGGATAGCGGCAATCATGAAGGTGTTTGCCTGGATTGCAACGGTACACAGCCACTATTGCGCGCTCAAAAATAAGGTTAAGGCCGCCGAAAGCGATGCCGTTTTAGATACTATAGTGTTTGACGGCCCTGCCCTGGATGCGGGAGATCCGGGAATCGGGCTGGAGTGGGTTGCGGGTCTTTTTCACGCACAAAGTCCCGCCCGGATTGTCTTGGATGGATTGAAATAATTCCGGGTTGTGCTATATTGGCCCACCATCTACCAAGCCGTCATTCACATTGACAAATTGGGTAAAAAATTGAAACGAGGCTCGCTGGCTGGAGTCTTATTCTACTGGAGCGCACAGAATGGAAATTCGTAAAGTACTCATGCTGCCCGCCGTGGTCTCTCTCTCGGCCATTTTCGCCTTTGGCGCGATTGCTCAGCAGGATGATTCGAAAGTCAATGGCGATAAGGTCCGTGAGTTACAGGATCAGTGGAACAAGATAATGAAGGACGAGTACAACCCGTCCACTATTCAACCAAAGACAAATAGCAGTCGCCCTTCCTTCAGTTCCGATTCCACTTGGATGAAGAGTTCGAAAAAAGCCGGAAAGAAAAAATCCAAACGCTCAAAGGTCGCGAAGAAGAAGCACGGCAAATACGCGAAAGCATCGAAGAAGGGCAAGAAGAGCAAAACAGCAGCCAAAAGCCGGTCCATCAAAACGGCCAAGAGCAAGTCCGGCAAATCGGCGTTAAGTTCCCGGAAAACGGCAAAGAGCGCGAAAGCGCGTTCGGCTCAATCCGCAAAGCTTTCCTCCAAAAAATCCGTGGGAAAGAAGGGCGCGGCCGCGAAAAAATCATCCGCCGGCGTTCAGACCAAAAAAGGCAAGGGCAAGCAGGCAAGCTCTTCGGCTTCCATAAAAAAGGGCGCGAAGTCAACAAAACAGGTGAAGGGTTCACAGGGAGCGGTTAAACAGGGCAAGCAGAGCAAATCCAAGAGTTCGGCGGTCTCCAAATCAAAGAGCATGAAATCGACGAAAACGGCGAAGAAGGGGACAAGCACCGCCAAGAAGAAGGCCACAAAGAAAAACCCATGAAAAAAACCTGTAAAATCAATATCAAGAAAAAAATTAATAAAAAGTGAAATTACCTCAATTCTGATTTGTACTTTTTAAAAATTGTCCTTAAAATGAGCCCGAAGTTTGACCCTTCTCTCAAAGAGGCGGCTTGTCGAGGAGGAAAGGAGAGTTACGATATGAAGGGTAAGGTTCTCGCATTTATCACTGCTATTTTATTTGGGGCAACCATGATAGCAGCACCTGTCGTCGGGGCAGCACAAGAGGCGACGGGAGCAGCCACGGCCGATGTAGCAAAACCGGCTAAGAAGTCCAAGAAAGCAAAGAAAGCCAAAACGCCGAAAAAGGCAAAGTCCACGAAGGCAAAAAAAGGCAAGAAAAAGGCAAAACCGGAAACCCAAGCTTAGTTCGATTCGAGCAGTACTAAACGCCTCTTTGAGAGATCTAAAAAACCAGGGCTGAAGAAAACCTGCCTCCATTCCGGTGAATGAAGGCAGGTTTTCTGTTTCTCAACGGGGTGTTTCCAGCAGGCGCTCGAATGCCTCCCTGATCGCATCATAATCAGAGTCCTGGATCGTACGTACGTCCATGAGGAAGCAATCTGACTCAATCCTGCCTATGAGAGGCGGGTCATTGGCGCGGAGGATTTCCTCGATCCTGTTCGAGCTGAATTTTTCGGACGTCACCGCCACGAGACAGGTGGGCAGGTCTTGAGCCGGCAACGACCCGCCTCCGACCTGTGAATAGCCATCACGGGTGGTTACCTTCAGCAATTCGCTCCCCTGTATCGTGAGAATGGAATCGGCCAGCCCGCGCGCCCGCGCTTCCAACTCCGAGGCGGACATCGCGATCATTTTGAGAGTGGGGATTTGGTCAAATGCCTGGCGCTCGTCTCTGTAAAGCCTGAGTGTCGCCTCCAGAGCCGCCAGGGTCATCTTGTCGACCCGGAAGGCCCGGGTGACGGGGTTTTTCCTGCATTGCGCGATCAGGTCTTTCCTTCCCACCATTATCCCCGATTGCGGCCCTCCGAGCAGTTTGTCTCCGCTGAAGGTGACCAGGTCCACTCCGGCGCGAACAGTGTCCTGAACAGTTGTTTCGCCATGAAGTCCGAAGGGAGCGAGGTTCATGAAACAACCGCTGCCCAGGTCCTCGATGACCGGCAGCCCCCGGTCCCTTCCGAGTTCAACCAGCTTTTCGAGCGGGACCTCGGTAGTGAAGCCGACTATCCTGTAGTTGCTGGTGTGGACTTTCATGAGAAGCGCGGTGCGCTCGTTGATCGCAGAAACATAGTCAGTCAGGTGCGTGCGGTTTGTGGTACCCACCTCCCGAAGCTGAGCGCCGCTCGCGGCCATCACATCGGGAATGCGAAATGATCCTCCGATTTCGACGAGTTGTCCGCGCGAAACCACCACCTCGCGTCCTTTGGCAAGCGTGTTCAGGGCGAGGAAAACCGCGCCCGCGTTATTGTTGACCACGAGTGCGGCTTCAGCGCCCGTGAGTTCGCGAAGCATCTCCTCGGCGTGCACATAACGCGACCCTCTCTCCCCCCGCTCCAGGTCATATTCCAGGTTGCTGTAACCGGAGCAGATCATCTGCAGTCTTTCGATTGCCTCCCGTGGGAGCAATGATCGGCCGAGGTTGGTGTGTATGACTATTCCCGTGGCGTTTATCGTCCTGCGCAAGGTAAACCGCGCGAGTTCCTCGATCCGTGTTACGATGAGTTCGGCCAACTCATGGCTATCGATATCCTTCGTGCCGGCTTGATCGCCTCGCAGGATTAATTTGCGCGTCTCGTCAAGGACCTGCCGGATTGCCTCCAGCACCAGTTTTCGTGGATGCCGCGAGAGTGCGTCCTGAATCGGGCTCATCTGCAGTACGGCGTCAACTCCGGGTATCTGTCTGAGAATCTCCTGTGGGGAATGCGTATCCATTTTCTGCCTCTTTCCTGGCGTGTTGGTGGAAAGCTTTTTTGCGGGTTGGTTTCGAATATAGTGATATGTTAAAATAGGAAGTTGGTTTCGCAGCCGCGCCCGTTTCGTCCAGCTTGTGAATTCTGTTGCAGAGGCGGGCTCCAGATCTGCCGCATAGTGGTGATCCCTGTCTTTTCCGGAGCCGAGGTTTTCAAATATACATCAGTTGTATCGCTCCGGGGCATATTCTTTGATTTTTATTAAAAGGGCGATAACCCCATAGCAGGCATCAAACCCCTTTTACCAGAATTTGTGAGGTTTATCGGCAAAATAATGAATGTTTCGACTTCACGCCAGGAGCCTTCCGCCCGGGAAGAGCGGATGTCCGGACCATCAGCGCGCAAGTCCGGTTCCGAGGATGTTGTTTCGGCGCTGAAAAATTCCCGCGAATCGATCGGGCTCAGAGGAGTACAGCCATCGGCGTTGGCCTATCTCGTGTCCCGGGCTATGCAGCAGGTGCGGAAGCCGTTCGTGCTGATAGCCCCCACCGACAGGGAGGCCGAAAAGTATGTGCAGATGGTTTCCTTCTTTTTGGGCAGGCAGGCCGGGGCCAACGGCGGGTTGCTGGATCGCCGTGTCTGGCATATGCCCTCGAGGGCCGGGCACAAGGCCCAGTCGCTCGGGAAGGCGGAAACGACAGCGCGGCGGATCGAAGCACTGTACGCGCTGCGCGCCGCTCCGGGACCTCCTCTCGTCGTTACCTCCGCTCTCGCGCTCATGGAGCGGCTGGCCCCGCCGGAAGTTTTCATGCCGGCGATCGAGCAGAGGGCACTGGGAGAGACGGTTGATCTCGAAGCGTTTACTCGCGGACTCCTGGAGCGAGGCTTTTACAGGGTCTCACTGGTAGAGGAATACGGTGACTTCAGCCGCCGGGGGGGTGTCCTGGACCTGTATGCGCCTCTTTACCGCTGGCCCGTGCGGCTTGAATTCTTCGGCGATGAACTCGAATCTATCCGGCTTTTCCATCCGAGTTCACAACGATCCATGGGAATGCTGGGTGACGTGCTCGTCCTGCCCGGGAACGAAATAATACTGGATGCGAAGGCCAGGGAGCGCGCCCAGAATGCCGTTTATGAAGATGTGCGCCAGGAGAGGCTCTCGCCCGCGGCGGGCAACATCTGGCTCGACAGAATTCAGGAGGGTCACCAGTTCGGGGCCTTTGAAGCTGTCTTTCCCGTATTCTATGAGAAAACCGTTTCTCTCTGGGACTATCTTGACCCTGGAACTGTCCTCGTGTGGGCCGATGCGGTCAATGCCCGGAAAGAGTGTGACGAGCACTACGCGAAACTCGTGCGGGATTGGGACGGCAGGCAAACGGAGAATGAATGGAGACGCCCCCCCGTTGAACTTTATGAAAATCCGGACATGATTATGGAATCCGCCGGGGTATTCCAGCAGGTTCTTGCCAATCCTCTCGCCGAGGAAAACGTGGCAAAGGTTTTCGACCTCGGAACGACCCCGCACGGTGAACTCGCGCTTGCCGTCAAATCACACGCCAACCGTGAACGCCTGCTTGAACCCCTGGCCGTTCAGTTCCGCGAATGGATGCATGAAAGCGCTTCCGTGTTTCTGGTCTGCTCGCAAAAGGAACGGGCCGCGAGAATAGCCGAACTGCTCGACAACTATGGCATCGGGTCCGCGCGGGTAAATGGCGCCTTCGGCGAGGAATCGTTCGAATCGGTTTCGGTCAAAGTCATGGCGGGAGATCTGCAAAACGGATTTTTCTGGCCCGCCGAACGGCTTGCGGTTGTGGCCGAAGAGGAGATTTTCGAAAGGCATTCGCGCAGGCGAGCCGCCAAGCCTGTTTCCGGAATCTTCCTGAGTTCATTCCAGGATCTGCACCAGGGGGACTATATAGTCCACGTGGACCACGGGATCGGCGTTTACAAGGAACTCGCGCACCTGAACGTGGGAGGCGTTGAAAGCGATTTTCTGCTCATCACCTACCAGGACGGTGACAAGCTTTATGTCCCAGTGGATAAGCTGCAGAAGGTCCAGAAATACCTGGGCATCGAGGGGCAGGACCCCAAGATTGACCGGCTGGGAGGCAAGTCCTGGGAGAATGCCAAGAAAAAGGCTCGGGAATCGGCCGAAAAAATGGCGGAGGAACTGCTCGAACTCTATGCCCAACGCCAGGTTGGCAACGGATTTACCTACACACAGCCCGACCAGTTGTTCCATGAGTTTGAAACCACTTTCGCTTTCGAGGAAACACCAGACCAAATCAGGGCAATCGACGACGTCCTGGAGGATATGACTTCCAGCCGGCCCATGGACCGGCTGATCTGCGGCGATGTCGGCTACGGAAAAACCGAAGTGGCACTACGGGCGGCCTTTAAGGCAGTCATGGATGGCAAGCAGGTGGCTATGCTGGTGCCCACGACGGTTTTGGCGGAGCAACACCACGAGAGTTTTCGCGAGCGGTTCGAGAAGTTTCCGGTGACAGTCGAGGCGCTGAGCCGATTCAAAACGGCCGCCCGGCAAAAACAGGTCCTTCGGGGGCTGAAGCAGGGATCGATAGATATTGTCATCGGCACCCACCGACTCCTGCAAAAAGATGTCGTATTCAAGGACCTCGGCCTTCTCATCATTGACGAGGAGCACAGGTTTGGCGTCCGGCACAAGGAGATGATGAAGAGACTGCGGGTTTCGGTTGATGCCCTCACTCTCACGGCCACTCCCATCCCTCGTACCCTCCACATGGCGCTTGCCGGAATACGGGACCTCAGCACCATAGAGACTCCGCCGCAGGACCGCCACGCGATCGAAACCCACGTCTGCAATTACGACGAACTCACTATCCGCGAGGCCCTCTATCGCGAGTTGCATCGTGGCGGCCAGGTCTTCTTCGTGCACAACCATGTCCACAGTATCGCGCAGATGGCAGCCAAGCTCGGAAAGCTTGTGCCGGAGGCCCGCATCGGAGTCGGGCACGGTCAAATGAAAGAGAGCGACCTGGAAAAGGTGATGCTCGATTTCATTCACAGGAAGATCGACGTCCTGGTCTGTACGACCATTATAGAATCCGGGCTGGACATCCCGGCCGCGAATACGATTATCATAAACCGCGCGGACAGGTTCGGCCTTGCTCAGATCTACCAACTGCGGGGCAGGGTTGGCAGGTCGAAAGAACAGGCGTACGCTTACCTCATCATTCCCGGGGAGCATCTGATAAGCCGCGATGCACAAAAGAGGCTGCGCGCGCTCCTGGATTTCAGCGAACTCGGGGCCGGCTTCAAGATTGCTCTAAACGATCTTCAGATCCGCGGTGGCGGGACAATCCTTGGCTCCTCCCAATCGGGCCATATAGCGGCTATCGGGTATGAACTGTATCTCGAATTGCTGGAAAAAGCGGTCAAGTCGATGAAGGGAGAGGGAACGGGTTCGGATGCGGTTGAAACCGAAATCAACCTGCCGGTCTCGGCGTTCCTGCCGGAATCGTATATACCCGATGCCGATCAGAGGCTTCTGGCGTACAAGCGGCTGGCGACCCTTTCGGAGGAACAGGCGGTGGACGATCTCGCCGGGGAATGGCGGGACCGGTATGGGACTCTGCCCGATGTGGTAAAACATCTGGTCCTCCTGGCCAAGATGCGGCTGGTTCTGAAGCGCCTCGACGTGCTGCGCCTGGAAGGCAATGAAGAAAGCTTCACGATGCACCTGGCGCAAAGCGCGGATGCCGGGTTCCTGATCAGGCTTTTCGAGAACAAGAAATGCTCCATTCTTCTCGAATCGGAACGCAGGCTGAAAGTCGAGATCTGGGGACGCAATTTTGTTCAGAGGTTGGTTCGTCTTAAAAGGATCTTGCAAGAGTTGGATGAACGTGCTACTGCTTCTACTCCTGACTAGCTCAAGGCCTGTCCCGCGTTTCCGGTCATTTGGGGCCTCGCGGGAAAGGGGCGGGTTTGTGCGTTTTTTTGTATAAAAATCTTTCCTGAGTGGGAACTCGGGTTATATATCGGTACGTTCGAGGGTAATATGAAGTCACGAAAGACGATTTTTGGCCTTTTCGCCTGCGCGCTTGTTGGGGGCGCTTTTCTGTGCGGTTCCGTCCATTCCGAGATGATCGACCGGACCGTGGCCACGGTTAATGGAGATATTATTCTCTACAGCGATCTCCAGGAGCAGATTAAGGTCATGGAGATGGTGGCCCCCGATCTGAAGTCGGCCCCTCCTGAAAAAAGGGCCGAGATCGAAAAAGACATTCTGCAGCAGCTTATTCGGCAGCGCCTCACCGAGCAGGAGGTCAAACGCCTGAAAGTGGCCGTGACAAGTGCAGAGGTCGATCATGCGATTGAAGATATCAAAAAGGAGAATAATTTCACGCAGGCGCAGTTTGAAGCTTCGCTGAAGAAGAGTGGAATTACCCTTCCGAAATTGCGCGATAGCATAAAGAAGGAACTTGAGCGCAACCGTCTCCTGGAGCGCGTTCTCAGAATGAAGACGGTGATTACCGAACAGCAGGTCGATGCCTACCTCAAGGGAAAGCCCGCCGAAACGACCGCGTCCCGGGAAGGGGCGCAGGGGGCGGCGGGAGGAGTGCAAGGGGTGCGTTTGGGTGTCATCTATCTTCCCGTGGATCCTAAGAAGGGGAATACGCAGGAAGTTGAGAAGACCGGACGCGAAGTCCTGAGCAAGATCAAGGGAGGCGCGGATTTTGGCAAAATGGCCAGCCAGTATTCCAAGGGACCGGCGGCGGCCGAGGGAGGGGATGTCGGATTGATGACCGCCGATGAAATCGCTCCCCACATAGCCGGTGCCATAAAGGGATTGAATAAAGGTCAGGTCTCGGAACTGGTGAAGGGGCCGGAAGGATATTACATTGTCAAAGTCCTCGGGTTTGAGACAAAGCAGCAACAGCAGACCACGGTGAGCAAATCCGATGGCGATCCGCGCGAAAGAGCGCGAAGAGAGCTTTACAATAAAGAACTTGAGCGCAAATTCAATGAATGGGTTCAATCCCTGGAATCCAAGGCTTTCATCCAGATTTCCCTCTAGGCAGGCCCGCAGATGAAAGAGCTTGCTGAGTACCTCACATCCGAGAGGAAGAAGCGTAACCTGACGCTTGCGAATGTCGCGGAGCGCAGCGGGGTAAGTGCGAACATGCTCCGTGGTCTTGAGGCATGCGATTTTCAGTGTCTCGGCGCATCCTTGCTCATTCGCAATACTATTCGCGGTTACTGCAAAGTCCTTGAGATCGATCCGGAACCTCTGCTTGAGAAATATTCCTCGCAAATAGAGACGTTCCAGTTCCAGGAAAAGGGACTTCTGAAATACGCGCGGCAGATGAAAATGCTGCGCCACAAGCGGAGGTCTTTCAGTTTTCCCCTCCTCGTCCTGACTCTGGCGACCATTGGTATTATGTATGGCGGGGCATGGGTGTCCGAGAAGCGCGCCAGGATGTATGCGCCGCCGCCCATTGCCGATCATATCTCAACCCAGCAGGAGGATTTGCCCGCGGAGTTGCGCCAGAAGCTTGCCCGGAATGCGGACAAGGATTCTACTGAAGTCCGGCCCGGATCAGGCATAAATCTCCCCGGAAAACTTCCCGCGCGCTCCGGGCGCACTGAAGCCGACAGCAGGGAAGCGGACAAGGCGCTCAGGGAAGCCGAGAAAAATATAAATGATCCCGACAGGCCCAGGTCGAGCGGGAATATAAAGGCTCCCGCCGAGCCCGTGAAGATCGCATCTGTCCCCGAGGCGGGGGTCGAGGAAGACCGTCCCGCCCCAGACCCGGGCAAGAGGGTTGCTCTCAGCAATTCCACGGAGGTGATGGCCGAGGAAAGGCCCGCGGTCTCGCCGGATAGCAGGAAGGGATACTGCTTCTCCATTGAAGCGAACAACAAGACATGGGTCAAGGTTGTGATCGACGACAGGGAGACCCGCAGCGCGATGCTTCATCCCGGGGAAAAGAGGGAGTGGACGGCACAGAAGGGGGTCCAGGTAGTCATCGGAAACGCCGGCGGCGTGTCTATGAAGTGGGATGACCAACAGGTGAAAGCGCCCCGCGATCCGGGTCGCGTGCTGCGATTCCGGTTACCCGAGCAGATTGCCTCCATGAATGATTAGCGGCGCAATTCCCTTGACACAAATGCGCTCTCGCTGCTAGATATCAAGTAAAATCTGAAATGCACTCAGGTGCTTGAGCTCAAATGGGAATCCCGTGAGAATCGGGAGCGGTCCCGCCGCTGTGATCGGGGACGAAATCCGCCGTAAGCCACTGGAAGTTCCGGGAAGGGGCGGAAAGTAGAGTGATCCGAAGCCAGAATACCTGCCTGAGGTGCAAGGAAAAACGATACGTGAAGATATCGTTTTCCATGAAGGACCAAGAAACAGGGTGCAATCCTTGAGGCTTAAGCTTCAGGGATTTTTTTTTCAGGGAGACAGTGCACCTTCGCCTTGCTGACTCTCCCTTCTTCAACGCTGTGCAACGCCTCCTCAACCACCCGGGAGGCCGCAACTCCCGGGTGAACTCCCAGTGGTTTTTGGGCAAAATTTGAGTGAATCCCCATGCAAGGGGCCGCTGCCCGTTCGTTCCCGGCAAGCGAAATAAACTCCGCATTGGCGCGGGAAGGCGCGGCTAATACTAATTTGCGTTCAAGAGGATATACCCCCGTTCGCCCTGAGCAATCGAAGGGTAGAACGGGTCAATTCTGATCGGCATCTTCAATTTAGGGATAGACTCATCTTGAACGCAACTCCGTATAAGAAACAGCGTACGTCCGCTCCCGGTGCGTCACGCCAGCCAAAGTCGCGGGGTCCGGGTCTTTTTCGAAAACCGATTACAGGGAAGTCCGCATTGATAATGAAGAAGAGAGTGGAAGATAAGAAGGCGATTCTTCTTGTAGCCTTCGGGACGAGCATTCCCGAAGCGGCGAAAGCCCTTGACCGGATCGAAGCACGCACACGGGAAAAATATCCCGGGATCGATGTCCGGTGGGCCTATACGTCGAAGACGATTCGTTCAAGGATCGGTGCGCGGGGGAAAAGTGTCGATTCGCCGGCAACGGCGCTTTCCAGGCTCATGGATGAAGGTTTCAGCCATGTTGCCGTGCTTTCGCTCCATGTGGTCCCCGGCCAGGAGTTCCACTCGTTTTTCATGGATACCCGGCGTTTCGCCGGGATGAGCGAGGGGTTCGAAAAAGTACATATTGCCCGTCCGCTTCTCGGAGACTACGAGGATATGTCACGGGCGGCCGACATCCTTTCCAACAAATACGCTTCGCTTCAAAAACCGGGCGAAGGGGTTATCTTTGTGGGACATGGGAACCGCAGGCACCCGTCGGATGCCATTTACGTGGCGATGGACTCACTCTTGCGCGACCGCGGAGCGAACCTCTTTGTCGGGACCGTGCAGGGCCATCCAGCACCCGATGAACTGCTCCCCAAGCTCAGGGCCGCGAATATCCGGAAGACTGTCCTGGTTCCGCTGATGACGGTCGCGGGTGATCATGCCCGAAAAGATATGGCGGGGGATGATCCGGGGAGTTGGAAATCGGTACTCGAGCGGCAGGGCATTCAATGCGAGGCTGTTTTCACCGGTCTGGCCGAGTGCGGTGAGATAACGGAAATCTGGATGGACCACCTGGATGAAGTCTTCAGCCGGCTGTAACGTCGCGCCCGCACCCGTGAAAAGCGGCCGGGGCTGGACCGGCTTCTATCCACGGAAAGCACGGCAGCCGGAAAAATCCTCGGACTAATTAATACTTGCATGGGCAAGGGTATCGGAAATGCGGTCCGCGAAAGGCGCCGCCGCGGCTCCAGGCATGAACGGGTTGGTTCACCGTCAAAACCGGGCTTACGGACAACTCATACTATTTCACGTTCAAGATAATACATCCCCCGTTCGCCCCGAGCGGGGGATGTTCCTGTTTCGGAATGGCGTGACCCGGACCTCCACCGGTTATGTAATACTAATTTGCGTTCAAGAGGATATACCCCCGTTCGCCCTGAGGTATCGAAGGGTAGAACGGGTCAATTCTGAACGGCATCTTCAATTTAGGGATAGACTCATCTTGAACGCAACTCCGTAT
>JBDKTY010000149.1:0-37737 GCA_039679945.1 Syntrophobacter sp. | reverse complement strand
TTGTCTCGCGCGCGGACGCGGGACTCGACCTGAATGTCCGCTGTCAATGGCTGACCCCTCCGAGGTGGTGCGGCAATTTTTGTTGTCACTGCATATCAGTGCTGCTAATAGATGCCGTTAATAATAAATAATTGAACACAGCACCAACACTCACAATTCGGAGAAGGATAGAGGCATGCCAAAACGGGAAGATATCAAAAAGGTCATGATCATTGGTTCGGGGCCGATCATAATTGGACAGGCCTGCGAGTTCGACTACTCCGGGACCCAGGCATGCAAGGCATTGCGGGGGCTCGGATACGAAATAGTACTGGTCAATTCCAATCCCGCAACCATTATGACAGACCCGGGAATGGCGGATGTGACCTATATCGAGCCTCTCACCCTGGACAGTCTCACCAAGATAATCGAAAAAGAGAAACCCTGCGCCGTGTTGCCCAACCTTGGAGGCCAGACCGGCCTCAACCTCACCGCCCAACTCCACAAAAGTGGCGTACTGGACGCGAATGGGGTGAAGATCATCGGCGTTCAGGCGGACGCGATCGAGCGGGGGGAAGACCGGATCGCATTCAAGGAAACGATGGCCCGATTGGGCATCGAGATGCCCAAAAGCGATCCCGCCTTCACCGTGGAAGAAGCCGAAGGCATCGCATCGGAACTGGGCTACCCGGTAGTGGTCCGGCCCGCGTACACCCTGGGCGGATGGGGAGGTGGGCTGGTCTATAACCTCGAGGAACTCAGGACGGTGGCAAGCCGGGGTCTGTCGGCCAGCCTCGTGGGGCAGGTGCTGATAGAAGAGTCGGTCCTCGGCTGGGAGGAACTCGAGCTCGAAGTAGTGCGGGATTCCAAGAACCAAATGATCACTGTCTGCTTTATCGAAAACATCGACGCCATGGGCGTTCATACGGGAGACTCTTTTTGTTCGGCCCCGATGCTGACAATCGCGCCCGATTTGCAGAAGAGGCTGCAAAAGCACTCTTATGACATTGTCGAAGCCATCCAGGTGATCGGTGGCACCAATATCCAGTTTGCGCATGACCCGAAGACGGGCCGTGTAGTGGTCATTGAAATCAATCCCAGGACATCGCGTTCCTCCGCGCTGGCATCGAAAGCGACCGGCTTCCCCATCGCCCTGGTATCCTCCAAGCTTGCCGCCGGCCTCGACCTCGATGAGATCCCCTACTGGCGGGGCGCTTCCCTTGCCGAGTACGTTCCATGGGGAGACTATGTGGTCATCAAGTTCGCCCGCTGGGCCTTCGAAAAATTCGAAGGCTCCATCGACAAGCTGGGTACACAGATGCGCGCGGTCGGTGAAGTAATGAGTATCGGCAAGAATTACAAGGAAGCCTTCCAGAAATCGATTCGCTCCCTGGAAATCGGTCGCTACGGACTCGGCTTCGCAAAGGATTATAACGAAAAAGACCTGGATACGCTGATGGATCTCCTGGCGGAGCCGACCAGCGAACGCCAGTTCATTATGTACGAAGCGCTGCGCAAGGGGGCCGCCATCGACTCCCTCTACAGAAAAACGCACATAAAACCTTATTTCATTCAGCAGATGAAAGAGATCGTCGACCTTGAAGAGCGTCTCCTTGAGTTCAAGGGAAAGCAGATCCCGGACGACATCCTGGTCGCGGCTAAAAAAGATGGATTCGCCGACGCCTATCTCAGCCGGATACTCGGAATCGAGGAAGCGGCAATCAGGGAACAGAGAAAAACGCTGGGGCTGCGTCAGGCATACCAACCGGTACCGGTAAGCGGGGTCGAAAACGCCGCCTACTATTACTCGACCTATAATGGGCCCGATCAGGTCCCCGTCAGCTCCAAACGAAAGATAATGGTCCTTGGCGGCGGGCCGAACAGAATCGGTCAGGGCATCGAGTTTGATTACTGCTGCGTCCACGCCGCATTCGCCATCCGGGATGCAGGTTTCGAGTCCATCATGATCAACTGCAATCCGGAGACGGTCTCCACCGACTACGATACATCCGATAAGCTGTACTTCGAACCCCTGACAGTCGAAGACGTGCTCTCGATATACGAAAAGGAACAACCCGAGGGCGTGATAGTCCAGTTCGGAGGCCAGACCCCCCTGAATATTGCCCGGCAGTTGTCCAATGCCGGGGTCCGGATTCTCGGTACCACCCCCGAGACCATCGACTTGGCGGAAGACCGGGACCGGTTCCGCCAGATGATGCAAAAACTCCGCATACCCATGCCGGAATCGGGCATGGCCTCAAATATCGAGCAAGCCCTCGATGTGGCCGCCCGCATCGGATATCCGCTAATGGTGCGGCCTTCTTATGTACTGGGCGGACGCGGTATGGAAGTGGTCTACAATGAGTCCATGCTCAGGCGTTACGTGACATCCGCGGTGGGCGTAACGCCCGATCGGCCCATTCTCATCGACAAATTCCTGGAAAAAGCCATAGAGGCGGAAGCGGATGCAATTTCAGACGGCACGGATGCCTTCGTTCCCGCTGTCATGGAGCATATAGAACTCGCAGGGGTACATTCCGGTGACTCGGCATGCGTCATACCTCCAATCAGCATTCCTCACCGGCACCTCGAGACCATCTACGAATACACGCGAAAGATTGCCCTCGAACTCTCTGTCGTGGGTCTCATGAACATGCAGTACGCAATTGCAAATGATACCGTCTACGTCCTGGAGGCCAATCCGAGAGCATCCCGGACCGTACCGCTGGTCTCCAAGGTCTGCAATATCCCCATGGCCCGCCTCGCGACCCGCATCATGCTCGGCCAAACGCTCGCTGACCTGGACCTGAAACCGGGAACGATACCCCACTTCGGCGTCAAGGAAGCAGTATTCCCGTTCAATATGTTCCCGGAAGTCGATCCGATCCTCGGACCGGAAATGCGCTCCACCGGCGAAGTACTCGGACTTGCCTCCTCCTTTGGACTCGCCTTTTACAAGGCGCAGGATGGGGCTCAGCAGAGGCTGCCTTCGTCGGGCACAGTGCTCATAACCGTTGCGGACAAGGACAAGCCTGAAGCCCTGCAGGTCGCCCGCAGGTTAAGCTCCCTGGGGTTCAAAATCATCGCCACCAAGGGAACTCTGGATATCCTGAGACAAGACGGGATCCAGGCCGAAATGATCTATAAAATGCACGAAGACCGGCCTAACATCGTGGATGCCATCAAGAATGGAGACATCCAACTGATCATAAACACCCCGGACGGCAGGCGCGGCCAATTTGATGATTCCTACATCCGGAAGGCCGCGATCAAGTACAAGATTCCCTATATCACCACGACGGCCGCGGCCGTGGCTGCCGCGCGCGGCATCGAGGCCAGCCTGAAAGGGAAGGATAGTGTAAAATCACTCCAGACATACCACCGGGAGATCGGATGACCGACGAAACGAACCCCGCCAATCGGGAAGTGATAGAAGCGATACGAGATGATACTTCGTGCGTGATGCCGGAGGCATGGTTCTGAAAGCCCTGAAAGCGCGGGGAGCTTCGCCCCCCGCGCCCCCATCGCCGCTCCGCGGCTCAGTACGGCGGCGCCCCGCCCGAAGAGTGACGGTCCCCCGGAATCAGGAACGCAGGGTTGCGGTAAGGCGCAGCGGATGAAGGAGGAGGTCCAGCGCGTCGACGATATTCGGGCTGGCGATGTCAGCGGCAAGGACAGCTTCGAGGGATGCACCCTCTGTCTGCACGGTCGCGATGCCAAGCGCCGCCTCCTTGAGCATTATCCGGTCGTTTCTTCCATTCCCGATCGCAACAGCCCCCTCCGGTCCAAGTTTCCTCAAATAGCCGGCCTTGGCCCCTGCCTGGTCATCGATCGGTATAACGAAAACCGAGCACGGGACGGCGGAGAGTTCCCTGGCGACACCCCCAAAAGTGTCGGCGGTCAGAACATGAATTTCAAGCTGTCCCGCCAGCTCCGTCAGCCGTTCTCCAACCCCCTCAATGAGCTTGCCGTCGCGGGCAAGAGTACCGTTATAGTCGAGTACCAGATGAGAAATGCAAAGTTGTCCGTATCCCGGGACCTTAATCTCGATCATATCCCACCCTTTCCAAAGATGACCTTGCCTTCGCGATGGCGTTCATCCGCCCTGCACCCGATTCCCGCCGGACGGCTTCTTTTTATAGTTTAGATGAATCTATTCTCCAAATTGGTATTGGCGATATAAATGCCAGGCCACTATAGTTCTGGTTGATAGTGAGAAAGGGGAACAACACCTGGAAGGGTTTGAAAATGATCCGTATTTTCACCGGGGTGGGGTTGGATGCCGCATCCATGAAGCAAAGGGATTCGCGGCTATTGATCCAGGACCTTTCTCAAGGTCAAAGCGAGATCTCTCATGGCCAGAGGCTTTTGCATAAATGCCCGGATACCCATACCGCGTGCCCGTTCCTCATCAATTCGCTCGCTGAACCCGGTACAGAGAATCACGGGGATATCGGGACGAATTCTCATAATTTCCTCGGCAAGGGCATCTCCCATCATCTTCGGCATCGACATGTCCGTTATGAGGACATCATAGCGCCCGGGATCATGCCTGAATAGCTCCAGGGCCTCCAGGCTGCTCGTCCGCGCCTCCACGCTGTAACCGAGGTTGATGAGCACCTCCCGAATCATGGCCACCAGCTCTTCTTCATCATCAACCAGGAAAACCCTTTCGGTCCCCGCGGGCAGTGCCGGTTCCTCCGATAATTCCGATAGAACCGCGGCCTCGTCCGCCGGAAAATAGACACTGACGGTTGTCCCCCGCCCGACATGGCTCTCCACCGTGATTCCGCCGGAATAGCTCTTGACGATTCCGTGAACGACGGCCAAGCCCATGCCCGAACCTTTGCCCACCTCTTTTTTCGTGAAGAATGGTTCGAAAATGCGGCCCATGTCCTCCGGCGCAATGCCGTGGCCTGTATCAGAAACGGAAAGACGGAGATAATCGCCCGGTTCCAGGTGATCAAAGAGAGTGCTCAGCCGCTTGTGGATCTCCACATCGGCCAGACGGATTTCCAGGAGGCCTCCATCCTTTTCCATCGCGTGCACGGCATTGGTGCACAGGTTAATAAGAATCTGGTGGATCTGGGTGGCATCGGCATTAATACGAGAGAGTTTTTGCGGGATAGTCGCCCGGATCTCCACGTTGGCCGGGATTGAGGCCCGCAGGAACTTCAGGGATTCTTTCGTAATGATGCCCACGTCGATGATGCCGCGTTCCGCCTCTGATTTGCGGCTGAAGCTCAGCAACTGTCTTATGATGTCCCGTCCTCTCAGGCTGGCGGTCCGCACGGCATGCAGGTATTTCGGAGTCTTGTTCGTTTCGGATACACACAGCAAAGCAAGCTCGACATTACCGAGGATAATCGCCAGGACATTATTGAACTCATGAGCAATGCCTCCCGCAAGCGTTCCGACGGCTTCCATTTTCTGCGCCTGACGGAGTCTGGACTCGAGGTCATGCTGCTCGGTTACATCCCGGGCTACCTCCACGACACTGACAACGTTTCCCGTCTCATCCTTTACAGGAACTGCCCTGACCTCCCAGAGCCTTCCATCCGGGGTTCTATGATGGCTGCTGGCAAAACGCCCTCTCACAAAAGCCGCCTCTATCGGACAACCCTTACAGATGCTTGTCCGTTGGTGGCGCAACTCGTAGCAGTGCAAGTCCGAATCTATTGGAATGATCTCCGCCGCAGGCTTCTCCGAGCTTGATCGGTTGGTCCAGAGGATCTTCATCTCCGGCGATATAAGAGATACGGTATCGGGGATCACATTGAGGACGGCCTGGAATTCGTGAGAGAGCTTCCGGTAGCTGGACTCGCTTTCGCGAAGCGCTGTCTCGGAACTCTTTCTTTCCATTTCGCGGCTCTCGAGCAACAATGCCATATGATCAAAGGACTTTGCCAACTGGCCGATTTCATTGGGTGTGTGAGGCAGGCCGGACCTGGCGCACAGCTCACCCGCGCCGAACCGTCGGGTGGTGCTCACCAGTTGTTTAATCGGCCCGATGAGAGCGAGGTTTCCCAGGACCCACGCCAGCAAGGCAGTCAGTAAGGCAGCGATCCCAAGGATGCACAGATAACCCGTCAACTCCAGGTTTACCTGGTGCAGGATTTTGTCCTTCGCAATCCCGACAAGCACATACAGGTAAGGAGGCAAGCCTTCCCGGAGGCGCAATTGTCTGAACGCATAGATACGTCTCATGCCATCTTCGGCAACTATCTCATAGACTCCATGCTCGGAATCGCCGGACACCCTATTAAATGCATCCTTGGGGATTGGTTTGCCCAAGGCAGCCGCACCATTTTCCGGTGAGCGGAAAAGACGAACTCCCCGATAATCCAGAAGAACAACCGCGGAGTCACGAGGCAGAGCCGCCTTCTCTATGAAACGGGCGTATTCATTGAGTTTGAGGGCCGCGCTTACCACCGCGACCAGGTTCCTGTCCCTGTCGAGGACAGGATAGGAGAAATGAAGCGACTGGACTTCGCTAACCTTGCCCATGACATATTCACCCGCCGCGAAATCAAGCGTCTGAAGAACTTCTTTAAAGTGCTTCCTGTCGGCCAGGTTGACCTTGCCGGCTTCAAACGGTATGGAAGCGGCAAACATATCTCCGCTCGGTGTGGCGGCGGAAATTATCGAATAAAACGGGTGCTGGTTCTGCAAATCCCGGAACAGCTCATTGCAGGCTTTCGCATCCATCCCGCGCACCTCGGGGAGGTGGGCTAGAGTGCTGAGCATCTGCTTTGTGCCAACCGCGATTTGTTCCTGCTGGGCCGCCAGGCTCTGAGCCAGCAGCAGGGAATCCTTGTTCGCATCCGACAAGATCAGCCTTCGGTGGGCAAGGCCTGACATCAAGAGTATTCCAAGGGCCGGCAGGAAGATAGCGAGGAGCAGGAATGCCAGTTTCCTCGGTATGGACCAAGAAGCTAAGATTGCGGGATAATGCATATTCGTGTCCTGGATTTGCCGGCACCTATAAAGCTTGTGCCAGGCTCAGTAACACTATCGACATTCCGACCATTTTTCATCACCCAAATCAGCAAAAACCGGTCATTATCTGCAATGTACGAGTCCGGTATCAGCAAATGCACCCTCTGAGCCTACAGTCTGCCTTCCAAATATAGGGGCACATCCGTCAGTTGACGATTTGCCCGAGTATGAACGACCACCAGTCTGTGCCTTCTCAAATTGAAAAGGAGCGGCGGCTTTCATCCTAAGTTTCGATACATTCTGAATGACCGGGAAAAACGGCAAATGCTCTAATTTCCAGCAAAACAATAAGAATAATCAGGAAGTTGATAGCAAAAGGCCCCACCCGCCGCTGCAAAAATCTAATGCGATAATAACTACTTATCCATCGTCCGAGTTGAGGTTCAACAAGAAATATGCACACCGTGGCTTGCCACAACGATGAGTTTACTCACATCCAGTGGATTTGACTCCCTGACCTCCTCCTTGAGACTCTTTACCATAGTCGCAAGGACCATGCTTTTATCTTTCAAATCAATACACGGGACGCAATAGCCGCAACTGGAGGAGCTTGCTGGGACATGGAGTTATAGAACAGCTTCCGGGCGCGCGAATTCCGGCTTTTGCCGGCATGATGGCGCGTGTGAGGCGCATGCAGGTAGTGAGAATCTGGGCACTAGAGAGGGAGCGAGATCTTAAAAACTGTACCTTCCTCCTCCGACGTGGAAAAAGTGACTTTGCCACCGAGAATCTTTTCCCCGAACAATTTCATCGAGTATGTACCAATACCTCTGCCGGCATCTTCCTTGGTACTGAAATTTCGCTGAAAAATCCTGCGAGCCACATCCGGGGATATCATTTTGTCGTTCCATACGCAAAAAGACAACCATGTCAGGTTCTGTTCAGACCAGACTTTCACCAGGCCATTCTCATCCGTAGCTTCCAAGGCGTTCGTGATCATGTTGCACAAAACGCGCAACAATAAGGAAAGGTCCGCTTCAACGTGCATGGTCCTTCCAGATACCGAGAAATGAAGGGACTTCCGGTTGGCGGCGGGATGGTTTGCATAGAACGATTTCAGTTCTTCCATCACCTGTTCCGGAACGACCTCCTGCCGCAATGGCTGATATGAATACTGGTCGGTTTGCAGGAGGCATCTTTGTATTTCAACTTCTTTCTTCAGTCTGAGCGAGGTTTGAATAATCACTTTTATGAATTCAGAATCGCAGCCATCAAAAGAAAGGAGTTCACTCGCGCCGACAAGTCCGTTCAGCATGTTACAGATGTCATGGAAAAAGGTTCGTTCCAGGGCCGCGCGCTGCTGCTGGAGAGTAATATCCTGAAGGAACAACAGCAGGAACCTCCTGCCATCTATGTCGATGGGATGCGATCGAACCATGAGCGCCAGATCGATTGTCGTGGCTGCTCTTTTTGCGGTCAAAGCGCAAACCCGCTCAACCGGCTTGTTCTGCCCGAGACTCGTTACTATAGCTATAGCCGCTCCACAGGTAGAACAGAATCGACCCGTACCACATCCGGATGGTCCGTCCTGAGCATAAATACACTGTAATGCCTCTCCAGGACGCATCCCCAGGGATTCGTAAGGGTCCTCGATGCCCAGCAATTTCAGGAAAGAATCATTGAGCGCCACAATCTGGCGATGTTCATTCAAAACGGCGAGCAGTCCGCTTATGGAATGGAGCAATCCCGTCATTACGTGGTTGGTATTTATAATATCGATTTCCGCGGCAATATCACTTTTACTGGCTCGCTCCGCGATAGCGAAAAAGGTATCCATCCGCAATCCCCCGGCGACAACTGCTGATTATAAAGTTCTCAACGCGTATGACGTTGCACGGGTCAGTGCCTGATCGAACGACAAGCTCTGATTCCCGACTCTGTATCGGCCCACGTTAGAATCCGAGAAAACGCCGATTCCCCCGTTGCACTTTTCATGCGGAAGGATTGTTCTCCCTTTGCCATTCACGTTCCGGACAGTCCCGGCACGCACGCGCAAGACATCCGCAGTCTTCCCCTTCCCTATCACCTCTTCCCAGGGACAATCCCGGCACGCAAGCGCAAGACATCCGCCTCGGGCCTCTGCTCCGGCATCGAGAGATAAAAATTCCTCGCCCCCTATCGCTGGTTTGCACACTCATCGGCCGTCTCGTGGGGCCTCCCTGCTCAAAAGGCTGGCATCGGCCGCGCCGACCGCCCGATGGCGGGACAAACGGGCCCGCGATTAATCCTCGGTGAAATATCGATAACGCGTATCCCTTCAGCTCGGTTCTTTTTTCGGCTCCCGTCATGGCGCCAATAAAAGCCCATCGCGAAACATATTCAAACGACGGATACCCGGAGCGCAATGGCACCACTCCGGGGCCACCCACAAATCGGGTGAAGCAATTCAGCCTATCGGCCGCAATCCGTTTCACCTATTTATAAATGCTCGGGATGAGTCTCTCAAGCATTTTCGATCTATTCCCTCAAATGTGCGAACCTTGTGGAGAAGCCGTCACGACCCCGTCCCCATGGCGGGAAGTCGAAATACGGCGATTTTCCGAAAGACCGAGGATAAAGGGCGAGGACCTGGGTTCGATCCCGGAACTGATGCGAGATTCAACAGGGTGGCAAATAACCAGGGCACTCACTGTCGATCCGATGCGGCTTTTGACTGTGCCGGCGCGAGGATTCGGAATTTCCTCCATCACATCTCTGAAAGCTTGTATTATAAAAATAGCATGCTAAAATTGTCAGTATATCTGTTTAACATTAAATCAATTTCATGCGGAATTGAAAGTATAGCCGATATTAAAAGATCAGCATGAAATCATGTTTATGAGATAATCTGATTCTATTAATTGTATCAATGCGATGAAAACTGAACATTTTCATATTACCAACTTGACTCATCCAGCAATGTTCAAGGAAACCCTATAAGTATCCTTTTGAGAAGATGGATCTCGTATAGAACGAAGGACGCGATTACAGTTAACTTGTTATGGGAATATAGACTCACCGCACCTTTTTGTGGCAGTTTGATGCCAGTTAACCTTCGTAATATTCCACACGAGAGCAAGACCTGCCGACAAGATCTTTTCTCGCGGAGAGGAATGACACGACACTGGCCAAAGCGCCATTAGACATCGGGATAGACATTATCACCCACGGAGTGTGATGTGAAGCGGACATCCCTTTCCGGACAGGCCGGTGCCGGAAGAAAAAGGAAGCAGCCAATATCGCTCAACACATTCCTGACCCGGCTTATATGGTTCTGCGTGCTGCCGCTCGTGATACTTGCGGTTTACCTGGCCATCAAGCATGTATACACATTGCGAGACCAGCAGGATCAGGAAGCCAGGAATCAGATTCACAATGTGGCAACTTCCATCGACCATCAACTGGGGGCTCAAATCGCCGCCTTGCAGATGCTGGCGGCATCGCCTCTTCTGGACGATCCGCCCCGCTTGCATGAGTTCTACAGTGAAGCAATGAACTTTCGAACAAGTTTCGGCGGCCACGTCATCCTTTCCGACCTCTCGATGCAGATGGTCTTTCATACTCGCGCGCCTCTCGGTTCGCCTCTGCCAAAGCTGCCCACGCCCAGGGGCCATGCCGCCGCCCCGGAGGTCCTTGCGACAGGGCGGCCCGCGGTCGGAGACATGTTCCTCGGTCCCATCGCGAAGGAACCACTCGTCGCCACGGTTGTTCCGGTCGTTCGCGACGGCCGGACGAAGTCCCTCCTGGTCAGTGTCATCGAGACCCGTCAGTTCCAGCAACGACTCGACCAGGTTGCCCTTCCCGCGGGCTGGTCCCTGGCGGTGGTTGACAGCAAGGGTGAAGTAGTGGCTCACCGTTCTCCACCCGGGAGGGAGGACCACGTGGAAGATGACCAGCCAGGGCGTTTTGTGGCCAACTGCGGCCTCTCACTCTGGACGGTAACTCTCAGTGTTCCTCATGGCCTGCACAGTATGCCGATCCTGGCGGCTTCAGTTGCCCTGGCCGCGGCAATACTGTCCGGTACTCTGTTCAGCGTTCTGGGCGGACGACTGGCCAGCCGCCGGCTCGCTCGCTCGGTTGCGGCTCTGGCGGAGGGGCATTCACCCGATGCCTCCCGCCCGATTGTGGAGGAGATCGAAGCAGTGCGCGACCTCCTGAATGAAACAGCGGCGGCGCGAGATGCCGCGGAACTGATTCGCAAGGAGGCTGAAAAGGGGCTTCACCGCTTTGAGCTGCTGGCTGCTCACAGCCGGGATATCATTCTGCTCATACGATGTGATGATGGCCAGATCCTTGAGGCAAACAGCGCCGCGACCGATACCTACGGCTATGACCGTGAAGAGCTGCTGTCAATGACGATACGCAACCTGCGCCCGCCCGATCAACTGGGTCTCACCGCCGATCAAATGAAGGAGGCCGACACGCGGGGCATCAGCTTCGATACAGTCCACCGGCGCAAAGACGGCAGCACATTCCCCGTTGAGGTCAGCTCGCGGGGTGCAAGCATCGAGGGTCTGCGAACTCTGGTCAGCGTGGTCAGAGACATAACCGAACGTAAGCAGGCAGAGTTGACGTTGCGCAACTCGCTGCAGGAAAAAGTGGCGCTACTTAAAGAGGTCCACCATCGAGTCAAAAACAACCTCCAGATCGTTGTAAGCCTGCTTGGCCTTCAGGCGAATTCCACCGGGAATCCCGCTGCCTTGGAGATACTGCAGGACACGCGAAATCGCGTGCGCTCGATGGCGCTCCTGCACGAAGTGCTCTACCGCTCGGGGAACCTGGCCCGTATCAGTTTCGCCACCTATATCGGGGATTTGTGCAGACAAATCGCGATTTCCTTTGGGAAGTCCGCCCAAAGAGTCAGGGTGGAAACCCGTGTGGAAGAGATTGGCCTGCCACTGGACCAGGCGGTGCCATGCGGGCTCATCGTAAATGAACTCGTATCCAACGCCTTGAAGCATGCCTTCCCCGATGAGCGCTCCGGTTCGGTGCTGGTGGAGTTGGACCGCATTCCCGGGCAGAGGCTGCTCCTGAAGATCCATGACAACGGCGTGGGCCTTCCCCCTGCCCTGGACCCGGAGAATACCTCGACTCTGGGTCTGCAGCTTGTCTTCGATCTCGCCGGCCAGTTGGAGGGAAATCTGACAGTGGAAAAATCCGGACAGGGCGGGACCCGTTTTAGATTGGTTTTTCCTTATCGTGAGGATACGGATTGCGGAGGGGAATCATGAGTGCATCTCGCATTCTCATTGTTGAAGACGAAGTGATTGTCTCGAAGGAGATTGTCCAGCGACTCCGGGCCATGGGCTATGAACCGGCGGGCCGGGCCTCCAGCGGCGAGCAGGCCCTTGCATTGACCAAAGCTCAGCGCCCGGACCTCGTTTTGATGGACATTCGGCTCAAGGGCGTCATGGATGGGATTACGGCCGCCGAGGAAATCCGGCGCGACTTTCGCATTCCGGTCGTTTTCCTCACCGCCTATTCCGAAGACGATACCCTGGAACGAGCCAAGCTCGCAGAGCCCTACGGGTATCTCATAAAGCCCTTTGATGACCGGGAGCTGAAGTCTGCAATCGAGATAGCGCTTTACAAGCATAAGACCGAGGAAGAGATCAGGAGGTTGAACAGGCTCTACGATGTATTGAGCCAGGTGAACCAGACCATTGTGCGCGTCGAGTCCCGCGAGGAGTTGCTCTCGGCGGTTTGCCGCCTGGTGGTTGAGCGTGGTCTGATGGATCTGGCCTGGATCGGCCGACTCGATCCCATCACTCTCCAAATTGAACCGGTGGCCCAATTCGGAGAGGCAAATGAGTTGCTCAATGTGGCGAAACCGTATGCCGGCAGCCAACCTGGCGAAGAGAACGCCCCGGCGAATCCGATCCTGGACGGCGAGCCTTTTATCTGCAATGAGTGCGAGAAAAGCAACTTCCCCGACACATTTTGGAATGCCGCGGCCGAAAGTGGTTTCAAATCGTGCGGCTCATTCCCGCTCATGTTTCAGGGCAGTGTCTGGGGCACGCTGAATGTCTGTGTTTCCGAGCGGGGGGTTTTCCGAAAACGAGAAATCGGGCTGCTCAAAGAGGTCGCGCTGGACATCTCGTTTGCCCTCGACAAGATAGAGGGAAACACTCAAAGAGAACAGGCGCAGGCGGCATTGCAGGAAAGCGAATTGCGCTGGCAGTTCGCCCTTGAAGGGGCTGGCGACGGACTGTGGGACTGGAATCCGCGGACCGGCGATGTATTTTTCTCGCGACAGTGGAAAGCGATGCTCGGGTATAAGGAACACGAGATTGCCAACACCCTCGATAAATGGAACAAACACCTTCACCCCGAAGACAGGGAGAGGGTCCTTGCCGATATCGCCCGGCATCTCGATGGCCATACTCCATCATACATAAACGAACACCGTATTCTCTGCGCGGATGGATCGTACAAGTGGATTCTGGGTCGAGGCAAGGTGATCAGCCGGACGGAGGACGGCAAGCCCTTGCGGGTCATCGGCACGCATTCGGACATAAGTGAGCGGAAGCGAGCCGAAGAGGCCTTGCATGAGAGCGAGAAACGTCTTCGCAGGGCGGAGCAGGTAGCCCATTTCGGGCATTGGGAACTCATGCTGGATACCGGAGAGTTGCGAGTATCGGACGGCGCGCGGATTATTTTCGGCCTCGCAAACAATCATTGCTCCCTGGCCGACGTGCGGGATATCCCCCTTCTGAAGTATCGTCCGTTGCTCGACAGGGCCTTAAGAGAACTGCTCGAGGAGGGCAAACCCTACAACATCGAGTATAAGATCCGAAGGCCAACGGATGGACAAATCCTGCACATCCACTCCATTGCCGAGTACGCACCCGAGAAACCCGTCATCTTCGGAGTCATCCACGACATTACCGAGCGCAAGCTGTCCGAAGAGGAGATCCGTACTCAACGAGAAACACTGGCGCGGGTCTTTGACAGTGCTCCAAGCATAATGATGATCGTCGATCGGGAATTACGTGTCACCACCATCAACCATATCGGGATTGCTTTTTCAGGCAGGCCGAAGGAGAGCCTCCCCGGAATGGTGGCTGGGGAGGTTTTCAATTGCATCCACTCCTTCGGTGGACGGAAGTGCGGCAAAAATCCCTACTGTTCGATTTGCCCGGTTGGCAGTCGAATCATGCACACCTTCCAGACCGGAGAAAGCATCTATCAGGCCGAGGGCAGCATCACTGTCCGGGGTGACTCGGGGGACTATCCCCTGCACATGCTCATATCCACTACCCTGCTCAAGGACAAGACCTCGGATACGGTGCTGGTCAGCATCATGGATAACACCGAACGCAAGAAGATGGAAGAAGAGCGGTCTAACGCGGAAGCCCAGATCAGGCAGGCACAGAAAATGGAAGCCATAGGCCTTCTGGCCGGCGGCATTGCCCATGATTTCAACAATATCTTGAGCGCCATTATTGGCTACAGTGAAATGGCGCTGGACGCGGTCCCGGACAAAAGCAGCCTCCAAAAAGACCTGCACCAGGTTCTGAACGCGGGCCACAGGGCCAAGGAACTGGTAAAACAGATCCTCACCTTCAGCCGCCAGACGCAGAGAGAACCCAGACCCGTCGAAATCAGCTATATTGTAAAAGAGGCCCTCAAAATGCTCCGTGCAACGCTTCCCGCGACCATCGCCATCACGCAAAAGGCGCTCGTATCTCCCCGCGTTAGAGTCATGGCGGACCCCACCGAAATTCACCAGGTCGTCATGAACCTATGCACCAATGCCGCGCACGCGATGAGGGAAAAGGGAGGGATGCTGAAGGTCGAGCTCCATGAAGTCTCGTTTGGCCCGGAGGAGCCGTTGCCGCACCCGGATCTGAAACACGGAGAGTATATAAGGCTCAGGGTCAGCGACACCGGCCATGGGATGAGCGAGGAGGTCTCGGCAAAGATTTTCGATCCGTTCTTCACCACGAAGCCAAAAGGAGAAGGGACAGGAATGGGACTCTCCGTTGTTCATGGGATCGTAAAAAGCTGCAACGGCGCCGTTACGGTCGAGAGCCGTCCCGGGGAAGGCTCCACTTTCGTCGCCTACGTGCCCGGGGTGCTCCCGGAAGACCTTGAGGAAGACCAGGAATCCAGGGATATGCCCACGGGCAGGGGGCGAGTCCTCTTCGTCGATGATGAGGAGGCTCTGGTCGAATTGGGTAAAAAAATGCTCGAACGCCTCGGCTACAGCGTTACAACCAAGACCAGCAGCAGGGAAGCCCTGGAGGCGGTCAAATCCATGCCCTACTGGTTCGATCTGCTCATAACGGACTACACCATGCCCAAAATGACCGGCCTCAACCTGGCCAGGGAAGTGAAACACATCCGGCCCGGCATGCCCGTGATTGTCTGCAGCGGTCACAACGAGGTCCTTAATGAAAAAACAGCTCTTTCGTTCGACATCGAAGGATTTGTTCCCAAGCCTTTCGATAGGCGGGAGTTGTCCAAAGTGATAAATGAAGTCCTGCGGGGCGGCTGCTGACCGGGTGATTTCGAAAGGGTCGCGCGGACCGCCGCCCAATTTTGGAACCGGTCGTCCCGGTACATTGGAAAGATACTCCCGGAGTGGGAAATGGTTGGCAGACTCCCCGAAACCCGTGGTGAAACGGAGGATCTTAAACCATGGAAATCACAAGTGAAGTCTTTGAAGTGGGCGGCGGACATCTCACCGCGCCGGAAGATGCCGCGATTTATCTTATCAAATTCGGTCAGGAATCCGCGCTGTTCGATGCGGGATGCGGCCATGAAACGGTGAGGCTCTTAGCCAACATCGAGAAATGCGGAGTCGATCCACGGCATCTAAAGTTTCTGCTGCTCACCCATTGCCACTATGATCACACTGGAGGCGCGGCCGAACTGAAGCGGCGGATCGGAATGGATATCGTCGCACACGAACGGGATGCCCGGTTTCTCGAGGCCGGCGACAACCGCGTCACGGCCGCAAGCTGGTATGGCGCGAAGCTGAAGCCTTTCCAAGTGGACAGAAAACTTGAGGGGGCGGGCGGTGACATCACACTGGGCGGAAGGAAAATCGAGGCCATACACGCACCGGGACACTCCCCCGGCTCCACGGTGTATCTGACGGAATCGGACGGACTCCGGGTCCTGTTCGCCCACGACGTTCACGGGCCGCTCGATCCAAGCTTTCTTTCAAACGCCGGAGATTATCATGCAAGCCTCGGGATGCTTCTTGAAATTAGAGCGGATATCCTCTGTGAAGGCCATTACGGGGTGTACAAGGGCAAAGAGGAGGTGGCGGGGTTTATCCGGCAGTTTATGAAACGCGGGTGAGAGTGGATGTCGCCGGGAAAGCCACTTTCATCACTTCCCGGTTCCGTAAAACGAACTATCACGCACCCCTCCATGCACTGGAGAAACTCACTCCATATCCGAGCAGAACCGAAAATTCGGGGTTTCCCCGCCCTATCCTCAAACCAATGGATTCGATATTATTGGTGAGGCTGCAACTCATTTTGCATGGTAGGCACCGAGATGGTGAATATGACATGATCGTCTTCCTGCCTGCATGACAGGATGCCGCCCATCTTTTTTAGAAGCTGGAAGCACAGTGGTAATCCAATACTCTCCCCTCCTTCGTCAAAGGGCAAAAAAAGCAGCTCCGGTTTTTTGAGCTTGATGCCGGACGCCGGGTTCTTAAAACTGATATGCAGGTTCCGGTCCGTTTCATAGGCCGTGATGGACAGCTCTCCGCCTTCAGTGGTAGCGGTTAGGGCATTGTTTATGAGGTTTATGCACACTTGGGTAAGAATGTCCGGGTCCGCTAGAACAGTGGGCAGTTCCTCATTGAGTCCCAGACGGCAGGTTACATGTTTTGCCCGCAGATTTGGAGAAAGAAGTTCCACGCACTGGGCGATCACGGGACTGATCATGCACTCCCGGGGAGATATTTCAACCGGGGTGAGATAGTCCCTTATTCGGCTCAGAATCTTTTCCAGCCGGTTTGATTCCCTGAGGATAATGTCGGCTTCTATTGAATTCGAGAATCTGCTCTGAAGCCTTTTGGCGAAACCGCCTATGCAAACCAGCGGGTTTCGGATTTCGTGAGCAACTTCAGCCACAATGGTGCCCAGGGTCTCCAGCTTTTCTTTCTGGAGGAGCATTTTCTCGAGCAACACCCTCTCGGTGATATCGACCAATATCCCTTCGAGACACTCCAGATCACCTTCGACATCTGAATCAGTACAGCAGATGCATTTCAACAGGGCATACACCGGACGCCCATCTCTGTGCGCCAGGCGGCATTCCGTGCTGAAAGAGTAGCCGCTTTTACCGAAAGCGTTTTCAAGAAGGCGTTTCACCCTGGCCCGGTCATTTGAACAGATCCTGTCCATAAACCAGCCGGATGTGCCCCGCGCCTCCCGGGGAGTATACCCCAGAATAGGCAAACACGCCTGGTTGACAAAGTCGAGGTTGAAATCCCTGGAAAGCCTGAAGATGAGTATCGGGACATTCTCGACAAGCCTGTAGTAGCGCGTTTCCACTACCCGGCGGTATCGCTCCTCGCTTTGGCGTAATCTCTCCTCCGACCGCTTTCGTTCTATCGCATACCTTATGGAACGCTCCAGCAAAGGCCCGCTGATCTGATCCTTGACCAGATATTCCGCGGCTCCGCTCCGCATCGCCTCCATGTCGATTTCATAATTGCCCTGGCCGGTGAGGAATATGATCGGCACATTGCTGCCCCTGGCTTTCATCTCGTGCAGGAATTCTATCCCGTCATGTTCACCGAGCCGGTAATCGAGCAGGTAGGCATCATACCGGCTGCTTTCCGTGGCTTTCAGGGCATCTTCGAAAGTGGATCGCCATGAGAGGTGATATCTCGGGGCTCTGGTTTCGGCAAGTATCTCCCGGATAAGGACGCAGTCATCCTGGTCATCTTCTATCAATAGAACTTCCAGCCGCTCTTCGCCCATTCAACACTCCATTGGAATAAGCCGGCCGGGCATCCTGTCGTTGACCCGGCCCCTTTCGCACCGCGGAGAAGAACATGGAGGCGAGGAATCCGCATGGTTTGCTCCTAAATATCATAGTGGTGATTGTCAACCCCGTGAGCGCAACTCTCTGTTTCATTCTCCCCGAGCAGATCCGCTATTTACAGTGGATGTGATATTTCAAGGCAGAGCTGGCATCGGAGAGGCAGGATATCAATAGGATCGCATTATTGCTCAACAGACTACTCCAGTTCCGCCCATAAACCTTGAACTGGAGTTGCTCATTGATTATCCTGTTTCTGAGGCACGGATACCCTTAGCTCTAAGCCGTGCCGCTTTGCCTCTTATTTCGAAGGCCGGCTATGTTAGAGCTGCTATCGACAGTCCCTCTCTTCGCGTCCCTCGGCAAGAGGGAGATCCACTTCCTTGCCGATATGGTGAAGACCGTGGATTATCCCGAAAATACCGTGCTTTTTCGGGAAGGTGAAATCGGAAACCACTTGTACATCGTAGTCGAGGGCCGGCTCGATATTCTCAGGGGATTGGGCAAGCCCGAGGAGCATCTCATAAGAGTTGCCGGCCCCGGCGAACATATCGGAGAGATGTGTTTCCTTCGCCAGGAGGGGATAAGATCCGCAACCGTGAGGACACGGACAGCCGTACGGCTGCTTGAACTCTCCAGGGACGACCTTGAGGCGCTCATGGCAAGGCGGCCCTCGATAGCGGTCGCGATTGCAAGGGGACTCACCAACCGGATGCTGGATGCCGAAAACCGGTTGCTCGATATTCTCAACGGGCAGGACCGGCTCACGGCGGGAACTGGAGATTCCGGCGGACAAAGTGAATCCTCCGCCCATCAATCACGGGCGCAACCGCCAATCGGCCAGGAAGATGCAGGGGAAAGATCGAGAAGGTCGGGAATTCCCCGGCTGCGGATCAAGGCCCTCGGCAATTTTCAGGTCCTGCGGGGTGAGACCCGGATCGATGAGTCGGAGTGGAAGGCCAAGCAGCCAAAGCTCTTGCTTAAAGCAATTCTTACCAGGGGCGGCGAGGGCGTTCCCAAAGACGTTCTTATCGATGATCTCTGGCCGGAATCAACGCCGGATTCGGGCGAGTCCAGCTTCAAGGTGGTTTTGCACCGGCTGCGCAAGATTCTGGAACCCTCCCTGCAACAGTCATTCGGTTCTTCCTACATCTCCTTGAAAAATAACCTTGTATTTCTGAACAGAAGCCTCTGTCACAGTGACCTGGATGAGTTCCTGGTCCTGCAAAAAAAAGGCAGGAGGGCGGAGGAAACCCACGACCCCGAACGCGCCGTTCGCTTCTACCAGTCGGCTCTCGATCTCTACTCCGGCGATTATCTCTCCGAAGACCTTTATGTAGACTGGGTCGAGCAACGAAGAACCGAGATGAGGACTACGTACCTCGACATCCTGTCACGCGTGGCCGAGTTGCACATGACCAAGGGGAGACTGAAAAAGGCTGCCGAGTGTTATCAATCGATTATCAAGACTGACCCCACCTCCGAAGAGGCCTACCAGAAGCTGATGCTGATCTATTCAACCCGCGGAATGCCTGCCAAGGCCGCAAAAATGTTCGAGACATGCAAGAAAGCCCTCGAGACGGAACTGGGTGTTGAGCCCGGCCAACTGACTGTCTCCATCTATAGGAGGATAATCGATACACCCTAGCATCCCCGAAACCTTCCAAAGCACTCACGGGCAAACAACCCAAGACTGCGGCAAACCTCCGGAAGTTAGAGTCCTCTCTGTAACCTTTCTTTATCCCTTCTCTGCTACAAGAGAGTCAAATCTTTAAAAACCCACGCAAACGCGGTTTGGCGAGGAGCAAAGAAGCGGATGAATGGGGGCTCTACGGTTGATGGAGTCGGAGATCGTTTCCCAACTCCGATATAATGAAAGGAGAAGAAAATGTACTACCGAAAAAATCCTTACGGGTTGTATGGGGCTTATCCAATCGGCGAACTCTTCGTTACTCTCATTATTCCAGACGAAAGAGATGCCGATCCGGAACGCGGCTCCGAGTTTTACTGGAACGATGAGTGTATCCAGAAGATGTTGCAGCCGGTCGGCTGCAATAGCCTTCATTTCCCGTACACCCTCGAGACGAAAAGAGGTCTTTGCGAGATGGCCTGGTATTACGACCCCGACGCCGCGGAAGGAGATGGCTTCTGGGATGCGGCGGCCGTTGGAAAGATGAGGGAACCGGTTGCGCATGGATTCAGGATTTTCCTTGATCCGGAGAGGCTGAGGAGACTCGCTGAACTGGTGTGATCCCGCAATGAACGTAACTGAAACGAAACGGTGCGCGCATGAATACGAAAGCTCTGTCATTCCCGTCTGAAAATCGCCTGACGTATCTGAAGGGTAAGAGATCGTAGGTCCCTTACCCTTCAGCACCGGAATAACATCAACTCTTCAAGCTTACTTTCTCGCCACGATCCCTGGTCCGCATTGTTCTAGGGAGACGCCCGGGCCATATCTTTCAGCCCCTTGATGGTCAATTTTGCCCCGAGGCGTATGCCATCGTCATCAGTGCCGCCGCCATAGTATTGAGTTTTTTCAGGGGTAGTGACATTTCGGGTTATGGAACCGTAGGCTCCGTCCATTGTTTCTCCATTCAGAAGTGCCTCGTAGAGGTACAGGTTGAACTCCCCATGGTGGTATTCCTTCCCGTTAGAGTCTTTCTCTGTCTCGACACCGGGTTTGTCATCCGCCCTCGAGGCTGTGCTGTCGATGGCGCAGGCGGTGAGAATTACCGTCCTGTCCCTGTTGTCTTCAAAGACTCTTTTGAACCCGCCGCTGTAGCACTGACTCATGGCGATGACGCGATAATCACAGGATATCGGTTCGATCAATTCCGCAAACTCGTTATCCTGCATTACGACCTCGCTGAAGGGATCATCGGGAAATTCCAGAAGCGCCAGCCTCGAATGTTCAGAACCTTCAGTGGATGGCCCGTGGCCGAAAGTCCACAGGAATAGGTAGTCGTCTCTTCCCATTTTTGGAATGCGCTTTTTTTCGTTCGCATTCCCATTTGCGAGTCCCTTCATGACCTTCACAAAGTTATCCTGCGTCGCGGCGTAGTCGACAATGTTGTCGGGAAGGTAGCGGAGCATCAGCCGTTCGGGATCGGCGAAATCCTGGCCCGTTCCATAGAGCACGAATATGTGTTCCCTGGCAAACCCGTTTGCCATGAGAGCTTCCCGAAAAATCACAAGGTCGTTCCAAAATTCATCCAACCCGTTATCGTGGGCCATATTGGGGCAGAATAGGACCGCGCACTTTTTCCCGGTCATTTGCGCCAGTGCAGATTCACGTATCTTCATCGGAGGAGTGGTCGAAAGCTTTGCCCCGATCAGTTCTTCCTCGACAATTGACAGGCCGAAGACCTCCGGTGCATCTTCCGCCCCGACCAGGAGTCTTCCGTCCGGTCCCAGGGAAAGACCACGAGGGAAACGGGTTGGAAGCCTGGCCGGTTTGCCGGGGGTGCGCACTCCCTCCGGGCTGAATTCAACCAGGCAACCATTTCCACCGTCAACGACAAAGATCCTCCCGCTGCGAGGATCTCTTGTAATACCTTTGGGAGCCACACCCGAGGACAGAAAGAACTTCTCGACCGTCGGCTGCTTCCGGTCGATATCGATCCGATAAACGCCGCTGGAGTATCCCGCCTCTACCGCAACCAGAGCTTTCGTGCCGTACACATGGATATCATTTATCTTCGAACCGGGCGCCAACAGGGCCGGGTTGAGTCTGGTTATCTGGTCGCGCAGCGTTTCTCTTAAATCCAGGAACTTTTCCTCGCCATAGGAACCGGAATCGATTCGTATCCGGTATAGGCAAAGTTCTTCGCTATCGATGAAATGGAGATAGCCGTCGGACTCACTCATGCCCACCGGTTTTATCTTTGGGGGCAGCACCGTCAGCTTTTCCGGCTCCCCGGCGTCTTTACCGAACGAGTAAAGCTCCCCTGATCCACTTTTCCAAAAGAGTATCGAGTCACCCCGCGAATGAATGCCGGAGGGCCGCAATGAGAGATCTATTCTATCTGCTTGAGAAAACCTCATTTTCATCTCCTGCTCACCCGTGGCGTCCGGCGCCGGGAACCGTCCAAGATGCTTTGCACCTCCCGGACTCGATCCTCCGGCTTTTTCGGATACCGGTGGGCCCCCTCTCGGCTCGGCGCTTCACACTATGGACTGTTACAATGTGGTGTCGCCGGAATGAATCCCTGCGTTCTCGTCGAGCACCGATCTGATTGAAAATATACAAGCCGATTACAGATACACAAAATCCCCCGGCACCACTACTTCCTCGATGGAATGGTTGTGAATGCCGGAGGCATATGAATCACAACTGACGTCAAGCCCGCTCGATAGATTAAAAAAATACCTTCAGCATCAAAACTGAGTACGCATGCTTCTTACCAATCCAGGTCAATTGATTCCTTACGTACAGACCCATTTCAATCCAACATAGTGGCAATTGGGGAATTTTACCTTATCGGGATCCTTGGGATCTATGTATGATTCACACACTATTGTCAGTCCCGGGGTCATTTCGACAATGACACCGTTTCCGTCGAGCTTACACTCATATGTCCCCTTCGGCAGCTTGGCCACGTGACGACTTCCATCGCTGTCCCGCCTTGCCAGGAAAAGGTTCGTGGCGCCAGGCCATTCGCCCGTGAGCATTCCATTGCCGTCGACCTCGATAGTGACAGATGTAAGTGCCATCTTTGTCTCCTTCTCGTCAGAGGAATGAAACAGAAAGCCATCAGCCATTCGGAATATCGGCGGATCACCCCCTTCCCAGGGCTTCATAGCAAGCCTGAAGGACAATCTAGAAAAACAGGGTTATTCTTCCCATGACCCATCGCTTCGGGTAAAACGATGTCGTAAAAGGGTCCATATCCTGGAACCTGAAAGACTCGTCGAACATGTTTCTTACCTCGATCGATATAAAACCCAGCCTGCGGGGCAGGCGATACCCCACGGCGGCGTCCAGGACGAAGAATTCACTGGATCTGTGGTCAAAGAGCGATGGTTCCGGATATGGCCGCATTTCCCGGATAAACTGGCCGTCTTGAAAAACGAGCGTCGGTTTCACTACGGCGAAGAAACCGGAAGGATGAAAGAAGCTGCCCCCGAATGTAATCCGATGGGTATTCAGTTCAGAAAGGCTGTTTAATGTTACATTGTTCGGTGTCCGGGTCTGCTCGAACAGGTATTCGGGCCCGATAGCGAACCATGAGTGGGGCGTCCAGTAAAGATATGCCCTGGCCAGCTTCTCATCGACATCGAATCCACGGACCTCGCCGTCCTGTGTGAAGATACCGAGATATTCCGCGTCGCGCTGCGAGTATTCAACGCCTCCATAGAGATGGGAGCTGAATTTCTGGTCAATTCCAACCCCATACCGCCAAGCGCTCGTTCCCGCCCCTTCATCGAAATACTGGTTGAACCCGGCGACCTGGGTGGGTTCAATTGTCTCTCCTGAAAAAACTCCGGGGTTTACTCCCGGACCGACAAGGGTCCTGAAGCCGGCAGCCCTGATGGTGGTGCCGGGACATGGGTTCCAGGTAAGACCGAGTTTCGGGTTGATTTGTTCCTTGCCGTATCCCGGTATGATGAAACCGGAATCCGCGTTGCCGCTCAATCCCAGGGTCCAGGTCATGTTCTCCGGCCAGGTGAAATAGGTATAACCGTATCCGACGCCATGCGTGAGATCGAGATGTCCCGCTCCGAGCGACTCTCCAGCATAAGTCAAATCGCTGTTGTGCCCTGCCCAGAGTGCTCCTCCTCCGACTATTGCGCTAAAAACCTCGGAGCGGTAAAGGTACTGGGCCTCGAAGTTCTTCGCGTGAAGGAAATCCAGTCCGGCTATATCAAAGGCGGGTAAACGAGCATCGATATCAACATCGCTGTAACTGAAATGGGCAATTACATCCGAATTGGGACTGATACTCGCGTGCATCCCCAGTCTGAATGATTCCGAGTCCCTGATATCCCGTTGCAGACTGGCATCGGCCGGATTAAAGGTCATGGATAAATCACCATTCCAGATATTCATATTCCGGTACTCGGCCAAAAAGCTCAAACTCGGAGTCACCATTACCTGGGTGAAGGCGTTGTACAGATTTCGCCTTATGTCGTTGTTTCTGAAAAGACCGTCCGTCTCGTAGTGGTACTGTCCCAGGCTTGCCGAATACCTGCCGTAGACCCCCGACAGGATGGCTTCATCGGCCAGGGTCCCATGTTCCCCCGCGGCGCCGCTCACGAGCAGATCGGCCTTGTTCCGTGTGAAAAGCGAGTTGTATTCATTGAAAGACGGGTTTGCCGGGCCTGAGGCCGAGGGCAGAAGCAGGTTTTTCTCGCGCATCTCCGGCTGTATCGGGTTCAGGTTAAGCGGCTGCAGGAGCTGCGACTGAAGCAACTCGCTTACCCTGGCTATGTTGTGGCGCGGCATGTTCGAATAGGCATCCGAGAGAAAACGGTGCGCGGAATAGTTGGCCGGGTCGGTATTGAGAGATTTCCACCCTTCCACGAGCGCTCTCTGGTCAAACCCCAGGTCCTGGTATATCCGGGCCAGGCTGGCGCTCCTGGCCGCAAGGTCCTGGTCGAGCATCAACCGCGATCGGTATACTGCACGGTTGTCGTTGAGCTGGATCGATTTTTCCAGATCATCCAGCGCATCAACGGGCCTGTTCTGAGTTTCCTTCTGAATGGCCTCATAGAACCAGGGGGTGGGGTCCTTCGGATCAAGCTCTTTCGCCTGCCCGAACTGGATTGCGGCCCTCTTGTCCTGCTTCTCGTCAAAATAGGCTTTCCCCAGGTAACTCCGAATCAGCGAGTTCAGCGGGTCGAGCATTACGGCGATTTCAATTTCAGCGCGACCGGCTTTCAGGTCGCCATCGCGTATGAGCGCCAGGCCAAGTCCCAACCGGGGAAGCGGGTCGGCCTGGTCCAGCCGAATGGCTTTCCTGAAAGCCTTCTTTGACTCATCTATTTTGATTTGGGTCAGATAAGCATACCCGAGTACGCTTTGCGTCCGCGCCAGATCGGGATTCCGGTTTACGGCCTCCTGGGCTGCATTCAGCGCCCGGTCAAGGTACCCTTTGGAAAGCCATAGCTCGGAAAGCCTGGCCCGGACCAGAGCGTCCCGGGGATCTACTCGCGCGGCCTGCTCTACACTCGACAGCGCGCCCTTCAGATCGAAACGGGCCTGCTTCACATAGGAAAGAGCGATCAGGGCGGCAGCGGAAGATCTGTCGAGTTCCACGGCCCTCTCGGCCAGCCTCGCCGCTTCGTCTTTTCTGTTCTGAACGAGCGCTACAACGGATTTCAGCGCGAAGGCATAGCTGTAGTGAGGATCGACGGCAATGGCGGAGTCGAGGTCCGACACAGCCTCCTCCCACCGTCCCACGGAAACATGGAGGAAGGCGCGCCACGCAAGGAAAACCGGGCTCCTCTCATCCGATCGGACCTTGCCCAACCTGGCGAAAGCCCGTGCCAGATCGCCTCTTCGCCAGGCTTCCAGCGACTCACGGACCGCGGCGCCCCACGCCGCGGACTCGTCGATCGAGGCGTCGAGTTCGCGATCCGGAATGGGCGGGTAGTACAGCGCCCAGTTGACAGCATCTTTCGGACGGACCGTGACCCCCATGACCGGGGCTTCTCCAGCCCGTGCGGCGGCGGTTTCCCCTTTCCCGATCGCGAGAGAGCCGGCCTGGTTCGATGCTTTGACTCTCCCCTCGAATACGCTGATGCTGGTCTCGCTCCCCGTCACTTTAATCAGGAATTCGGTCCCCTCAACATCCGCGCTGACAAACGGCGTGAATATGCGCAAACTGAAGGGGAACCGGCTGAAAAAAAGCGCCACGCCCGAGAGAAGGTTGATTTCGGTCGCCCTCTTTTCGGCAGTGGGGAGAATCACGGTTGTATTCTGGTCAAGGCGGACAATGGCCTGGTTGCGAAACACCAGCGCGGCGCGGCTGTTCTCCAGAACGCGGACCATGTCGCCGGGACAGACGATATCATCGAGTTTCAGATCAGTCCAACGAGTCTCGCCCGTCGCCCTGCACTGGACATACCCCTGTGCCGATACCACCCTGGCCACCCAATCCTCGCATCTCTCGGCCGCAAAGGCCTGGAGAGTTCCGCACATGGAGAAGCAGATCAGGCTCAAAATGACTGAAATGAGTATGGGACTATCATCAAATCGTTTCTTAATCATTACGGTATCTCTTGAAAAATGGAGGTTTATCGGTTTTTGAGCAAACTACCGGTTGAGAATACCGGGCCTGTCCGGCCCGCCCGTAAGGGCACCAACATCAGCTTCCCGGATATGGTTCCGATATCGGTGCGACCATTACAAGCGGCACTGGAAAGCTCTACTTGGTATCGAAAGACACCACCCCATCCCAAAGATCGCTCGGCGAATTTCGTTTGAAGATGTGGCATTTCGAGACATAAAAACGTGCGGCCCTGTCCTCTCCTTTTACCAGCATATATTCCAGGAACAGTGCCTCGGCTTCGTCCCACAACCGCCTCTCAAACGCTCTCAGCGCTTCGCTGAAAAGCAGGGACTGCTGGACCTGGTGTTTCTGAATCTTGTCCAGTCCGCAGATAAGTTCGTATATTCTCAAAGGGTTTGATTTGCCGTAGAGGAGGAATCGGCCGAGTTCTCTCGTTACGAAACCGTCCAGGCCACCGACGACCTCCTCGGAAGCGAGGATCTGAGTGCCGAGATGCTTGTTCAACCCCTCCAGGCGTGAAGCCGTATTGACGACGTCACCGACCGGCCTGTATTCAAAGTGGTCCGCACCCCCGATATTGCCCATCAGGAGCTGCCCATAATGCAGTCCCATTCGGGTGTGGAGGTGATAGGGCTCGGAGGTCCTGTTGAACTCGATGAGCGACCCGACAATGTCCAGTGCGGCTTCACAGGCCCCACGCTTCATTCCGGTGTCCGGGTGCGCCTTTGCCCATATGGCAAGCATGGAATCCCCGATTATGTCCGAGACTGTCCCTCCACGTACTTTCACAGGCTGGAGAAGTGTCTCGTAATACCTGTTGAGAAATGTGTTCAGTTCACTCGGGCTCAGACGTTCGGAAAGGGTCGTGTACTGCGCGCCATCGGAGCACAGCACGGTGCCGAAAACGGTCTGGCCAGCGTGGGTGATCTTTCTTGAGGCCCTCATCTCATCGATTATCTGGTCGATTACTCCGTCGGGAAGAAAAAACCCGAAAGCTCTCCTGATCTGCTGGCGCTCTTTTTTCACCCCAACATGCTGCCACGCAAATCCTCCCAGGAAGGCCAGCGGGGTTTGCAGCACCATGGGAATGGCTATCGGCATCCATATCCCGGCAATCTTGAACAGTATGGAAGCCCCCGTCATATAGATCAGGGCCGCAAAGGCCACGATCAGACCGGATGCGGGGACCGGGAGCAGAAAGCACGTGCAGCCCAGGATCAATCCCCAGATAGAGGAAACCAGGAGGAAAACACCCGGGGCCACCGGGCGCACAGGCATATCTTCCAGCAGGTTCGCGAAAGCCGTGGCGGCTATTTCTACCCCGCTCAAGTCCGTTCCGTCCGACCGGGTAAAGACGGTACGGAATGCGTCCCGCTGATTGGTGCTTTTATACTCCGCTACCCCCACGAAAACGATTTTACCGGAGACATCGGGCACATCATGCCCGTCGTCCTGTCCGCCAACAAAGCGATGGAAGGAAATGGTCGGAAAGCTGCCCGGCGGACCGTAGAAGTTGAGAAACATACTGTCACTGCCGGTGTAGGCTCTGACGGATTTCAAAAGCATTCCGACGGTCTCGGAGTTTCGAGCGACCTCCTGCCGGCGCCGCAGCCTGGTGACCATTTCTTCCGCTATCCAGGGATTCTCTTCAAATATGGCCCTTATGGCCGCCGCGGTCTTCCCCACACTTTTGCCGGCCAGGATTTTGTCGGCATTTTCTGGAAGCACCGCCGCACTCTGCGGACTGATGGACTCCAATAACCGGAAAAACTCCCGGTAAACGGAGAGATAAGAGAACTGGAGAACCAGAAACGGCATGGTCGGTTTGCACCCGGCTTCAGTCTTGAATTTCCAGCATTGACTCACATACATGGGCACTTTAGGCAGAGGAAAGGGACCGACCGCGGCAGCCGATTCCGCAAGTGGCTCTATCGGCGGAACAGTCTTCTCGACGTGGAGCTGCCCGGTTAAAAGGGGCCCCATGGATACTGGAATGAACTCCCGTCGGATTGCCTCGGTGAGGATGACATTCCCGGCTTTCCTGAAAGCTCTTGCCAGCTGTTCATCAGTGGATTCCGAAGTAGGCTCGTTAAAGAGGATATCGAAAACGATTGCCGACGCCCCTTTCTCAAACAGGCTTTCGGTAAGGGCGGCGTGCAGGTTCCTCGGCCATCTGAGGGGATTTACCGGAAGACCCAGCATGTCGGAGGATTCCTGGTCGAGCGTCACTATACTGATATTGGGGGGAACCGGCCTTGGCCCCCTGAAGCGGAAAAGAGTGCGAAGTCCAAGATCTTCCTCCAACTCCGGGCCAAAGGAAGCAAGGTTGCAAAACAGGCCGAAAAGCGCCAGAAAAAGACCGGCTATCGTCGCGGCTACTAGATGGCGGTGCATCTATGCCTCCAGGGATGAACACAATATCCTGGGAAAACCTAAAGAAAACCCAAGCCGCAAATGGTTTCTATTTGATAGAGCATAGCATTAGAGAGCAGATATTAACCAGGGGAGAACGGCCGCTGCCGAGAACTCGAAAACCAGAATCAGTTCAAGTATTTTACACAGACATGATATCAATTGCAATGCAAATGGTCTATTTGGCTTTCATGAATATAAATTCACCAAGTTACGGTGAAACAACCGATGCGCACCGGGATATCCTAACAAATGCCCTAAGCAGTAAGATCTGCTTCTAGGAATATCCCAGTATATTCCATAAGTTTTATCACAAGTTCAATCAATTTCACTCGGATACAATATTGAAATTCAGTTTCGAATCATGACTACCGCCAAAAAACTGTAATCTTGCTTGTCATCCCAAAGGCTGGCGGTCTCCAGTCGAAACCGCGGGCCGGCAACCATGGGTTTCTCCCATGCCATTATCTTGATATGGCGCGCGATGCCTAATCAGTTGCGGCAATCCGGAACCGGCGCGCTGGAACGCATCCAGAGGATAGAACCGTATGAATCATGAACTGCCTCCGGGCGGCAGAGAAATTAACGGCGGGACTGTGTGACCGAGGTCGAATGAACCATTATTCAGCGGGTGTCCCGGCGAATCGTTTCCGCGATTCGGCTCGGGTTTGTTCCATGCTTGAAGTTAGACCGAGGGCGCCTGTCGAGCGCATCGGGGCCGCCGTTACCTTGCCGCCGCGTCGCGGGCCCGCTGGACGCGCTCGGCGGTCACCGGATGCGAAGAGATATAGTTGAACGCGCCCTTCTTATAATCCACTTCTTTCTTCGATAGCTTCTCCATGAGTGTGGCAAAGGCTTCCGGCGAATATCCCTTCCCTTTGAGCATCCTGAAAGAGTAGTCATCCGCTTCTGATTCGAATTCGCGCGAGTATTTTGTCCTGGCCAACATTACCGGAAGGCCGGCCACGGCGACACTGAGCGATGCCGCGTCGGAAGTCACCGTGGCGGCTAAGGCCGCGACGATGGAGTTTTGCAGGACGCTTCGCATCGTATGGCGAAGCTCCACGTGCCCGATCTCATGGGCAAGCGCAGCCACGATTTCATCCGGGTTGCCGGTAAGTTTCACCATGTCATCGGTGATGACGATGATGCCCCCGGGCAGGGCAAAAGCGTTGGGACCGACCGATCCCGAGCGGAATTCCAGTTGGTAATATTTCTTCAATGGCAGGTCGCCGCAAAGTTTATCGAAATTACTCTTTATCGTTTTTCGGATTTCAGGATGAAGATCCGTCGGCTTGAACAACCCATTCTTATCGAAGACGCTCACGGTCTGCCTTCCGAGGGCCTGCTCCACCTCCATCGGAATGCGGGCAGCGATTAAATCCGCCGCCTTCGGCAAGCCAAAGAGGTAACCGAGAATCAATGAGCAGAAAACGACGGCGACGCTCGCCAGGGAAACAAACCAATGATTCTCGAGCCAGGCCACGGGCCCCTCTGACTCACTCTCCTGTGGAAGAAAGTCAAGATAAGGATGGTCCGCGCACGCAAACTGCCCGGAGTCAGGGAAAGTGATGAAACGTTTCGTCGAACCGGTTCGGGGGGACACCCTCAAGTCCGGGGTGGCATACCTCTCCGAAACGGAGTCCACTGTCAGTATGGCTTTTATACCGATGAACTCCATCTTCGCGGGCACGCGGACCGGCCGTACGCCGTCAAAGAAATCGCCTTCCATTACGTTCATCATATCGAAAGATCCACTTCAAAGATGTCCGCCATTCCCTCACCGACCGCGGTAACCGCGCCTTGTCCGCTGCCTTCGAATTCGCTGAGTTCCCCTTCCCTCGACACGTACATATGGTCGGCGCGGTATTGCACCGTCCGCAGGACGGCCCATGGAATCAGCAGCCCCAATGAGACAATTATGCCCAGCGCATTCGTTACATATAATTTCAGCAGGCCACCCCAACGCAGTGTGGACCGCAAGCGAATCGGTCCTACCGCCGTACTGTTCCAGACCAGGTTGCCGATACGCGCCTTTACATACGCGAACGACAGCACATATCCAGTGTAAACCGGGAGAAGGAAGACAAGCGGCGCCGTGGTGATTTTCGTGTAAAACACGAGGCCCGCCAGTGCGCCCATGGGGACAGACACCGCGAGAACAATCAGGCCCGAAAGAAGATAAATTTTGCAGAACTGCCAGCCCGTTGCCGAAAAGGTGCCGGTTTTCCCGCCGTAGGAAGTTCGTTCTATGATGAATTTCTTGAATCGCTTCATCCACCAGGGAAATAAAACCGCGAAAACCAGGGAGACAATTCCCAGCACAACCTCCTTGCCTCGCCAGCTAAACACCATCGGGATGATAAGAGCGGGAATAATGCCCCATGCATACAGTACGTTGAATGCGTCCTTGTAACTCGCATGGAAATGGAAGGTGATATTGCGGAAAGCGGAATAACGCGCATTAAAAGCCGCGGAACGTACTATCACCCAGGGAGCCGCTATCGCTCCGGCCGCAATGACGTACGGAAGCAGCGAAGTGAAGAAATGCGTTGCCGCATAATAAATCAGGAAACCCGCCGCCGCGATCAATCGGCCCTTGAGAATTGGAATCGGTTTTCCCAGGTACTGAAAGGGGGTGCCGTCCAGTAACGTATGCGAATACATATAGCGCTTCTTGCGGACCTTTGCCCATGCGGAAAAGATCCCGCATGTGAGAAGCGTGAGGCAGAGATTCACGATCCAGATCCGAAAGTATTCGCGGGCGGAACCACGAAATTCAAGCCGCAGATCGACCGGGCTTTTCGGTACTTGTTCGTACCGCGACCGGACCGCAACGGCCGCGCCCGTTACCGCCGCCGTCGGCGGATGGAACTCCGGCACCCAGTCCGTACCCGTGTAGCTGTCCATAGGCATCAGACCCCGCTTCCACTATTCCGCAGGCTAAATGCAGTTGCGTTCAGGATGACTCCCCCGGTATGGAAGGGAGAGCATTTCCATCCGCACCTCGTTCCTCTTAGGAAAGAACTCATTCCAATTCGGCGCGACCATCTGTCCGGGGACGGCCTTTCTCCCCGCCAAGAGCAGCTTCTTGAACCCAAATATCGTATTACATACTGGTCATTGCATTCTTATATCCCGCTTCACCGGGAGTTCCACAAATGCCCTCGCGGGGTGCTCATGATTAAATTCGGATCTTATCCCGATACACATGAGCTAAACACGTTGGTTGTTGCAAGTTTACTGCCAACTTCTTTAATACTGAACCGGTTAGCTCGTGTTTCTGATATACTGTCAAGATCCAATTGGAGCATTGTTCCCTGTTTCGAGGAGAGCTTTTCGTGGAGTTAAAGGGTCTGTGTGACCATTCATTCTTTTGGGAGTAGTAACATCCATGAACGGAGACGCCGAGTATTCACTTTCGACCAGACATGAAGCGGAAGCCAGCAAACGTGTTTGTCAGATTTGTGGTTCCAGAGCCCGGGCGGGTTTGGAACTCAGGCCGGGTGTGCTCGTAAGGCCCGCGTTGGGCGAATTCATCCGCAAGGCTCTTGGGCAGTGGAATGAAAAGGGTTGGATCTGCGAAAACGACCTCCAGCAATATCGCTTCAATTTTGTTAAAGCCTTTGTGGAAACCGAGAAGGGAGAACTCTCCGGTATTGAGCGCGAAGTCCTCGATAACATCAAGGAGCAGGACATACTTGCCGCAAATCCGATCGAGGATGCCGACCGAGAGCGAACGATCGGTCAGAGGATGGCTGACCGGATCGCGGCCTTCGGAGGCAGTTGGGTCTTCATCTCGATCTTCGGCGGAGTCATTGTTACCTGGATGGCTGTTAACTCCTACTTCCTGGCGACCCGTTCCTTCGATCCCTTCCCCTATATTCTCCTCAACCTGGTCCTGTCCTGCCTCGCGGCGCTCCAGGCCCCCATCATCATGATGAGTCAGAACCGCCAGGAAGAGCGGGACCGCCTGCGGGCAACCCACGACTACCAGGTGAACCTCAAGGCGGAACTGGAGATACGGCACCTGCACCAGAAGGTCGATCATCTCATGTCCCATCAATGGGAGATGCTCGTTGAAATTCAGGAAGCGCAGATGGAATTTTTCAATTTGCTCCGTTCCGAAAAGCGGAAGGAAGCAGATACAGGTGATTAATATCCGGGATCTTTCTTGCGGATGATTTCTTCAGGCCGGACGGATGTGGATCAGCCTCGGTCGCGGGTACCACCCCGGTTGAGCCATACGCGTGAAGTGAAGGGCCGCCCGCCTTTCCGGCCCCTGATGGCTTATCCGAAAATAAAGCCCTTGCGTCCGCGTCCAGTTCCTGACCATTTGACCGCGCCTCAACCGCAAGATCCTCGACGTAGCTCAACCATGCCCGTGGTTTTGCTCGATCCTCGCGACTGAATCAGCCTCGAACCCCGGCGCGATCCCCAAAAGGCTTATTTGCGGACAAACCCTAATCGGTCTTGAACTTATATCCCACGCCGGCCACGGTGATGATGAACCGCGGGTTTTCCAGGTCTGCCTCTATTTTCTTTCTTAACCGTTGCACGTGAACGTCAATGGCCCGGCTATAGGAGTAGAGCTGGGAATCGCGCCACACGTGAGCTTGAATGAAGTCCCGGTTGAGGACCTCGTTCGCATTAGAGATGAAGAATTCGAGTAATTCGAATTCGGTTTTCGTCAGTTTGATCTCCTCGCCGCCGACAAAGACTCTCCTGGTCCTGAAATTAACGGAAAGATCCCTGATCTCCCAGTGGTCCTTCACGACGCTTCTTTCCACCCGTTTCAATATAGCCTTGATCCGGGCCGAAAGTTCAAGCGAGCTGAAGGGTTTGACCATGTAGTCATCCGCGCCGCATTCCAGTCCCAGCACTCGGTCGGAAAGCCCGTCCCTGGCTGTCAGCATGATTATCGGGAAATCGAATTCCCTGCGCATGATCTGGCAGACCCTGATGCCGTCGATATCGGGCAGGTTCAAGTCAAGTATGATCAACCCGGGACGGTGCGCCTTGGCCATATCCAGTGCGCTTCGCCCGTCCGGGGCCGTCAGCACCTCATAGCCGTCCAGTTCAAGGTTGCCTTTGATGGTTTGCACGATGTCCCGGTCATCATCGACGACCAGGATCGTAATGTTGGCCTTTTTCGTAGCCGGCTGCATAGCGCATTCTTCCATCTTCAACCATGGATACTCGGTTTGATTCACATATCCGGGAACCAACCGCCCGTTTTTTCTTCATGGCTATTTAACAGAAACGTTACATCTTTAACAGCCCACTCACACTGAAATGCATTCACTTCACGTCATATTAAACAGGTATTTCAAATGCTTACAACCACTCGCAGTCAATAAACATTCCTGTTTTGAAACCTGTCCCCTGAAAAGCGGGGCCATAGTCCTGGAGAGAAGGATATATCCGCTTATAGCTGATACGGAGTTGCGTTCAAGATGAGTCTATCCCTAAATTGAAGATGCCGTTCAGAATTGACCCGTTCTACCCTTCGATATCTCAGGGCGAACGGGGGTATATCCTCTTGAACGCAAATCAGTATGATAAGTGCGCGGGATGCGGACTCTGTGAACACGTATGTCCGATTGACGCCGTTATCACCATGCCCTCCGGATTACCCGGATGAAAAATATATCGATAAAGATCCGCCGGCGTACCCTGCAGATTGGGACTGCGCCGGTTTTCGTTATCCTGCCGCTCCTGAACCAGCATCACTGCAACCTCTTTTACGGAAACTTCCTTGCCTTCCATGCGGCCGGTCTTCCTCTCGCCGATCCGCTTGCCGTGCTGCAGGTAAGTTTGATGAGCCTGCATCTGTCATCCTCTTTGCTGATCGGGGCCGTGCTGGCCCTCCTCCTGGCGGCCTGTCTCGGGACGGTATTCTGTTCCTGGGCATGCCCGTTCGGGTTGCTTTCGGAATGGGCGCATGGACTATCCCGGCGCCTGCTTAAACGCGGATTGCGAATTCCCTCGGGCTACCGTGGTCTTACCGTCAAGAGCATACTATTCTCTCTCGGCCTTGCGGGCATCATCTTCTTTTTCGGCTCTCCGGCGCTCAACCGGGTTTCGATGCCCGGCTGGTATTCACGCATCTTTCAAATGCTGGCGGGCCAGGCATATCTTTCCATGGCGATTTACTTCATGGCCGGCATTCTGCTTATCGAGTTCGCGGCGCGGGAGCGAATCTGGTGCACCTATATCTGCCCCCAGGCATATCTTCTCGTCCTGTCCAAGATCGCAAACCCGTTTCACCTCAAGGTGGAGTGGAGCCCGAAGAAATGCATTTGCGGAAAAGATGACAGCCCGTGCCAGAGATCCTGTTCACTCTCCCTGGACCCGAGGATGCTGAAGGAATTGCCGGATACCGAATGCAACAACTGCGGCGATTGTGTCGCGGCCTGCGGGGATATGGGCAAGGCGCTGGAGTTTCGCTTCGGGTCCGGGCGCGGGTTACCGGATTCAGACTGACTCTATACCGGCGGGGAAATACTTCCCACAAAATTGACGGCTTCTAAAATCAAATGACTGCTAGCCCGGTGCGCGTGTTGGTCGGGGAAGCCCCGGCGACATTAACTCGGGTTTGACTCGCCCGCTCGGGCGGGATATGAATGAATCGGCTTCCCGTATCCGTATTTGACCGGTCATTCCACATCGATTCAGGCCTCTTATGAGCACATATCGTTTGTCACTTCAGTGGAAATTTCTTCTGAGCATTGTCCTGGTCGTATTTTCCACTCTCGGAATCATATTCGTCTGGGCCGGCTTTCAAAACGAAAAACAAGCCATGGACCAGGTCGTGAACCAGGCGAAAATCCTGATCCGCCAGATCATCCTTACCCGGCAGTGGGTTTCGGATTGTGGCGGGGTGATGGTGTTGCGGGACAGTGAAGGCGCCGCGGATGTTCTCGGCTTCTATGATGACAGGATGGATACGCCTCGGGGTTCGTACCAGCGCTTCACCCCCTCGATGGTCACCAAGAAACTCTCCCAGTATTCCCTCCGCGAGGATCTCTACAGGTTTCGGCTTGCCGGTTCGAACCCTCTGAACCCCGAGAACCGGCCGGACGACTTCGAAAGCCAGGCGCTGGCGATGTTCGTCCATAATGGAGCGACGGAGGCGTTTCGCGTAAAGACGGAACCGGACGAGACCTACTTTCAGTACATGGTTCCCCTGTTCGTGGATAAAGCCTGCATGGAATGCCACAAGGGGCAGGGATTTTCAAAGGGAGCGATCGGGGGAGGTTTGAGCGTGTTTCTGCCGATCGGCAAAATGAAGTCTTCCCTTGCCCGCGATCAACTGCAACTGGCATTGGCGGGCGCGGGACTGATAGCCCTGACCACGTTTACCCTCTTCGTCCTGCTGCGCAGGGTGGTAATCCGGCCGCTCAACAACTTCAAGGAGATGACCCGCCGGATAAGCGAAGGTGATCTGGAGGCCCGCGTGCATATTCCAACTGGAGATGAATTCGAGCAGTTGGGAGACGCCTTCAATGACATGGCCGCGAAGCTGGCCCGGAACCGCGAGATATTGGAAGAAAGGATCGGGCAGGCGACCCACGAGCTTGCGGAGGCAAACCGGGAACTTCAGGGGCTCGACAAGCTGAAGTCCGATTTTCTGGCCAACATGTCCCACGAACTCCGCTCACCCCTGACCGCCCTTCGGGGAGGCGTGGACTACTTGAAGCGCACCGTCTCGATGCCGGGAAACCGGGACTACCTTGCCATCATCGACAAGAACCTTTCCCGGCTGATCTACCTGGTCTCGGATCTCTTCGACTTCACCAAGATAGAAGCCAACAAGGTGGAATGGTCCTTCCAGAGGGAAAATGTGACCGCGCTGGTTCAGGAAGTCGTGGAAATCACCAGTCCCACTGCAATGGAGAAGTATATTTCCATGAATGTCACATCGCCTGGTGATATCTTCGCCAAAATAGATCTCGAGAGGATACAGCAAGTCCTGGTCAATTTGATCGAAAACGCCATCAAATTCTCGGATCACGGCACGGAGATCGGTGTCGATGTTTCGGAGAATGACGAAAGCGTTCTCATTGCCATAAAAGATCAGGGCATCGGGATCTCGGAAGATAATCTTCTGGTTATATTCGAGAAATTCCGGACCCTGCCTTCTTCCGGAGACCGGAACAAAGGCGCCGGAACCGGTCTCGGCCTGGCAATATGCAAGGGCATAATCCAGGGTCATGGGGGGAAGATCTGGGCAGAAAGCACGCCGGGAAAAGGCAGCATCTTCTACTGCAGCCTGCCGAAGAAGGTATCTTCCTGATCCGCGCGGTATGCTTTACGCGCCAGGCCGGTTTCTGGCGCAGTGGACGATCCCGGGTACTTGAATCTTTGCAGTAGCCGCCCGACAGACAGCGACGAATAATCAAGAAATATACTCTCGAAAAGTTCCATCTGCACTTGTTGCCCGGTGCCAGGCGAACGGGCTGGACAGGTTGTCTCGGGTACGCATTTTACCTCCATAATACGAATCTGCCCTGAAAATGAAGATGCCTGTCAGAATTGTCCCGTTCATACTTCGACACCTCTCAATAAACAGCTTTTGAGAGTTAGCAATTTCAATGACTTACGAAACTTGCTTCGTCATCGACTTTTCATCAATCCAGCGTATGCTGTTTTTTCTGCAACGCCTTGCCACGCGAATGCGGGGCTTTCTACGCTCTCAAAAAACAGCTTTTGAGAGTGGGCAATATCGAAGGCTTACATACCGGCGGAGATCCGGGTCACGCCATTCCGGAACAGGAACTTCCCGCCGTTCGCCCTGAGCGTGCCGAAGGGCAGAACGGGCCGGAATCGAGCGGACACAGCGCTGTTTCCTGGCTGCGCCTTGCCACGCGAATGCGGGGTTTACTCCCGCCCGGCACGAAAGAGGGATGTATCATCTTGAACGCGAATTATTATAATACCGCAACCACATTGGCAACTTTTCCTTCCTTGAGGCCGGCACGGCTATTCCTTAATTATCATATCGAAATTACATTGATTTCATAGAGAGTTGGGTACTGTAAACACCTGTTTTCTCTCCCCCTGAATACACCTTGTTTTTTTATTGAATACGGAATAAATGCAAATTAGCGTG
>JBDKTY010000148.1:0-49351 GCA_039679945.1 Syntrophobacter sp. | reverse complement strand
GACATGTACCAGGAAAGAATCGAAGCTGAAATGGGTAAGTTCTTCGCGCTTCCGATCATTTATTTCACGGAGTTGATCGGCCTTGCTTGCGGTTTGCCGGGTGCCGCCAATTGGCTGTCCCGGCACTTTGTCGATCCGGTTCCTCTGCTCCGGAGATACAGGCTGGTCTAGAGGCGGGGTTATTCCCGCCGGTGCTGGGAGCAGCCGATTCAAGCCGGAGACCGGGATTAAGATAGGTTGATCATCTCACGTCCAAAAAGAAGGTAGAGGAAATGCGGCAGGGACAGAAAACCGGCGCAGTTACCGTAGTCGGAGGCGGAATCGCAGGCATGCAGTGCGCCCTGGACATTGCCAACTCCGGATTCAAAGTCTATCTGGTCGAGGAGCAGCCCAACGTCGGGGGTGTGATGTCGCAGTTGGACAAGACATTTCCGACCAATGACTGTTCTTCCTGTATGATGGGTCCCAAGCTGGTGGAGCTGGCAAGCCACCGCAATATCGAGATCCTGACCAAAACAACGGTTGAGAAGCTGGAAGGGGAGGCCGGAAACTTCACGCTCACCGTGAAGCGTTCCCCGCGTTTTGTCCGTGAAGACAAATGCACCGGTTGCGGCGAATGTGAAAAGGTCTGCCCCATCAGTCTTCCAGCCAATTACAACCTCGGGCTCAATGAGCGCAAGGCGATATACCGCAACTACCCGCAGGCGATTCCGGCGGCTTTCACCATAGACAAGCTGGATAAATCGCCCTGCGCGAATGCGTGTCCGGGGCAGGTGAACGCTCACGCTTACGTGACGCTTATCGGGCAGGGCCGGTATGAAGATGCGATGAAGGTAATCATGAGGAACCTGCCATTGCCTGGTGTCCTCGGCCGCATCTGTCCCCATCCCTGTGAAACGGCCTGCCGGCGGGCGGAGGTGGACGATCCCGTCTCCATCTGCGCGCTGAAGCGGTTCGTTGCCGACACGGTGGATGTCGAGAAGCTGCCGCTTCCCGAGATAGAGAAAAAAGAGGAAAAGGTCGCGATCATCGGGTCGGGCCCGGCCGGTCTTACAGCCGCTTATTTTCTCGCGCTCGAAGGCTATCAGGTAACCATTTTCGAATCGCTCTCGGTTGCCGGCGGCATGCTGCGCGTCGGAATTCCCGACTACCGGTTGCCTCCCGAGGTGCTGAACAAGGAAATCCGCGCAATTACCAGGCTCGGCGTTGATATCAAGTACAACACGGCCCTGGGACGCGACATCACCATAGACAAGCTTCAGAAAAAAGGCTTCAAGGCCGTCTACCTGGCCATAGGAGCACACCAGAGCCTGAGGCTGAACATCCCGGCCGAAGACGCGGACGGTGTCATGCACGGGGTGGATTTCCTCCGGCGCGTCAACCTCCGCGAGTTCGGCGAGCTCAAGGGCAAACGGGTGGTGATCGTGGGCGGCGGCGACGTCGCGATCGATGCGGCCCGGTGTGCATTGCGCAATGGCGCGGGGAAGGTGAGTATTTTCTATCGCCGTACCCGAAAAGAGATGCCGGCCCGTGAGAATGAAATAGAAGATGCCCTGGCTGAAGGAATCGAGGTCAAATACCTCACGGCTCCCCAGCAGGTGCTGACCAGGGACAAGAAGGTAATCGGCCTCCAGTGCATCCGGATGGAACTGGGTGAACCGGATTCTTCCGGCAGGCGTCGGCCTGTTCCCGTCCCCGGCAGTGAGTTCACCGAAGAAGCCGATATTATAGTCCCCGCGATCGGGCAGACCCCCGAGAGCCTCTTCCTTGCGGATTCGGAAAAACTCAAGATCAGCCGTTTCGGAACGATAGAAATTGACGAAATCACCTATCAGACAAGCAGGCAGGGGGTGTTTGCGGGCGGCGACGCCCAGTCCGGACCGTGGGTTGCCATAGGCGCGGTCGCGGCGGGACGCGAGGCCGCAATCTCCATCGCCCGGTACCTCAAGGGTGAAGACCTTGCCGAAGGGCGCAAGAAGCTGCAGCTTCCGCAGGAAAACTTCTCCAAGATTCCCGCTGATATTCAAAAGCAGCCCCGGCAGCATCAGGCCGCGATCTCGATGGCGGAGCGCAAGGCCGGGTATGCCGAGGTGGAGTTGGGACTTACGGAGGCGCAGGCAAGGGCGGAGGCTTCCAAGTGCCTCAACTGCATGACCTGTTGTGAGTGCAAGCAGTGCGAGGATGCGTGTCTTGCCAAGGCAATCGAACATGACATGCCGCCCAGCGTTCGGGAACTAAAGACCGGCGCGATTATATTCTCGCCCGGCTTCAAGCCTTTTGACGCCAAGCTCAAGCCCGAGTATGGCTACGGCAGGTGGCCCAACATCATTACAAGCCTCGAGTACGAGCGCATCCTGTCCGCGGCCGGTCCTTTCGGGGGCCATATACAACGCCTCTCGGACGGCAAGAAACCGCAAAGAATGGCCTGGATTCAGTGCGTCGGTTCCCGCGACAGTGCCATGGGCCAGGATTACTGCTCCTATGTTTGCTGTATGTATGCAACCAAGCAGGCAATGATCACCAAGGAGCACGAAGCCGATATTGATACGACCATTTTCTACATCGACATGCGCGCCCAGGGTAAGGGTTTTGACCGTTTCTATGAGCGCGCGCGGGATGAAACTGGCGTGCGATATATCCGGTCGATGATTTCCAGGATCGTGCCGGTGCCCGGGTCCGACAAGTTGCTCGTTGGATACTCGGATTCCCAGAGCGTGATGCGCGAGGAAGAATTTGACATGATCGTTCTGTCGGTCGGTCTGTGCGCGCATCCGTCCACGGCCGAGCTGGCCAAAAAGCTCGGTGTGGAACTGAACCCCTATGGTTTTACGAAGACCGATCTCATGGATGTCGTCGCGACCTCCCAGCCGGGAGTGTACGTCTGCGGCGCGGCCCAGGGACCGAAGGACATTCCGGATTCCGTGCAACAGGGCAGCAGTGCCGCAGCCTGCGCGACTTCGCTCCTTTCCGATGCCAGGGGCACTCTCATCGAACCTCCACCGCAGTACGAAGAGCGTGACATTACGGGTGAAAAGCCGAGGATTGGTGTTTTCGTCTGCCATTGCGGCATAAACATTGCCGGTACGGTGGACACCGATGCGGTTGTGGAATACGCTAAGACTCTTCCCGGCGTGGAATACGCTTTCTCCCCGATGTTCGCGTGTTCGACCGACCAGCAGAAAGAAATCAGGCGTGCTATCGACGAGTATAAGCTGAACCGGTTCGTGGTCGCTTCCTGCACGCCGCGCACGCACGAGCCGCTTTTCAGAAGCACGCTCCGGCAAGCGGGGCTCAATCAGTACCTGTTTGAGCTTGCTAATATCCGCGAGCAGGATTCCTGGGTGCACCAGGGAGAGCCGGAACTGGCGACGAATAAGGCCAAGGATCTTGTGCGCATGTCGGTCTCCCGCGTGAGCCTTCTTGAGCCGTTGTATGATTTTTCCTATCAGGTGGTCCAGAAAGCCCTGGTAATCGGCGGAGGTCTCGCCGGTCTCACGGCGGCCCAATCGGTAACAGAGCAGGGATATCCGGCTGTCCTGGTTGAAAGAAGCGCTGAACTCGGCGGCAATGCCAGGAAGCTTTTTTATACGGAGGAAGGCGCCGAGCCGGCGAAATATGTGGAAGCTCTCGTCAAGCAGGTGGAATCCAACCCGCTGATCACGATCTACAGAGAAGCCGAAGTAACTGCCGTGAAGGGGTCCTGCGGGAACTTCACATCGACCCTTTCCGTGAATGGCGAGGAGGTCGAGGTCTCGCACGGCGTCGCGATCGTTGCAACGGGCGGCCAGGAATACAAGCCGACGGAATACTTGTATGGTCAAAGCCCGAGGGTGGTCACGCAGAAGGAGTTCGAACACCAGCTTGTGACCGATCCGACCTCGGCGATGCAGTATAAGAATGTTACAATGATACAGTGCGTCGGCTCGCGTGAGCCGGACAACTCCTACTGCAGCAGGGTGTGCTGCACTTCGGCCGTGAAGAACAGCCTCAAGCTGAAGGAACTCAATCCGAGGGCTAACGTCTCCGTTCTCTACCGCGACATGAGGACTTTCGGGTTCAAGGAACTCAATTACCAGGAAGCCAGGCGGCGGGGAGTGCGTTTCTTCCGCTACGACGAAGACCAGAAGCCTCAGGTGAAGGAAAACGGCGGCGGGCTCGATGTCACGATTTTCGATGCGCAACTCAACCGCCCCGTTATGCTCAAGACCGACCTCCTGGTGTTGAGCGCCGCCATCCGACCTTCGGATGACATCAAAAAGCTGGCTGAAACCCTGCGCATGCCGTTGGATCAGGATGGATTTTTTCTCGAGGCGCATCTCAAGCTCAGGCCGCTCGATTTCGCCACTGCGGGCTTTTTCCTCTGTGGTCTTGCCCAGGGGCCGAAGTTTGCCAATGAGTCGATAGCACAGGCGCGTGGTGCTGTTTCCCGTGCATCGACCATCCTTTCGCAGAAGGAAATTGTCGCGGAAGGCGTGATCACGCAGGTGGACCCGGCACTTTGCCGCGCATGCGGGGAATGCGAGCAGACCTGTCTGTTTGGCGCGATAAAAGTTACAGACATGGAAGACGGGAAGAGACAAGCTTTCGTCACACAGGCGCTCTGTACCGGTTGCGGTGCCTGCAATGCCGCCTGTCCCACGGGCGCGGCATCGCTCGCCCATTTCCGTGACAGGCAGATTAAGGCTGTGATCCAGGCTCTATAAGGAATATCGATGTCCGAAACTTTCGAACCTAAAGTCGTTGCGTTTCTTTGTAACTGGTGCGCGTATGCGGGGGCCGACCTGGCTGGGGTGGCGAGAATGCAATACCCCACCAATGTGAGGCTGATCCGCCTGATGTGCTCCGGTAGGATGAATCATGGTTTTCTGCTCAACGCTTTCGAGGCGGGGGCTGACGGCGTTATGGTATCTGGATGACACATCGGTGACTGCCATTACCTGGGAGGTAATGAAAAGTGCAAGAAGGTCATCGAGGAGACCCGTTCAATTCTGAAACTTCTTGGGGTTGATGATAGGTACCTGCACCTGAAGTGGATTTCCGCTTCCGAGGGAAACATTTTTGCCGACGAAATCCGGTCTTTTACGCAGTTGCTCAAGGAAATGGGCAGGAACCCTCTGGCCGAAACAAACTCGACGGAGCCCCTGCGGGCCGCCGCGGGTTAGCTGGCGCCATTTCCAGGCCGGACGTGGATCGCGGGGTTCATTCAAAATCTCTGAATGGAACAGGCTATGAAAATTAGCAAGGAACAAGTTGATTATTGCATGGAATGTGGTGTCTGCACGGGAAGCTGTCCCATTAGCAGGGTGCTGCCCACTTTCTCTCCACGGCAGATGATCAAGCGGGCTTTAATGGAGCGGGATGAGACGCTTCTGCATGGCCGCGAGCTGTGGGCATGTCTGACATGCTCCAGGTGCAGTTCGCGTTGTCCGGTGCAGATCGACTTTCCCGATTTTGCGCGCGGGTACCGGGAGCTTGCCCGGGGTGAGGGAAATGTCCCGCAATTGAGCCATCACGGCACGTTGCAGGCGATCGCGTCCCTGCAGACAAAGGGAATCAAACAGCACCGCACCGAGTGGGCGAAGGAAGTCGGGAAGTTTCAGGCAACCGGCGATTACTTCTATTTTGTCGGATGTGCTCCCTACTTTGACACGGCCCTGAAGTACGGACCCACGGCGCTGGAGACTTCCAGGAGCGTCTTGAAGATCCTCAACCGGATGGGAATAGAGCCGGCTATGAGTGACGACGAGCGCTGTTGCGGACACGATGCGCTGTGGAGCGGGGATGAGGCGACTTTCCACAAGCTTGCGTCGCTCAACCTCGAAACGATTGCCGGCAGCGGGGCTAAGACTGTCATCTTCAGTTGCCCCGAGGGATACACCACCTTCAAGACGGAGATCCCCAAGTACTTCGGTGATCTGCCGTTTGAGGTGCTCCACATCAGTGAATTTCTGGCCCGGGAACTGCCCGGCGCGGGATTAACGTTCAAGCCGGCCGAAAACGGCAATGCCACGGTGACGTACCATGATCCGTGCCGACTTGGCAGACGGGCGGGAATCTACGAGCCTCCGAGGGAAATCCTGAAGCTCATTCCCGGAGTACAGCTCGAGGAAATGGGTCTTAACAGGGAGAATGCGGCGTGCTGTGGAACCAGCGCGTGGATGGAGTGCTCCAACTGCTCGAAAACCATACAAGTCGAGCGGCTCCAGGAAGCGATCGCAACCGGTGCATCCACCCTTGTCACGGCCTGCCCGAAGTGCAGGATTCATCTCACCTGCGCCGAGCAGAACACGGACATTACTATTAATATTGCTGACTTATATTCTTTCCTTTTGGACCATATAGAATAAGGCAGTCTAACTTCTGAAGGAGATCACGTTCGTGAATCGGGATGTCCTTGTCATCGGCGGAGGCATTGCAGGTATGCAAGCCTCTTTGGACCTGGCCGAAATGGGATTTCAAGTCCACCTCGTGGAACGGCTTCCCACTATCGGCGGGAAAATGGCTCAGCTCGATAAAACATTTCCCACAAACGACTGCGCGCTTTGAATTCTGGCGCCCAAGCTCATGGATGTCGGTCGGCATCCCAGAATTCGGCTCCTGGCGTATTCGGAAGTGGAGAAAGTGGAAGGCGGGCTCGGCGATTTTCGCGTAACCGTCCGAAAGAAGGCTCGCTATGTGGACGAGAGCAAGTGTACCGGCTGCGGAAGCTGCGCGGAGAAGTGTCCGACGGTAACATCGGACGGCTATAACTTGGGACTTGGTAAATCCAAGGCCATATACAAGTATTTCGCGCAGGGCATACCCTCGGCCTACACGATTGATGCGACAAAGTGCCGGAACTTCCAGGCTGGCAAGAAATGCGGCGTTTGCGCCAAGGTCTGCCAGGCGGGGGCGATCGATTATCAGCAGCAGGAGCAGATCATTGAAGTCGAAGCCGGGGCTATCATTCTGGCTACGGGCTATGAGCTGTTCGATGCCCGGAGAGTACCGGAATACGGGTACGGGCGGCTGCCAAATGTCGTGACGGCCCTGGAGTTCGAGCGCTTCCTGTCCGCGAGCGGTCCCACGCATGGACATGTTTACACTCGCTCCGACCTGGCGGTCGAAGCCTCGCTGCCTGACTTGGAAAAGGCGTGTCAGAAGGCGGTTCGCGAACTTGAAAAGCACGAGAAAACGTTCAGTATGCCTTCCGATGAGTTCTTCGCGAAGTTCCAGGCAGGCGAGCTTACCGGCGGTCACTATGACGAGTGGGCCGCGGCAATAAAGGCCTTCGAGCCGGTCAAGGCGAAGCGCGACGCGGCCAAGGCAAGGGTTGACGCCATGGAATCGGCCCATCGGCTCGCTTTCATACAATGCGTCGGCTCACGCGACAAACGCTACAACAAGTACTGCTCGGGATTTTGCTGCATGCACTCCATAAAGGAAGCCATAATCGCGCGTGAACATGACCCTCAGGGTGAGGTGCATGTATTCGGGATGGATATCCGCGCGGTCGGCAAAGGCTTCGAGGAATACCGCAACCGCAGCGCGGAGGAGGCCGGAGTCCGGTTCGTCCGCAGCAGGGTGGCGGAAATTACGGAGAATGCGGCGCACAACCCGATTCTCTGGTATGAAGATACCAAGGAGCGCGTGGTCCGCAGTCTGGAAGTGGACCTGGTGATTTTGGCAACGGCATGCGAGCCGAGCCCGTCGGCGGTGAAGTTCTCTGAAATGCTTGGCATCCCATTGAACGACTTCGGCTTCTACAAAACAAAGACTGTTCCACCGCTGGACACCGCTCGCGAGGGTGTGTTTACGTGCGGATGCGCTCACGGTCCCATGGATATTCCGGAATCCGTTGCGCAGGCAAGCAGTGCCGCGGCGAGGGCGGCTCAGGCTCTATCAGGTGCCGAGGTGATGCGCCTCGTATCCTGAAGGAGAACAAGATGAGAGGAAATGGCAAGACCGGGAACATAAGCGTTGCGCGAGTCGGTGTTTTTGTCTGCCACTGCGGCACCAACATAGCCGGGTACCTGGATTGCGCCGGGCTGACCGAGTATGCGGCAACGTTGCCCAACGTTGTATATGCCAAGAATAATCTCTATACCTGCTCGGAATCGGGCATCGCGGAAATCAAGTCGGCCATAAAAGAGCACGGGCTCACCCGTGTCGTCGTATCTTCGTGCTCGCCGCGGACGCACATGCCTCTTTTCAAAAGTGCGTGCGCCGAGGCGGGTCTCAATCAATACCTCTTTGAAATGGCTAACATCCGCGACCAGTGCTCATGGGTCCACATGCAGGAAAAAGAGGCGGCGCAGGAAAAGGCAAAAGACCTTATCCGCATGGCGGTCGCCAAGGCCGCCCTGCTTACACCCCAGGAAGACATCGAGTCCTCGCTTGTCAAAAGGGCCTTGGTTATCGGCGGGGGTGTAGCTGGGCTTTCGGCGGCGAAGGCGCTCGCGGATATGGGCAATGAGGTGTTCCTGGTTGAGCGCGAGGCCCAACTCGGCGGTCTGCTCAATCGCATCAACCGGATCGCTCCCTCCGGCGAGAAGGCGGGCGAGTTGATCGCGGGGTTGATCGAGGCAGTCAGAAACAGCCTGAATATCAAGGTGTTGACGGAAACCGAGCTGACCGGAGTGGGCGGAGTTGTCGGCAACTATGAGGTCAGTTTCAAGGACAGTAAGGGGCAGGAAACCAGTGAGATAGTGGGGTCCATCGTTGTTGCCACGGGAGCCGTGCCGTTCAAGCCCGAGGGGCTTTTGGGCTACAATGGCAAGAACGTGATCACTCAGATGGAACTTGAAGAGCAGTTGCGTGAAGGTAAGTTCACCGCCAAGAATGTCGTAATGATTCAGTGCGTCGGCGCCAGGTCGCCCGAGCGTGCGTATTGTTCCCGGATCTGTTGCCTTACCGCGGTGAAAAACTCGCTTTACATAAAAGAGATCAATCCCGAAGCGCACGTTCACATACTGTATCGCGACATCCAGATGTACGGCGCGGATAACGAGAAAATGCTCTGGGAATCGCGCGGGCAGGGTGTTCGCTTTGACATATATGATGCAAAGACTCCACCGGTTGTAAGGGATGGAGTCGTTGAACTCTACCAGCCGGTGACCGGAATGACGGTAGAGATCCCCAGCGATTTAGTGGTCCTGTCCACTCCGCTCGTGGCGCCCGAGACCTCGACGACTATAGCGAACTTCATGCGCATTCCGCTTGACCAGTACAACTTTTTCCTGGAAGCGCATGCCAAGCTGCGGCCGCTCGACTTCGCAACGGACGGGATATTCCTGGCCGGAACCGCCCGATTTCCCGCCACGGTTAACGAGGCCCAGGCCCAGGGACTTGGCGCGGCATCCAGGGCGAACACGATTCTGTCCAAGGACAAGCTCGTTTTCAGCGCCCTGGTCTCTCAGGTAACGGACCGGTGCGACGGTTGCGGTTTCTGTGTCGATCTGTGCCCATACAAGGCTCTGAGCCTCGAAAATTATGAAGTGGATGGCTTAATCAGGAAACGAAACAGGTCTGATAGTATTCTCTGCAAAGGCTGCGGGTTGTGTGCCGCGACATGTCCCAAGGGGGGCATCGTGGTTCTCGGTTTCACAAGAACGCAGCTTGAAGCGCAGGTGGATGCCGCCCTGGAAATTATATGACCGTTATCGAAACGTAAGATCCGGGTTGGGAAAACAGAAAGGATTTCGCCGCAATGTCAGATGAATTTAACCCGACAATCGTCGGGTTCCTGTGCACATGGTGAGCGTACGCTGCTGCTGACCTGGCTGGGGTCAGTCGTTCGCAGTATCCACCTAATCTGCGCGTTGTTCGTATGATGTGTTCCGGTATGGTAAGCCCTGACCTGATCCTTCGTGCGCTTTCCAAGGGCGCGGACGGTGTCATTGTAATCGGGTGTCATTTGGGGGAGTGCCATTACCTGGAGGGCAATTATATGGCGTCCAAGCGAGTTGCAATGTTGAAGAAACTGCTCGCTTTTTCCGGAATCAATCCGGATCGGCTGCGCGTGGAATATCTGTCGTCGGCCGAGGCGCCCACGTTAGTCCGGGTTGTCACCGAATTCAGCAAACAGGTTAAGGCCCTCGGCCCGTCCCGGCTCAAGATAAGAGCCTGATTATGGACCGACGAGAAAGGCTTTTCTGATGGATGACAAGATCAAGATAAAAGTCCAGGAGCTTCTGGAGTCCGGCAGGATCAAGGGCTTCCTTGGCCTTCGGGAGTATTACGGCCAGGTAGGTCCGTATCTTTTTACGGATTGTAAGGACCTTGAGGGAATGGTTGCCGGTGACCGGAAGACCCCCGGTGACACCCGCTATCCCCTCAACAAACAGTTGATCACGATTACCCGCCACTATCCCGGGGACGCATTTGGGGTACTGGTTCGGGGCTGTGATGAACGGGGTCTGAAAACCTTATTCAGCTCTAATCAACTGGACCCTGAAAAGGTGGTGCCGGTGGGCCTTGCCTGTCCTCAGGAACTGGCCGATGCATGCGAGTGCAGGAAGCCTTTCCCCAACGAGTTTGTTGCCGGGCAGCCCGCTGAAGCTCATTCCTTCGACAGTGTCGCGCGGCTGGAAGCCATCGGACTCGATGAGCGTTTCGAATCCTGGCTGGCTCAGTTCTCCAAGTGTATCAAGTGCTACGGGTGCCGGAATATCTGCCCTATGTGCTATTGCTCCGAATGCACGCTGGAGAGCCAAAATTTCACGCATATTGGCAGCTTGCCGCCGGAAAACCCTATTTTCCACCTGACCCGCGCCCTGCATATGGCGGGGAGATGTATCGACTGCGGATTATGCAGTGAAGCCTGCCCCGCGGACATCCCCCTCAGGAGTCTGTATAAGAAAATAGCGGATATTGTTGACGAGGAATTCCATTTTCGACCTGGATACGATGACTCTAAAACCAAACCGTCTCTCGATATCCTCGGTGAAGCTGCAAAACACTGAGAGGAGTATCCATGGACTACCGTACAGTATTGACCACGTGCACCTATTGCGGCTGCGGCTGCGGCTTCTATCTCGAAGTCCTCGACGGCCAGCTCGTGGGTACCATCCCATGTAAGACCAGCCCCGTGAATGAGGGGAAACTCTGTGTGAAAGGTTGGAACGTCCACGAGTTTGTTCAAAGCCCGAAACGATTGACCCAGCCGTTGCTGCGGAAGAACGGCGAGTTGACGCCGGTTTCATGGGATGAGGCGCTGGATTTTACCGCCACGCGGATGCGGGAAATTAAGGAAAAGCACGGGAGTGACAGCGTGGCTTTTCTTGCATCGGCGAAGGTGACCAATGAAGAGAACTACCTGATCCAAAAGTTCGCGCGTGCAGCGGTGGGAACCAATAATGTGGACCACTGTGCCCGCCTTTGACACTCCTCAACCGTGGCTGGTCTGGCCGCGTCTTTTGGAAGTGGGGCGATGACCAACTCTATCGCCGAACTGGAGGATGCCGATTGTATCCTGGTGATCGGCTCCAATACGACGTCTTCCCATCCCCTGGTGGCTACGCGGATTTTTCGCGCGAAGCAAAAGGGCGCCAAGGTGGTGGTGGTCGATCCGCGCAGGGTTCCACTGGTGTACCAGGCGGATCTCTATCTACAGCACAACCTCGGCACCGACGTGGCGCTGGTGAACGGCATAATGAACGTTATCCTCTCCCAGGGCTGGCAGAACCAGACTTTTGTCGATGAGAGGACGGAAGGTTTTGACGAGCTTCGCAAGGTAGTCGAGCAATACACGCCTGAGCGCGTGGCGGATATCACCGGGGTTGCGGCTGACGATATCCGGAAAGTCGCTGACTGGTATGCCAATGCGAAAGCCGGTTCTATCGTGTATTGCATGGGCATTACCCAGCACACGACCGGGGTGGACAACGTAAAATCCCTGGCGAATCTCTCCATGTTGACCGGCCAGATAGGCCGTGCGGCAACCGGCGTCAATCCGCTGCGAGGACAGAACAATGTCCAGGGCGCCTGTGACATGGGTGGGTTGCCAAACGTATATCCCGGTTACCAGGCGGTTAACGTTCCGGCTATCAGGGAGAAGTTCGAAGCGGCCTGGAACGCCAAGCTCTCCGACAAGGTGGGATTGACCATACCCGGTGTTCTGGAAGGGCTGAGCGCCGGCACGGTGAAGGGTGTCTACATTGTGGGAGAAAACCCCATGGTGAGCGATCCCGATGTGCATCACGTCGAGAAGGCGCTGCGCAATGCGGAACTGCTGGTTGTGCAGGACATCTTTCTTACGCCCACGGCTGAGTTGGCGCACGTTGTGCTGCCCGGAGCATCATTTGCCGAGAAAGACGGCACATTCTCAAGCACTGAGAGACGGGTCCAAAGGGTACGGAAAGCCATAGAGCCGGTGGGGGATTCCCGCTCTGACTGGGAGATTATTCAGGATGTGTGCACCCGTTTCGGCTATCCGATGAAATACGCTTCACCGGCTGAAATCCTTGACGAAGTGGCCCGGGTGACTCCTTCCTACGGAGGCATCAGCTTTGACCGTCTGGAAGGGGATGGCCTCTGCTGGCCCTGTCCGAACGCGGAGCATCCCGGCACGAAATTCCTGCACCATGGGAAGTTCTCCAGGGGCCTCGGTCTGTTCCACGCCATAGAGTATAAGGCCCCGGCGGAAGTGATCGATGAAGCATACCCATTCTGGCTTACAACCGGACGTATCCATGTGCACTATCATACCGGGACAATGACCCGCAACTCGCCCACACTTGACGCGGAGATGCCCGAGGGATTTCTCGAAATGAATCCCGAGGATGCGCGCCAACTCGGGGTGAGACGGGGCGATCCGGTGAAAGTGGTTTCCAGGCGAGGTGAGATGATCGCCAAGGTGGATCTGACAACACGCGTCAGGCAGGGAATGGTTTTTATGCCTTTCCATTTTGTTGAAACCTGTGCAAACGTTCTTACGAACTCGGCCCATGATCCCATCGCCAAAATACCAGAGTATAAGGTATGTGCGGTGTCGCTGGAAAAGGCCGCGTAAATCCGAGTGACTGAAGATTCTCATGAACAGGTTTTGGCGTCGCCTTTTTTGGGTAAAACAATGGCAGGCGGTTTGCCGCCTGCCAGGACGTTGTAAACCCTTAAACGATGGGAATACTGCCCCCAAGCATTGTCATCAAGCCCTTGATGGCAAATTTTCAATATCCCACCCCATATTACCGGCCGTGGCAGCATGGGGCTCCAGCCCCTGCCGGTAGCAGATCACTATAGGCCTTCGTCATGCATCCAGGCTCGGAAAGTCGAGCCGACAGTTAGCGGGCAGACGAAGGAAATGGACGGATGGGGGGTATTTTTTTATATGTTAATTTTGACATAATGACGAGTTGCTTATGACTTAAGGAGAATTGAGAAATCCGTGGCAGGGACATCCAGCGCTGCGGCAGGAGCGGCCCGGGCTCTATCGAAGGGTGGGACGATGCACCTCGTATCCTCAAGGAGAACATGCAGATGAGTGGGAATGGTGAGATCAGGGACTTGACCGAAGCGCGGATAGGCGTGTTCGTCTGTCACTGCGGCTCGAACATTGCCGGGTATCTGGACTGCACGGCACTGACCAGGTACGCGGAAGGACTGCCGAACGTGGTCTTCGCGAAGAATAACCTCTATACCTGTTCGGAATCGGGGATCGCCGAGATCCAGGCAGCTATAAAGGAACACGGGTTGACACGGGTGGTCGTGTCCTCCTGCTCCCCCCGGACCCATATGCCTCTTTTTAAGAGTGCGTGTGCCGAGGCGGGGCTCAACCAGTATCTTTTTGAAATGGCCAATATCCGCGATCAGTGCTCCTGGGTGCATATGCAGGAGAAGGAGGCCGCCCAGGAAAAGGCCAAGGATCTCATCCGCATGGCGGTCGCCAAGGCCGCGCTGCTGGAGCCGCAGGAGGATATTGAATCCTCGCTGGTTAAGAAAGCCCTGGTGCTCGGCGGCGGGATCGCAGGCATGGCCTGTGCTGTCGCGCTCGCCGACATGGGAAACGAGGTTTTCCTGGTGGAACGTGAGCCGGAGTTGGGCGGGTTGCTCAGGCGCATCAACCGGGTGGGGCCGTCGGGAATGCCGGCGTCGGAAATCCTCGAGGACTTGGTTGAGCAGGTCAAAACCAACCCCAGGATACAGTTGCGTCTCGAGAGCGAACTCGTCAATGTCGGAGGGGTAGTCGGCAAATACGAAGCCGGCCTCAAGAACGGCAAGGGCGTGGAGAGCATGGAGGTCGTGGGCGCCATCGTTGTGGCTACCGGGGCCGTGCCGTTCAAGCCCGAGGGAGCCTTTGGCTATAACGGCAAGGACGTGATCACGCATATCGAGCTTGAAGAGCGGCTCCGCGACGGAAAGTTCAAGGGCAAAAATGTGGTCATGATCCAATGCGTGGGGGCGCGGTCCTTCGAGCGCAAGTACTGCTCGCGCATCTGCTGCCTCACATCCGTCAAGAATTCGCTCTATATCAAGGACCTCGATCCGGATGCCAGGGTTCATATCCTCTATCGCGACATTCAGATGTATGGCGCGGAAAATGAGAAGCTCCTGTGGGAATCCCGCGGCAGGGGAGTGCGCTATGACATCTACGATGCCGCGCAACCGCCCATTGTAAAGGACGGGGTTGTCGAACTCTACCAGCCTCTTACGGGCATGACCATAGAGATTCCGTATGACCTGGTGGTTTTGTCCACACCCATGGTGGCGCCCGCGGATTCTCCGGCTATCGCCAATCTCATGCGCATCCCGGTGGATCAGAACAATTTCTTCCTGGAAGCGCACGCCAAACTGCGGCCCCTGGATTTTGCAACAGACGGTATTTTCCTGGCCGGGACCGCCCGGTATCCCGCAACGATTCCGGAAGCGGAAGCCCAGGGACTCGGTGCCGCTTCGCGGGCCAATACGATTCTATCCAAGGATAAACTGGTTTTCAGCGCCCTTGTATCATACGTGACGGATCGCTGTGATGGCTGTGGACTTTGCCTGGATGTTTGTCCCTATCATGCCATCACCCTTGAAGAGCGGGAAGAAGACGGGCGCATTCAGAAAAGAGTGAAAGCCGACAGCATCCTGTGTAAGGGGTGCGGTGTGTGCGCCGCGACCTGTCCCAAGGGGGGCGTGCGGGTGCATGGATTCACAAACGAACAGATAAAGGCACAGATCGATGCTTTGCTGGAGGGGTTGGCCTGATGCTCGTGGGAGCGGCGATTGGTGGGATTGGGCTCAAACCGCCCTGCCCGATGCGGCAGTTGCGGGTGTTCCCCTCATGAGTACGTTGGCTATCCGTGAGGAGAAGTTGGAGACGGGAGTGCCGGATCTTGTGAATTCCTGCTCTTTCTAGCTACTAACAGAAGGAGGATGACATAGGTCAAAGAGGCTCAACGTGTCGACCTGGGACGAACTGGCAGTAGCTCGGTGTATTTCTTTTCTCATTCAAATTCCTAGAAAGGAGTTCCTCGATGTCTGATGGTTATCAACCGGTCATCGTAGGATTTCTGTGCACGTGGTGAGCTTTCGCCGCTGCTGACCTGGCTGGGGTCAGTCGATTGCAGTATCCCCCTAACCTGCGGGTTGTACGGGTAATGTGCTCGGGTATGGTCAGCCCGGAACTGGTTGTCCGGGCTTTGTCCAAGGGTGCGGATGGAGTGCTGGTGCTTGGGTGCCACCTGGGAGAGTGCCATTATCTGGAGGGCAACTATAAGGCCAACGCACGGAATATGGCAGTCAAGATTGTACTCGAAAACAGCGGGATCGATCCCGAGAGGTTCCGGGTAGAATGGGTGTCTTCCGCTGAAGCGCCACGCCTTGTCGAGGCGGTGACCCGGTTCACGAGGGACGTCAAGGCGCTTGGCCCTAACCCGCTTCGGAAAATGAAGGCGGTGGTAAACGCTTGAGGGAGGAATCTTGCGCGCCGCGCGGGCATGAAAGTGCAAAGGCGTAGCAAGGGAGCGCTTCCGACGAACATCCATCACTAATTTCGTGTTTCACCGCGAAATGACGAGGAATGATTGTATGGCGGCAAAAGTGGCTGAAGAATGGTTGAATGCGTGTTCCGGATGCGAAATATCCATCGTGGACCTGGGGGCGCGAATCCTGAAGGTTCTCGAGTTGGTGGAATTCGTGCATATCCCCGTTCTCATGGATCATAAATACTTTGGCCAACTCGGAGACGGAAAGCACATCGACATTCCGGAAGCCGACGTGGGGATTATCACGGGGAGCATTCGCAACGAGGAGCACCTGGAAATAGCCGAGGAGATGCGCAAAAAGTGCGGGCTTATCATTGCGCTTGGCACATGCGCGACCCACGGCGGAATTCCTGCGCTCGCCAACTCATTTGACAACGAAACGATCTTTGAGCGGTACTATTCGACGGAGACGACCGACCCGGGACAGCCTCGCCCCTATCAGGGCATTCCACCGCTCCTGGATTCGGTTTACGCACTGGACGAGAAGATCAAAGTGGACGTGATGCTGCCCGGGTGCGCCCCGCATCCGGACCAGGTATTCGCTGCCCTGGCGGGGCTTCTTACGGGCAACCCCGCTTCCCTGCCGGACAAGAGCGTTTGCGATTTCTGTCCGACCAGGCGGGAGGGCAAGGGGCAGGTAAAGAAGATACGCCGTTTTCTGCAGGCGCCACATTACGCGTCTCCTGATGAGCCGATAGACAAGATGCAGTGCCTGCTCGAACAGGGGTTTCTCTGCATGGGATCGGTGACGAAGGCGGGTTGCGGCGGTGATACTCTGGTTCCCCGATGCATTGCCGCGAGGGTCCCATGCAGGGGATGCTACGGGCCGGTCCGGCATGATGGAAATCAGCTTCTCCAGATGTTGAACGCGCTGGCATCGAATGGAATTGACATCGACCTTCCCGACTATACTAATCTTCTACGGTTCTCCGGCTCGCACGGTCTTTTGAAGCCGGTTTGTCAGGCCGCGCGAAAATAAGAGGAGGCTGAGTGTATGGCTCGCACGATTCATGTTGCTCCAATAACCCGCATCGAGGGGCATGGTTCGATTGAGATCAACCTGGACGACAACGGAAACGTTGCCGACAGCAAGGTCCACTACATGTCGCTTCGCGGGTTCGAAAAGTTCATCGAGGGGAAGCCCGCCGAAGAGGTGCCGAGGATTGTGAACCGGATCTGCGGAATCTGCCCCTGGCATCACCACATGGCATCCAACAAAGCCGTTGACCGCTGCTTCGGGGTGACCCCAACGCCGGCGGGAAGTAAACTGCGGGAGTTTGCGCAAACTGTCTCGCATGCCGAAGACAAACTGCTGAATTTCTACTTCCTGGCCGCGCCCGATTTCGTGATGGGACCCGATGCCGATTATGGAGTCCGCAACGTCATCGGTGTCGTGAAGGTGGCTCCCGAACTGGCTACGAAGGCCGTGCAGGCGCGGTTCAAGGCCAAGATGATCCTGGAAAGGCTGGGGGGTAAAGCCATTCACCCGCATGCGGGCGTCGTCGGAGGCTTCTGCAGGCCGCTGCTGGAATCCGAGAGGATGGATTTCCAGGAGCAGCTCAAGGAACTCCTCGACTTTGCCAGCTTCACCCTCGATTTTGCGAAAAAAGAGGTTTTCCCGAAATACCTCGATGTTATCAAGATCCTCGGTGTCTTCAACTCGGGTTTTCTCGGAACTGTTGACGACCAGGGAAGACTCAATTTCTACGACGGGAAATTGAGGATGATGAAGCCCGACGGGACTTTCACGGATTTCGACACCCAGGACTACGTTGACTACCTGGGCGAAGCCGTTGTCCCCTTCTCCTATGGAAAATTCCCCTACGCCAAATTCTGGGGCGAGGGATTTTCGATGGACCTCGATAACCTCAAGGGGGTTTACCGGGCTAACTGCCTTGCGCGCATAAATGTTTGCGACAGCATTTCGACACCGCGCGCCCAGGCGGAGTTGGAGGAGTTCCGGAAGCTTTTCGGTAGGCCCGCGCAACTGACCCTTCTCTATCACTACGCCCGCTTGATCGAGGATGTGTATGCCTATGAACACGCGATCGAACTGCTCGACGACAAGTCGATCTGCGATCCCGATGTACGCGCGCCCGTCGAGCCGAAGGCCGGCAGGGGCGTAGGGGTTGTCGAAGCGCCCCGTGGCACGCTCATCCACGACTACTCGACGGATGAAAACGGTCTTATATCGCGGGCGAACCTGATAGTGGGGACCACCCACAACCTGGGCCCGATGAACATCAGCGTGAACCAGGCGGCGAAAGCGCTGATAAAGAATGGAGAGGTGACGGAGGGCATTCTCAATAGAATTGAGATGGCCGTCCGCGCCTACGACCCTTGAATATCCTGCGCGACACATTGCCTGGACGGCAAGCCAGTGTTCTCGATAAAAGTAACCGGTCCCAATGGCGAAGTTGTAAAGAAGTGGCCCGAGGCTTAGACCGGAGTAGGGCGGGATGATGCTCGCCGGAGGAAAGTCTGTCCGGCGCGGCCGATCGAGCGCCCCGAAAAAGTTGTGATACGGAATTGCGTTCAAGATGAATCTACCCTGAGAGTGAAGATGCCGGCAAAAATCGGCCCGTTCCACCCTTGGCACCTCGGGGTGAACGGGGGATGTATCATCTTGAACGCGAACTAATATGAAAGAAAAGCCCCCCGAGGACGAAAGATCTCAGGGGGGCTTTTTTGTGACGATGCACTTGCGCGGGTCGCGCGAAGCGCAGACTCGTGGAGCGCGGAGCCGCTCAATTTGAAGGCGTGCATCAACGCCGGCCCCAAAAAGAGGTCGATTCATCCGGAGCTGATGCGCGGTTTTACGGGCTATGCGGTCAGCAGGCTTTCTTCGACGGACAGAATTCGTACTCCCGGTCATCGACCCGGAACACGACTCTTTCCTCGCCGTTCTCCGTGATCTTGCCTTCGAGAACGCGCCTGCAGCCAAAACAGAAGTAGGTAATCAGGTAATTGGACGGGTTTTCGGGGTTTGCCGGCTCATCCTGGTTCTGCCCGGCGATCGGTGTCATGGACAACTTCTGGCAGATTTCCTGCTTTTCGATTCCACCCTGACGTGTGACCACTCTATAGCTGCCGTGAAATTTGATAGGCATCTTGATGCTCATGGACCACTCCACCCAGAGGTTTACCACGCATACAGGCTTGATGCGAAGGTCCCGGCGCCCGGCCATCCGACCGCGAGACCTGTGGTTGGCCTGGCGCGAACGGCCGGCAGCTTCGCGGATCAACTTCGTGTGACGGTTCAATGGAGAAGAACCCGTGACCCGAGGGCGGGCCAATTGGCGCCCCGCTGTCATTCAATTCAATAAGGGTTCGGCAGAGGAGTGCCGGAGAAGAGGCCCACTCCGGTTCACGGCGTAAGGATCTTATCGAGGAGTCACCCGCCAACAGACCGGGAACAGCGATTCAGTTCGCCAGTGCCGTTTCGAGTTTGTCCAGGATCCTTTTGGGGACGGGATAGGCGTCTTTTATCAGGTACAACCCCAGGATCATGGGACTGAAGGCTATGGCTTCGGCGGCTTGCGCGACGGTGACACCTTTTTCCTCCATCTTCGTGATGATTTCAATCTTGCGGTCTTCCATTTTTGACTCCTGTTTGGGGGGATTTTTCAAGACAGGGTACTATCGCACAAATTGTTCATGGAAAGCAAGCAGGTGAGCGGCCGACCGCTGAAATTCACCCGGTGACATTCACCATGGCTGGTCCCCGAAATAACGGAAGGCCATAAGGATTTCTCCTTATGGCCTTCTGCTATGATCCGAGGGATCTCAGGAACGGCTTAACAGGATGAGAAAGAGTTTTTCCGCCACCAACGGGATTTCCGGCTCAACACGCGATTCAAAAGGAACATGAGATTAGAACATCAGCTTGAAAATGAGATTGAGATAACTTCCAACAAGAGCATGAGCAATCACATGAGATTCAACTTCAGCTTGAGCACCAGGATCAGTTCGCAACAACCTTTCGGACAGTGAGAGCATCAGGGCGATAAGTCAGCTTAACTTGGATTCCCGTTTCTGAGAGTTCCTCGCATGAATGTGGAGGCAGGCACACCTTCGAAACCAGTCTTCGACTGCTGGTCATTCTTATGAATCAGCTTTCCGGCCTTCGTCCGTGCAGAGGTAAGTGCAGTTTCCAATTCAACGAGATCAAACGGCTTTTTCAGGTAGAATTCAAACTCAACTCGATTCAGCTCTTTAGCAATCGCTTGGAAATCGTACTCGGAAAGAACTATCGCAGCAGTCTTGGGAGCATTGAGCATGAGTTTTTCCAGCAACGAGGCGCCATTTGCATCCGGAAGGTGATACTCAACGATAACGATGTCGTATCGGAGCTTCTCTGCCATAGCCAGAGCTTCACGCGCAGTCGAACAACTAGCAAAGGCATACCCAGCCTGATTCAGGAATTTTTCCAAAGAGCGCTTGAGCGGGGCATCATCTTCAACAAGTAGAACTCGATTTTCAACACGCACAATCCGCCTCCATGCCGTGTGAGGAGCAAGGAATGTGCCATGCGGCGATTTTTCACCAACCCATTGCGGGGTATAGGGTCTGGGGATTTGGCAACTACTGGCTCAATGTTGGTTTTGGATACTATTGATCAGGTCCGTCCTGGAAACGGAAAGGGATGCCTCTGCCATGACTAATAGAAACTAGTAAAATCAATTGGTTAGATCTAAAATGGAGGATATTATACAGAACGGTGCAATGTTGGAGTATTTTATTCAAATTTCTATTCCGTATTTCTTTAGCCGATATAAAAGGATGTGCCGCGGAAGTTTTAGAAATCGGGCTGTTTTCGACTTATTTCGAGCGCATTTTTCAAAAGCCCGCAGGATTACCTCCTTTTCTATATCTTCCAGGCCAATTCCTCCATCAGGCAGTTCTATGCTGAATTTTCCCGCCTGAGATGCATCTTCCGATTTTCTGTCGGGATCAAGAAAAAGGAGGTGTCGTCCCAGGACGGTGTCATCATTTTCCAACAAGACGACCCTTTCGATCGTGTTTCGCAGCTCACGCACATTTCCGGGCCAGGAATGATTCAGGAGGAGCTTTTCGGCTTTGGGATTGAATCCGCGAAAATGCTTTCCATACTTATCGTTGAACTCCTCCATGAAAGTGAGGGCGATGGGAAGGATGTCGTCGCGCCGGTCACGCAGTGTTGGAAGGTCTATCTTGATAGTGGCGAGCCTGAAGTAGAGATCTTTCCGGAACCCTCCGGTTTCGGTCACCTGCCACAGATCCTGGTTGCAGGCGGAAACGATGCGGATGTCCACGCTCTTTTTGCGGGTTCCCCCAACCGCGAAAAATTCCCTTTCTTCCATCACGCGCAGGAGCTTTGCCTGGATTTCCGGGTGAAGGTCAACAATTTCGTCAAGAAAGAGGGTGCCTCCGTCCGCAACCTGAAGCAGTCCTTCCTTGCCCTCCGCTTTCGCCCCGGTAAAGGCTCCCTTTTCATAGCCGAAGAGTTCGCTCTCGATGATTTCCGTGCTGAAGGCCGCGCAGTTCAAGGCCACGAAGGGATAGGGCGCCCGCGGGCTCTTGGTGTGGATGAGCCGGGCAAAGAGTTCCTTGCCCGCTCCGCTCTCCCCCTGGATCAGCACGCCGGCATCACGACTCTGCGCGCTTTTGATCGCAAGCATCTGCGCTTCCAGGAACTGGGGATTGCCTCCGATGAGGCGGCTTACCCCCTGGAGTCTTTGTACTTCCTGCCTCAGCCTGGAAACCTCGTTCTTGAGGCCGGAGTGTTCAAGCGCATTCTGGATCGTGATCTCGAATTCGTCGAGGTCCACGGGTTTTACGAGATAGTCGAAGGCGCCCCGTTTGATTGCCATCACAACGTCTTTCACCCGTTCATACGCCGTGATCATAACCACGGTGGGGGATGGACGCAGTTCCTTGAAGCGAGGCAACAATTCGAGCCCGCTTCCGTCGGGGAGTCCGATATCGAGCAGTACCAGGTCGGGTTCTTCGCGTTCGGCCAGTCGAAATCCGGCTGTTCCCGTGTCCGCTTCCAGAACGATGTTGTTCTTTTCAAGAAGTCTGCGGAGAGCGGAACGAAAAGGCGCTTCGTCGTCGACTATGAGAATCTTGTGTTTTTCGCGCATGAACACCTATTCACGGTTGCCATTCAATCAGCAATCGAGAGTCAAGAATCCACCAGTGGATTCTTTGAAAAGTACAGCTAACCCAAGTTACTTACCACAACTTCCGGCGATGGAAAATTGGAATGAACAGCAGGGAACAAATTCTCGACGTGGTGAGGGTGACGGGGGCTGTCGTTCAATCAGAATCCGCTTGACATCCGACCGAGGATGCCATATAGCCCCGTACCAACTCTATATTTTTTAGGATGAAGATGCAAAGTATCATTTTCAGAGAATATTATTATCTCTATACCTACCCCGGGCGGTCTGCCGCGTACCCTCTATAAGTAACCATAGAGGCTGTGGGCAGATCGCGATTCCGACTGCCCACGGTCTTACGATTTCTTGAAGCCGTGGTCCCTGTCAAGCCACGGCTTTTTTTTATTCATTTTCAATGGATTTTCTCATGAATTCAAAGGAGCAGACATGAAAAAAGCAGGAAGCAGGATTGTCTTCGCGGTCCTTGGTCTGGCGCTCGCGCAATTTCTCCACTTTTCTTCCGCAACGCCGGTGAGTGCCGCCGCTGAACCGTACAAAATCGGTGCGGTATTCTCGATAACCGGTGTTGGCTCCTTCCTCGGCGAACCGGAGAAGAAGACAGCGGAAATGATAGCGGATGAAGTAAATAAGAAGGGAGGAATCAATGGCCATCCGCTCGAGCTTATCGTGCTCGATGACGAGAGTGATGCCACGAAGTGCAACCTTGCTGTCAAACGACTCATCAAAAAGGATAATGTCCCGGTGATCATCGGTCCGACCCGTAGCGGCGAGAGCCTCGCGGTGGCGGGGATAGCCGAGGAAGCACACGTGCCTCTTATCTCATGTGCGACCAGCTACAAGATCGTGACTCCGATCGAAAGCCGCAAGTGGGTATTCAAGGTGGCCGGCTCGGACTCGCATGTCGTGGGGAGAATGTTTGATTACATGAAGGCGCATGGAATAAAAAAGATCGGCATCATGACAGACTCGACCGGTTATGGCGCGAGCGCCCGAGAAGAATTCCTGAGGCTGGCCCCGGCCAACGGGATAGAGATTGCCGCCGATGAGAGGTTTGGTCCCCAGGATACCGACCTTTCCGCTCAGATGACGAAAATCCGTTCCACGCAACCACAGGCAATCGTAAACTGGTCCGTCGGCCCGACCCAGATCCTGGCCATCAAAAGCTGGCGTGACCTCGGCATGGATTCCATCCCTTTGTTTCAAAGCCATGGCTTCGGGAATCTGAAGAACCTGGAACTGGCCGGCAAGGCAGCCGAGGGGGTCCTCCTTCCGTTGGCTCGGGTGAACGTCGGCTCACTGCTTCCTGACGACAAGCCGCAGAAGAAAGTGATATTGGAATACACAAAGTCCTACGAAGAACGGTTCAAAGAGCCGGTCTCCTCATTCGGGGGGCATGCGTGGGATTCCATGCACCTCGCAATGGACGCTCTCAAGGCCGTTGGTCCCGATCCGGCGAAGATCCGTGAGCATGTCGAAAACACGAAAGGTTTCGTGGGAATGCATGGGATTTTCAACATGTCCACCCAGGACCACAACGGTTTGAGCAAGGATGATCTTGAGATGGTCGTCGTGAAGGATGGCAAGTGGGCACTGGCGAAATAGGGGATTCTATTTTTTGCCAAAACCACTGAAAATTCATTTCCTTATTTGAAAATGAAATGTTAGACGAAACATACTTCAAGTTCGATTTTGTCCGCATGGCGGGACTATTCATATCGGAGGTGCGGGGAGCCCGGTAAAACAAGTGGGTACCGATTTTTTCCAATACGTCGTAAGCGGCCTCACCATCGGCGCTATCTACGCCATGGTGGCAATCGGCTACAATATCATCTACAGCGTTACCGAAATCATCAATTTCGCTCAGGGCGAATTCGTGATGCTCGGCGGGTTGTTTGCCGTGTTTTTCGCCGGGCCGCTGCATCTTCCGCTCTACCTTGCGTTTGTATGCGCCGTGGCGCTTACCGGTTGCGTGGGGCTGGCGATGGACAGGTTTGTGATAGGACAGGCGCGCAATACGAGCGTCCTTTCCCTTATCATCATTACCATCGCCGTCTCCATCATACTCAAGGGTTCCGCCATGCTGTGGTGGGGAAAGGATCCCTACAGCCTCCCGGCATTCAGTTCCGGGGGACCCATAAAGATCGCGGGGGTCTCGATCCAGCCGCAGGCCCTCTGGATAATCGGAATCTGTACACTGGTGGTTGTCGGGCTCACGCTCTTCTTCCGAAAATCCATCTATGGCAAGGCGATGCTCGCCTGCGCCGACAACCCCAATGCCGCGCGCCTCGCCGGGATTCCGGTCAGATACATGGTTTTTCTTTCCTTCATTTTGAGTGCCGCCATTGGGGCGGCCGCCGGCGTGATTATCACTCCGGTTTCGATGATGGAATATGACAGGGGCGCACTGCTCGGTCTGAAAGGATTCGGGGCGGCTGCACTCGGTGGCCTGGGCCAGTTTTTCGGGGCGCTTGTCGCCGGGATTCTTCTTGGACTTGCCGAGTCTCTGTGCGCGGGGTACCTTTCCTCCGGCTACAAAGACGCTGTTGCACTGGTTCTGCTTCTGCTTGCCCTCTTTCTTAAACCGGAAGGCCTCTTCGGCAGCAGCGAAGCGGCTAAACTGAAAAGATTCTAGAGAAACTCTCATGGGCAGAAAAAACTGGCTCGTTCTACTCGGAGCCGCTCTTTTCATCAGCGTGTTCCCCTGGCTGGTGACTCCATTCAAAGCAGTATCCCATTACGTCGACGTCATGGTCTTCGCGGGAATTTTCAGCCTGGTTTCGATTGGATTGAGCCTTCTCATGGGCTATGCCGGCCAGATTTCTCTCGCACAGGCCGCTTTCTTCGGTATCGGCGCCTACACATCGGGCATACTCACCTCTAAATTCGGCGTAAATCCCTGGATTGCAATGCCAGCCGGAATGGTTGTGTGCGCCGCTGTCGCCTGGCTGGTCGGGATGCCTGCCCTTCGCCTCAAGGGCCACTACCTTGCAATGGCTACCCTCGGTTTCGGAGTGATTGTAAATATAGTATTCGCGGAGGAAGTGAATTGGACGGGCGGGCCCTCCGGAATGGTTGACATTCCGGGCCTGCGCATCGCCGGCCATAAGATCAACAGTGAATTTGCATGGTATTACCTGGTGTGGGGAACCGTTTTTCTGGCTCTCATCTTCTGCTTCCATCTGCTCCAGTCACGGGTGGGGAGGGCTCTCAGGGCCATCCATGAGGAGGAAAAGGCGGCCGAGTCCGTCGGCGTCCCGACTGCCCGATATAAGGTGAGGGTTTTCATCCTCGGCGCCGTGCTCGCCGCTATCGCGGGAAGCCTCTACACCCATTACGTTACCTGCCTCAATCCCAGTTCATTCAACCTGATGTGGTCCATGAAATTCATGCTCATGGTCATGGTCGGAGGAATGCAGAGCCTATGGGGGGCGCTGGTCGGGACCATTCTCATGACCTTTGTCGGCAACGAATGGCTCCAGGTTTTCGCCGAACTCGAAATACTCGTGTATGGAATGATATTGCTCGTAGTGGCGCTTTTCCTGCCGGGAGGAATCGTCTCGCTTCCTTCCTGGCGTCCCAGGCGGAAAAAACCGGCAGCGGTCGTGGGGGACGCCTGATTATGTCCAGCTCCGGTCTCGACATTGGCGGCCCGATCCTGGAGATGCACGACCTGGGAATGCGTTTCGGAGGCGTGGCTGCTCTTCAGAGTGTTGATTATTCAGTCCCCGTGGGCATCATACAGGCTGTTATCGGGCCGAACGGCGCGGGAAAGACCACTCTGTTCAATTGCATCAGCGGGATGCTCGAGCCCACGGATGGCAGTATAGTATTCGATGGCCGGGGGATAGTCGGCCTCGCGCCTCATCGCATCGCGGAGTCCGGTATCGCCCGGACTTTTCAACACGTGGCGCTTTTCAAGAAAATGACCGTGCTGGAAAATGTGATGCTGGGCAGGCACCCCAGGAGCCGGAGCGGCTTTTTTGCCACCGGGTTGCGTTGGCCGGGGATGCGGCGGGAGGAGAAGCTCATCCGTGAGAAAGCGTTTGAGTACCTCGATCTCGTTGGGCTTGCCCAATGCGCGGGTGTCGAGGCCGGAACGCTTCCACTGGGCAAGCAGAAAATCCTGGAGATCGCGCGCGCTCTAGCCACCGAGCCCCGGATCGTCCTGCTCGACGAGCCGGCCGGCGGTCTCAATATGAAAGAGACCGAGGAGTTGGGGGAACTTATTCAGGCCGTCAGGGGACGCGGTGTGACTGTCATGCTTGTCGAACATGACATGAACCTGATCATGGAGATTTCCGACCGCATTCTCGTCCTCCATTACGGGCAGGTTCTTGCTTCCGGGACCCCTTCGGAGATAAAGGACAACGGCGCGGTGATCGAGGCCTACCTTGGCGAGGAGGGCCAGGAGTAGCCGTTCGCGCTGGATTTTGATGATGTTTCGGCAGACCCTATAAAAGCGTGGGGAGCTTCGCCCCCCACCCCCCCCATCGCCGCTACGCGGCTCGGCGCGCGTGGTCGAAGTCTTGCGAGGGTGGAGGGATTATTCCATCTGTTTTGTCTTACGTGTGCTTTGTGATAGAAGATGAATCCGGGCTTGCGAATATGATGTATACGATGTCCGGTACGTGAGACACCGGGGCGGAGCGGCTGTTTGGCCCCTCCCGGGCCGGGTTCATGATTCAGATATGAGAAGTATCCGCCAATGCTGACCCTGAAAAGCATACATACCTATTACGGCGCGATCCACGCTCTCAAGGGCGTGTCGCTCCATGTGCGCCAGGGAGAGATAGTCACCCTGGTCGGAGCGAACGGCGCCGGCAAAAGCACTCTCGTCAATACGATATGCGGAATGGCAAAACCCGCCCGCGGGCGCGTGGAGTTCAGGGGAGAGCCGATTGAGGGGCTCGCGCCGGAAAACATCGTCCGGAAAGGGATAGCTCTTGTCCCCGAGGGACGACAGATTTTTTCAACCATGAGCGTTGAGGCCAATCTGTTGATGGGAGGGTTCATCCACAGGAATAATCAGAGGCAGATTCGTGACGACATGGACCGCCTCTATGACAGATTTCCCATTCTAAGAGACAGGTATCGGCAACTTGCCGGCACCCTCAGCGGGGGGGAGCAGCAAATGCTCGCCATAAGCAGGGCGCTCATGTCCCGCCCCCAGCTCCTGATCCTGGATGAACCGTCCATGGGACTGGCGCCACTGGTTATCAGGGAAATTTTTGCAATTATCCGGGAGCTTAAGGAAGAAGGGCGCACCATCTTGCTCATTGAACAGAATGCGCGCGCGGCGCTCAAAATCGCGGACCGGGGCTATGTATTGGAAATCGGCAAAGTGGTCCTGCAGGGAGAGGGGAAGGAACTTCTCGAACACCGGGAAGTGAAACGGGCCTATCTCGGCAAAGGCGCCAAGCAGATTTGGGAAGCGTAGACCGAGCGTCATCAGGGAAGGATAAAACCGCATGCCGATCTGGGAACCTGGGAAAGAATGCATCTCCCGAGACGAACTTCGGCAGATCCAGTTGGAGCAGCTTCAGTCAACTCTTAACCGGGTCCATCGCAACGTCGCCTTTTATCGCCGAAGATTCAAGGAAATTGGTTTCAGGCCGGAGGATGACCTGACCGAGATCCAGGATCTCGAACGGTTGCCGTTTACGACGAGCCAGGACATAAGCAACAGCTATCCCTACGAAATGTTCGCCGTTCCTCTACGGGAGGTCGTGCGGGTGCATTCCTCCTCGGGATCCACCACCAATCCGCGGGTTGTGGGGTATACACGGCAGGATCTCCGTACCTGGAGCAATCTTGTGGCGCGTATTCTGAGCGCGGCCGGAGTCGTCCAGGACGATGTCGTCCAGGTAACGTACGGCTATGGCCTCCTGACCGGGGGGCTCGGGATTCATTACGGGGCTGAGCGGATCGGAGCATCCGTTCTGCCGACTTCCGTCGGGCGCACTGAACGACAGATAAAAATAATGCAGGACTTCCGGACCACCGTGCTGGTCTGTACGCCAACCTACGCACTGGTGGTAGCCGACCGGATCGAGGCAATGGGTCTGGAGGCCAAGAATCTTTCTCTCAAATATTGTATTTGCGCCGGAGAACCCTGGACGGAGGAGATGCGGAAAGAGATCGAGACCCGCCTTTTTGTCCAGGCTACCGACAATTACGGTATAAGCGAAGTGCTTGGTCCCGGTATCGCCGGGGAATGCCTGGAGAAAACCGGAATGCATCTCCAGGAGGACCATCTTTACGCCGAGATTATCGACCCGAAGACACTGCAGGTTCTGGGACCGGGTCAGCAGGGCGAACTGGTCATAACAACCCTTACCAAGGAAGCTTTCCCGGTGATCCGGTACCGCACCGGGGACCTGTGCGGCATCATTGACGGACCCTGCTCCTGCGGGAGGACCATGCGTCGAATCAGCCGCATTGTCGGGCGTTGTGACGAAGTCGTCGTTATAAAGGGGATCAACATTTTCCCGGGGCGCATCGGCGAGATACTGGAACAGATCAAGGGGGAACGCCCGGAGTTTCAGTTGGTCGCGGTAAGGCGCGGATATGAGGACAGGCTGGAGATCCGGGTGGAAGTGACGGAACAGTTATTTTACGACAAGATGCGTGAACAGCGCGCCCTTGTCGATCACATGTGCAAAAAGATCGCGAATTTCATAGGGATAACGCCAAAGATCAAATTGGTTGAGAAGGGTTCGCTGCAGCGCGAAGGCGGCAAGGTGAAGCCCTTTATTGATCGCAGGCTGGTGAAAGAGTAAGGGGTCAGCCGGCGCGGTCGAGCCTTGCGGGGCGGGATGCGCCTCGGCGCGGACGGCGTGAAATTCGATATTAGGCCACACGGAACTGTAATTTTCTTCGTACAGGCAAAAACAAGGTTCACGGAGGATATTAATGCATGAGCTATTAGTTGCCGCAACCGACAAGCCACAGTTTCTTCTCGGCAATGAAGCGATCGTACGCGGCGCGGTCGAGGCCGGCGTCCGGTTTGTCGCGGCCTATCCCGGTACGCCGTCATCGGAGATCATCGACCGTTTCTTCCAATTTGGAGAGGAAGCCGGAATTTATGTCGAATATTCGGTCAATGAAAAGGTCTCGATGGAGGTCGCCTGTGCTGCCGCAATTTCGGGCGTGAGAAGTCTTTGCGCGATGAAGCACGTCGGACTGAATGTGGCCGCGGATGCGTTCATGACGCTTGCTTATGTGGGCGTCAAAGCGGGCATGGTGATAGTGGTAGCCGACGACCCGTTCCTCCATTCCAGCCAGAATGAACAGGATACCCGGTATTATGCAAAAATGGCGGGGGTCCCGATGCTTGAGCCGGCAACGCCCGAGGAAGCATACCGGATGACGCTGGAGGCCTTCGAGATATCCGAAAAGTTTGGCACGCCATGTCTGCTGCGGACCACGACACGGGTAAACCACTGCCGCGGACCGGTGAGAATCGGTTCGATCGAGACTCGGGACATCGCTCGGGGCAAATTTGAAAAGGATCCGTTCAACCTGGTTGTCATTCCGGCCGTCGGCCGAAAGCTCCGGCTGGCGCATCTGGAACGGGGCAAAAAACTCCAGGCGGAATCCGAAAAGAGCGCCTTGAACTACACGGTCGGAAAAGGCCTGTTCGGGATTGTCACCAGCGGCATCTCCTGGCTCTATGTCCAGGATGCGCTGCTCAGCCTGGGACTGACGGATCGGGTCAAGATACTCAGGCTCGGTTTCACCCATCCTATCCCCAAAGCCATAATCCGCGAATTCCTGGCCGGGATCGAAAGGGCGCTGATTGTCGAAGAGGGTGAACCTTTCCTTGAGGAGGCCGTGAGAATCGTGGCACAGGAAGCAAAGCTTCCGGTGGAAATCGCCGGCAAGGGCGAGAACCTGGTGCCGCGCGTTTTTGAGCTGGATACGGTGAAAACGAAACGCGCTATCGGGAATTTCTTCGATGTCCCCGTCGCACTGCCGGAAGCAATCGCCGCTCCGGAACTCCCGCAGCGGCCGCCCAATTTGTGCGCCGGTTGTCCTCACCGCGCAACCTATTATTCGGTTCGGCAGGTTTTCGGCGACGAGGCCGTTTATCCGTCGGATATCGGATGTTACACGCTCGGTGTCCTGCCTCCGCTCAGAATGGCGGACTTTCTCATCTGCATGGGCTCCGGCGTCTCAACTGCCGGCGGGTTCAGCAAAGTTCTCGACCGTCCCGTCGTCGCGTTTATAGGCGACTCGACTTTCTTCCACGCCGGTATTCCAGGCCTGGTGAACGCGGTTTACCACGGACATCGCTTTGTACTCGTAATTCTGGACAATGGGACGACCGCGATGACGGGCCACCAGCCGCATCCTGGCGTAGAGCTTACTCCGGCCGGCAAGGTCGAACCAAAAGTCAGCCTGGAGAAACTGGTCAGGGGATGCGGGGTGGAACGCGTGGCCGTTATCAACCCGCTTCAGGTGAAGAAGACCCAGGAGGTCTTGCGGGAGTTCAAGGCAAATCTGGATGAAACCGGGGTCTCGGTTATCATTGCCAAGAGTCCCTGTCCGCTTTTCGAATCACGGGTGCTGAAGAAGAAAAAGAAGATCGTGTTCCAGGTGGAAGAATCCTGTGCCGGCGACTGTGGCCGGGATTGCCTCACCGTGCTGGGCTGCCCGGCGTTCATGCTCCAGAAATCCGAAAATGGAGAGGAACGCGTCCTTATAAATGAGGACCTCTGCAGCGGTTGCAGCGTTTGTTCGCAAATCTGTGATTCAGTCAAACCCAGGCGGATTTCCTGACAAATAGAGGGACAATGGTGATGGGGACAAAAGATAAAGCCGTGCGTATATTTTTTACCGGGGTAGGAGGGCAGGGGACTCTTCTTGCCACCCGTTTCGTTGGAGAAGCAGCCTTGCAGGAAGGGCTTCCCGTGCTGATGAGTGAAATCCACGGCATGGCGCAAAGAGGCGGGGTCGTGGAGTCTTCGGTTGTCATGGGAAATGCTTTCAGTCCGACAATCGCGGATGGCGAGGCCGATATAGTCGTTGCATTCGAGCCGCTGGAGGCCGCCCGTGCTCTTCCCAAGTGCAGCCCGCTCAGCATGGTCATCACCGGTACTACTCCCGTACCGCCGTTTACTGTCACGGTGGGACAGAGCACCTATCCGGATGTCAAGAAGCTGCTCAAAATGATCGGGGAGAAGGTCCGGAGGCTGATTACCGTGGATGCGGACGCGCTTGCCCGGTCGGCAAACGCGGAGCGCAGCTCGAATGTGGCTATGATCGGGGTCCTGGCCGGGACTGGGCTGCTGCCGATTTCGAAGGAAAGCTGGGGCAGGGCGTTGACTGTTATCCTGCCCGGAAAATTATTGGAGCAGAACGTCAGGGCGTTTGAGTCAGGTTTCGTATTTGGCGAACAATCAGCATGAGACGAAGCTGGTACGTAATGATGCCGGGACATCCCGGCATCATTCTTTGTTCATTGAGGCGGGTTCTATGGCGGAAATAAGAAGTACGCTCGATCTCATCATGGAAAAGACGCGTAATCTCACCATGAGTGAGGAAGACAGGCGAGAGCAGGCATTGGCGGAGTTGAAAGACGGTCTGAACAGGCTCCTGACGAAGTATCTTCAGGGGGATATGGATGCGGGGCGTTTCCGGGAAGAGTACGGGTTGCTGGAAAATGCCCATGTCGATCCCGATGGAAAGGCGGCCGTCCAGGAGATAGCCCGCAGAATCGACCCGGCCTCGGACAATCGACCCCTGCTCGTCTTGCTGCGGGATGGGTTCGCGGTGGATGTTACCGGGCTCGATAACATTCTAAAGAAGTATGCCGAAACGGCCGATTCTGAAGAGGCCAGGTCATCGGGGATAATCCTGAAAAACTTGGAAAGAAGAGGGATTTCAGGTTCTGCCGTGGCGCCCAACCCGGATTCGGACGAACAAATATCCCCCGCGCGGGAAAAACTTCGAGAGGAGTTCAGGGCAGCGCTTGCGGCGGAAATTGACAGGCTCCGTTGAGGGCTTCGGAAAAATTCCTTTACTCCACCTGCTTAAGGCTGCAGAATAGAGTTGCGGGGCTTTTGGTTTATTATTCGCTTGTTTGGCGCCAGGCGCGGGTGTATCCGAAAAGCGGCTTGCCGGGTCTGTGGTTTTCGGGAGTCAGGTGGCCGGTAGAATGATGCGGACATTTCCCTTTTTGAAAGCTTTTGCGTCCCTCGCCCTGGCTGTGGGCATCGTGGGCCTTTGCGGCGCCCGGCCCATGCTCATGGGCCAGACGAACCCGTGGAAAGAGGCCGACGAGGGGCTCCTGGTCGCTGAATTCGATCCGCCGGGCAAGTCCGGTAACAATTCCTCCACCATCACAGTTGTAAAAGTCGATCCCAAAAACTACTCTTTTCGGCTGCTTTGTGCGTCTGAACTCGGCAGGGAAAAATTCACCGCACGCGAATGGTGCGAGAGGCACCAACTGCTCGCGGCGGTTAATGCCGGCATGTTTCAGGAGGACGGTTTTACCAGTGTGGGATACATGCGGAATTTTAACCATGTCAATAATCCCAGGCTGGGGAAGGCAAATACTATTCTGGCCTTCAATCCTGTCGAGGACGGCATGCCGGAGATTCAGATAATTGACAGGGAATGCAGGGATTTCTCCACGTTACGGCCCAAATACCAATCATTCGTCCAAAGCATCAGGATGATTTCATGTGACGGGCAGAATGTGTGGTCCCAGCAGAATTCCAGGTGGAGTACGCTTGCAGTCGGCATGGACACGAATGGATATATGCTCTTTATAATCAGCAGGACGCCTTATACCGTGCATGACTTCATCGAAATGCTTCTTGCCCTGCCGCTGTCGTTAAAAAGCGCCATGTACCTGGAAGGGGGCCCTCAGGCATCCCTTTATCTGTCCACGCCAAGAATGAACCTGGAAAGAAACGGCGTGTGGGAAGGATTCGAGGAGAACAGTGGATTCCAATTCGCCCTCCCTATTCCCAATGTGATCGGGATCGCCAGAAAAGGGCGTGTCAAAAGTTAGCAAATCGGGTGACACTTCTCGGTCCGTCTTAGAGACAGCCAAATCTTCATTCCTGTTCCACCGGCTCCCCCCCGATCCCCGCCCCGTCCGGAGCGGCAACATCCTTCTTCTTGTTTTTCCCGGATTGAGGCGGTGCGGCTGTTTTCGCTGCACGAACCTTTAACAACAGGTTTCCGGACTCATCCAGCATTCGGGAGAGCTTCCGGATCTCGCCCGCATTGAGCTTGCCTTCGGCCTGCAAACGCGAATACCGTGCTTTAACGAGGTCCAGCCTGTTTTGCACTTCCTGAATTCTCTCGGAAGGCGGTGCATTGCCCTTCGATGCACGATCGATCATCTTTTGCTGATTGGCAATCCTGGCGGGGATATCGGGATTCACCTTCAGGATCGGCTTCACTTCGGAAATGCACGCCTGTGTCAAAAAAACGAACCAGAGAAGCAATAGAGCCAAACCCGTTTTCCGCAATTTCCCCTCCAAAATGGTCAAACGGCCCGAGGCCGCGATAAACTGCCCTGAAATAGATTGTAGTGCCCAAGATCGACAAAAATTAAGTCATTTCCCCGCTAAACGGGGAATCGTCGTTTTCGTTTCCCGAAAAACATGACTGAAGAGGGGTGCACTCAATTCCTTCAAGGCCGGTCGGGATGCATTCCGGCAAATATCGTATATCCCGGCGGTTTACTCGGCGTTGAAGCAGTGCGGATATTCCGGCAAGGAAACGGGCAAATTCCAACTCAACCGTTTACAGCCGGGTGCATGCGTTCAATTTTAGCCGCAGTTTTCGCCCCCTGTAAAGGGATATCTCCTCTCCCAAAAAGGTCTGGTTCCCGGCCGATGAAAGCCGGCATTCTTCCTGGAAAGACTCGTTTTCGATCGATCCGGGAATGCGACAGTGTGCAAAAACCGTCGCGTCCGTGTGCAAAATACGGTCATGCGGCAATTCCCGGTTGCCGATAATCTCTTCAGGAGGTGCTCACACAACGCGGGAAGCCGAGTAGATTTCTGGCACGTCAATTGCTTCACCTAAACGTTACCCTGATTGTCGAAATGTAACAGAACTATCTTGCTAGACTGGATAATTCCATGATGTACCAATGCATAAAATGCTGTCAAACGTGGGGCGTCGGAAGACCGGAGCAGGAAGGATATTCCCATGGTCTGTGCCTGACATGCCTCAAGGACTCCCTTACCCCCCTTTATCGCAAGCGACAGGCGCAGGAAGGGTACTTCGACTGTTTTGGGCGGTCCAGCGGATATTGCGACCAGGATGCGTGCAAATATCGTAAGGTTTGCCTTGGGTGATGCCATTTGATGGATGCATCATTATCGATTACCTCTCGCGCGGCGCCGTGTTTTTCGGCAGCCGGGGGGAATGTGGTCTCGCCGGCGCCCTGTCCCCATGCCGCGACGGAAGGCGCCCTGCCATATGGAGATGTGTGCCGTTCGTGAGTGCACTCAAGCGAAGGGCGGCTTCCAAACGCCCCGGTTTGGTCCATGTCCTTTATGGCGTGGGGCTCGCAATAGCTCGGCCATAAAAAGACGACCGCTTTAGCGAGGTGAGTCATGCATTCGCCCTCAAGTCCCCTTTCCCGGCAATAGACCCGCATTTAATCCGTCTCCTCTCCCTGTTTCGTCTTCGGGCAACTCCCCCTTTTAAAATCGACGTCAGTGCCTTATTTTAATGACCTGTATTCCAATTGAACAAAAGACCACCCGAAATTTGGAGGTGCACAATGAATATTGCCGGCCTGTCCGAAACAGAGTGCTGTTCATGCGAGGGGCCGATAAAAGACCCTTCCTACGGTTGCGCGGAGAGAAAGCTCATATTCACAAAGAGGGAACAGGACGTGCTGGGCAAAATACGGGATCTTTCGCTGCGGGCGAGATCCGTCAAGGCGCGAATCCAGGGCATGGCTCCCGGCGACAGCGGCCTGGGTGAAGCCCGGCGGGAGTTGGAGTTCCTCAGGAGTGTTCGTAAAGAGCTTGAACTGGAGCGTGTCGCGGCGGCGGAAGAGCGCATGCGCATGCTGGGGCACATCCAGATGGTTTGAAATGATCGAAATTCAACGGTTTGATTCCCGTCTCCGCGCCGCTGACCGCGTGGTCCGACCGGGTGGACGGTGGCGGTACAAACGCAATCCGCATAAGCGCGTGTATCCCTCGGTGAGATAACCGATTGACCGGAAACCTCCGTACCGGCAAGAAAAGATCCGATCTCGGGATTACGCCGCGAGATCATGGGGACGGAGGCCTCGGTAGCCGATCCGGGACCGCGCCCGGCGAAGACATCTTTTTGAGAAGCTCTCCGGGATAGAGAGACTCCACCACGATTTCCGCTTCCCAATTCACACGATCCCTCCATTGCCTCGGAAAGCCACGGATGACTCTGTAGAGGGTTTGCGCCCGAATTCGCATTCGATCGCCGTAACTTTGTCAGACTTTATCCCGTTTCCCTTTGTTTTATGTTAAAATTTCACAATCGTAGTCCGATCTTAGGTTAGGAGGAGTTGCACATCTATTAGCCGCCGTCGAGCGGCGTTATTGATAATGTGGAGTACCGCGATCAATTTGACACACCCTTATTACCTAGGAGCATCGCATGATTCGTAAGATGGACGCCCTGAATTATCACAGCCAGGAGCGCGCTGGAAAAATCGAAGTCAAATCCACCAAGCCCTGTCTGACACAAAGGGACCTCAGTATGGCATATACCCCGGGGGTTGCCGAACCGTGCCGGGAGATAGAAAGAAACCCCGAGAGCGTCTTTGAGTACACAACCAAAGGGAACCTGGTGGCCGTGATAACGAACGGTACGGCGGTACTCGGGCTTGGAAACATCGGTCCGCTGGCCGCGAAGCCGGTGATGGAAGGCAAGGCTGTTCTGTTCAAGAGGTTTGCCGATATCGATGTCTTTGATATCGAACTGGACACAAAAGATCCGGATGAGATTATCAAAGCGGTCCAACTGCTGGAACCCACTTTTGGCGGAGTGAACCTGGAGGACATCAAAGCCCCTGAGTGCTTTTATATCGAAGAGCATCTCAAGGAAACGATGAAGATCCCCGTCTTCCATGATGACCAGCACGGTACGGCAATCATCTCGGGCGCGGCCCTCCTGAATGCCCTGGAAGTGCAACGCAAGAAGATCGACCAGGTCAAGGTGGTTTTCTCGGGGGCGGGGGCAGCGGGAATTGCCTGCGCCACCCTTTATGTCAAACTGGGGGTCAAGAAGGAAAACCTGTTCCTGGTTGATTCCAACGGGCTCGTGTACAACGGTCGCCCGAAAGGCATGAACCCGTACAAACAACGTTTCGCGAATGGCGATAAACCTCTGAGCCTTTCCGATGTGATGAAAGGGGCCGACGTATTCGCGGGCGTTTCGGTGGCAGGTTTGGTTACGAAGGACATGGTGAAGAGCATGGCGGAGCGTCCGATTATTTTCGCCATGGCCAATCCCGATTCCGAAATCAGCTACCCCGACGCGGTGAGTGTTCGAAACGACCTCATCATGGCCACCGGCCGCTCGGATTATCCTAACCAGGTAAATAACGTTCTTGGCTTCCCCTTTATTTTCCGCGGCGCATTGGATGTGAGCGCCACCGCCATCAATGACGAAATGAAGATCGCGGCGGTATACTGTCTCGCGAACCTGGCCAAGGAAGACGTCCCGGATTCCGTGCTCAAGGCGTATGGGAAGGAAGTAATAGAATTCGGGCCAAACTACATCATTCCAAAACCCTTTGACCCGCGCGTGCTCATCTGGGAAGCGCAGGCGGTGGCGCGAGCGGCCGTAGAATCGGGCGTGGCGCGAAGACCGATAACGGACTGGGAGGCATATCGCGACAAGCTGGAAAGCCGCCTTGGACGATCTCAGGAGACGATGCGCCGCATCATCCAGAAGGCGAAGCGCGAGCCCAAGCGCATTGTCTTCTTGGAGGGGAACGATCCCAAGATCCTGCGCGCATGCCAGGTTATTCTGGATGAAGGAATCGCGAAGCCGATCCTGCTGGGGAATCGCGTTGTGATAAAACGACGGGCCTCGGAACTTCACCTGGACCTCAAGGGGTCAACCATAGTGAATCCGGCCAAGTTCGATCGTATCCAGGAATACGCACTGGAGTACTACAGGCTGCGCTGCCGAAAGGGGATCACGCAGCAGGAGGCGGAGACTCTCCTTCGAACCAGCCCCAACTATTTCGGCGCCATGATGGTGAGGGTGGGCGATGCCGACGGTCTGGTGGGTGGAGTCAACCAGCACTACCCCGATACCATACGACCTGCCCTGCAGACTCTGCCTCTATGCGAGGGAATGAGCGTTATCGCCGGCGTCTACATGATGGTGTTCCCGAAGAGAATACTCTTTTTTGCCGACACCACGGTGAACATCGATCCCAATGCGGAGCAACTGGCCGAAATCGCCATATGCACGGCCGATACTGTACGGCAGCTCGATATCGAGCCTCGTGTGGCTATGCTGTCTTTCAGCAACTTCGGAAGCACGCGCCACCCGAGAGCGGAGAAGGTGGCCCAGGCGACCCGGATCGTGAAGCAGCGACGGCCCGATATCACCATCGACGGCGAGATGCAGGCCGATACCGCCGTGGTGCCGGAGATCCTCAATGAAGTCTATGACTTCAACACCCTGAAGAAGGCGGCCAACGTGCTGATCTTCCCCTCGCTCGAATCGGGCAATATCGCTTTCAAGCTCATGTCGCGCCTGGGCGGAGCAAAAGCGATCGGCCCGATCCTCATGGGCACCAGCGAGGCGATTCACGTTCTCCAGCGCAACTGCGACGTCGAGGACATCGTCAATACGACCTCGCTCGCCGTTATCGACGCGCAGGAGCACAAAAAGTGCACCTATAATGAGCGGCTGACGGTTATCAAGAGATAAGACGGGCGAGTGGCCTGGTTTTGATTTTGGTCCTGGAACCGCTGTATTTCCCTCGGGGGTGACGACACGCTTCAGTTGAACTGGTGGGCCATTAAGGACGCATTGGTTGGACAAGGCACATTCGCGGGGTAACGACACGCTCTTTAACAACAATCTTACGGGGGTTCGGATCGGGAGCCGGGATAATATTCCGGGACCTGATCCGAACCTGATCAGCATTCAGGGGCTGCATTCGTGTCGGCCATCACCGGGCATTATCTTATCTGCTGGAACAATGATTTCTCCATACCCGGAACCTTGTTGCCCATGCCCTCATCGCGAGACCCGGGCTAGAGAGAATAGACCGGTATACACACCTCCCGGTCTGCTTTTCTCCGACCTCGGATACTTTCCTGGATCGTCTTGAGCACATTCGCAGCGAAGTAACGCGCACCACACGCCCTGCACACGCCGGCCGGCACATTCTCTATCCGCACGTATCCGCCTCTCACCTTTCGGTGGAGTGTAACGCGTTTCTCGACAATTGGCCCGCCACAATGCTCACACGTTTCGTTATCCCAGAAGCCCATACTCTCCGGTTCTCACTCTGCCCTCTAGGGTTGTCTTCATAAACGGCAATCACGCGAACTTTTCCGGACATGGTGATTCGGCACACAACTCCAATGGAGCGTCCATCCAGAGCTGAACCGACCGGTTCGTATTTGCCATCCCTTGGCCAACTTCGCCGTATCCTGCCGGTCAAAATGCCTTGTCCGACATCGTGGATATCAAAATCATCCTCGGCAGCTTCATGATAGGCATGCTCCATAAGGTAGTACAGACCATTACGGACGAGGGCCTGAATTTGTCTGACCCTATAACGATTCCGTGCAAAACGCGGGGGAAAGAGGAATTGTTTTCCGGATGCGTCACAGAAAGCACGATCCGTATCCCGGCGAAATGCCCCATGGTTGCCCCTGTGCCTCCGTGCCCTTGACCGGTCAGCCGGGCAGGGGAGACACGAGGGCCTAAACTTCCAGGGTTGAGGTACGTCCTTAAATTGCGGAACCAGTCCCCCCGACTTATATTCTGCGTGTTCCATTCGGAGAGGGCATGGTCGTGTGATCTCTCATGGGGGCGAAGGAAGCCTTTTCATATAAAAGCCCGGTCCCAGCCATGCAACTCACATGCGTAGAGCGGAAGTTGATCGTTATTCCCATAGACTTGGATGGAGGATTCGGATGAAGATTATTGGACGTGGTTCTGCCCAATGGCAGGGCGGACTCAAGGACGGCAAGGGCGCGATTTCCACACAGAGCGGCGCCTTGAAGGACTATCCCTATGGCTTCGCGAGCAGGTTCGAGGGCAAGGTGGGCACGAGCCCGGAGGAACTGATTGCGGGCGCGCACGCCGGCTGCTTTACGATGGCCCTTTCCCTGATACTGGGCGAAGCAGGGCTGGTCGCCGAACATATGGAAACTTCGGCCAAAGTCACGCTGGAGCAGGTCGAAGATGGATTCGCCATCACTGCTGTCCACCTGATGCTCAAGGCTAAAATCCCGGGTGCCGATCAGGCGACGTTCGAAAAACTCACCAATATGGCCAAGGTCGGATGTCCCGTGTCGAAACTGCTGAAAGCCGACATTACCCTCGAGGCTACCCTCGCGTAGACGGGGGGACGCCCTTTACATTTTGTATTTGCTCACGATAGAAAACGGTCGGACGAACGTCCACGGATGATTTTCCCATACCCGGAACGGTGTCCCCGTCCCATAGTCGCAAGTCCCGGGCCGGAGAGAATAGACGGGCGGGCCTCCCGTTCTGTTTTTCTCCGGCCTCGAATACTTTTCCGGGTCGTCGTGAGCACATTTGTCGAGACACAGCCTAACACCACGCTACCTGCACACGCCGGCCGGCACATTCTCGATCCATGATATCCGCCTCTCACCTTTGGGTGGAAAATAACGCGGATTTCGATAATCGGCCCGTCACAATGCCCACATGTTTCGTTTTCCCGGAAGCCCATGCAGTCTGAGTCTCACTCTTTCTTCCGGGTTTGGCGGGCCCCCGTCAGGCTTGGAAGCTTTGGGGTGAGTTGAGCCTTTCAAGCGCCTCCATCACCACTTCACGTACCTCCTCGCCTTCATCTGCAAGAACGCCTTCCAGCCTGTCTATCCAGAGTTTCGACCGGGGCTGCCCGAGGCCGAAGAGGTACATCACGTCGCCCCTGGCGGGGCCGCTTATGCGATGCAACCGGTTCCAAAGCTGTCCCAGTATTTCCTCCGACAGCTCAGGGCTCTTTTCCGCTATTTCCTCCACGACGACCATGGCCCCGAGCCGGGTTGACCAGTCCGGGCTTTCAAAGAGGTCCATGAGGGCCGGAAAAACCTGTCCCCGCTCCATCATCATCCGAGCGAGTGCTTCAGCGTTTCCCTCCTTGAGGAAACCTTCCAGCGATTTGGCGCCCAGGAGTGCGGGATCGCGGTTCAGGATAGCATCGACGATTTCATCCATGTGTCCGGCGCCGGTCCAGCGGAACGCGCCATCAAGGATAGCGGTGGGGACGGAACGAACACCGTCCTCCGCGGCCAGTTCCGGAAAGAGCGCTCCATCGATAACGGTAAGGTGGAGCACGGGATTGAGGAGTGCAAGAGGGACGATTTCACTCAACACGCTGGGGCAGAAGGGACACCGGGGGGTGACATATATTTTGAGATCGGCCGGCAGCGACACGCGCTCGATCCGGCTCCGCAATTGTTCGGGCGCGGATGCCGCCGGACGAGCGGGCGAGAAATGCATCTCGACAGTCCTTAGAAAAGGCATAAGTTCGCCGCCCTCTGGTACGGCTTGCCAGCGTACTGAAGTTCCTATAAGGATTGCGGGCAACTCACCCGCTTGCCCTTCCCGGGGTGAAAACCGGACATTGGGAGCAATGTTCGTAAAAGCCTCAAGAAATGCCAGCAGCGCTAAACCCCTTTTATCGTTGCTTCCTGCCAAGACCACGGAAACGGGTTGAGAAAGTTCATCATTCCAACGGCGAATCAACGCGGCGGCTTCTGCTTCTATCTTCATCATGTTTCGTACCCCTGTCATGGCGTGGGCCGAGGATTTGGCCGGCCTGGCGCCAGGACTTATCTTATTGCAGGCCTTTTATTTGGCAACATCTTCCGGGAGTTTTTTCATCTGACCGGGTAGATGGCGTTCAATGGCGAGCTTGCCGATGGCATATGGATTGTCGGGCGACCAGGGCCGATTACCGTTTCTTTCGGACAGATAGGAATCGCGTGTGTTGAGCGGCAGGGTCGGTAGAGTGGCAAGTCCCCGTTTGACCGGTTTACTAACGGTCAAACGAAGACCCGACCCCTGTCCTAGAATTTGGGCGGAGTGATGATGAGATAGAACCCGCAGGGCTGTGTCTCGCGGTTGCAGAGACGGTGGGGGATCGAACTGTCAAAGTAAAGGCTGTCGCCTTCCCGAAGTTCGATTTCCTCGTCCGCCAGCTCAACCTTCATCGTTCCGTGGAGGATAACGAGACATTCCTCGCCGGGATGGTTGAGAAGGGTTTCGCTGGTGGCACCATTCGGCGAGAGCGTGCCGATCATGATCGCCATTTTCTTGTTGGCATCCGAGTGGAGGATGTCATATTTCAGGCCCGCCTTCGGAAAGACGATCGGCCGCCTCTCATGTTTTCTAATGATCCGGGTAGGCCCTTCTCCATCCGTCAGAACAAGGCTGAAAAGAGGAACGTCCAGGGCTATGGCGATCTTGCGCAGGGTAGACAGTGAAGGATCGACTTTGCCGTTCTCGATCTGGCTGATCAGGCTCGCGGAGACCTCTGCCAACTCCGCCAATCCGCGGACGGATACTCCTTTTCCCTCGCGAGCGCCCCTGATTCTTTCACCGATCATCATCAGCATAATCCAAAAAGTCTTGTAGAATTGAAACGCAACGATTGAAACGCAATGCCGGTCGCTGCTTAACTACTCATAACACACCTGGAATCAGGCGGCAATAAGCCTTCGGGCAACATCCACGGCCGCCGCGGCATCAGGCGCGCAGGCGTCGGCGCCGATACGGTCGGCAAACTCCTGGGTTACCGGGGCTCCACCAATCAAGATCTTGACATCCGGGTATTTTGCCTTGATTTCCGCCACCGTTTTAGCCATGGCTTCCATGGTGGTCGTCAGCAGGGCCGAAAGCCCGACGATGTCGGGCTTGCTTTCCTCGATGGCGGCTACAATACGACTAGCGGGTACATCCACTCCCAGGTCGATCACTTCGAATCCGTTCCCTTTGAAGACCAGGGAGACAAGGTTTTTCCCGACGTCATGCAAATCGCCCGATACGGTGGCGATCAAAAGTCTGCCCTGTGTGGAGCCGTCGGAGGTTTTGGCCAGTTCGGGGCCTAGATGGTTCGAGCCAACCTGCATGGCCCTCGCGGCGATGAGCATCTCCGGTATGAAAGCGTCTCCACGGGAGAAAGCCTCTCCGACTTCCCGGAGGCTCGCGATCATGGCGTCCAGAAGTTCACCCGCGCCATGACCCTTGCCCAGCAGCGTATCCAGCTCTGCCTTGACCGTTTCTCCATCGCCGCGTTTGATCGCGGCCCGTAAATTTTCCATGGCAAAACTCCCGTCTCGATGACCCGGCGGCCGCTGAACCATACCGGCCGCCGGGAATCGGATCGTGAACCAGGTTTTACAATTCTAAATGCCTTCGGACAAGGGATACGTTCCCCATTTGCCAACGGAGTCATAAAGGGCCAGAACGTTTTCGGGTGGAACGTCCGCCTGGATGTTATGCACCGAACAAACAACCAGGCCGCCTCCCGGAGCCATCGCGCGCAAGAGATCGCGCACTTCCGACTCAACGTCGGCGGGTGATCCCGTGGGCAGGACCCGCTGGGAATCGATTCCTCCCCAGAAGCATATCTTGTCCCCGAACCTGTCCTTGAGGCCCTTGGCTTCCATGCCGTGAGCCCGCACCTGCACGGGGTTGAGAATGTCGATTCCCACGTCGATGAAATCAGGGACCAGACTGGATGCGGCCCCGCAGGTGTGATAGAAAATTTTGGCCTTGGTCTTGCTCCGAATGAACTCGATGGCCCTGGCCTGCCGAGGTTTTATGAACTCCCTGTAGTCGGCGGGCGACATCAGTGTCGTCTGCTGTCCCGCCAGGTCCCCTCCCTGAATCACAACGTCAAGGTACTGGCCGCATGCCGAGAGCACATGATCGAGGAACGCCAGGTGCAGTTCCAGGGTTTTGTCCAGAAGGGCATGAATGAAGTCCCGGTTAAGGGCCATATCCATGTAGAACTGCTCCATGCCCCGGAGCTTCCAGGCCCGTTCGTACCAGGTTTCCCAGGCAAAATCCCCTATAACGGCGTACTGGCCCTCTTCGGCCAGTTTTCGGGCACGCTCCGCCACGCCGTCGAGAAGACCCGGGTCGCGGGGGTCGGGCCAGGCATGGGAATCCAGGTCGTCGATTGTCGCCTTGGGCAGTGGGCTGTCGATCAGGTTGTAATAGAGTGTCGTCGGGGTCTTTATGAATCCGCACCCCCACTCGTCGACCACATACAAACCGCGCTCCGTCCGCTTGGGGGCAAATGTCCAGGACTTGGGCCGCCCGATATGGACATAGCGGGTATCGACGCCGAGGCGCTGGAGTACGTCCTCTTCAGGGTCGATGGTCTGGCGCAGCCAGTCGAAGACCTCGCGTTCGCGATCGATGCCGAGTTGCTTCAGCATCCTGTTGTAGGTAATCTCGGACATGGTTGTCACCCACCCCCCGAGATCGCGCGGTACCCGATCGGGCTCTTCATGGTTGAGTGTGGTCAGGAAACGTTCTTTTGAATTCATGTGAGTTTTCCTCCGGTACAAGCCCGTTACGGACTATCCGAAAACCAGGTTCGGAAGCCATGTAACGAGTTGAGGAATGTAAGTGATGAGGCCAAGTGAGATAAGGAGCGGAATGAGAAACGGGGCGATGGCCCGGGTTACCTCGGAAACACTCAGTTTGGCCATGTCAGACATTATAAAGAGTCCAACACCGAAAGGCGGTGTCAGAAAGCCGATGCAGACGTTGAGTACCTCCACCACGCCCCAGTGCACCATGTCAATCTGGAAGGCCTGCAGGATGGGAAGTATCATGGGCGTCAGCACCAGGATGATGGCGCAGATATCAAAGAAGCAGCCGGCAATGAGGAAGGCGATGTTGAGAATAAGCAGAATCACCCACTGCTTGTCCGTTGCCGACATGAGCGCGTCCTTGATGAGGACCGGGATGTTCTCCATGGTCACTACCCAGCCGAAAACGGATGCCGCGCCCATAATGACCAGGATGAGGGCGGTCATGACCGCCGAGCCGACAAGCAGTTCGGGCAACTGCCTGAGGGTCAGTGTTTTGTAGACAAACATGGAGATGAACAGGCCGTAGACCACCGCAACAACCGCGGCTTCCGTCGGCGTGAATATCCCCGACATGATCCCTCCGAGAATGATCGCCGGCGTGGCCAAAGCGGGGGCGGAAGACTTGAGAGCCGAGAGCATTTCGCGCAGCGTGGCGCGCCTGGGATCGCGAGGGTAGTTTCGCTTGACGGAGTAGATGTAAACCATGACCATCAGGCACACGCCCATGATTATGCCGGGAATGACCCCGCCCACGAAGAGCCTCCCGACGGACTGTTCGGCGATCATTCCGTAGAGAATCATCTGCACGCTGGGCGGTATAATTGGTCCGATTATCGATGACGCCGAGATCAGGCCCACCGCGAAAGGCTTGTCGAATCCAGCCTTTTCCATCATGGGCAGTTCCAGCTTCCCGAGACCCGCGGCCTCGGCCGTGATCGTGCCTGATATGCCGGCAAAGATCATGGAAGCCACCACAACGACATGACCCATGGCGCCGCGCATGTGTCCAACCAGGGACCGGGCGAACTTGAACATTTCTTCCGAAGCCCGGCCGGAGTTAATGACATCCGCCGCCAGGATGAAAAGCGGCAGGGCCAGCAATGGGAAAGACTCGAGGCTTCCCATCATGCGGTGAGCCAAAATGACGAGCGGTATCGATTTGATGAAAACCAGGTAAAAAAGACACGAGAGCAACAGGGAGAAGACGACCGGGATGCGCATCGCCATCAGGATGAGCAGGACCGAAATCAGGATCATGGCGTTCATAGGTTGCACCTCTCCACTTCTCCGGAATCCTTCGGGCCGCAGATCGACTCATCCGGAAAGACATCCCGGCCCCTGAGGTCACCGATGAATCGCTGGATCTGGTAGAAGAGCATGACGATGAAACCGACCAGAAGCGCCGCGGCAAACCAGAACTCGCTCATACGAAGGGCAGGCGTGGTGCTGTACGAAAGCCGTTCCGAAAGCTTCCAGCTTTGCTGGATCATTACAACCAGGCAAATGAGGATCAGAACGTGATTTATGCGATGCAACGGGCGCATCACGGATTTCGGAAGCATGTCCGAGAAGATGGTGATGCTGACGTTCTTGTCCTGGCGAACCAAAATTGCTCCGCCGAGAAATGTCAGCCAGAGAAGCCCGAGCAGGCAGATTTCCTCGCTCCAGAAGAGGGGAAGGTTGAAAATATAACGCGTTACCACTCCGGTGAAGAGCACGACCACGATCACCCCGTGAATGATGGCAATCGCCCAGAAAAGCGCTCCGCCTACAATCTTGTTCAGTGTGGAAATCATTGCCTTACGCCTCCTGAACCAAAACCTCGGGCCGGTCTCGCGACATGGAGACCGGCCCGGAAGAGATGACGCGTTTTACTTGCCTATTTTCTTCAGAAGCCCCTCCGACCAAAGGCCGGATTTTTCCAGTTCAGGGTAAGCCTCCGAGGCCTTCTTTACCCAGATGCCTCGATCCGCGTCCTTGAAAACGACGCCAGCCTTTTCGATTTCCTTTTGTGCCTCCGCTTCAAGCCCCTGGCCGTAACTGACAAACCAGTCGGCTGATTCCTGGGAGGCTTCGCTCAAAGCTTTTTGAACATCGGCCGGAAGCTGTGCAAATTTCAGGTCGTTGATCCAGGTGACATCGTAGAGATTCAACCAGTCGAGCTTGGTGCAAAAATTGAGTTGTTCGAAGAATTTCTCATCGCGAATCTGGACGATGTTATGAACCATGCCGTTTACCACGTTCTGGCTCAGGGCCATGTAGAGTTCACCCCAGGGCAGAGGCACGGCTGTTGCCCCGAGCTTGTTCCACGTGTCCACGAGGGCCTTTGACTGCCAGACGCGCAACTTGATGCCGTTCAACTCATCCGGTGTCATCACCTGGCGCTTCTGTGTCCACAGGTGGACGGCCGGGCGAAAGGCAAAGCCGGGGAGCGTCCGTATGGCAAGCTTTTTCCGCACGCGTTCCCGGACTTCCTGCAGGTATGCGTTCTTAACGAGTTCTTCCCGAGTGAGCATGAAGGGGGTGCCGAAGATGCTGTAGTCTTTGTCGAAGGCGTCCATGAAGCCCTCGGCTTCCATGCCCATGTCAATAGTGCCCAGCGAGATTCCCTGCATGATCTCTTTGATGTTTCCGAGTTGCTGGGCGGGGTAGACTTCAATTTTCACCTTCCCCGCGGTCTTGGTCGAAACGAGTTCGGCAAATTTCTGCGCCTTCTTGTCCAGCATGCCATTCGGAGCCGTGATGTGCGCCAGCTTTAGAACGATCTGATCCGCGGCCTGCGCCGCCATTGCCCAAGCGGACAATACGAAACAGCTTGCCACCAGTATCCAAAATGTTCTCTTCATCTTTTGCTCCCCTTTTTTGCGTGTGACCGGAACCTGTGGAATGACCCTTAGCCTCTATTCCGCGATTATGCAGGGGGGTGATCAACTGTCAAGTATAAATTATAATGTTCAGTATTTATTAATTCGGTGACAAAAGGGGTCAGCCATTGACAGCGGACAGGTTCTCTTCAACCTTGTTCATCTCTGCCCCCAACGCGTTATTCTTTTCCATCCTCAGCCTCATTCTTGTCCCGATCTTTGTGACGGCGGAACAAGTGATGCCGAAGTATCGCCCTATCTCGGCGCCGGATACCGGAGTATCTTTTCGTGCGGGATATGTTGCATAGGATCTGTAGGGAGAATCGTTGACGATTTTCTCCGCCGGCACCCCGAAGTGCCACTGTCTATTCTAGTTAACTGCTGGGAACATGGGGAGAAGGTGATACGACTTGAGATCGCCCGCGAAAAACCATAGACTCAGCATCGTGCTCCAATTCCAGATCGCTGCTGAAATCCGCGGGGAGTGAGACTCAATGAAACATGAAAATGCGATTTTTCTTGCCGCCGGGACCATCGCTCTCGTCGTCTCGGCGTTCCATCCGTATGACGTCGTTACCTGGCTCCTCGAGGTAATGCCCATTCTGCTGGCGGTGCCTGTCCTCATCCTGACGTGTCGAAGATTTCCGCTGACACCTCTTGCCTATCGGCTCATCTTCATTCATGCCCTGATACTCATGGTCGGAGGCCACTATACCTATGCCCGGGTCCCGCTGGGCTTCTGGGTGCAGGACCTTCTCGATCTCAGCCGCAATCACTACGACAGGCTGGGGCATTTGGCCCAGGGCTTCATCCCGGCAATTATCACCAGAGAAGTGCTCCTTCGATGCACCCCTCTTCGCCGGGGAGGGTGGCTTTTCTTCCTGGTAACCGCTGTCTGCCTGGCGATGAGTGCCTGTTATGAATTCATCGAATGGTGGGCGGCCCTCCTCGGGGGCGAGGCGGCGGAATCCTTCCTCGGAACTCAGGGGGATGTCTGGGATACCCAATGGGACATGTTCATGGCTTTTGTAGGAGCTATCACGGCTCAGTTGCTCCTGGCGCGGATCCACGACCGGGAACTCGGAATAGGGGTCAGCCATTGACAGCGGACAGGTTGTCTTCAATCCTGTTCATCTCTTCCCGCAACGCATTATTCTTTTCCATCCTCTGCCTCATTCTTGTCCCGATCTTTGTGATGGCGGAACAAGTGATGCCGAAGTATCTCCCTATCTCGGCGCCGGATACCGGAGTATCTTTTCGTGCGAAATATATTGCATAGGACCTGTAGGGAGAAGAGTTGACGATTCTCTCCGCCGGCACCCCGTAGTGAAGGGCGAGAACGCGAATAATGTCCTCTATGCCGGATGCCCTCGAAGAGAGAGTCTTTCTTTGGGCGATCTCATCTTTGTCCAATGAACCGGGCACCATCTGCAATGCGCTCCTGATGAAGGTTTCGCTCCCCAGGATCGCACCTCCATGGACCTTCTTGAAAGGATTGGGAGGGGCATCCTGAATTGCCGATTCAACAAAACTCGCATAGCGCACGGATGCTTCTCCAGCATTTCCGGCTATCATTGCCCAAATGAGTTCGCGTGAAACGATTGCATCCTCATTTGGGAATGCATATGAACTGTAACTGCTGTAGGGATAATCAAGTGGCTTCGCGACTATTCCGGCACGTACCGGATTGAGGTGAATGTATCTCGATAGTTCGAGGAGGTAGTTATCTTTATCAATGAGGATCGATTTGAATCGTCCCTGGAAAAGGTGGCCGACCCGCTTTCGCTTCAGGTTGAAATATGTGGTGTAAGCGCTGTTCACGGTGTGCACGAACGCACTCAGGTTGGCGTTCGGGGTTTCAACGATAAGATGGTAATGGTTGCTCATGAGGGTGAAGGCGTGAAGAATGACGGCATACTTGCGAGCGGATTCCGCGAGATAGGCGAGGAACTTCTCATAATCGGCCCGCGAAAGGAAGATGTCTCTTTTCTCATTCCCTCTCGCGGTTACGTGATAGAACGCTCCGTCATAGACGATGCGAAGGGGGCGAGCCATAGATTCCTCCTGCGAATGGGAGTAGGGGCAACTTACTCGCAAAAGTGTCCGCTGTCAATGGCTGACCCCTACCTACATTTTTATTGACCGCGAGTCAAAATTGAATGATTATTGATTGACCGCTGGTCAATCAAACCCGGCGTGGCCTTGCCGCGGCACTTCCGGACGTGCGCGGGGTACCGCTTTCGGCTGCATCATCGACCGTAATGGACGTGATACGGTTTGAACCGACTGGAACGCACATGTCTCGGCGTTTCTCGATGTGCCGGAATAGACAGTTGTCGTTGAACAGTGCCCTGTTGCCGAGGCCTTTCGACGGATCTCGAAGGATACGGTTTTCATGTCCAGACCGGCACTCAATGAAGAGGAACGTACAAGTCGTCGCGCCGCTCTGCTCGATGCCGCGCAACGGCTCTATCGCGACCGCGGGACGCTTCCCACGGTGCTCGATATCGCGAGGGCCGCGGGCATGGCAAAGGGGGCCGTGTACCTGTGGTTCCGGTCCAAGGAGGAGA
>JBDKTY010000147.1:0-35009 GCA_039679945.1 Syntrophobacter sp. | reverse complement strand
CTATATCGGAAACCTCTACGAATGCACGGGCAGCGTGTACACCAAGCACATTTTTGCCGGAGGCCGGAGAATCGCCTCGAAAACGGAGGCGGCGGTCATCTACCATCATCCCGACCACCTGGGCGGTCTGCATCTCGCGACCGGAAGCGACGGAAGCCTCCTTCAAACCGCTACGTACTACCCTTTCGGCGAGAACAACGAGGGCTCGGACTCCGGTATCAAGTACCGATTCACCGGCCAGGAGAAGGATTTCGAATCCGGCCTGTACTACTACGGGGCAAGATATTACGATCCGGCAATCGGGAGGTTCATCAGCCCCGATACCTTTGTGCAGGCGCCAGACGATCCGCAGACGCTCAACAGGTATGCTTACTGCCGCAACAACCCATTAATGTATACTGATCCGACAGGACATTTCTGGTTCGCCTTCTTTATTGGAATGGCAATCGGGGCCTTGATGTCCGGAATTCAGAGCAATTGGAATCTCCAGTCCATGTTGATTGGAGGTCTGATTGGCGGAATTTCGGGGGGCGTTTTTGCAGAAGTGAGCGGCGCCGTAACGCCGTGGCTCTCAAACGTCACGCTCGCAGGACAGATGGGACCACCAACGGCAGGTATGATGCTTACGGGGCAGGTCGGCGGTGGGATGGTTGGCGGAGCAGCCGCTGGGGCAACGGCAAGGGGACTCGGAGCGGCCTTCAATGGAGGAAATATTGGAGATGCCATGCTCAGTGGCGCTGGTTATGGAGCCTTGAGTGGTGCGACATTCGGTGGAATTCGCGGTTATTATGGAAATACATGGACTCCTGCTCGTGTGGGAATTCAGACCCTTGCCAGTGGAGGGCTTGCAGAGCTTTCCGGTGGGAACTTCAAGAATGCCGCGCTTTTCGCGTTTGGAACAGCGTCGGCTGCTTATGCGTATCAGGAATTGGTAGGTTACAGAGCAACCTGGGAGAGCGGAGGGGCAGCCGTTCCAAAAGATCGTTATCAATGGCCTGTACCTGGCGCAAATAATATCGGAGAACAGGGCAGTCCTCTTGACAGAGGTGGATCATATATCGAGGGCGGGCCAGTTTCCTTGTTTGCCAACCAAATCCCTGGGATAAATGCTGTAGGGGGTATGCACGATACCATGCAGGTCAGCTATGATCTGGCTCTATCCGCTTGGTTCAATGAGTCTGTCGGTGCCACTGCCCGTACAATCTTTAGTGTTCCATTGATGGCACCCGCGGCAGCTTTCACCTTTGGTGCCTTAATGGCTGATTTCTGATCCAATGGACTGCAAGCACCACCAAAATAGGAAATTCGTTATGGCAGGTATCCTCAAGTTTATTTCCATTGTGGTTCTCATGACTGGATGTGCTGGGTTCCAATCTTTAGAAGATTTTACGCGAGCCGAAATGGGACGTCCCATCTCCGAAATTGCAGCTATGGACAGACAACCAACCTCATATGCATCCAGTATTTCATGGAAAGAAATCACCTATCAACTTGAAAACGGCGACTTCGTTTTCATCCACCCATACGGACCCCGCAATTTTATCCATTGGGAGGTAAATCCACAGGGAATAATAGTTGGATACGCAATTGAGACTGTGGGTAGAGGCGAGACGACAAAGGGAAAGGACTTCAAAGGTGGGTTTAGGTGCTTGCGCCAGACCAGTAAGGAACAGTCTGATAATGAGGCTGCGTCAGATAGAGATGAGAAATTTTCCCTCTGCCGCAGAGGGGACGTTTTTGAGAAGATGGGCTAGAATCGATTCGGCAAGAACAACGTAAGCTCTCGACAAATTACATCTTCTCGGAAGGCGCTCCAAGTGGCAAATCATGTTGACGCAGACTGGCCGGGGCGCAGGGTGCAGAACCCGGGCGGTTATGTGACGGCCATGAACCGGGAGAGGATTTCGGGGGTAAGGTTTCGGGGCATGAGCGCTCTGTAATCATACTTGGTTTTTGTGTGGGGAATCTTCAAAAATAGTGGAAGTACTGGTGCTGAACAAGCCCGGCGGTCCGGGGCAATCATGCTCTATAGAGTGAACGCGGCATTGGCGCGATTTGGATGCTCGGCGAATAGCCAGTTTCCGCAGCCGACCGCAAGAGGGCGAATGTCGTTTTCGAACATGTTGTTATCGGGAGTGATGTGCCCGTTTTCGATCTAGCGGATGAGTCTGTCCACCTGGCGCGGATGAAGGAGATGATGTCATGAGCGAAAAGAACCGGCATTGGGGTTCGACGCTGGACGATTTCATGCGCGAGGAGGGCATTTACGAGGCAGCGAAAGCCGAGGCGTCTACGCGGGTGATTTCCTGGCAGATCGCCGAGGAAATGCGGAAGCAGGGCATTACGAAAACGCAGATGGCTGAACTGATGCACACGAGCCGCGCACAGGTTGACCGCATTCTCAAGGCAAAAGGGAATGTGACTGTCGAGACGCTCCAGCGTGCCGCCGCCCTTGTTGGGCGCAAACTCCGCCTCGAGTTGGTGCGGATCGGCGACTGATGCCGTTGGCTCCGGGAGCACAGAGCGCCGGCTGTTTTCCGTCTTCCGGCCCCCCCGCTCCCGGTTCGCTACTTTTCGTAAACGGCTATGTTTTTCAGGAACCTGTCGAGTCCCGCTTCCATTTCGCCCTGTTCGATGACTCCTCTTTTCAGATGGAAAACATCATAGAGCACGGCTCGGTCGCTGCCCGGCTTATCGGCGGGATCCCTGTAGACCGTCGAGATCCCGGTCGCTTCATCCTTGATGGCAATCTTTTTGTCGAAAGGTTTTCTGCCCTCGGTGAGTTTCGACCACGTGTCGGAGTATCTTTCATTGTCATCGATCGGTTTCATATACCGTGACAGGCCAAAGCCGTTCTTCTCCAGCTTGCCTTCCGTCAGCATAAGTCTTTTCACGTCCCAGACAACGGACTCCCCATCTTTCAGGAAGCCGAATCCCAGTATGAGATAGCTCTTGTCGCTCATTTTCATGATGCCGGGATCACAGGCTGTTTTGAATCTTCTTGATTTGTAAAAAAAAGAGTTGCCATCCGGCTTGATCTCCATACCGGCCAGTGTCGCCGGGATGAAATCGAGCAGTGCAAGGTATTCAGCCCACTGTTTCAGCGTGCCCGCATAGGAAAGATTGACGAAATCGGCGAGTACTTTCAGGTCTTCAACGTGGTCATCCAGAGTTACACCGGTCTGTCCCACCTTGGTCATGACAACGCAGCCGTCGGGGACGGGCAGAATGAAACAGGCGATTTCCTGGTCGGAATACTCCATCGGCCAGGTCTTCGCCAGCCATTTCCTGCCGTACGCATCCGTATGCACGTATTCATTGTCTGCTTTTCCAAGGGAGAGGATGCGTATCTTCTCCGGGCCGATAGACCTGGTCAGGCTCATGGCCTTGAGCATCAGGTCCATGAAGAGCTTGGAATCGGAGCAGAGATCCTTGAGGGGAATATTCTCCGGCCGGTCGATTTTGGCGAACAGGGTGAGGTTCAGAGTCCCATAGCCGATGCGTCCATTGTTGTCCAGATCGGCCTTGCTGATACTCTGTGGCTGTCCGGCTTCCCAGTTGCCGTCTTCGCGCTTGGTGATAAGCTGCGGGAAGAGGATGCCGGGGTGTGCGTACAGAGCCTTTATCGATCCGCTGCCATTGGGAAAGATCGTGGACTTGTTTTCGGTGAGCAGGTCCTTTCGCAACTGCGCGTTGAACTCATTGAATTTCAGGATATAGGCCTGGTTAAAATCCCTGTAGGACATGGGCAGCTTTATTTGAGTGTCCAGGGTCCCTGTTTTCACGGTGTCAAAGATTTCCAGGGCGTGTGTCATCTTCTGATAGACTTCGGCATTATTGCCATAGTCCTTGGTGACTTCGGAAATCGGCAGCGCGAAATTCAGGTTCTCGTTCTGTGATTTGCTGAGGACAATACCCGCCACGTTCCCATTCTTATCGAGCAGCGGCCCGCCGCTGTTTCCGGGAGATGCCGCGGCTGAGAAGCGAATCCAGTTCCACTCTCCGTTAATATCCTCGGGCGTCGTGGACGTGTAGAGGCCGTCTCTTATGACCAGACCCTGTCCCAGTGCATTCCCGGCCGCATATACCTTTGCGCTGATCTCCGGGGTCGGGTTCGGCTGCAGAAATTCACGGGATTGCCTCCCCTTGACGGTGAATACGACGAAGTCCCGCCTGCTGGAGAACTTGGTTATTTGATCGACGCTGAAGACGTTGCCTTTGACATCGCGGATGAGCATATCCGTGAACTGGCTCTTCACGCCCATGCTCATGACATGACTGGCCGTAACGAATTCGATCTCGTTGAGAGCGAAGGCCGTACCCACGGGATAGTACTTGTCATTGCGGATCTGGAACGGCAGGAGGTCCATCGGCAAGGGTTTCTCGTACGTAATGGGATCATTGGGCGGCTTGGGGACTATGACTTCATAAACGCAGTTATTGATGTGCGCGACATCGAAGTTGACCTCCGCATATTGGGCGTCCGCCAGGCCGGGAAGGACGGTCACGGTCAAAAACAGAAACAGGATAAGGTGCTTGCGCAAGGACATACTGTTGCCTCCCAGTGAGATGCGGTGATTGAGGTTCAAGAATGATCCGGTTTTGTATAACATACCCCGGTTCGAACTTCATGGGACAAATGGACCGGTGCGTCCTCCGGTTTTACGAACCTCGCGCGCCGGCCAGGTCAGCCCTTCGATACCTCGGGACGATCGGAAATAAGCGCCTGGGCATTCAGAGGGGAAAGCCGTCTGCCGAGAGGTATCCGGACCGGTTTCGCGTGGCGAAATCTTACGGGAACGGAAAAATTCCACTTGACTAATCGGCTATGGAGTTGTTAAACGTTAAGGAACCTAAATTTAAGGGATCGATAATGTATTCGGCTTCAGTAAGAAATTTTTGGTTTTGGTGGCTTTGCTGGCGAGGTGTGCGCCTGACCGGTTAGCCATCAGTTCATATTAGAATTGTCGGGGACCGTGGGCCGCACCTAGGCTCACGGTCCTTTTGCGTTATTGGGGGACCGTGGAAAATGAATCCGCGATCCCCCTTTTTTTTCTTTGCGCATTACTTGACTCAGAAGAGAGAAAACGATGTTGGTGGTCATGAATAAAAACGCTTCACCCGCCGAGGTCCAGATCGTCGTCGAATCGATCGAGCGGAAGGGCTATACCGCGCGTCCGATTCCCGGTGGCGAGAGGGTCGCCATCTGCGTGCTGCACAATGAGGGGCCGGTCGATGCCGCCTACCTCTCCTCGCTTCCCGGAGTAAAAGAGGCGATCCCGGTAACGCGTCCGTACAAACTTGTCAGCCGCGAATCCCAGGCGTGGGACACGGTCATCGACGTCGGTGGAGTCCTCATCGGCAACGGACACCTGACCATAATGGCCGGGCCGTGCGCCGTTGAGAGCGAAACCCAGGCGCTCACCATCGCCAGAATCGTGAAACATGCCGGCGCCCAGATCTTCCGCGGAGGCGCATTCAAGCCCAGAACCTCACCCTATGCCTTTCAGGGACTGGGGGAAGAGGGGTTGCGGATTCTGGCCAAGGTCCGTTCGGAACTGGGAATGCCCGTCGTGACGGAAGCCATCGACCACGAGGTGTTCGACCTCGTCGAGGAATATGCCGACATAGTGCAGATCGGCGCCCGCAACATGCAGAACTTCAGTCTTCTCCGGCGCGCGGGCAAGGCCAGAAAGCCCGTCCTGCTCAAGCGCGGCATGGCCGCGACCATTGAAGAGCTTCTCATGGCCGCGGAATACATCATGGACGGCGGAAACGAACAGGTGATCCTCTGTGAGCGCGGCGTGCGAACGTTTGCCCACCACAGCCGCAACACCCTCGACCTCTCGGCAATTCCGGTGATCCGCAAGGAAACCCATCTGCCCGTGATCGTGGACCCGAGCCACGCGGCCGGGCTGCGCGACCAGGTGACGCCCCTCAGCCGCGCGGCGGTCGCGGTTGGCTGCCACGGGCTGATGGTCGAAGTGCATCACGAACCGGAAAAGGCGCTGAGCGATGGTCCCCAGTCACTTTATCCCGCTCAGTTCGACGACCTGTGCCGGCAGATCGGCCCCATATTCGGGGTTTACAAAATGTCGACCAACGGGGCTCGGGATACCCGCTCCGTGGAAAAGGGAGCGGTTGCCTGATCGAGTCGGCGCCGCGTGGCGGATAGCGATGCAGCATCGCGGACATTTACTCCCTGGCCCGTTCCACCCTTCGGTACCGTGGGGCGAACGGGAGTGATGGCCCGGGTATCCGGAAGCATTGGAAGTGTGGCAAATTCCCCACGAATAGCATGAGGAGAAGAAATGGAACTGGGGTTTTATCCGGAAAGATCGGAATTCCGGGATATGGCTGAAAATGGAAATCTCATTCCCGTCTGCCTCGAAGTCCTGGCGGATACGGAAACGCCGGTTTCGGCACTTGCCAAGATCTATGACGGAAAGGGCCCCGTCTTTCTCCTTGAAAGCATGGAAGGCGGGGAGCGGTGGGGACGATACAGCTTTCTTGGAAACTCCGCCACCAAAACGGTCCGCGTCTACCGCGACGAGGTGGTAATCCAGGGCGGCGATGATGTTGAGCGTGTCCCGCACAACGGTAAGCCGTTGGAAGTACTGCGCGCGGTCATGTCCCGCTACAGGCCCGTTACCCTCGCCAGGCTTCCACGGTTCTGGGGAGGAATGGTCGGATTCTTCACCTATGAATTCGTCTCTTTTTTCGAGTCGATACCGAATGCCTTGCCCGCCGATGTCCCGCTCGCGCATTTCATTCTGCCGGGACAACTGTTCATATTCGACAACGTACGGCACACCCTGACCCTGGTAGCCTACGGTATTGTGGAAAATGGGGATGCCGACGCCGCATACGAAAAGAGTCTCGAAACACTGGCGGAAATGAGCGCGAAACTCCAGAGGACTCCGGATATGAGTTCGCACTCCGTGCCCGGTCCTTTCCCGCTCGGAGTTGAAACCGAACCGGAGACGTTCCGCGCCGGTGTCACGAAGATAAAGGAGTACATAACGGAAGGCGACATCATCCAGTCGGTTTACTCCCAGCGCTTCACCTGTGCCAATCCTCCCGATCCATGGTCGCTCTACCGCGCGCAGCGGTTCATAAACCCCTCTCCCTATCTCTATTTTCTGCACTTCGACGATACAGTCCTGGTCGGGTCGTCACCTGAAACCATGGTCAGGCTGGAAAACGGTACCGCGACACTCCGGCCTATTGCCGGTACGCGTCCCCGCGGGAAAACGGAGCAGCGGGACCGTGAGTTCGCGGACGAACTGCTCCAGGATGAGAAAGAACGCGCTGAACACCTCATGCTGGTGGATCTTGGCCGAAACGATCTCGGCCGCGTGGCGGAAATCGGGACAGTCCAGGTGACGGACCTGATGGTTGTGGAGCGTTACTCACACGTGATGCACCTGGTTTCAAACATTCATTGCGATCTCGCCGAGGGTCTCGATGCCTTCGACCTCTTCCAGGCAACTTTCCCGGCTGGCACCCTCTCCGGGGCTCCCAAGGTGCGCGCGATGGAAATCATCGCCGAACTGGAAGACTCGGCGCGTGGTCCGTACGGAGGAGCCATCGGCTATGTTTCTTTCACGGGCAATATGGACCTGGCCATTACCATACGCACGGCCTGTATACAGGGCGGTGTGCTCACCGTGAGGGCGGGGGCGGGTATCGTTGCCGATTCCGATCCGGAACGCGAGCGGCAGGAAACCATAAACAAGGCGAAGTCCATACAGAGGGCCCTGCAGATGCTTGAAAACGATACCGTTCCGGAGATGAAAACGAAGCGTTCCCGAAAACGGGCCGCCGCATGAGGGAAGGAGAGCCGGATGCTTTTCATGATCGATAACTACGATTCGTTTACCTACAACCTTTACCAATACTTTCGGATGCTGGGCGCGGAAGTCGAAGTGGCCCGAAATGACTCGGTCTCGATAGAGGAGATACGGGCAATGAAACCCTCGGCGCTCGTGGTCTCGCCCGGACCGTGCCGGCCCGAGAATGCGGGCATCTCCATGGCCGCTGTTCGGGAGTTTTCCGGGACCATTCCCATCCTTGGAATATGCCTCGGGCACCAGGCCATCGCGGCGGCCTTCGGCGGCAGTGTCGTGCATGCCAAAAGACTCATGCACGGGAAAGTGTCCTCCGTTACAGCGGATGGCAAGGCGATTTACAGGGGCATCGGAAATCCTTTCCAGGCCATGCGCTACCACTCCCTGGCCGTTTCCGAAATCGGCTTTCCGGACTGCCTGGAGGCCACGGCATTTTCGGAAGACGGCGAGATCATGGGAATACGCCACAGGCAGCATCTTACCGAAGGAGTGCAGTTCCATCCGGAATCCATTATGACCACGGTCGGGAAGCGGCTTCTCAGGAACTTCCTCACCCTTGCGGGAGGAAACCAACCAGGAGGAAACGGAAAATGATACGGGAAAGTCTCAACAAGATTATCCGCCGGGAGGATTTGCCGGAGGAGGAGATGTCGGGCCTCGTCAGCGAAATAATGTCCGGCAATGCAACTGACGCCCAGATCGGCGCGGTGATGGGAGCGCTTGCCACGAAAGGCGAGACTTTTGCCGAGCTTGCGGGGGCGGCCCGCGCGATGCGGCGCAAGGCGACGCGCATACAGGCGAATGCGGAAGTCGTGGTCGATACCTGCGGGACGGGCGGTGACGGGCTCCACACCTTCAATATTTCCACTACTGCCGCTTTTGTCGTTGCCGGCTGCGGGGTAACGGTCGCCAAACACGGGAACCGATCTGTCTCCAGCAAGTGCGGGAGCGCCGATCTGCTCGAATCCCTGGGTGTGAACCTGGAGGTGCCTCCCGAAGTTGTCGAGGAAGCTGTCCAGGAAATCGGAATCGGTTTCCTCTTTGCCCCGCTTTTCCATGGCGCCATGCGACACGCCGCCAGGGCGAGGAAGGAAGTCGGGGTCCGTTCCATATTCAACATGCTTGGTCCCCTGACTAATCCGGCGGGAGCGAACTGCCAGCTTATCGGGGTCTACGCTCCCGGTCTCACGGAAATGTTTGCTCGGGCGCTCAAACTCCTGGGGGCCAGGAGGGCTTTTGTCGTGCACGGGCATGAGGGGCTGGACGAGATCAGCGTGTGCGCCCCGACCCGTATATCCGAGTTGACTGACGGGATGATAAAAACCTACGACATCACCCCCGAGCAGCTTCTCGGACGCAAGGCGGCGGCCGGAGATGTAACCGGCGGATCTCCAGCTGAAAATGCCGTCATCACCCGAAAGATTTTGGAAGGGGAACGGGGGCCGAAGCGTGACGTCGTGGTGGTGAACGCCGCCGCGGCCCTGATCGCCGCCGGGCTGGCCCGTGATTTCGAGCAGGGTATCGAGATGGCGGAAAAAGCTCTCGATGACGGCCGGGCGATGCGTAAGCTCGACGAACTGGTGCGATTTACCAATACGAACTCTTAAGCAGGTGTCCCGGCATGTCTGATTTTTTGTCCAAAATTATCGAGCACAAGAAACGTGAGGTCCAGGAAGCTGAAAAGCTCGTGCCGGAACGGCTCCTCCAGCTTGAAGCGGAAAAACCGGCAGCCAGGCGGTCGCTTTTCGATCGCCTGTCAAACCCGGGACCTTTCGGCATGAACGTCATCGCGGAAATAAAGCGTGCCTCGCCTTCAAAAGGGCCGATCCGGGCAAACGTGGACCCTAAAAGCCGGGCGGCGATGTACCAGCGCGGCGGCGCGGCGGCCATTTCCGTACTCACCGACCGCGAGTTCTTCAGCGGCGGCGTGGAAGATCTTCGCGACGCGCGGAGTACTGTCGAACTTCCGGTCCTGCGAAAGGACTTCGTAATCGGCGCTTACCAGGTCTATGAGTCCGCCGTAATCGGGGCGGATGCCGTGCTGCTGATAGTCCGGGCGCTTGCGCCCGAGTCCTTGAAAGAGCTGATCACGCTTTGCGGGCACATCGGGCTCGATGCGCTCGTCGAGGTGCATAACAAACCGGAACTGGAGATTGCCATCTCCTCCGGGGCCCGGATCATCGGGATCAATAACCGCGACCTGATGACCTTTGTCACGAATATTCAAACGTCGATCGATCTGGCCGGCCATGCCGGCAGCGGGCGGGTGATCGTGTCGGAGAGCGGAATCCACGGACGCGCCGAGATTGAACGGCTCCTGGATGCCGGTGTTTTCAATTTCCTGATCGGCGAAAGCATCATGCGCTCCGATGACCCGGAAGGGTTCCTGAGGACGCTGCACGGAGTATCAAAATGATGAAACCGTCAATCGGGATGCGGGTAGGGCATGGACCGCAGGTAAAGGTCTGCGGGCTGACAGTGGTGGAGGAGGCGGTCGCCTGCGCCGAACTCGGTGTCGATGCCCTGGGACTGGTGTTCTATCCCCCCAGCCCGCGCTTCGTCAGTGACCAAACAGCCGCTTCGATCGTCGCCGGCCTGCCGGAGAGAATCTGGACTGTCGGTGTTTTCGTGAACGAGAGCTTCTCCGCGATAATGCAAAGAGTCGAGAAGTGCCGGATCAGGGCTGTGCAACTCCACGGGGCCGAAAGCCCCGATCTCGTTGCCGCGCTGATGCGTGAGGGAGTCCTGGTAATAAAGTCGCTTTTTCAGAACAGGAGGCCAAACATTGCTGAATTCTCATCTTACGGGGCATCGGCTTATCTGGTCGAAGGCGGCGGAGGTGCGCTGCCCGGGGGAAATGCACTCACATGGAATTGGAGTTCGGTACGGGAGAGCCTTGGAGAGGCAGGCTGTATTCTGGCGGGCGGGCTCGATCCCGGGAATGTGGCGCCGGTGATAGAGGCGGTATCTCCCGATGCGGTGGACGTGAGTTCCGGCGTGGAATCCCGGCCGGGGCGCAAGGATATTGTCAAAGTCACGGAGTTTATGAAAGCAGTCCGGGGAGCCATGCCGGGGTGCGAACGAGAAAGGATATTCAAATGAAAATCGCCGGGGAAGCTGCTTTGCGAGATCCCTCGATGAGTTCCGGAAATGCGATGCCGGATGCGGCTGGACATTTTGGCGTCTATGGCGGCCGCTACGTCGCGGAAACCCTTATGCCCGCCTTGCTGGAGCTTGAAAAAGCTTATGCGACAATAGGAGTGAACCCCGTTTTTCAGGCGGAACTGGCAAACCTGCTGAAGGACTACGCCGGAAGGCCCACCCCGCTCTTCAGGGCAAAACGGCTCAGTGAGAGCCTCGGAGGGGCTTCCATTTACCTCAAGCGTGAAGACCTGGCGCACACCGGCGCCCATAAGATAAACAATACCCTCGGCCAGGCGCTCCTCGCCAAATGGATGGGGAAGGCGAAGGTAATCGCCGAGACCGGCGCGGGACAGCACGGTGTTGCCACCGCCACGGCGGCCGCGCTGTTCGGTATGGAATGCAAGGTCTTCATGGGACGGGAAGATATCGCGCGGCAGGCACCGAACGTGCAGAGAATGAAACTCCTGGGGGCCGAAGTCGTGCAGGTCGATTCCGGCACCGGGACCCTCAAGGATGCCATGAACGAGGCACTGAGATACTGGGTCGGTTCGGTCACCGACACGTTCTACATCATCGGTTCCGTTGCCGGCCCGCATCCCTATCCGGCAATGGTGCGGGATTTCCAGCGCATTATAGGCGATGAGGCCAGGGAGCAGATCCTGGAGGCCGAAGGGGTGCTCCCGAACATGCTCATTGCCTGCGTGGGCGGGGGAAGCAACGCGATGGGACTTTTCTACCCCTTCCTGGGCGACCCGCCCGAGATGGTCGGAGTCGAGGCCGCCGGTTTCGGAGTCTCGACGGGCAAACACGCCGCCACGCTGGGCGCGGGTTCGGTGGGCGTTCTCCATGGATCGAAGTCCTACGTGCTCCAGGACCCCTACGGACAAATCCTGGAAGCCCATTCGATATCCGCGGGACTCGATTACCCGGGAGTCGGTCCGGAGCACTCCTGGCTCAAGGATTCGGGCAGGGTGCGCTATGAGTCGATCGATGACGGGCAGGCCCTGGACGCCTTCCGCAAACTAAGTTTGCTCGAGGGCATCATTCCGGCCCTCGAGAGTTCACACGCCGTTGCACAGGCGATGATCGAAGCCCCGAAGCGGCCGTCCACGGATATTATCATCGTGAATTTGTCGGGGCGCGGGGACAAGGACCTGGGGATCATAGCGAAAGTCGGCTGATGGCTGATGCGTATGCGGAGTGCGCTCAGAGTGGGAGGAAGGAAACTCTCTAAAAGCGTGGGGAGCTTCGCCCCCCTACACCCCCTTCGCCGCTGCGCGGCTCGTGATGGCGCCGCATACGCCGGGGACGCCGAGTGCTCGGCCACACGCGCAAGCGCATGCGGCCGATATTTCGGCCGGGTACTGAAGAACCATTCCCCGGCCCTTATTTGGAAAAGTGATCGTCTTGAACGAATTTTTATGATGAATCGCGAGCGCAACTTCGGATAAGTCCGGAAACAAATTCAAGGAACTGTAATCCGAAGATTCGTCTCTTCCTCAATATTCGAAAAGCGAGGTATTCATGAGCAAGATAGCAGATACTTTCGAGAAACTGCGCCAGAGCGGCGATCGGGCATTGGTGGGTTTTGTCACCGCGGGCGATCCGAGCATACCGGAATCCCTGGAAGTCATCAGGCAGATGTGCCGCTCCGGTGTGGATATCCTGGAGCTTGGCGTCCCTTTTTCCGATCCCACCGCGGACGGACCCGTCATCCAGAGGTCATCGGGCCGTGCGATCCAGGCCGGAGCGAATCTGCCAGCGGTAATGGAAATGGTGATGCGGATCAGGGAATTCAGCCAGGTTCCCATTGTTCTTTTTAGCTACTACAACCCGATCCTTGCCTATGGCGCCGCAAAGTTCTACCACGACTGCGTCCGGCTGGGGGTGGATGGCGTGCTTGTGGTGGACCTGCCACCGGAGGAATCGGACGAGCTGACAGGCGTGTGGAGAGATGACCTGGACTTCATCCGCCTCGTCGCACCCACTACCCCGCGTTCCCGGATGGCGCGTATCGCCGAAAAAGCCAGCGGCTTTATATACCTGGTGTCCATGACGGGGGTTACCGGAAGCGGCGGGCTCGATATGGGTTCGGTGGCGGAGGTGGCTTCGGACCTGAGGGCATCCTGCAATGGACTCCCGGTTTGCGTCGGGTTCGGGATCTCTACTCCCGAACAGGTCGCGCAACTCTGTCCTCTTGCCGAGGGAGTGGTCATAGGAAGCGCTTTCGAGCGCCTGATCGAGTCCTCACTGAGCGAAGGCAATGCCGCCGGCAAAGTGGGGGACCTCGTCGCCGCGATGAAGAAGGCCACAACCGGGTTTGCAGTAGGGAAGGGGATGGCCGCCGAGTAGTAGAGGCGGGTCTAAGAATCTACTCAAGTCTCGCGGCTCTGATTAGGATCGCTAGCCAAGCCCGATCGCTCAGGAAAAATGTTCTTCTCGGAGGTTCTTCAGGTACTCCACGGCAGGTTTATGACCATTGTCCCTGACCGGCATTCAAGTTCGCTTTGAAAAGCTGTCTGGCTGCGTGGCTGTCGGTAAGGAGAAGAGCGAGTCCAAGTGAGGCGATCGCGGCAAGCACAATGGGGTCCCGCAACAGTCTCACCTTCCGCTGCATTGCCCATGCCCGCGCATGCTGTTGCCGCCGTGCCGGATTGGGAATTCTTCCGGTTTATCTCCGTCCGGACAATGGGGCGAATCGTAAAAGCCATGTCGAGGGTCTCGACATGGCTTTTACGATAAGCAAATTCCTACTGGGTGGGATGATGATAGGGCGGATAATGGCTTGCCCTGTCGCCATCGGGCGTGAACTGTACAGCCGGGGAATTGACCCAATCACTGGTGCCGCTGGGCGACATATTCTTTCCCTGCACATCCCTGTCCTTGTCCACGGTCAGAAGCGTCATGGCGAAAACAAGCATAAAGGCCGCAAATGCCTTTTTATATTCCATGTCTTTCTCCTTCTGTGCGAAGGGCGTGTCCACCGACAGGCCCTATTATACCTAAAGTTAATAGTTCCAATTAGGTGGCGAAAATGTAAGAATTTATATTTGATACGTCAAGGTGATCTGGGTCGTTCTCGACCGCACGGCGAACAGTGGGATCATGGTCGGCACTCAAGCTCTTCGAGACTTTTCTCGCGCTCGGGGATGACCCGGACGGCAGCCAGTGATTCCATAGCCATTCCTCTGAATCTATGCTATAAAGCTCATCGAAGAATTATTTTCGAATATGAGGGGATGGAATGTTTTTCCTGATTGGGGGAGTCCAGCCAAAGACGATTACTTTGGATACGACCCCCAGGATTTGTTCTTCCTGTGGACTGGCCCAGGCAAGGTTGAAACGGATCGACCACTATCTCAGCGTTTTTTTTATTCCACTGTTTCCGGTGAAAAAAGGAGTACCCGTACTGATCTGCGAGAGGTGCAACACAGTTTCATCGCCCGGACAGCCTCCGGAAATGCAGGGGCTTGCATCGCGCCGTACCAGGTGTGCGGCGTGCGGGCATCCGGTTGCATCCGATTTTCGGTACTGCCCGGGTTGCGGCAAACCTCTATGATCAGCAAACGGGCGAATACGGTAAAAGAGATGAACGAGACCAAAAAAGTACTGCATTTCCCGACTGTTGCCCAGCCAAACATCGAGGAAGTATTCAGCCTGTTTTTGAAGGACCAGCAGAAACGGCTCAAGACTCGCACCTTCAACCGGTACGAGGAGGTAGTCGATCTTCTCCGGCATTGTCTGAACGGCCATGGATACCACGAACTCGACAATTCTTCCGAGGTGGCGCTCTACGAGAAGCTCTATTTCCAGAAGAACCTTGAGTTCTGCATCATCTTCGGACCCGAAAAGATCCTGAATTCCCTGGCCAATTTCCTGAACTACTTCATGATCCGCAAAGTGATGGCTTCCGAGGCCCTGCTTCAGGCTGCCGGGATTGTCACGAAAAAGCTGGTCAAGTGGTTGGAGGAAAAGGAGTTTATCGGCAAGGAAATGGCTGAGCGGGGTGTGAGGCTCGCGGCTGAAGCGGCGAGGGAACTCCCCGCCGCGGAGCGGCTGGCGCGGCTCCTGTATGAATACGCCCAGAGTCATGCTCCAAGATACTGGACGTCGGAGTTGGATGATTATTTCGTCATCGACCAGATCCACCCCGGGATTCTGCTGCTCTCGGGCGCCTCCACTACGGGCATTGTCGAGGTACGGGTGCCAAAGGACATAACGGACCATTGCAGGAAGGGCTGGCAGGTGAACCTGCTTCTCGGGAAAACCCGAAACGGCTGGTGTATCCTGGAGACCGGGAACGTGTATCCCAACTGAGGATTAGGCCGGGCAGCGCGTGGCGACACGGGCGACAGGCCGGATTTGGAATTGAGCACTGATACGGCGGGCTTTATGCCCGCCGTTTTGTTATTTTGGCCAAGTGCCGGGAGTGCCTCATTTCAGGCATGAATTGGCGAAGTCCCAATTGACCACGTGATCCAGGAATGCCTGGATGAAATCGGGCCTCCTGTTCTGGTAATCCAGGTAGTATGCGTGCTCCCAGACGTCCACGGTGAGCAGGGGATTGATGCCGTGCGCGATGGGGGTGTCGGCGTTAGCCGTCTTCATCAGCTCGAGCTTCCCGTCTTTTTGCACCAGCCAGGCCCAACCGCTTCCAAATTGCGTTACGCCCGCATTCTTGAATTCCTCGGCAAACTTTTCATAGCTTCCAAAGCTTACCTCGATCTTCTGGGCGACTGGACCCGTCGGACGGCCTCCACCCTTCGATTTCATGCACTTCCAGAAAAACGAGTGGTTCCAGGCCTGGGCTACATTGTTGAAAATGCCGGCCTTCGAGGCATCTCCGGCAACCTTCCTGATTATCGCTTCGGGTTCCTGGTTTTCGAATTCCGTTCCGGCCAGCAGTTTATTGCCGTTGTCAACGTAGGCCTTGTGGTGTTTGCCATGATGGAATTCGAATGTTTTGGCGCTTATGTGAGGTTCGAGTGCATCTTTTGAAAAAGGCAGGTCGGGTAACGTGAGAGACATTAGTCCCCTCCTTTGTAAAAGTTATTATGTTGTGAAGATCGGGACTCTCCGCGAGGTAAGCCAAAAGAGGCATGCTGTTGCAATGCCGAAAGTTAAGCATAATCCCGGGCAAGTGCAAGCCGGCCGCGCGGGTGTGGGCCGATCAGGCCCGATCCGGAGGGTTTTCGGGATGGAGCGGAGGATTGAAATAGCCCAGCCTCAGGCGTGGGAACTCATCCCGGAGCCGTGCTATAAGTTCGCTTACTCCGAGCAGTTTTTCGCTCGGGTCGGTCTTCATCAGGTCCAGATACCACTCGGGATCGATGTTCAGGTTGCGCATTTGAATAAGGTCGAGGCCGGTTTCGGAAATGAGCCGTTTGAGCGCCTCCCATTCACTCTGCTGGTCCGTGAAGCCCGGGAGAACGAAATAGTTGATGGATGCAAAGCCCCCATGGGCCTTCACGGCCAGGATGGAGCGCCGGGCGTCATCAAAGGTGTAGCCGCGCGGCCGGAAGTACTTCGCATAGCAATCGGGCCTGGCACTGTTCATGCTGACGCGGATGCTGTCGAGCCCCGCCCCGCAGAGCGCTTCCACCTCTTCCGGAAGGCTGCCGTTGGTGTTGAGGTTAATGGTCCCGCGACTGGTGGCCTTTCGCATCATGGAAACAGAATCCCGCAGGGTCTTCGACTGGAGAAGCGGCTCTCCCTCGCAGCCCTGTCCAAAGCTTACAACGGCGCGCCGGGCCTCTTGCAGGTGAGGGACGGCAATCCCGCAGACTTCATCGGGGGTGGGGACGAAAGTAATACGGTCCTGGGTAGCGGAAAGGTCCTTCCGCTGCTGCAGGCTGATGCATCCGATGCAGCGTGCATTACAGACCGGAGAAGTAGGGAGGGGGGCCTCCCAGCGTTTCATGAACAGATTTCTGGCCGCGGGGCACCCATAGGTGAGAGCGCATTTGCCCAGGTGCTGGACCAGCCGGTTCCCGCGTTCCTTTTCCATCCTTTTACGGGCGTTGCGTTCGATTCTCTTGGGGTCGAAATTGCGAAAATCCTGGCGGATATCCTCGTCGATTCTAACCGCGGAGACAACGAAGCCGCCATCCATCCAGCCGACAGCAGTGTACGCGAAAAGCGGGAGAAGGGGCGCTCCGGGAACAGTCCTGTATGCCGTTGAATAAAGCTGTGTGTGGGCCGGCGCAATGAATGCGGCGACCGCCCGCACCTGTTTCGCGGGATCGAACGGGTCCGATGAAAGGACTTCAAATTCTTTCCTGGCGGGGTTGAATCCAACGGGGAGGCGTTCAGGAAGAAGGAACAGCTCACTTCCCGGAGGCAAGGGAATGAGTTCGCCCGGTCCAGGCCGCTGGTATGCTCTTCCGCTGGCTCCCGCCATGTCGAGCGCGGGCCAGTCGATAATGTTTCCGTCGGCGTCAGCGTATACGAGCGCCGGCCTGGTTTTCATTGCAGCCGTCCAAGAACTCCCTGAAACTGAAAAATCGTGCCCTGATCACGTGTTTGAGATTATAAAGCAAATGATCCAGAAATTGGAAGGCGAATGGCGTCATCCGTTGATGGTGGATCATGATGCCGGCCGTTTCCCCGGATTTGGAAAGAGCGCACAGCTCCGTCAGCAAAGAGTTGAGGCCATCCGCCGGGCTTTTGTCCTTCCTCGTGTGCAGGTCGAGGTGCACGGGCAGGCTGCAAAAGCCCCAGGGAAGCTTGACTCCATGTGGAAGGGGGTTGGTTGCTGATATCCCTTTGAAATCGAGGCTTCGCAAAGCCTTGACAGTCATGGTGGAAAAACGGTTCCATGGCGGAGTGAAGACAGGTATAAAATGACGGCCAAAGACCGCTTCCATTTTTTGGCGTCCCTGAAGTATATCGCCGTGCTGGCGGTCCAGGGGGCGGTCTCCCCCGAATTCCGATTTCTTCCCGGACGTCTGCCAGTTAACGTGACGCCATCCGTGCTGGTGCCATCCCCAGAGGTGTTCCTCCATGGGCGCGGCGGCGAAGAGACGCTCCTGCCTCGCATCGCTCAGCCATGCGGGAACCACGGCCAGTGCCAGCGGCACCTGGTGATGGCGGAACAACCCGCAAAGCGCTTCGAATGCCTGACCGGCGGCGCCGATATCATCCGCCCGGAAGAACAGAGGGGGAATGCTGTCGTGAGAGATGAGCGCCATCGCGTGGTCGAGTTGGTCGCGCCAGTCGGGCGGGGCGGTCTTCCAAAGTGGCGAACACTGTCTGGGCATATAGGAGGCGGCAAGGCCATAGTCCCTGGCGCCCGAACCGGAAGCCCCCATCATCGGGTACTCCTCCCAGGTCAGTCCTGGTAATGATGATCGCAATTATTGAGAATGAGTCAGGATACCATACGAGGATGTATGTATTGTTGTGTCAGCCCGAAAGGACATTAGCAGGACAGCTTGGGCAGAGTCAATGAGGAAAACCGACTGGTCTGAAAATTGCCGGATCTCCTTTCTCCGCGCGGATTCGCGCCTGATGGAGTTCCGTTAAAAGTGAACAAGCGAGGGACGGATGCAGGGAGAGCAGTCTGGAAAAGCATTTGAGCGCCGTATCAAGAAACACATCGTGGGGCCGGTGCACCGGTTCGCCGTGGTGGTTCCCGGAGAGCTTTCGCAAATCTGCCTGCGGGAGGTAAAAGAGCTTGGAATTGAAGGCGCCGAATTGACGGACGCCGGAGTGGAGTTCGAGGGCAAGGTCTCGACGGCCTATCTCTGCAATCTCCGGCTGCGCACGGCGAGCCGAATCCTCTGCCGGCTCGCTCCTTTCCGGGCGGGAGTCGCTGAGGAACTCTTCTACAAAACAGCCGACATTCCGTGGGAACTGTGGATAAATCGGGAAATCCCCCTGCACGTCGAGGCGCATGTGGAAAACTCGCGGATAAGCCACGAGGGAAGGGTGGTCGAACTGGTTTCCGAGGGTATCGAGAGGTCGATCAAAGATGCGCCGGGAATGGATATGGTTCGGAATAATGTGTCGGGGACCGGTGCGGAGGTCTCTGCCAGTCAGGATCTTCGGCAGAGAATACTGGTCCGCCTGATCCGGAATCACTGCCGGATCAGCCTGGACATGACCGGGCGCCACCTGCACGAAAGAGGGTACAGGCTTCAACACTCCGGGGCGCCCCTTCGCGAGACACTCGCCGCTGCCATCCTGCTGAAGATGGAGTGGAACGGGGATACGCCCCTGGTTGACGGCATGTGCGGTTCGGGTACATTTCCGATCGAGGGCGCCATGATCGCGGGAGGGATTGCTCCCGGGCAGGGGAGGAGTTTCCTGTTTGAGCGCTGGCCGTCTTTTCAGGCCGCGACTTGGCGACATCTGCGCAAAACAGCGAAGCTCCCGGCAAAGGAATGCGCGCGGACGGGCATCTGGGGAATCGACATTCAGGGCGAAGCCATAAGGATATCGAAAGAGAACGCGGTGCGTGCCGGCGTCGGAGGCGATATCGGGTGGAAAGAGATGGATTTCTTTGACTTCGATCCGCGAGAGGAAAAACTGAGAAATGGCCTGCTGGTTCTCAACCCGCCTTATGGCAGAAGGCTCGAAGGCGGTGGCGGGCTGTTCCATGACAAGCTCGGAGATCATCTCCGCCGCGTCTATAAGGGATGGAAATACGCAGTGCTTTCGGCCTCCCGCGCGGAGGCCGGTGCAATGAAGATGCCCCTGATGCGCCTGTGGAGTTTCAGGCACGGGGGAACCCTGATATACGCGGCGTTGGGGAGGGTCCCTTAACGAGTCCGTGCTCACCCCTCTTCCGAAATCAAGTGCAGCGAAAAACCGTTGCAGGCTGCATTTCCGGCTTTGTTGGGGGGTGGTTCAGCAGTCGGAATGGAATCGGTGCAAGGTGGATGGTTTTGATTCGATGCGGAAACACCTCTACCCTGAATGCGGGGTATGTGGACTGGCTATGTCGGTCCAGTGTTGGGGTTCGCTTTCGCTCACCCCAACCTACCGTTTCCAAATGTCCAAGGTCCGATTTCAAATGTCCAAAGGTCCAGCCCTGCAGCCCTGTAACCCTGTAGGTTGGGGTGAGCGGAGCGAACCCCAACATTTCCCGCAGCCGTGCAGGTTTGGCAGAGTGGAGCGAACCCCAACATTTCCCACAGCCGTGCAGGTTTGGCCGAGCGGAGCGAACCCCAACATTTCCCGCAGCCGTGCAGGTTTGGCAGAGCGGAGCGAAACCCCAACATTTCCCACAGCCATGCAGGTTCCGCAGTCCGCGGTTAACGACTTTTCACCCGATCTCGATGAAGCCCAATCCGATCACTCCGGGTGTCCAACCCTCACGCGAACAGCATCCAGCTACTTCCCCGGCGCCATGAAGCCTGGGCCGATCGGTTCTTGAATGTGGCGCGCCAGAATCTTTTCCACCTTTTCGAGATGTTCCGGTTCTATTGTCCAGCCGGTGGCCCCCGCGTTGTCCTCAGCCTGTTGCGCGGTACGCGCGCCCGCGATCACGCAGGTGATGCCCGGTTGCTGCAGAGCCCATTTCAGGGCAAACTGCGCGCACGTCTTGCCGTATGTTGCCGCAAGCTTCTTTATGTCGGCGGCGGCCTTCACATACTTTTTGAACCGGTCCGGCTTGAACTTCGGGTCGCCCCGGCGCAGATCGCCTCTGGGAAACTGCTCCGCGCCGGTGAATTTGCCCGTGAGCAGTCCCCTGCACAGGCCGCCGTACGCGAGGGTTGCCACCCGGTTGTCCCTGCAAAAGGGGAGGATTTCCTTCTCCGCTTCCCTTTCGAACATATTGAAGGGAGGCTGGAGGCTGAGGACCGGTCCCGCCCGGGAGATATCCCCGAGTTGGTCGCGGCTGAAATTGCTCACTCCGATATAGCGGATTTTGCCCTGATCACGGGCTTTGAGCAATGCCTCTATCGACTTCTCATAAGGGGTATTCGGGTCGGGCCAGTGGACCTGGTAGAGGTCGATGCGGTCAACGCCGAGGCGCCCGAGGCTGTCATCCACCTCACGGGCTATCCGCTCGGGGCTTGCGTTTCGCCTGATCCGTTCCTTTTCATCCCATTCCAGACCGCACTTGGTGGCAATCACCACGCCATCGCGACCCCACTGGCGGAGCGCGCGTCCGACTATTTCCTCCGACTTTCCAAAGCCATATACGGGAGCGGTATCTATAAAATTCACCCCGAGTTCAAGCGCCCGAATGATGGCATCCAGACTCTGCTTCTCGTCTGATCCACCCCAGGCCCAGCCCCCCGTGACCCATGTGCCGAGTACGAGAGGGGAAACATCGAGATCTGTTTCCCCAAACCTGATTTTCTCAATCATTATGCATTCCTCCGGGAGTAAGCTGTCAATCGTGCCCCTGTTCTTCCTTATGGAGGCGGGAATGCTCGATCTTCACGCACTTGTCCATAACCACGCGCAGTCCGGCGCTCCTTGCCTTGGCGGCTGATTCCTCATGAACCAGTTCCAACTGCATCCAGACCGCTCCGGCCTTAACGGCAATGGCTTCGTCCACGATGGCCGGAATGGCCTCGATACCCCTGAAGATATCGACCAGGTCCACGTGCTCGGGAACAGAGGCCAGATCGGGATAGCACTTCTCTCCGAGCACCTCTTTATACTTCGGATTGACCGGAATCATTTTATACCCATTTTCCTTTATATACCGGGCAACGCGGTTGCTGGCCCTCTCCTCCTTGTGGGAGATGCCAACAACGGCAATTGTCTTCGACTTGTCGAGAATGGCCCGGATGTCCTCATCTGTTGATGCCGAGCCCGTAATAACGCTCTCAGCCATGTCAGGCTCCTTTGCTCCTGTGTTGCAGGCAGTGGATAAGTAATATCGAACCTTTTTCGCGGCATGCGCCTGATTTGCGCCGTCGCCAATGGCAATTGGCGCATACGGGTTCGATAGTTTTATCAGCCCTGAAGCGTACATCACGCTTTGTGTTTCCATACCATTTTCAAGGCAGCAGACAGAAGATAGCCAAATAGCCCCGAGTGTCAAGGAAGACCGTGGCCTGAGCCTGGCGGGGAACTCCGTTTCATAATGCCATTTTGAAGCGCGAGAGGATTCAAATCATTTGACACTCACGAACGCCGGAGGATACTACTCAACAGCTATAACCCCGCACATGGAGCATATATTGACTGAGATATCATCGATCTTTTTGGCCGGAGTTACTCTGGCTGCCTTGCTCATCGGGGCGGGCCTCGCGGTCGTACTGGTCCTGCCGAGGCTCAGGCAGACGTGTGAGCAGGAGAAGGTGGAACTCGAGCGTGAGCATTCGGTGCTCCTGGAGCGTCTTGCCGCCCGGGAGGAGAGGATCGCGGATCTTAATGCCTCCCACGAACGCGCGTTGGCCGAAATTGCCCTGTACAGCAAATCACTGCGGGCGGAATCGGAAAGAAGGGCGGTCGCGGAGGAGAAAAACTCCAGGATACCGGAACTGGACTCTCTTCTGATGCTGCGCGAAGAGGAACTGAGCGGGCTGCGCGACTTCAACTCCACTTTGCAAACCAGGCTCTCGGAATCCGAGACCCGGCTCGTGGAGGAGCGAAAGCTGGCCGATGAAAAGCTCTCGCTGCTCAATGAGGCACAACTGCGGCTCTCGGATGCCTTTAAAGCCCTTTCCGCCGAGGCGCTCAGAACCAACAGCCAGTCTTTTCTGGAACTTGCCGGGGTCACGTTGGAACGGTTTCAGGAAGGAGCCCGGACGGATCTCGAAACCAGGCAGCAGGCGATCGGCGAGTTGCTGACTCCTCTCAGGGCCTCCCTCGATAAGGTCGATGAAAAGATCGGCCTTATCGAAAAGGCTCGTACAACCGCATACGTGAGCCTCACTGAACAGATAAAGACCCTGGCGCAAACACAGGACCTGCTCAACCGGGAGACGACCTCCCTGGTCCAGGCGTTGCGGACGCCGACAGTGCGCGGACGGTGGGGCGAGATCCAGCTCAAGCGCGTGGTGGAAATTGCGGGAATGGTGGAGTACTGCGATTTCATGCTACAGGAGAGCGCCTCCGGCGAGTACGGACGCCTGCGTCCCGATATGGTCGTGAGGTTGCCGAATCATAAGAATGTGGTTGTCGATTCCAAAGCCCCCCTGCAGGCTTACCTTGAAGCGCTTGAGGCAAAAAGTGAAGAACTGCGCATTCAGAAGCTGCGGGAGCATGCCCGCCATATCCGGGTCCATCTGTCTCAGCTCAGCTCAAAATCTTATTGGGACCAGTTCCGGCCGGCGCCCGAATTCGCCGTCCTGTTTCTGCCGGGTGAGACTTTCTTCAGTGCCGCTCTCGAACAGGACCCATCGCTCATTGAGTTCGGGGTTGAGAGGAACGTGATCCTCGCAACGCCGACTACGCTCATTGCCCTGCTGCGCGCCGTTGCCTACGGCTGGAGGCAGGAGCGGATCGCGGAGAATGCGATAGCCATAAGCGATCTGGGCAAGATGCTCTACGAGAGGGTCAGGGGTTTGGCGACTCACTTTGCCGACTTGGGCAAAGGGCTCAATCGAGCCATTGAATCCTACAATAAAGCCGCTGGTACGATTGAAGCCCGGGTGCTGGTTACTGCTCGAAAGTTCAAGGATCTCGGAATATCGGGAGGCGCCGAGATAGAGCCTCTGGAGCAGGTGGAAAGAGTATGCCGCCAACTGCGCGCGGAGGAGATGAATGATGCACCGGCGCTTTCGGAAAAGACCGGTTGATTTTCACCCTTTCCCCGATTCCGCAATGTGCATCTTCAAAATATGCATTATGTGCTGATTTTTTCTGAAATGTGTTAAAATATTAGACGAAAATATTGACATAGGTGGCGTTTGGAAGCATACTCCGCGCTTGGTATGCCAGAGGTGTTTCCTCGAAATCGTTTCGAAAACCTCGGTAGTGCCGCCGTTAGCAAGCTTGTGGCCAGTTGCATTTATAACACCCGATTGCAGTGCCCCTGTGGTCATTCCGGCTGAAACCGGATTCGGTCCTCAAGTTGCTCGGACCCACCGGCGCCTGCCCCTGCGCGATACGGGGTTGGCGGGTCGCCCGACCACATCTGGATGTGCCAGACTCCGCGCTAGCAAGTACGCGCTGGGAATCATTATTCTCCAGTTGGAAATCCAGTTTCGCCGCATTTGGGATGGGATTTGCCATGGCCCAGCCTTTGTCCCGGAAAGTGCCTGGCCGGATTATTTCCGCTTATTGTGGCGGAATGTACTAACAACTGCAGCGTCGGCTAACCGTTGGATAAAAAATGACTTAGAAGATTCCTCGCTTTAACGCCAGCGCAACACCGGAAAGCTCCCTGGATCGCGCCTCATCCGCAATTCTCTCACAGTTCACGATGAAACTCTGGCACAGGGAATATCTCCAAACAAGTAGACTTTATGTTGGAACTACGGGTGTGTGCGGGCGGGTTTGTGAAATTTTGGAGAATCAGGCACTATTTATTGATTTTATTGATGGAATCGGTCCGAAAGAGTTGACGGTCCCCCAGGAAATCAATTAAAACCTACCGTCAAAGAGAATTTCTCCGATTCCGGGCTTGTCGTTGAATGCGTTAATCTTTTCCGTTACACAGGCGCTTCGAGAACGTCTCTCCGGTCTGCAATTCTGCCCGAGAAACCCGTCATATCGTGGAGATTGCGCCCAGGTTGCCAGGTGGGGTTCTCGATATTTGTTTTCAATCAGCTTAGGAGGATAAGCATGGTTAACACGGTAACGCAGAGTATTCTGGTGGTCGGAGGCGGCATGAGCGGACTCAGTGCCGCCATCGAAGCAGCAGAAGCGGGCCACGAGGTCTATCTCGTGGAGAAAAATTCTTATCTGGGAGGCCGAGTCGCCCAGCTTCATCAGTATTTCCCGAAGCTGTGTCCCCCCTATTGCGGCCTGGAGATCAACTTCCGTCGGATAAAGAACAATTCGAAAGTCCGCTTCTTCACGATGGCGGAAGTGGAGTCGATTAGCGGTAAGGAAGGCGATTTTGATGTAAAAATCAAAATGAGCCCCCGGTATGTCAATGAAAAGTGCACGGGTTGCGGGAAGTGTGCCGAAGCGTGCACAATGGAAATCGACAATCCCTTCAACTACAACATGGATAAGATTAAGGCCGCCTATCTTCCCCACGACATGGCATTCCCCCAGCGCTATGTGGTCGATCCCGCCCTGGCCAAGAGTCCCGAGGGTCTGAAGGTGAAGGATGCTTGTCCCTACGATGCGATCGAGCTGGATATGCAACCGAAGACATTCGATCTGAAGGTTGCCTCGGTTGTCTGGGCGACGGGGTGGACCCCCTATGATGCCAGGAAGCTGGACACGCTCGGTTTTGGAAAATGCCCCAATGTCATAACCAATGTGATGATGGAGCGTCTTGCTTCTTTTGGCGGTCCGACTCAGGGCAAGATCGTTCGGCCCTCCGATGGAAAGGAACCCCAGACAGTGGGATTCGTTCAGTGCGCCGGATCGCGCGACGAGAACCACATGGGTTTCTGTTCCTCGATCTGCTGCATGGCTTCCATGAAGCAGGCCACGTACGTGCGCGAGCAGTACCCGGATGCCAAGATATACATCTTCTATATCGACATTCGTGCCATCGACAGGCTTGAAAGCTTTTATGTGAAACTGAAGGAAGATGCGAATGTCGAATTCTTCAAGGGCAAAGTGGCCAAGATCGAGGAAGAAGCCGGAACAGGCAAACTGGTGCTCAGGGTCGAGGATACCATCTCCGGCAGTCTGAACCAGATCAAGGTGGACCTTGCTGTTCTTGCGACCGGCATGCAGCCGAACACTTCCATTTCGCCCGTACCCACCCCCGTTCCGTATGATGACTACGGATTTATTGCCTCGATAGAGGCAAAACCGGGCTTATTTGCCGCCGGCTGTACGAGGACTCCCGCGGGTGTGTCCGAATCAGTGCAGGACGGCACGGCAGCAGCACTCAAAGCCATCCAATCCGTGGTTAGGAGGTAAACTCAATGGACAAGAAGATCGCAGTTTATATCTGTACGGGATGCGGCATTGGGGATGCCCTCGACATCGAACAGCTCAGCGGTGTTGCCACATCCGATTGTAAAGTGCCGGTAGTCAAGACTCACCCGAACCTGTGCGGCGCCGAGGGCGTACAGGTTATCAAGGACGATATCGCCAATGACGGGGTGAATACGGTTCTCATTGCCGCCTGCTCACAGCGGGTGATGTATGATGTCTTCAGCTTTGAAGGCACGATCGTCGATCGCGTGAACCTGCGCGAGCAGGTTGTATGGAGCCATCCCGCCAACGATGAAGACACCCAGATGATGGCCGAGGACTACCTTCGGATGAGCGCGGGCAGGATGAAGCAGACCGAGCTTCCCGAGCCCTATAAGCCCGACCAGGAAATGTCAAAAGACATCCTGGTGGTCGGCGGTGGCGTGACGGGAATGACGGCATCACTGGAAGCGGCCAAGGCCGGCTATCAGGTTGTCCTTGTCGAAAAGGAAAATGAGCTGGGCGGGTTCCAGAAAGGCGTTACCAGTACTGTCACCTTCCCGTACAAGGAAGTAACGAAAAACGATATCGACACTCTGATCTCCGCGGTGAAGGGTAACGACAAGATCAAGGTCGTGACCGGCGGCAAAATTGAAAAGATCCAGGGCGGCCCGTGCGTATTTAATGCCACCATCAAGCAGAATGGGTCGACCAATGACCAGCGGGTCGGCGCGGTCGTTCTGGCGGCGGGCTGGAAACCCTATGATCCCGAAAAACTGGACGCAAAACTCGGATATGGCGCATCTCCGAACGTCATTACCAATGTCCAGTTTGAAGAACGCGCCAAGGCGGGGAAGATCAGCAGGCCCAGCGACGGGCAGGCCGTAAAGACGGCCGCGTTTCTCCAGTGCGCCGGATCGCGTGACCCGGAACACCTTCCTTACTGTTCCTCGGTTTGCTGTTTCACCGCGCTCAAACAGGCCATCCAGGTCAAGCAGCAGGACCCGAAGTCGAATGTGTTCGTTTTTTACAAGGAAATGCGCACACCCGGTCAGGGCGAGGACTTCTTCAGAAAAGCCCAGCAGGAAGGCGTCATTTTCGTGCGAGCCCAGACCCCCGAAGTCATCACGAGCAACGGTAAACTGGCCGTTGAAGCCTTTGATGAGCTTCTCGGGGACAAGATCCTCCTCGACGACGTCGATATGGTTGTGCTGGCGACCGGTATGGTGCCGGTGACTGCTTTCGGCGAGGACTTCAAGGCGAAAAAGGCCGAAGAGGAGGAAAAGGAAGAAAAGGATAAGGTTGAGGTGCCCGCCGACGCCATCCTGGTTTCCGATGTACTCAACCTGGAGTTTCGCCAGGGGCCCGAGTTGCCGGGGCTTCAGTATGGGTTCCCCGATTCGCACTTCATCTGCTTTCCGTATGAAAGCCGCCGAACGGGCATCTACGCGGCGGGTCCGGTACGCCGTCCGATGGGTATCGCAAATGCGGCCGAAGATGCAACCGGTGCGGTTATGAAGGCAATCCAGTGCATCGAACTCACCAGCAAAGGCATGGCTGTTCACCCGAGGGCCGGCGACATGAGCTATCCCGAATTCTTCATGCAGCGCTGTACGCAGTGCAAGCGCTGCACGGAGGAATGTCCGTTCGGCGCAATCAACGAGGATGAGAAGGGGAATCCTCTTCCCCAGCCTACCCGTTGCCGCCGCTGCAGCGTGTGCATGGGTGCATGTCCCGAGCGCATAATTTCCTTTAAGAACTACTCCGTTGGAATGATCGGCGACATTATCAAATCGATCAATGTCCCCGACGAATATGAAGAAAAACCGCGTATCCTGGTTCTGTGCTGCGAGAACGATGCTTATCCCGCGCTGGACATGATCGGGCTGCGCAGGATGACCTTCAATGCGTGGATGCGCATGATCCCCGTTCGCTGCCTCGGCTCACTGAACCTGGTGTGGATCGCCGACTCCCTCTCCAAGGGTATTGACGGCATATTCCTGCTCGGCTGCCGCCATGGTGACAATTACCAGTGCCACTTCGTCAAGGGAAGTGAACTGGCAAGCATTCGTCTGAGCAAGGTCAAGGAGACCCTGGACAGACTGGTGCTCGAGTCCGATCGGGTGCGGTTCGAGACGGTCTCTATCACCGACTACGACAAGCTTCCCGCCATGCTCGATGAATTTGCGGAGAAGCTGGTGGAAATAGGGCCCAACCCCTATAAGGGCTACTAAAACCTAACGATCCCGGGAGACCGGCCGGCGACCCCGGCGGTTTCCCGGCTCATATTTCCCTTCCCCCAAAGGGAGCAAGGCCGGATTAGCAGGCTAGGAGGTAATAGGATGAGCAATAAAGTTGATCCTAATTTAATCAGAGAACTGGAACACTTCGGGTTGAAGGACGCCGGCAAGTGCTACAACTGCGGCACCTGCACGGCGATCTGTGATCTGGCCACGCCCGAGAATCCCTTTCCCAGGAAAATGGTACGCTATATACAACTGGGACAGAGAGAAAAGATAATGCAGTCACCGGAGCCATGGCTCTGCTACTATTGCGGAGACTGCTCGGTCAGGTGCCCCCGGGGGGCAGAGCCGGGCGAGACCATGATGGTTCTTCGCCGTTACCTCACCTCGCTCTATGACTGGACCGGTTTTGCGCGGAAATTCTACACTTCCGAAAAATTCGAGATCATGGCTGTCACCATAGTGGGTCTCCTGGTGGGGCTCGGAATGATCATCTTCCGAAGCGGTCCCGCAAACATGGAGCACGCCGCCCTCAACTCCGTATGGCCCTCGCACTCCATCGAGAAGGCCGACCTCGTCATGGCCGCGATACTCTCGTTTTTCCTGCTGAGTAACGTTTATCGGTGCATCAGGATGGTGATGGGAGACTACCTCGGAAAGATACCCCTCAAAACCTATGTAAATGAACTGAAGTTCCTTCTTACACACGTCGCCACCCAGAAGCAGTTCGGCAAATGCAGCGACAGGCAGCAATGGATCGTTCACCTGGCGATTATGACCGGATACGCCTCGGTGTTCCTGATGGTTGTCGTTCTCATTAACGGGCTGGGGTTCGAGAGCCTCAAGTTTCAGCGCGATTGGCCGGAGTACTCCATCTTCCATCCTATCAGGTTGATCGGCTACTATGCGACTTTCGCCATCATGTATGGGACAACTTATGCCCTGATCGGGCGGCTCACCAAGAGCAAGCCTCCCTACAAGAACTCTCACGGCACCGACTGGATGTTCCTTATTCTGCTGCAGTTGACCACGCTTACCGGCATATTCATCAACTTTACCCGCATCCTCGACTGGCCCATGCCCACCTATGTGATCTACGTGATACACATGATGGTGGCGATTCCGATGCTGGTGCTCGAAGTGCCGTTCGCGAAATGGGCCCATCTGGCGTACCGTCCGGTGGTCCTGTTCCTGCTGAAGGTGAAAGAAAGATACGCCGCCGAGCAAGCGGTGGCTGACCCCGCGCTTGCTCCCAAAGTTGTCGCGTAGGGACGGCGATATAATGATCCGTTCGAACCCGGAAGCGGGGTTCGGACGAGACGAATCCAGGCCTGTCAGATCGGAAGCGCCCACGGGAATATCGATGCATCCCGTGGGCGCTTTCACTTCCCACCCGGACAAAGAGTAATGCCGGCCGCGCTCAAGATGGTATCGAAGGATGCGTTCCAAGAGCGCGGGGAGCTATGTCCTCCCGCATCCTCTTCGCCGCTTCGCAACTCGTTATGGGCTGGCGCGTATGCCGAGCACTCGACCTCATGGCCTGCGCGTGCGCGCCTGGCCGAGCCTCGCGATATGCGGCGGAATCATTTCCCCGCTCTTTTGGGCTCGATAAGCAATATCTTGGACGCAGTATCGTATAAAACAGCTTGTCTTCGTGGGAATTTGGATTAGCTGTTTTTGGATATGCCCGGGGATATCCATGTTCATCGAGTCGCCTCGATTGGCCGTCATTCGGTTCTTATCATGAGTCGGTTTCGGGAGTATGGAGGGTGGTCCATCTTGCATGAGCGAGTCCATGATATGACCGATTCCCTTTCTTCTTTCCCGATATAATGCAATCTTCTCACTTTCCTCCCATCAATGCTGTTGTACATTTCCAATTTCTTTTATACATTCTTTGTGGGATCACATAGTCAGAACTGACTATGTGACGAATGCGAGTCATCCAATCCATACTATCGCTCTTCTCTATTGAAATTATTGGGGGAATTATGCGCCTGTCTGCTAAAGGGCCTCTGATGGAGGCCACTGACGGATTTCCCGGAAGAGTCACCGGCGTCTGGTGCCTGATATGATTGAGTTGATTGCAAAAGTACCTCTGTTTGCTTCACTCGGCAGAAAAGAGATTAATTTCCTGGCCGAGATCGCCCGGAATGTGGAGTACCCCGGGGACATGGTTCTTTTCCGGGAGGGCGAAATTGGAGACAGATTATACATCATAGTTGATGGACAGCTTGATATTGTTAAGGATTTTGGCAAACCGGAGGAGCGTCTCCTGAGGGTCTGCGGTCCCGGAGAACACGTGGGGGAAATGTGCTTCCTGAATCCCAAGGGGTCGCGGTCCGCGACCGTAAGAACCCGAACTACGGTGCGTGTGCTGGAAATCATCAAGGATGATTTCGAAGCTCTCCTGTCACGAAGTCCCACGGTTGCATTCGCGATTGCCCAGGGAATCACCCAACGGATGCTGGATTCAGAGAACAACCTGATTCGGGTTATTGCCGAAAAGGACCGTCAACTAGCGCAGGCCAGAGACCAGGGTGGAGAGGATGCCCTCTCCGGTGTCCCGGTTCTGGGGGAAAAGCAAAACAGCTATAATGGGCTGAAAGGCACCGGCGTTCCCCGACTGCAAATCAAGACCTTCGGGAATTTCCAGGTTTTGAGGGGAGAAACGCTGATTGGCGAAAATGAATGGAAGGCCAAACAACCCAAATTGCTGCTGAAGGCGCTCATAGCCCGTGGTTCGGTGAGCGTGCCCAAGGATGTCCTGATCGAGGACCTCTGGCCCGAAGCATCCGCCGCCTCGGGGGAATCCAATTTCAAGGTCGTACTGCACCGATTGCGTAAGGCATTGGAACCTTCCATGACCAAAGCGGCGGGTTCATCCTACCTGTCCCTCAAGGAGAACCTGCTTTCGCTCAAGAAAGGGCTTTGCCAGACAGACCTCAACGAATTCCTGGTCCAACGCCAAAAGGGAAGGAAGGCGGAGTCCGCGGGAGATTGCAAACGGGCTGTTCAGTTCTACAGGGTGGCGGTTGGGCTCTACCTCGGTGACTTTCTCTCCGAGGACCTTTATGCTCCCTGGGCCGATTTGAGAAGAACCGAACTTCGCGCCATGTATGTCGAGCTGTTATTCAGGATGGGTGATTTATATCAACAGCAGGGCAGTTCCAAAAAGGCGATTGAATGCTACAACTCCATCATAAAGGCTGACCCGGCCTGCGAGGAGGCTTACCAGAAATCCATGCTGATCTACTCGAACCGCGGAATGCGTTCCGAATCGCTGAGGCTATACGAAGAATGCAAAAGAGTGCTCGAAAATGAACTGGGAGTCGCCCCGGGTTCAACGACAGTATCGATTTACAAAAAGATCATAGATAGTAAATAAGAAGTCTTACATGCCATGATCGCGGCCATTGGGGAGATTGTGCCCGAGACGCGACGCTTTCAGCCCTTCCCGCCTCGGAGCGAAGCCCCTCTCGAATCCGGGACTTGCCATTATAGCTCGTCGGAATCAGACAGACACGAGCGATAAAGGCAAGAGCAAGCCGCCCTCACCTTTATCACTCATTTATGCTGCCTTGAGCGCTCATCGTAACTCGAATAAAGCTTTAGGAACAAATCTTATACCAGCTAATCCCATCAAAGAACCAAAAGCATGGATTCGAATGTAAGAAAGTAAATGATCCTACATTCTTGAGATTGACACCATCCACGGGGAACGGGTTCCCCTGTCCCGGGACTTCCGTGCCATCAGCTTTGACACTTGTAACCTTGCCGGTCGCTACATCCACGGTGATGGTCACTTGCTTGCCTTGTGCGGATTCCATTTTCCCTCCTTTGTAATGTGTTCCTGGAGATAATTTGAAAAGTGGTGCAGTGAAAATGAGCTGAGTACACGAGCTATGTGGCACTGTCCATTGGGGGTATTCAGCTCACATTTGAGAACTGCCTGCAACAGCATACCGAAAAAATAGAGGTGGCCTTTCATATTTCGGTTGCTACCCAATATCGATTGCGGGCATTGGAATAATCCAAGAGGCCGGATAACGCTCAGAACGATATGGTGTACCTTAGAAAAATAAGGCGTCGCGGCGAAATTGTAGGATTTGCCGGGTCAGTGTCCTGGAAGTTGTAAGATTGGTCGAAGAGATTTCTGGCTTCCAGGGAAATGACGCCCCACCTTCCTGGCAGCAGCACGCCCAGCGATGCATCCAGTGTTACGAAAGTATCTTCGCCCGGCAGATAGGTATCGCTGTTCACACCGAGAAATCTTCCTTTCTGGAAGACAACGGTCGGTTTTAGCTTGACAAAAAAGCCATTCGGGTGGAAATAATTGACTCCAAACGGAAGACGATAGGTGGTTATGAGGTCGTAATAGTCGGGATTCTGGTCCCTTTTTAATTCTTCGTATTGGAATTCTATTGTCGCTGACAGCCTCGGGTGAAATGCCCAATACAGGTATGCGCGCATCAGGTTCTCTTCCCATGCGGCAATGCAGTAGGAAGATGACGGCGTGGAACTGCCAACGGAAATGACAGTTGCATTTATGAGCACATCTATGTCTCGCCTCGAAAACTCCAGGCCTCCGAAGAGAGTATCCGAGAACTTATGATCGACTCCGACGCCCTGGCGCCATGTATCGGTCCCGGCGGCCTGTTGATCGTCGAATAACTGGTTAAATCCCGCAACCTGCGTGGGCTCTATAGTCTGCTGCGTTAAAAGCGGCCGCTGAAAGCTCCTGAATATCGCCCCGCGAAAGGTGGTTGAGGGAACTGGAGTCCATGTCACTCCAAACTTCGGGCTGATCTGGTCATAGTTTTCGGAGCCGAGGTCTAGAAAATCGCCTGCCAATCCTAAAGTCCATGTAAAGTTCGCGGGCAAATCGACCTGGGAATATGCATAGAAATTGCCATGCGTCACTTGACGTTCGCTTGTGGTTGCAGGGATGGTAAAGAATGAAGGGGAGAGGGTAAATAGTCTTTTGGACTCGATATCCTGATCGAGGTAGCCGGCTCCGGATATGAGCCGGAACCGCCGGGACCGGAAGATATGCTGGATTTCACCCATGTTCCCGGCTGTATCCGCCGAGGCCTGGCTATTGAGGGTGAAGCCCGGCATGGATGTTGGAACATCGGTTTTGTTGGTTACGTCGCCGTCGGCATGAATGAATGAGCCGATTACCTCGGAATTCGAAGAAAAAATGTGATGCAGTCCAAAGCGGATGGATTGGAGTTCATTATCGGTTCGGGTTGAGCTGTTGAAGTTCTTAAGATCGAACCGGACGTCTCGATCGCCTCTTTCGGAGAAAGTATTGCGGTACTCCGCCTGGACACTGGTTCTTGGATCAGGGCTGGCCTGGATGAAAGTGTTGAAGATATCCCTGCTCAGGTCATTGTTATCCCTGAAACCGCTGTCCTGGTAGTGAAACTGTCCCACGCTGTAGGATACCCTTCCCAGAACGGCCGAGTGTACAACTTCCTCACCGATGTTGTCCCGTTCCCCCAGTATCGTACTGCCTAGAAATGCAAGGCGGTTACGGTTGAACAGGGTGTTGTACTCGTTGACGGAAGGGGCCATGGGGCCGGTATTTTGCAGAAAATACAGCTTGGCCTCCGCGAGTTGGGGCTGAATCGGATTGATGTTTACGGGTTGAAGAAGCTGTGACTGAAGAAGTTCGCTCACCCGTGCTATTTCGTGCCTGGGGAGTGATGCATAGCTGTCCGCAAGGAGCCTGTGAGTTGAAAAGCTGGACGGGTCCGCATCGAGCGATTTGGTGCCTTCCACGAGCGCTCTTTGCTGGAACCCGAGATCATTGTAGATCCGCCCCATGCTTGCGCTTCGCGCCGCAAGATCCTGGTCCAGCAGAAGGCGCGACCTGTAGACTGCCCGGTTGTCATTGAGCTGCATTGACTTCTGAAGGTCTTTAAGCGCCTCCACGGGACGATTGATTGTGTCTTTTCTTATGGCATCATAGAACCACGGGGTGGGATCGCGGGGATCCAGTTCCTTTGCCAGTGCCAGTTCCTTGGCAGCCTTTTCGTCCTGTTTCTCCTCGAAGTATGCTTTGCCCAGGTAGCTGCGGATCAACGAATTGTTGGGGTCGAGCATCGCGGCTATCTCGATTTCGGTCCGTCCCTCTTTCAAATCCCCATCGCGGATCAAAGCAAGTCCGAGTCCCAGCCGGGGAAGGGGGTCGGTTTGATCGAACCTGATGGCCTTCGAGAACGCTTTCTTGGATTCCTCTATCCTGATCTGGGCCAAGTACGCGAATCCGAGCACTGTCTGGGTGCGTGCAAGCCCGGGATTGCGAAGAACCGCCTCGCGGGCTGTTTCCAGTGCGGTACTGAGTTCACCCTTTGAGAGTTGGAGTTCGGAGAGTCTTGCCCAAACCAGTCCATCCCGCGGTTCCGAATCGGCAGCCTTCCTGATGTTTGCCAATGCGCCATCAAGATCAAAACGGGCCTGCTGAACATAGGATAGAGCGATCAGAGCCGCCGGCGATGTGCTATTAAGCGACACGGCTTTGTCCGCCAGGTCCAGGGCAAGATCTTTTCTGTTCTGGACGAGTGCGAGGATGGACTTCAGGGCGAACGCATAACTGTACCCGGGATCAAGAGAAATGGCGATTTCGAGATCGGATTCCGCCTCGGCGGCCCTGCCCGAGGTGAGATAGAGAAGCGCCCTGTACGCATGAAACGCTGGAGCCTTGCGATCTCCGTTGGAGTCTTTCAAGGCGGCAAAAGCCTGAAAGAGGTCTCCCCGCCGGTAGAGTTCCACGGAATTTCGGACCACGCTTCCCCATGGCGCGGCGGGG
>JBDKTY010000146.1:0-7021 GCA_039679945.1 Syntrophobacter sp. | reverse complement strand
ATGCCTTGCCATGCGAATGCGGGGTTTACTCCCGCTCGGCACGAACGGGAGGGAATGTCCCATCTTGATATGGAGTTGCGTTCAAGATGAGTCTATCCCTAAATTGAAGATGCCGTTCAGAATTGACCCGTTCTACCCTTCGATACCTCAGGGCGAACGGGGGTATATCCTCTTGAACGCAAATCAGTATGAGTCCGAATTGGCATAAATCAGGTCGTAGCACCTTGGCCGGGGGCTTATTTGGATTCCAGGTATTCTATACCGTCCCAGTCCGCCGCGGGTGGTGTATCGCAATATTGCATGCAACGGGATAGATAGAAGTGAGTCGGGCCATCGAGAGGGTATTTAGCAGCCAGCATGCTGAAAACCTTGAAGGCGACGTTCCAGTCATGGGCAAAATAGGCTTCGATCCCTTCCGTGAACTCCCGGCATAGTTCAGCGACAGCCTTGCTTTCCTCCCCATCCTTTCTCCCCAGCAACTCGTAAATCTCCGATTTCTCGCTCTTTCCTTTGACCGCAAAGATCCCCAGCGGCCTGAACCAAAAAGAACCGGATGTTTGTTCATAGGTTTTCGAGCTGACGATTATCTTCGTTCTAAATAGTTTGTTTACTCCTTCCAAGCGGCTGGCAAGATTTACATTATCACCCATGACCGTGTAATTTATCCGCTCGCTCGATCCCACATTGCCGAAAACCGTTTCACCAGTGCTGATGCCGATCCTGGTTACGAATAGGCTCTTGCCTTCCTGCCGCCATTTTTTATTGAGTTCCGCGAGCTTTCGCTGGCAAAGCAGACTGGCGTTGCAGGCATTGTAAGCATGGTTTTCATCATGAAGAGGCGCCCCCCAGAAAGCCATGATGCCGTCGCCGATATATTTATCAACCGTGCCTTTCTGGTCACTCATAATTCTGCTGAGTTCATCAAAGTATTCAGATAAATGAATCATGAGATCTTCGGGTGTTGTGCGCTCGGCGATGGATGTGAACCCGACTATGTCGGAAAAGAATACGGTCAGTTCTCTCTTGCTGCCGCCGAGCCGGACCTCTTCACCCGTCTCGATGAGCCGGCGCACGAGTTGCGCGGGAACATATTTCCCGAACGCCTGAAGCCCCATCTTCATTGCCGAAATGGAATCCCTCATCATTTGTATTTCTTTTATATATGAAACAAGCTCCAGTTTATCATCAAGCTCGAAGTTCTTTATCCTCTTTGTCTCTTCGGCAAGCATTCTTATCGGATGCGTAACACTCCTGGAAACCAATATGACCAGTATGATTGAAAACAATAATATAAACGAACAGATAAGGACGGATTTTTTTACTATCTCCTTGGCGTTGCCGATAAAATCATCCGCCGGGAAAATAGTCACTATCTTCCAGCGGACGGGGAAAGAATCGGGAAATTCGGAGAAAGAAGCAAAATAGGTCTCACCTTCACTCTTGACTATAAGCAGGTTGTTCCCGGTCTCGAGGTGTTTTTGCATCGCCGCGTCGATATAAGAGACTCCCAACTCGTCAACCCTGACCGGACGCAGGCTGCCATTCTCGTCCTTGACAATTTTGGACTGGTCCGGGAAGGCCACCACCTCGTTCTTTGCGTTGAGAATAAAAGTGATGCCGGTTTTTCCGATCTCTATGCTCTTCAGGAAATCGCATATCTGGTTCAATTCGATATCCACGCCCCATGCCCCCAGGAAATTCCCTTCATTGTCGATCACGGGGTAGGAGGATGTGATTGCGGGCTTCTTATTCCTGAAGGATATATAGAGATCGGTCCAATAATTCCCCCGGGTTTCCTTCGCGCCAATGTACCAGGGCCGGACACGGGGATCATAATCGATTATGGTCGATACATCGGTTATTATTTCCTCGAAATTAGGGCCCCGACATATGGACTTGTCCGTGGGAGGCGATGCATCAGGCCTGACGAGCCTGCTTTCCACGATTCCATTTTCGAGTCTCCCGGCCCGAATGTGCTTTCCTTGCTCATCTCCCAGGTAAAACATCGCGACTTGAGGGTAGGAATCCAGCAGCCCAAGGGTATACATCTCTATCTGCTCATCGTTATCGCAGGAAATGGCGCCCGCCTTGACAAGAACGGCACTCATCCGGACTAACACCGAGGCAGGCGCGAAGTAATTATTCATCTTCTCGACGACTGTATCGGTTATCTGGTCGGTAAGATCGTCGCTCAGTTCCAGAACGATGAGCTTGTTGCCACAGTAATTATAGTAAATGACCGGCACCAGCGTCAGGATCAGCAGGCACAGGAATACGGAGAGAATTTTCAAATAAAAGCTGTGGCTTTTAAAAATGGATGCCCTTGCGGGAACCCCTTCTTTCGGCATCTTGAAATCTCCTGAGAGCCTGGACCACGCCAAGAACTCTCGTTATTTACAATTCCATAATTCCTCTCGGGCCTTCGAGGAATCAGCGGAAAGAGTGACATTCCAAACGCCTCGGCGCCCCGAGGGAAAAGCTGCTTTTTGAGAACAATACATCGGAGCCTGAAGCGGTTCTCACGCCGCGCGGCGGGTGAATCCCCCTCTGTCGGCTTCCGCTATTAGTTTGCAACTATGGAGATCAGAGTGTCATTGTTCATTTTCCCAGTCTTCATGTCCATCCAGGGGCTCTGCAATGTCACATCGACCGAGTCCTTCTTGAAAAGCGCCCCTTCTTTCAGAATATCAATCACCTCGAGGGTTTTCTGACTCTTGTAGAAATCCGCGACCTTGGCGAGTGGATCATTGGTGCGGTATGCCACGCCGTTTACCTTCAGGCTCTCTTCCAAGAATTTGGTGGTCGCCGCATCCAAGGATGCCCCGGGATATATCGCAACCCCCAGTTGGTCTTCGGCCCCCACAGGTACAACGGAGATAAGGGCAAAAAGCATGAAGATAAAAACAACTATCGATTTTCTCGGCACGATTGTTTCCTCCAGGATTGTGTTTTCTTTCCAGGTTCTACTCCCGGTTACCGTTGTGCCCTTCGTACCCCATCAAGCTCCTGCCTGACCGCCAGAGCAAGTTTTTCAAGGACATAGGGCTTCTTCACGTAGGCGCCGGCGCCCAGGGACTGAGCACTGCTAACCCGGTCCGTCTCCGCGAATCCACTGACTATAATTGCTTTCTGGCCGGGATGGATTTCCGACATCGCGGCGTATGTATTAAGCCCATCCATTCCCGGTTCCATGATCATGTCCAGCACCACCAGATCAACCTCGTGATGTTTCAGGTACTCCACGGCTTCTTCTCCACTGGAGAAGCTGGTGACGTTGTAGTTCATCTTCTTCAGCATGGCGGCCGCACGCTCACGTTGTTCCCGGATATCGTCCACAACCAGGATTGTTTCACCTTTCCCCATGTATTCGGAGACCGAGATGGAAATCTGCTCCGGGGTCTGTTCTTCTCTTGTCACCGGGAAAAAGAGCGTGAACGTGGTTCCCTCTCCAGGAACACTCTCCACGTTGATATACCCGTTGTGGTCCTTCACGGTACCCCACACCACGGCCAATCCCAGGCCGGTGCCGCTCCTCCCCATGACCTTCCTGGTGTAGAACGGCTCGAAGATACGTTCCAAATCACCGGGTGCTATCCCCTCCCCTTCATCCGAGATGGAAAGAACAACGTAGTCCCCCTCCTTCACTTCATCGTATCCCACAACGGGTTTGTCCAGGTACTGGTTCCTGGTCGTTACCGTTATGACCCCACCCGATTCCATCGACTCGGCGGCGTTGGCGACCAGGTTCATAAAAGACTTTTCAAGGTGGACGGAGGACCCCCCAATGTTGAGAAGATTCGGCTCAAAATCCGTATTGACCCGCACCTTCGGATGGAAGGAGCAAAGTTTCTTGAATTCCGGCGACTTCTGACAATCCATGAGCACTTTATTCAGGTTCATAACCCTCGTGCTGGGGACCCCTCTTCTCGCCAGAGTCAAGAGATCCTGAACGATGGCGGCCGCCCTCTGCCCTCCCTTGTGAATCTCCTGGGCCAGGGAGCTTTCCGGACTCGACTCATCCAGGTCATACAGGAGCATCTCGGAATACCCCACGATGATGCCCAATACATTATTGAGATCGTGGGCCACGCCGCCCGCCATCGTCCCCATGGCTTCCATCTTCTCCGCCCGCCGCAGGCGCTCCTCCAGTCTCTTGCGCTCTTCATCCGCGCGCACTTGCCCGGTGACGTCCCATACTATCGAGAGCATCAACCGCCTGTCCGGGATATATATGTTCCTTGCGGAAACGTAAAAAGTCTCCTCCCCCTCGCGGCTAATCGGTATGTTTGGCCAAAACATGCGATCGGGGTCACCGCTGGCGCAGTCATCCATTACTCTTTTTTTCAGCGACTCCCTGAACTCCGGTTCCTGGTAAACAACCTCCCAGAAACAGTCCGGGTCGGCGAGAGCTTCTCGTGTCGTCCTGTAGTATCTGGGGAAATAGTCGTTCATATAGGCCAGTTTTCTTGCCGGCTGAACGAAGTTCACCGCCAGGCCTATCGGCAGATTTTCAATAATCACTTTGATGAAGGCATCACTTTCCCTGAGTGCATTCTCGGTGGCTTTCCGCTGCGAAATATCCCGGCAAACACAAAACACCAGCTTTCTCCCGGAGAACACCGCCGCGTTCGCGCTGATTTCCACATCGTAGATCGTTCCGTCCTTCCTGCGGTGACGTGTCTCAAAGAAGGCGCCGGAAACATCAATGGAGCGAATCCGCTTCTCCAACTCTTCTCGGGACCATCGGACATCCCAATCCCATACATAAAGGTCGCGAAGTTCTTCCATCGAATACCCGAGCATCTCGGCGTATTTCGCGTTTGCTTCAAATAGCCCGCCGGTGTCGTCAATCACGACTATCCCGTCCCTCGACTGCTCAAAAAGAATGCGCCTCCGGAGGTACTCATCCTCCAGCGCGAGCTTGGCCTCGCGGGATTCCGTGACGTCCTGGATAACTCCAAACACTATCCTCTTCTCTTCGGAATACTCGGCCATGGAGTGTATGTGGACGATCTTGCCGTCCGTGGGCCGCCGAATCTTGAATTCCACGTTATAGGGCTTGCCTTCCGCAACGAGCCCCCTGAGGGCATCCTCCAGCATGGCGCGAAACTCCGGGAGCGGGATTTTAAATACATCCGCCGGGTCCTCGCTTCCATCAAGCCCGTAGATGAGCCTGGCGCCATCGGATGTCCTGACCTGCCCGCTGTCGAGGTGGTATTCCCAATTGCCGAAATGCGCCACCTCCTCCGCTCTTCGCAGACGCTTCTCGCTTTCCTCGAGAGCAGCCTGCACTTTTTTCCGATGATCGATGTCGGAATGAGTGCCGATCATTCTGACAGGTTTGCCGTCTTTCGAGCGGCTGATGACTTTGCCTCTGTCCAGTATCCACTTGTAGGCTCCGTCCTTGCAAAGTAGACGGTGCTCGCTGTCAAATGTCGCGGTATGACCATTCAAATGCATGTTAAGGTCCGCAAATACCCGCTCTTTGTCCTCGGGATGAATTCGCTTGTCCCACTCATCAGGACTGGTGCCAATCTCCTGATCCTCGAAACCGAGCATTTCCTTCCAGTGCCTGGAGAAAAAGACTTCGTTCGTCTGGACGTTCCAATCCCACAGCCCATCGCCCGCGCCCTCAATCGCGTACTGCCACCGGGTCTCACTCTCTCGCAACGCGCTTTCCACTCTCTTGTGGTCGGTTATATCGACAATGATGCCAACAATCCCGCTCACTCTTCCCTCGGGGTCCGAAAGCGTCGCCCTGTGAAAAAGGACATTCCTGGGCTCTCCATGTCTGTTCGTGATTACCCATTCATAGATCTGCAGCCCGGGGTTTAGAAAGAGTTCTTCATCCTTGGCCTTGACCTTGTCGGCAAACTCATGATGTCTGTCCAGTCCGTAGACATCCCTTCCTATGATCTCCGCGCGGGACGTTCCCAGAAAATCCTCGAATGCCTTGTTGCAACCCACGTACCTGCCGTTCGCATCTTTGTAAAATAAAGGATTCGGCAGCGTATCCATCAGGACCCTGATCCACTCGCTCTTTTCCCGCAGGTCGCTTTCCACCCTCTCGCGCTCGATCACCTCGCGGGAAAGTTCCTTCCACCGGCGGTATGAAAAAATCCCGAAGCCAAACGAGAGTACGAAGATGACAACCAGTATCTCTTCGAGTTCCCACGGCTCTTCCTGCTGCACATACCAGTGGGTAAATCGGTCGAAGATGTCAAAACCGACGGCAAGGGCCAGAACAAGAATGGCGAATGCACAGAGAACGATAAAATCCCTGTGAGCCGACTGCAGTCCTTTAGCGTTACGCCTTGAAATACGAAGTGCCATGGGCTTTTCCCCAAAGAAGTCCAGGGGTGAGTGGGTCCCGCATTACCGCCGAGGCCGGAATGCCGCTCCGCCGCGTGCCCCACAACCTTTGTCTCTCAAAGTCCGGAAGATGGGAAGAGTTCTTGAACAGACAAGCCGCGACGGTCTCGGCTGAGACGCACTGCGTTCCTTATGCCATTCAGTTGTGGTTGGGTGGACATAAGAAACTTAATGGAAAAAAGATGAATTGTCATTGAATATTATGTCCTCAGTTCCCGGTTGAAACGGCATTTTCCCTGTTCGGCGATGAACTTTGGAAGAAAACAGGAATAGAACTCGACTTTCGCGGTACTCCCCGGTCAAGCCAGTACGGAGCGACACTTTTGTCTCGCGCTCGGGCGCAAGATTCGCCTCGGAGGGGTCAGCCATTGACAGCGGACAGTCTCTTTTGTCTCGCGCGCGGGCGCAAGATTCGCCTTATCTCCCATGCGGCATCAGCAATAACCAAAAACCTCTGTCTCACGTGCAGGCGGAAGATTCACCCCTCGGTTATGTAGCCGATATATCCCCCCGTGTCCGCTCTTGTCTCGCGCGCGGACGCGGGACTCGACCTGAATGTCCGCTGTCAATGGCTGACCCCTCCGAGGTGGTGCGGCAATTTTTGTTGTCACTGCATATCAGTGCTGCTAATAGATGCCGTTAATAATAA
>JBDKTY010000145.1:0-34758 GCA_039679945.1 Syntrophobacter sp. | reverse complement strand
TATATAATAGCTCTAGTGACCTTCTCTCCCGCTATTACCAACCAGTATCTGTCTATTCCATCCATGGCTATTGCAGTATACCCCAATCCAATCTTTATTGTCTATGCCTTATTCGGAATGGCATTTCTGCTCATTGACTTTAGCGGACTGAAATTGATAGCCTTTTTTCCTTCTTATGCCAAATATCTGAGTCGTAGTTATGACGCTCCCGTAAATTGCTACGATATTCTTGTATTCTTGCTTTGCCTGGGGTTTGTCTGGCATCTAACCTCAAACTATCTGAAAGGGAGAAGGGGTGGACAGTCGGAACCGGCAAAAGAATAGCTTTTGCTTCATGCGCTTCGTTGGAAGGTCTGGCGGGGGAAGATAGAAACGAGCATTGGACTTCACAGAAATAGGATGTCCGCTGGAAAGTGCCGCCATAAAGAGGAGAAGAACCGCGGGCCATCGAGCAACGGGCGGATACTATTGTCCTGCGTGTTGTTCGCGAGATTTTCCAAACCTCGCCCCTAGCACCTATTTCCCGATACATCATCGATGAACAATCTGATGGTAAATCAAGGTGAGCCGAAAAGGACTCTTATCCAATGTTCTTAGCGGATGAGAATGCGGATCGGAATTTCCCCGCCCAGAACCTGGCAATACCTAAACCGAATATGGATGCTATCACCGGCAGGCTGAAGAAGACCCTCGCATAATCCCTCCCCTCTTCGGAAAGATAGAGTGTCAAGGCTGTGTTCAGAGACAGTAGGGCTGTAAGCAGATAGCAAAGGCCGTGCTCGGTTAAGAAAGCTGCCATCGTGCCGGCAAGCCCGAAGAGCAGCAACAGAAGGAACGGCACGAAGAAGTAACCGCCCGGACGGAGATAAAAATCGGTAAATCTCACACCTCGGTGGAAAAGCCAATTTGAGAATTGTCTCGGATCCGTTCGCAGTGAGTATTGGAAAAGCAGTTTCTTTGAACGGAGGAGGTTTAGTCTCTTCTGATAAACCAGATTGTGAAAAAGAAGCGTGTCGTCATTGACCTCCTTCCCGGTTCTCTTCGGGGTAAGTTCGATAAAGAGGTCCCTGACGATGAGTAAGAGCGCCGTACCCTTCGGCGCCCTCTTAAAGTTCTTGTCGGAGATCACCAATTGGTCTGCTTGCATCGGGAAGTTCTCCTTCCCGTAATATTTCCTCCTAATAAGGTACAAAACAGTGTTAAACACCGTATCGTACTTCGTCCCCTCCACCTTGAGCTCGCCTATCACCGCAGGGTGGTCCCTGAATTCTTCCAGCTTGCTCAGTGTATCAGGGGAGACCACTATTCGTGAATCCACAAAGAGAAGTCTCTGGGCTCGGGCGTGCTTCGCCCCGGTAAGCCTCGCGATTATTCGACCCTCGTTTTTTGGAAGTTGTATGACTTCAACCGGGAATTGCCTAACGATCTGGTTCGTTTTATCCGTGGATCCATCGTCAATCACCACAATGTGGTAGTCCTGTCCAAAAGTAACATCTCTTTGCTGTAAAAGAGATGCCAGGCACTCAGCAATGGTGTCCTCTCCATTGAATACCGGGACGACAACAGTGTATTTCATCATGGAGTCTCTAGTTTCCAATTTGTTGGGCGGCCATCCGGAGGATGCAGTCCGCAAGTGCTCGCGGATCTCCCATCGGGACGAATTGGACATTCCTGCTTCCGTCCGAAAAAACCTCCCTGTTTGCGGGGTTATCTCCGAGAATCGTTGGCTTGTCCATGGCAAGGTAGGAATATGCTTTTCCCGGGATGACCCTGCCGGCTTTGGGGACCGCGGCATTGAAATGTCCGGCCAGACAGACGTCCGCCATCGCAATATAATCCGCAACCTCGGTCTGGGGCAGCCATCGGCCGGCAAACTTCACATTGGTCAGCCGCGAAAACTGATCCGGGTCATTGAGTTTCTCACGCGGTCCGATCATCATGAACGTAATGTGCCGGCGCTCCTCGATGAGTTGCGCCGCGTCCAGTATGACATCGACCCCCTGGAGCGGGTTCATCGCGCCAAAGAAGAATACTATGAACTTATCTTTCAACTCGGGCGGTCTTTCCATCTCCCTGGGGTAGTAGATTTCGGTGTCAGCTTCGAGGTGGACCACGCCCATTTTCTCCGCACTCCCTCCGCATATCTCCCGGAAGTGTTTCGCATGCTCGTTGGTGTCCGCGATGACATAGTCCGCCCGGGTAAGCGTATAGCGATCCAGCCATTTGAGTATCTTCGAGAAGGGATTTTTCTCCGAAAGAAGCTGCCGGTCCTCCACGAACGTATCATAGAGGGAAAAGAAGAAGTCAACGATGAGCGTTTTTTTGCGAAGTGGAAATCGGATAAACGGCACGATTAACTGGGGTACGCCGCCGACAAAAACCGCATCGAAGTGATCAGTCTTTTCGAGAATTGCCCTGAGGTTTATTTGCATAATGCGCTTCAGACCGGTCGGGTCCACAGCATGGCCGTTTCTCGGAGCTATCACTTCGAGGCTTTTGGAGGCTTTGCGCAGAAGGTTAATTTCCTGCTTATTCCGGATGTAGTCGACATCGGAAGGGGTAATGAAAAGCACGTTCCTGTCGTGCAAAAGATCCATGAGACCCTGATCAGTCATCTTGTCCTCTGTCAATTGGGGCTTCTATCATAAACGAGGGATATCCCTGTCCATCATGGCACATCACGATCCCTATGTCAGAAATATGACGATGGAACAACTCCTGAGCATTTCCACCCTCTGATTACCAGGCGAATCAGGAAGTATAACAGTTCCCGTGCCGAGGCGCGCCATCCACTACTTCCGCAAAAAGATGAGCGATGAGGCTCATGCATCTTCGGCGGCTGTAACAGTATTTTATTCCTCCTCTGCGATTATCAATAAACATGCCATCTTTTCCGTGCACCAACGCCGACTCAAAAATCCTTGCCGGCATGAAAACCGTTCCGGCGGCGTTTTCGGGTGACTCAAACAGAGGGGAGCAGATAGCGACGATAATATTGAAGCTCGCCGGCTCGCCCCCGTCCTGGACTCAAAGTGCAATGCACTGTATAAGATTCGTTACGTACAAATTCTGCAGGAATCAATCTCAGGGCTTCAAAACGCAAGGAGCCGGACATGCCCGAGATTTCCATTCGCTTGCCCGTGGACGAAGGGCGAATCAGCCTTGAAGGGTTTTTTCAGGAGGGGAGGAACAGCCGGACCGCGATTATTTGCCATCCGCACCCGGTCTATGGGGGCAACATGGATAATAATGTCGTGGTGGCGGTACAGCGCGTATTCGCCGAGCGCGGCTGGGGGACCCTGCGCTACAATTTCAGGGGGGTGGGAGCAAGCGGCGGGAAATCGGGGCAGGGGACCACGGAAGCCGAAGACCTGGTCGATGTCGCCACGTTCATCGAATCGATCCACCCGGGGGCGCTGGATCTCGCCGGCTATTCCTTTGGATCATGGACGGTGCTCACGGCTGTCCGGCGCGGTCTTTCGCCCGATCTGCTATGCCTTTTCTCTCCGCCTCTCGACTTCATGTCTTTCGAGGGATTGGTGCTGCCTGATCGTCCAACGCTCATCACGCTGGGCAATCAGGACGAGTTCTGCTCGGTCGGGTCGCTTCGGAAGTGGCTCGCGAATCAACCGCTCGCATCCCGCCGCGTGACCCTGGAACTCATCGCATATTGTGATCATTTCTACTGGGAGTTCGGCGCTGACTTGTCGGCGCGACTGGACGGCTTCCTTCGGAAAAATCTCCAGGTGGGCTTTGCGTGAGCGGGGGCCAGCCGGATGGTCAGGCCGTGTTTTTCGAAGGCCGCCCGCAGGATGAATGTTGTCAGGACCGCGAGGTATGTTCCGAAAAGGGCATCACTCAGGAAGTGCGCCCCAATTATGACCCTGCTCATGATTACCGGCACGGCCACGAGGATGTAAGCTGTCCCGGGACCCTTGAAAACCAGGTACAATGAGAGGAGAAGGGCGGTGATCGTATTGGCGTGGCCGGACGGGAATGAGTTGTAGGCGTATCCGAGCGAGAAGAACCGGAATCCGTACAGGTTTTCATTGAGGAACATGACGGGGCGGTAGCGGCCCACGACAAATTTGATCAGATCGGCGGCCAGACCCGAGACAGCTATGGATGCGAAGACAAAAAACGCCGTATTGGAAGCTGTCCTGTCCTTCTTGATGTACCGGAACCATACGGCCGCGAGGGCTGACAGGACCAGCCATGGTGTCGACACGCCGAGCCGGGTTATGAACTCGAAGAGGCGTCTAAAGGCGGCGAGACCGCTGCTCTGAAACATCCGGAGCATGGGTATATCCAGGAACAGATAGCTCGCGGCGCAGGCCGCGACAACGGCGACAAACGAGACGGTCGCGAATCGGAAGCCGCCTTTCATGCCTGGTCCGCTTTCATGGTTTCCGACGGCTGGTTTTCATACCCCGATCTCAGTTTGATCCTGTACCGGAAGGCCCTTTTTTTCAGCCAGATAACGCCGAAAGTATCGATCAGCCCGATCCACAGGCGGTTGTTGATGGAATACTTACTCTTTCCGCGCAACCTGGGACGGTGGTTCACCGGTACTTCCGCCAGCCTGAACCCCCGCATCGCGACCAGGGTGGGGAGGAAGCGATGCATCCCCGAGAACCGTGGAAGCTCCGCGATGCACTCCCTCCGGAAGACCCTTGTCGAACAGCCGACATCCCGTACAGTTTTGCCCGTCATCAACGTCCGGAATGAATTGGCGACAAAAGATGTCAGCTTGCGCTTGAGATTGTCCTTGCGCCGGATGCGGTATCCGTTGACCATGTCCGCCTGGCCGGTCCGCACCATGCGCGTTAGCGTCGGAAGATCAGCGGGGTCGTTTTGCCCGTCACCATCGATCGTGGCGATCATCTCACCTCTCGCCTCGTTGAAACCGGCCCAGAACGCCGCCGACTGGCCCGCGTTTTCGGCAAAAGACACGTACCGGTGGCGCGGGTCGGCCTCCGACAGTCCGCAAAGCGCTGCCAAACTGCCGTCGGTGGAACCGTCGTCAATCCAGATGCACTCCCACTCGATTGGTTCTTTTTCGAACACCGACCCTATCTCGACAGCCAGTGAGAGGATATTTTCGACTTCGTTCTTGACGGGAATTACGATGGAGAGGGCAATTCGGTCTGATTGCAATGAGATCACTTTCAATTTATGAGCATGGCGAAACCCCGCGGACCGGGCGCAGCACCGTATCAGGGTGAGGCGGCATTTCCGGTGTACAAGCGCAGGATCATGGTCTTTCCCAAAGAGTAATTGAACCCCCTGACGGCGCCCACCCGGGCGACAGGGATGTCGAGGCCGCCCGCGGTGCTCCGGAACAGCTCATCGTCGGTGCTGTCCACCAGGGCAAAACCGTTTGGATGCCGGCGAAGGAATAAAGCAGTCTCGGCGGGAGAAGTCAAGTGGGTTCGGGTGCCAAGCAGAAAGACAAGGCTGGGTTCGTGGTACCTTCCGGAGGCGAGCAGCGGCTCCACACCCTTCCGCCGGGCGGATTCATGCACTTCGGCGGCCACTGTGCGGCTCAACCACGGGGAATCGATGCCGGGCAAGATCCACTGAAGGCCGGCGCCTAAAACGATCCCTGTTCCGATTAAAGCCACCCACGCCGCATGGATGAAGCGGTTCTTGGCGATATTCGCGATGAAAAACACGGTGGAGACGACCGCCGCCGCTGCCGGTACGAGGCAGATGACATCCAGTCGATGTTCAAGGAACCAGGGCAGCGCGCAGATTCCGAATCCGGCCGCCACCATGACCAGCGCGCAGCAACTCGCCCCAAGGGTGACCCATTTTGAGCGGAGTTCCGCCAGGCCGCCGGCGGAACAGGCGATCAGGGCCTCGGCAATCAGGAGGCACAACGGTGGGTACGCGGGCAGTACATAGTGGGGGAGCTTGGTCGGGATCAGCTCAAACAGTATCCACACGGGGATGATCCACGACAGGCAAAACTTCACCGCGGGCGTCCTTTTCTTCCATGCCCGCGCCAGCGCGGGGACGATGAAAAAGGAAGCCGGCCAGAGCATTACGGGAAGCAGCGCAAGGTAGAAACCGGGCGGAAAACCATGAAGTTCCTGGGCGGAACCCACCTTGGAAAGCAGGTCCTCGCCCAATGCCTGCTGAAAAAATGCGCCCTTCGTGGCGATGGCGATCGCGACAAGCCACGGACTCACCAGCGCCGCGACGATTACGAGACCCTTCAGAGGACGCAACCCCCGCAGCCAGCCGACCTTTCTCTCCGCCGCTACGAGGCAGCCGATGGTCAGCAGGCTTACCAGAGGCGTGATCGGCCCCTTGATAAGGATGCCGATCGCCTGTGCTGCCCAGAAGGTCAGGAAAGCGCCCGTTCCGGGGAGGGGATCGGTACTGTTGACTTGTTTGGTCTCCGTGGAGACACATTTCGGGGCCGTTCCAGAGATCTCGGGGCGAACGGGAGTGGACGCCGCGGGGATGTAGTAGCGGCTGAGCGCCCATTGGGCGGCCATGATGGTGGCGAGCAGCACCGCATCGGTTGTCGCCAGGTGCGCCTCGATCACCAGCAATGTGGAGGCCGCGCAAAGGGCGGCCCCGAAAAAAGCGGTCCTGGCATCGAAGAGTCGCCTCCCAAGGGCGTAGAGAAAAAGGACGGCGATGACGGCCCCCAGGAGCGAGGGGATGCGGTATGGCCAGATCCGCCGGGACTCGAGGGTCCCGGCAATGGCAACGGATGCCGCCTGGAGCCAATAGATGCCAATAGGTTTCTTATTGCGGGGTTCATCCTGGAAACTGATACGGACGTAGTCGCCGCTTTCCAGCATCTGGGTCGTTGCCTGGGCGAACCTGGCCTCGTCCCGGTCGATGGGCGGAATGCTCCCCAGTCCGGGAACATATAAAAAGAGGCACAGCAGTACCAGGATGATGTACGGTTTCAAAAACTCCCCTTATTCCTCTCCGTTCGCGATGGAACAAGTTCGAGATGGAACATGCAGGAACCGCCGAGCCGGAAGCGCGTCACGCATTCAGTGGGGAATGAAAAGGGGCGGGCTTGAAAGCCCGCCCCTCGCCAGTTCGGAATTACTTCAACGCGAGAAATGCCTTTTCCATGGAATCGAAACCCGTATCGATATCCTGGGAAGAGAGAGCGTAGGAGAGGCGCAGGCACTGGTCGTTTCCGAATGCGCTCCCCGGGACCACCGCCACGTGGGCGGCTTCCATCAGGTAATCCGCCAGGTCGAGCGAGTTTTCTATCCGACGCTCTCCCGCCATTTTACCGTAGCAGGCGCTAACGTTGGGAAAGACGTAGAAAGCGCCGTCCGGTTCGGGGCAGGTGACGCCGGGCAGTTTGCCCAGACGCTCCAACACGTGCCGGCACCTGGCCTCAAAAACTTCGGTCATTTTATCCACCAGCACCTGGCTGCTTTCGAGCGCTTCGAGCGCCGCCCACTGCGCGATGGAGGATGGGTTGCTCGTGGACTGCCCCTGGATCTTGGTCGCCGCCTTGATGGCATCGGCGTCGCCGACCAGGTATCCGATACGCCACCCCGTCATGCAGTAGCTCTTGCTGACACCGTTTATGATGAAGGTGCGGTCACGCAGCTTCTCCTCGATCATGGAGATGCCGGCCCATTTACGCCCACCAAAAAGAATCCTGTAGTAGATGTCGTCGCTCGCGATCAAAACGTTTTCATGCTTCAGAAGAACGTCGGCAAGCTTTCGCAGGTCGCTCGCGGCATAATACTTCCCCGTCGGATTCGAGGGGCTGTTGAGGATGAGGAGCCGGGTTTTGGGCGTTATGGCGCGCTCCAGGTCCTCGGGATCAAGCCTGAAGCCGTTTTCCTGGCTGCAGGGCACTATCACCGGCGTTGCGTCGGCCAGTTCGACCATCTCGGGGTAGCTCACCCAGTAGGGAGCGGGAATTATCACCTCGTCGCCCGGGTCCAGCAGGGCCAGGAAAAGATTGTACAGGGCGTGCTTGCCCCCGCAGGACACGAGGACATTATCACGTCCGTAGGAGAGGCCGTAGTCAACCTGGACCCTCCGGCGGATTGCGTCCTTGAGTTCATTTATCCCGCCGACGGGAGTGTAGCGCGTATGGCCATCCCAGATGCTTCGCACCGCCGCCTTGCAGATGTGCTCCGGCGTGCCGAAATCCGGCTCTCCGACACCGAAATTGATAATATTAATTCCGCTTTGTTTCAACTGGCCGGCCTTGGCATTGATGGTCAGCGTGGCGGAAGGTTTAATCCTGGAAATTCTTTTGGCTAGTCTCATTTCAGCTTCTCCGGGGGAATGTTACTCAGTCAACGTGATATTTAACGGTTATGAGAAAAAGGCCGTGAGCGGGCGCGGTCACACCCGCTTTCCTGCGGTCCCTTCCGGCAAGTATCCGGGCAAAATCCTCCGGGGTACGCTTGCCTTTTCCAACCTCGACAATCGTGCCAATAAGGTTTCTGACCATATGCCGCAGGAAGCCATTTGCTTCGAAAACGAATTTCAGGTAATCGGAACTCGGTCGCTCCATGCAAGCTTTCGACAGGTTTCGCTCCGTGGAGGAAACCGGGGAACCGGAAGCCATGAATGCCGAGAAATCTTTCGGGCCGCGAACGATATCCAGGCACTCTTCCATCGGGGCGATCGCAAGCGGACGGCGAATGTGCCACGCGTATTTTCTGAGTAGCGCCGATGGAACGGGCCGGTTCAATATGTGGTACTCATATATCTTGCTCACCGCCGAAAAGCGCGAGTGAAACGATTCATCCATTTCCTCGGACTCAAGGGCAACGATATCATCGGGCAGGAGGCTGTTGAGGCCTCTCAGGATTTCGTCCGGCTTGAGCCTGCTCCGGGTGTAAAAATTTATCACCTGCCCCCTGGCATGTACCCCGGCATCCGTACGCCCCGATGCGCGCACGCCGATCTCCTCGCCGAGCATGACCCCAAGACGGGACTCCACCACCTCCTGGATGGAGAGGCGTCCCGCCTGGCGCTGCCATCCGTGGTACCCGGAGCCTTCGTACTCGAGTATCATCTTTATGTTTCGTCGGCGCTGGACGTCGTGCTCGTTCATCTGATCACGGGTCTCAGGGTTGCCACGGAGCATAGTCGATCCCCAGACCTTCCGCGAATCCACACATCAGGTTCATGTTGCAGACAGCCTGGCCCGAAGCGCCCCTGGTTAGATTGTCGATAACCGATATGATGATCACCCGGCGCGTGCGTTCATCGACCCGCCAGCCCAAGTCGCAGTAATTGCTCCCTCGCACCTGCAAAGTGACGGGTAGCTCGCCCCGCCCGGAAAGGCGCACAAAACGTGCGTCCCCGTAATACGAGCGGAAGGCCTCATCCACCTGGCCGGCCGTGGTCTCCTCCCTGAGATTCGCGTAGACGGTGCTGAGTATTCCCCGCGTCATCGGAACAAGGTGCGGCGTGAAATTAATGGTCACCGGCCTGCCGGCAAGGACGCTCAGCTCCTGCTCTATTTCCGGAGTGTGCCTGTGCTCGCCAACCTTGTAAGCCTTGAAACCGTCGTTCACCTCACAGAAATGCACGCCCAGGGACACTCCCCGGCCGGCCCCGGATACGCCCGATTTGGAGTCGGCGATGATGGTCGCCGGATCTATGAGGCCACCCGTGAGAAGGGGTGCGGCGGCTAGAATGACGCTTGTCGGGTAGCATCCCGGATTCGCGACCAGGCGCGCTGTCCTGATCCGGTCCCGGTAGAGTTCGGGAAGGCCGTAGACCGCTTCCGCGAGCAGATCGGGAGTCTTGTGGCGTGAGTACCACTTTTCATAGACCGCGGCATCCCTGAGGCGGTAATCGGCGCTGAGATCGATGACCCGGACCCCTAGTTCGAGCAGTCCCGGTATGATATCCATGGCCGCCTCGTGTGGGAGGGCCGTGAAGACTATATCGGAAGCCGAGGCGAGTTTCTCCGGATCGGGATCTTCGAATACGAGGTCGCAGTGGCGCTTGAGGGCGGGGTAGGAGTCGTCGAGCCGTCGCCCCTTCAACTGCCGCGACGTGATCATTGTGATTTGAACGGACGGATGCGTGCACAGAAGCCGCACCAGTTCGAAACCCGTGTAGCCGGATGCCCCGGCGATGGCAACACGCACTGCCATAAAATCGCTCCGTGTCTAAACAAAATGAGGGCACTGCACCCATGGCACAGCGCCCCAATTATTCCCACCGAGCAAACTCTCGGCTTTCCTGCTGTAAAAATGCTCCGCGAATGGAGAAGAACCGGGGCTCGAACCAGAACCCGGTTCATGTCCGGGTGCCGGATTAACGCTTCGAATACTGGAAACGTGCTCTCGCGCTCTTGCGTCCATACTTTTTCCGCTCCTTGACGCGTGAGTCGCGCGTAAGGAAACCGGCCCTTTTCAAAACCTCGCGGAATTCAGGATTCAACTCCAGCAATGCCTTGGAGATACCGTGGCGGATGGCTCCCGCTTGTCCCGAGATGCCGCCGCCCATCACGCTCACGGAAATGTCGATCTTCCCTAAGGTGTTGGTGAGCACCAGGGGCTGAGCAATGACCATCTTGCTCGTTTCCCTGTCCATGTATTCATCGGCTGGGGTTTTGTTGATTTCGACGCGCCCCGTTCCGGGCTTCAACCATACCCGTGCAACCGCCGTCTTTCTTTTTCCCGTGGCGTAGAACCGTTCTTCAGCCATCTAACCGCATCTCCTAGCTGTATTTCTCGATCAGTTTAAAGGTTGCAGGCTGCTGGGCATCATGGGGATGCTCCGGGCCTGTATAAACTTTGAGCTTCTTTATCAGTTTGCGGCCGAGACGGTTCTTGGGCAGCATGCCCCATACCGCCAGGCGAATCATCCGATCAGGCTTTTCCTGGATGAGCTTGCGGGCGATTGTTGATTTCACTCCACCCATATAGCCGCTGTAGCGATAATACGTTTTCTGGTTCCATTTGTCGCCTGTCAGCTTGATTTTGTCCGCGTTAATGACAACGACAAATTCACCCGTGTCCACATGCGGGGAGAAGGTGGGCAGGTGTTTTCCGCGTATACGGATGGCAATCTGGCTGGCGAGGCGGCCGAGCACTTGGTTTTCGGCATCGACCACGATCCACTTGCGCTTGTCCGCTTCGAATTTTGCGCTTTCCGTCTTCATTTGATGAACTCTCCGAAATTGGAAAAAATTAACCTGAAGCAGCGAATGATACCGGCTGGTGACTTTCTTGTCAAGCGAGTATTTGCCTAACCTCAAACAAAAATGAAGAGGGGCCGGAGCTATTTCGCCAACTTGTACATCTCGGGGCGCTGGTATTCGGGCTGGTAGTCAAATGACGTCTTTCCCATGTAGCGCATATTCCCGCTGCCGATGTTCCCGATGCCCAGCAGGTCGATGGAAAACACAAACCTGTTGTCCTCTCCATCGCGCTCAAACGCAAAGCCGATTCCCCAGCATCCCCTGTAGTACCGGATACCGTAGCCCTGTCTGAAAAGGATGCTCTGGTCGATGGAGTAATCGTGGTAGGCGTTAAGGTACACATTCGACAGGATCTGAATAAATGCCTCGGTCGTAATTTCATTTATTCCGAGGTCGTCGCGCAGCTGATAATCCACCCGCAGTATGTGGCCCTTACCGCTGTCAAGGGTCATAAACATGTCATGAGCATTGCCTTCCCCCGTTCCCAGCCAGTCGAGATCGGCATCGTAGGAGAAGGTGATGTATTTTTGCGGCATCAGGTCAAATCTGACCCCGACAGGGGAGGGACCATCATCGAGAATGCGCGTGGTAAACAGTGGGTCATCCACCGCAGGTTTTTGTACGTTGAAAAACTGGAACATCCGTAATCTCGCCCATTCCCGATAGGACGGAACCATGTTTCCCTCGGCGTCCGGCACCATTTGTTTCGTGGTGAGGAACGTGGAAAAGCCGTAACGCACGCCATTGCGGGACTGGTCCTCGTCAAGCCGGTCCAGATGAGGGGATCGGCCCTGTGTTGCCTGCGTGGCATATTCATAAGATACTTCGGGGCGGATCGAATGCTGGATTGCCATCACGCTGCCGAGGCTTACGGGGTACACCTTGTTGAGGCGGGAACTCATTTCCACCTTGGCATCGCTGACCGCGCGCTGGGTGTAATTATCAAAATTCTTGTCGTTCCAGTCAATCACGTAGGAAGTTGAGCGGAAGCCGACCGAGGGCTCGACGTCGATATAGTTCTTCCAATGCAGAGGCATGTAAGCCCTCGGGTAAATATCGATCCTTTGGTCCTTGTCGCCTTCCTCCCTCCAGTAGTTCACGGCCGAGCTGTCCAGTGTGTAGTAGAAAGGCGTGTTGCCAATCCATTGGGGGAGAATGGAGTACGTAAAGCTGGGGAGCCTCTGAATCGTGTTTTCGTCCATATTTTCCTGCAGTTGCTGAAAATAGCGGGCATCCATGCTGAGCAGTGACGATTCGGTGTGCTTTTCCAGGTATATTGTTGATTCACGCACAAGCGAATCCGTATCATGGAGAAGACCTCGCCCGAAATACTGCCGGAATATCCTGTCATCCTGGACGGTGGAGGTGGAACCGTTTTTGAATTCGTGCAGGAAATAACGGTCGCTTACGAAATCGACGTCAATCCTGGCTTCGATATCCCAGGGAAGATCCACGTTATGCCTGCCGCGAATCCAGTAGCGGTCCTTTGTCTGGAATGGAAACCCCTCGCTGGCCAGAAAATCCTTGTCGGCCTGATCCCGGATATAGTTGAACTGCCAGACGCCTTCCCCCCACTGCCGGTTGTTGATACGGTATTCCGCACCCGCCATGAATCCGCGCTTGTCCATGTAGCGGGCGTAAAAGGTGGCATCCATGTCATCGCGGAATGCCAGGTAATAGGGGATTTCGAAATCAAAGCCCGTCAGGTCGGAATAGCCCGCCCAGGGAATAAGAAAGCCGGACTGGCGGGCCCGGTTGACAGGAACGCCCACTATTGGAATGTAGAGCACCGGCATGCCGCTGGCCCACATGGAAACGTCCTTGGCCCATGCGGTTCCGGCGGTATCGACGGTCATGTTCCGGTATTGGAATCTCCACTCGGGCTCGGCCGGATTACAACTGGTGACGAATCCTTCCTTGAGTTCAAACTGGTTCGGCCCGGTTTTGGCTATCGAATAGCCCTGTACGTAAAAGTTGTTCTCGGCGAAAAAGATTACGCCGCTGTCCAACCACCCGGTTTCGGTATCAAGGTTCCAGATGACGTGCTCGCCTCGCAGCCAGTTCCTGCCGTACTGGATGGAGACATTCCCCCACAGCTCGGCCTTACGGTTTACCATGTCCAGAGCCCCGCGGTCGGCCTCGATAAGCCGTGTGCCCGAGCTCAGCCGAACACTCCCCTCGGCTTCGAACAGTTGGCGTTCCTGATCATGCGAGAGCTTTTCAGCCTCGATGTTCCAGGCACTGGCGAGGGCATCGCCAACCTCAGCCTTCCCAAGGGCGAAAGGTCCGGAACCAGCCAGCGTCTGTTGGGCGCGGGCGGGAGCGGGAAGCGCGAGTCCGGTGAAAAACAGAAGTGAAAACAGGAGGGCAAATATCGGCGGGAGGCCCGGCTTCAGTGGAAAGCAGGAAAAATGGGATCTGCCGACCTTAGTCAAGGCCCGCGACAAGCATTCTGGAACTGCTCTCCGGCTTCTAACCATTCTTGTTGACCCGATAGCTATTGGGTATTGCCAAATACTCCATGTGTATAACGGCAAGGGGATAACGTGCATTCTCTCAGAGTGCGGTTTCCCCGAAAATCTCCTTCACTTCGCCGGCGAAATAAAGCGAGCCGGTAATGCAGATAAGGTCTCCCGGTTCGGCCATTTGTCTGGCCTGGGCAATCGCCGAGGCCGGATCGGGAATGACATAATGCTTTTGTATGTATGGGCGCGCCATCCTTCGGAGTTCTTCCGGATTCGCGGCCCTGGAATACCGCGGCTGCGTGAAAATGGCTGTTTGCGCCAAGGGCAGGAGCCTTCTCAGAATCCCCCGGATATCCTTGTCGGCCATGATGCCGAGCACCAGGTGCAGCCTTTCGTATTTGAAGCAATCCTTCAGGGCATCCCTGAGTGATTCAGCCCCCTGCGGGTTATGAGCCCCATCGAGGATGATCGTCGGATTTTCCTCCAGTACCTCGAGACGGGCGGGCCATTCAACGTCGGCCAGAGCACGCTCGACCGCGGAATTCTCCAGTTGGAGGAGGCCTTTTCTATGCAGTAACTCGGCGGCCGCGACAGCGAGCGCCGCGTTGGCCGTCTGGTGCGGTCCCCTGAGGTTAACTCGCAGGGCCGGCCACTGTGCATCCATGCCGCGATACTGAAATGTTCCGTCTGAATTGCGCCGCACCCGGAAATCCGATTTGTAGCGCAGAAGTGGAGCCTTTCTGTTCATGCAGGTGGTTTTGAGGATACCCTGCACAACCGGTTGCAGCGCGCCCGTAATGAGAGGAATACCTTCCTTGATGATTCCGGCTTTTTCACGAGCGATCGAAGCAAGGGTCGATCCCAGATACTCCTGGTGATCGAAACCGATATTGGTGATTATGCATACCTCGGGATCGATGACATTGGTGGCATCGAGCCTTCCCCCCATGCCTGTTTCGGCAATGACCCAGTCGGCCTGTTCCTCGGCGAAATAGAGGAAGGCCATCGCGGTTGTCACTTCAAAAAAGGTGGGCGGCTCCTTCTCGTCCAGAACGGAGCGGATTTTCTCGAAGACCTGAAGCATCCTTTCGGCCCCGACCTCCTGGCCGTTAATGCTGAACCGCTCCGTGAACCGAACCAGGTGAGGAGATGTGTAGAGGCCCGTCTTGAATCCGTGCTCCCGGAGGATGGCGGCAAGCATCGTGGCCGTGGACCCTTTTCCGTTGGTCCCGGCAACATGGATGAAACGAAGCTTGCGGTGAGGATTGCCCACCCGTTCCAGAATCCTCTCCGTGCTGTTGAGCCCGAACTTGATGCCGTGCTTCTGCAGCCCGTAAAGATAGTCCAGGGATTCTCGATAGTTGGACAACACCCCGTTCCCATTTCCCCTGTGTTCCACCTTGTGCGCTCACTCCCTGTCGATAAAGTCTCGGAGGCGATTCCCCCCGCCGCCACATCCTTAATAGCATACTTCAGCGGCATTAAAAATGATGATTCGTGGCAATGGATTGCAAAGGGTGAGCACACGGGATGGCCGGCGGATATAACTATTGAAAATAAAAAGGGAAAGGCAAGCCAGGGAGCCCGCCTTTCCCAGCCTCATCCCCTTTTGGCGCGGCACCGGTCCCGAGATGATTCGTACGCCGTTGTCCACTCCGGCACCGGCCGTTTGAATAGGCCGGCCGGCACCGGTTCGATGAACCCCGGGATCGGGTCAGTGCTGCTGGCGCGATATCTCCGCGTCCTTTAAAGTCGTAAAGATCAATCGTCCCGCCGTGGTCTGGAGAATGCTCGTCACCGAGACCTCAACCTCCTTGCCCAGGTGCCTGCTTGCATTTTCCACAACCACCATGGTCCCGTCTTCCAGGTAGGCTATCCCCTGCCCCTGCTCCTTTCCTTCCTTGAGAATCTGGAGCCGGAGCACCTCGCCCGGCAGTACAACCGGTTTCAGGGCATTTGCCAGTTGGTTGATGTTGAGTATCCGAATTCCCTGAACCTCGGCAACCTTGGAGAGGTTATAGTCGTTGGTCACTATTTTGGCGTTCAACCTCAGGGCCAGGGCCACCAGTTTCGCGTCCACGTCATTGATGTTATTGAAATCCTGACGGTCTATCCGCACCTCGATCATCTTTTCCAATTGGAGGCGCTTTATAACATCCAGGCCGCGTCTGCCACGCACGCGCCGGGTCGGGTCGGGACTGTCCGCTATATGCTGCAGCTCCTGGAGTACAAACTCGGGGATCACGAGCACTCCGCCCAAAAAACCCGTTTCGACGATGTCGGCGATGCGCCCGTCAATTATTACGCTCGTATCGAGTATTTTTGCATAGGGATTGCCGCGGTGCGTTCCCTTGGAAAACCACGGCCAGCTCGGGATGCGCAGTTCCTCAATCTTAATAGTGCCCAATACTATGCCTATATAGCCGAAAATACAGGATAGGATTACATAGATGACAACGCTGATGGTTGTATTCTGGACGGACGCAAAAGCAAAACCGATGAGCTTGGCGATGGAAAGGCCCATGACCAGACCGATCGTCCCGCCGGCCAGAACCTTGAGTGGAATATGCCTTATCAGCTTTTCAACCGAGAGGGCCGCCAAGGCGAAAAGGATACCCGCCAACACACCGGCCCAGCGTGCCCAGTCATAGCCCGCGAATGCTGTCATTGTAAGCTGATCGGCGATCAAATAGCCGCCAAGGGCGCAGATCACGATCAGCACCAGTTTTAAAACAAGCCAACCCCACTTCAACCCTCTCACCCCCTTTCAAATATAAAGATGCGGGTAAAGGCATAAAAACGCCAGCCCGGTGAAGCGTTTATCAGGAAAAGGTGAACCGAAATAAGGGGTGTAAAATGAGAAGGCTAAAATGCCGGCTAGGATGGCTATCTCAGCAGCTCGACAATGGATCGTTCGATCTCGTCCTCGGTGACTTCCTGCACGATCGAGAGTTCTTTGAGGAGCAGAGTTCGGGCCGTATCCAGCATTTTTCTCTCACCGAAAGAAAGCTCTTTGTCCCCCTTGAGAACGGTCAGATCGCGTAAAACTTCCGCCAGTTCATAGATCGATCCCGTTTTGATCTTTTCCATGTACTCACGGTAGCGTCGATTCCAGGTGCCTCCGTTGACTGATACCTCCCGTCTGAGCAGGATATCGAATACTCTGGGAATGTCTGTCTGCGTTATGAGGCCCCGTAACCCGACTGTCTCCGCATTTGGAATAGGAATCATGATCTTCATGTCGTTATCCAAAATGCGCATGATGTAGAATTCCTGCCGTTTGCCCCCGATGCTTTTTGACTCGATGGACTCTATTTTTCCCACACCATGAGCTGGATACACAGCCAGGTCGCCGATCTTAAACATATATCCTCCACGCTCCGGGAATTACGGGCTAAGGGTGCGAAGCGACGTAATTTTACCACTGGGGTGGAAAAATGCAAAGAGCAAAAACCGCCTTTCAGAATAGGCAAATCCCCAAATAGTGAATATAATAGAGGATACGAGACGATCAGGACTCTGCTTCGCAACGCCCGCGCTGAATCCCCTTCCGCGTCCTCGGGGGAAAAAATACAGCAGTTTATTCTATCTTATCGCGAAGCCAGATTGCACGAAAAAACTTTCTCCCGCGTCGCGTTTCGCTTCCCCCCTACTGCTGTTTGCCTCCGCCCCCCGAGGAGGGGAGCAGGGGTGCAAACCGCTTGTCAGTCCTCTCGACCTCGGTCTTTATCTTCTGCTGCAGTTTGCTGTACGCTTCCTCGAGGGATGCTTCCATTACCACGATCTGACCCTGGCTCACGATCAGCCGCTTCAACTCGGGGATCTTCAGCCTGGTCGCTGACTTGAGATAAACCGGCTGTATGTAGAGAATCACCTTGCCGATGGGCAGGATGATCAGTTTGCCCCGCGCCACCTCGGAGCCCACCTGGTCCCAGAGCGTGAACTGCTCGGAGATTTTTGTGTCCTGGTTTGTAAGGGCATAGATCTGGGACGGACCGAAGACGAGTTCTCCCTTGGGGAAATTGTAGACGATTATCTTTCCGTAATGAGGCTCATCGCAGCTCACCAGTGTCAAGGCCCGCAGGTTGTCGCGTCCGCTGGGGCTCATCGGCAGCAGCAGCAGGAAGTCGAATCTCCCCGGCTGCACAAGATCAAGGGTCAGATAGTAGGGCTTGATTTCCATGGATTCCCGTCCCTTGTACGTCTTGGCAAACTCCCAGACGTCCTCGTGCTGGTAGTACACCTCGGGGTCGGTCTGATGGTATTTGGTATAGATGGCCATCTGGATTTCAAAGAGGTCCTGCGGATAACGGACATGCGCCCTCAACTGCGCCGGCATCTGCCCCGCCTCCTTGAACAGTCCCGGATAGATCCGGCTGTATGCGCGAATTATCGGGTCCTTGGGGTCAAAGACATACAGATCCACGGTCCCGTCATAGGCATCCACCACGATCTTGACCGAATTACGGATATAGTTGAATTCGCCGGACTCGGTCTTGTACGGAGTGGAAAGTGGATAGCTGTCCGAGGAGGTCAGGGCATCCTGAATCCAGTACAGCCTGCCAGATGCAGTCACGAGATAAGGATCGCGATCCAGCGTCAGGTAAGGCGCGATCGTTTGTATCCGTTCAGTAATGTTCTGCCGGAAAATGATCCGGCTTTGCGGGTTCGTCTTCCCGGTGAAGAACAGGTTCCTGTCCTTGAAATAAGCGGAAAAGAGGAGCCTCTTGAACAGCGAGTGAATCGGCACTCCCCCTTTCCCTTTGTATGATGTCATAATATTCGTTTCACCGCTGGGGTAATCTATTTCGCCGGCGTCATTGGGTGCTATGACATAACTGTTGGGGATTTGGCCAAAGTAGATTCCGGGCTGCTCAATTTTGAAGCCATATTCCGATTCCGGCGGAATCCCACTGAGGAACCAGACCATCGGCTCATCGCCGCCCTGGCCGGCGGGCGTCATGACGGCCCCGTAGCCGTGTGTATACGTAAGATGCTCATTTACCCAGTTACGCGCCCCCTCGGGAATCTGGGCTTTTGACATTTCACGCCCGGACAGGAAAACCTGCTGGTAGACGCCGTTTACCGTGTAGCGGTCCACGTCGACAGCCGGGAAATCATAATAGGTCCTCAGCTCCTGGAGCTGCTTATAGACGTCGTCCAGCAGTTCCCCATCCCAGACCGGGGTATTCCTCAGTATTGACTGCACATTGGAAGCGCTGGCATCGGAGGGAACACGTTCGGGATTGAAATTCCGGACCTCGATCTCGTTCAGCCTGTATGCGTTCAGAGTGGATTTGATATTGTTTTCCATGTAGGGCCGTTCTCGGGATATCTCGTTCGGTTTGACCACATACTTCTGGATAGTATACGGAAGGAAACCGGAATATCTGACCATCGTTGCAAGGATAAAGGCAACGAGGAAGGCGCCGAAAACTCTCACTCCCTTTCGGGTGTTGACCACGTAGATGAGAGAAAGAGCCGTTCCGCCGAGTGCCAGGAGCACGACCCAGATCAGGGGCAGTATGATGTTCATTTCGATGTAACCGGGGCCGTAGAACAGCGGCATGTGATCCGCCGAGAAGAGCAGGGTGTAGCGCTGCAGGACGATGTCCCAGATCTCGATGAGGAATATCAGCAGTATGAGAATGCTGAGATGGATTCTAGCTCCGCGGGGCAGCCGGGCTTCCTGGCGAGCGAGGATTGTTCTCTCCAGCAGGTAAAGACCCAGGACGCTGACGAGCAGAACGGAAAAGGCGATCAGAAGGTGCCTCTGGATGAGTGTATAGATCGGATAGGCAAAGAGGTAATAGCTTATATCCTTGCTGAATATGGGGTCCACCGCGCCCGTTGCCGGGGCGAAGATATAGAGAAGAAAGGCCTCCCAGCGGCCGTAGATGGGCAGGGCCACGGCGATGGCGAGGATGATGGAGATTGGGGTGTAAACCCACATGGAGCCGGTGCGAAACATCTTGAAGAGTTCGCGATAGGATTTCACGGCTGACGTGCTACTGCCGGCGGGTTGAGACGTTGTGCCCAGGTAGCGTGAGGCCACCCAGAAGTTCAGGAAGAAAATGAGGAAGAATGCCACTGAAACAGACAGCAGCACGGCGTACTGATAGAGATTCCTTTGAAGAAAGTAAGAAGCGTACCCCAGGGATTCAAACCACCAGTATTCGACATAGTATCTGGCCGAAACGAAGCTGGCCGCGAGGATGAGCCCGCCCGCGACCACAATCGCCAATAGTGAATAGAGAAGCCACCGCTGCCATTTCGCCATTTGATCCTCCGATGATCAGATACGTGCCTGCTTCATTGTACCGATCATATCCCCTATTGCCTGGAAGAGACCGGTCCGGCTATTGAACAGGTCCATCAGCCGGAATGTCGAGTACAGCTTTTCAGGATTTTTCGCATAGTCCCGATGCGGCTTCCAGCACTCCAGAATTGGCAAGCCAGTGTTGGCTCGATGAAACCAGGAAGGGACCGTTCAGGAGATTTTCCTTGTTGTAGGTGAACGGTCTCCCGCACAAATCCACCATGACTCCCCCCGCCGCCGTAACGATCGCATGGCCCGCGGCCGTGTCCCATTCCCAGGTCGGTCCGAAACGGGGATAGAAATCGGCCTCTCCCCCGGCCACCGCGCAGAATTTCAGGGAGCTTCCCCTGTTGATGATCTCATGCTCGGGTATAAAGGACAGAATCTTCTCCAGGCCGGGAGAGGGATGCGAGCGGCTTCTTACTATCCGAACGGGAGCATGCAGCGGCCATTGCGCAACTGTGAGACGTTTGCGGGCGCCGTTCGATTCTTCCCAGCATCCTTCCCTGACATCCGCGAAAAAAAGCCTGTCCTGAACCGGGATGTATATCACCCCCGCGATGGGTTGAGACTTTTCGATAAGGGCGATGTTGACGGTGAATTCTCCATTGCGTTTGACGAATTCCTTGGTGCCGTCCAGCGGATCAACCAGCCAGAAGCGGTCCCAGGTCTTTCTGGTCTCGAAGGGAACAGTCTTGCCCTCCTCGGAGAGCACGGGAATCTCCGGGTAGCGTGCCCGCAGGGAATCGGTGATGATCCTGTGCGAGCGCGTATCCGCAAGTGTCAGAGGGGAGTGATCCGCCTTGTGCTGGACCAGGAAGTCAGTATCGTAAATTTCCAGTATGGCCTTTCCGGCCTGTCTGGCGATAGTCGCCAGAAAATCAAAGTCCTGCATCGGTCGTCCTCGCGTGAGCTTTACTATCCATGGAAGTCCGCACCGCCTGGCGGCGGGTTTCCCCGATTACCTGTTTTGTGAAAAAAGAACTTTCTTTTCCGTGCTTCATCCCCGTCATAGTTCCGCGGCGCCACGCACCGGTGATTTCGCAGGGTTACCCGCCGGCTGTCTCCTGGCCATTATATAAAGGCTGCGAATCAGTTCAAAGTGATTGGCGTGGTTTCTAATCTTCCACCATACCGCCCCTCGGCGGCTTATCGCCCAGGAAGGAGAAAATTCCCGGTCATCGGAGAGTATCCGGGATATGTTGTCCAGTGCCGGTCCTCGCAGCGGGCCGTCCAGCGTGCCGCCGAGCCAGTCCCCGGAAGGGCACACATCCTCCGACCAGGAGAAAGGGTCGGAAATCAGCAATTCCGATTCTTCGCGACACGCAACCCGGTTCGCTTCCCTCAGATGGTCAAGGGGCCGGGGAACTTTGTCCAGAAGGTTCAGGGAAGCAACGCGTGAAAAAATACCCGAGCGAAACGGCAGCGCCTGCGCATCACCCACTATGAATTCCACGTTCCTCGGTTCCCAGGATTCCGGCAGGGCGAAGGACCTTTCCGTATGAATCATGCCTTCTTCCCGGACCTGGAAAGCGAGCTTTCTGTCCCTGAGGATTCGCCGCGCCGTGGAGACGAAGCCTTCGGACATGTCGATACCGATAACGAAATCACACTTTTTCGCCATTTCAAATGTGAAGCGTCCCGTGGCACAGCCGGCATCGAGGCCCACGCCGCCGCCGGCCGAGATCTGCTCCCCCCACTCGGCGTATGCCGTGGCAGCTTCCGTGTCTTTGAAGAGGTCCGAATAATGGCTCCACAGGTAGGCGGATAACAGGTCCGGGGTCTCGTAGCGGCGCGACACGGCGCGCCGACGATGCTCGCCGGCGGGAACGAGGCGCGCCGTTCCCTCTCGTATCGGGAATGCCTCACCACAATGCGTGCATCGGAGGGCGCCCTCGAATACCTCGTCACCGGAGGCCGCCGCCTGCCGAAGAGTCAGGGGGAACTCTTCCGGAAGGCAGGCGGGGCATATCATATACTCAAGTATTTTTCGGTTCATATTTCAGCCGAGTTCCACCACTGTTACCCGAAACTTGTAATTAATCACGAATTGAAGAAATGAAAATGCTCACGGCGCAATATAGCGCGGGTCGATCTCCGTTGAAAGCAGTTCCGGGCGCATGGAGACAAACGGCCGGGTATCTGCTATGCTGCGCCGCCTGGTCACGGTCGCCATGCGGCTGGCGTGGCCAGGCATGTATCGCCTGAATGAGCCTTTATTTAACCTCGTTTTTGATGGGAGTGGAAGATGGCCGAAGTGGGGTTGCCCGATCCGGATGAACTCAAGGAACTCAGGGAAAAGACATTTACCAGGAGGGTAGCCCTGGTGACCGCCTTTTTCGCGGTGATGCTGGCCATCACATCCCTCGGCGGAAACAACGCGATGAAGGAAATGCTTCTCGCGCAGCAACAGTCTTCGGACCAATGGGCTTTCTACCAGGCGAAGGTTGTCCGTGAGCACCTGTATCGAAGTCAACGGATGGGGCTGGAAACCGTCCTCGCCGCAATGACCGGTACCGTGGACGAGGCCGCTCGGGAAAAGATCCTCTCGGCGATCAATACGCTTGGTGAAGAGGAAAAACGCTTCAACGTGGAAAAGAAAGACATCGAGCGTGACGCAAAGAAGCTGGAGGAGGATCGCGACGTCAACAGGTCCAGGGATCCGTACTTCGATTATGCGGAAGTCCTCCTGCAGATCGCGCTCGTGATGGCCTCGGTGTCGATCCTCTCATCGTCGCGCGCCGTCTTCTATTTCTCGGTCATGGCAGCCCTGTTTGGCGTCGTGCTATCGGCCAACGGCTTTCTGCTGTGGTTCAGACTGCCATTCCTGCATTGACGCAGGACGCCGGTCCCCCCTTACACAGCATCCTGTTCAGGATGTCCTTCAACTGTTCCAGGTCATAGGGCTTGCTCAGGACGCCTTTAAACCCATACTTGCGATAGTCGGACATGATCGGATCGTTCGAGTATCCGCTGGATACGATCGCTTCTACCCCTGGATTGAGATAGAGGAGCTTCTGGAGGGTATCCTTGCCGCCCATCCCGCCTTTCACGGTCAGGTCAAGGATCACCATGTCCCATTCCCTGCCCTCTTCCATGGCTTCCGCGTACATCTCGATGGCCTGCTCGCCATTCAATGCTATACCTGCTTCATATCCCAGATGCTCGATCATCGTTTTGGCAAGATCACCCAGCATCTCTTCGTCATCCATCACCAGCACTCGTTTTCTTCCCACTTGAATAGAACTCCCGGATATAGAGGCGTAGTCCAGCGTCGAAAGCGCGGGGAGCAGGATGGTGACGTCGGTTCCTTTCCCCGGTGATGATTTCACTTTGATACAGCCGTTGTGCCCTTTTATTACCGAATGGGCTATGGCGAGGCCAAATCCCATCCGCTTTTGATTCCCCCGGAATTTCGTCGAAAAATAGGGGTCGAATATCTTGCCTAGGTCATCCTCGGGGATGCCCGCGCCGTCGTCTTCGATGGAAATCCTTACGTATTTGCCCCCATGCACGGCATTGCCATACGTCTCGTCATCCGCCAAAATCTCCAGGTTCTCCGCCACTATCCGAAGTGTGCCGCCACGGGGCATTGCTTCCCTGGCATTAGCGATGACACCCGTCAGGGCCTGGCGCATCTGGTCTTCATCAACCTCTACCTTCCAGAGCCTCTCCGGCAGCAGGATATCGCTTACGATGCTTGAACCGCTCAAAATGAGGCTGACTACATTCTCTACCAGATCGCGGATCGCAGCCCTGCTTTTGGGCGGTCCGTGTCCGGAGGCGAAGGTGATGAACTTTTGCGTGAGGTCCCTCGCGCGCAAACACGCCTTCTCGGCCTCCGACAAATGTCGCGACGCCGGGTCCTCGTCCTTCATCTTGGTTTGGGCCATGCTGATATTGCCGAGGATGACAAAGAGGAGGTTGTTGAAATCGTGCGCGATGCCGCCCGCGAGTACTCCTATGGATTCGAGCTTCTTGGCGTTGAGTAGTTCTTCCTCGATATACCGGTGCTTTTCCATCTCATCGAGAGCGGTAATATCCACGCCAAACGCGAGAAACCCGTTGCCGCCGTCCGGGCCCGCATGGGGGACATAGCTGATTCTGAAAGTACGTGTGGCTGTTTCCCCGGGAGTCTTGCAGCAGGTATCGAAATTCGTCACTTCTCCCGCGAGAGCCCTTGCAACATAGCCGGAGATCGTTTGCCATGCCTCCGGGGACAGGACTTCCTCCACGGGCTTGCCCGCCAGCGCCTCCGGGTTGATACCGAACCTGCTTCCATATAATTTGTTACAGTAGACGAAACGGCACGCGGAGTCGATGAGCGCAACCATAAACGGAAGTTCATCCAGAATCCGCTGAACCCGCGACGCCATCGAGCTGTCCGGTTCCGATTGCCCGGTATGCACGACGCGGCGTTCGCGCAGTTGCTTCAGCTCTTCTAGCAGTTGTTCCCTGGATTTATCTTCGTCTTTCATGGAGAGTCCCGCACGCGATTGTGTTTGTTCTATCCACGAGGAAATGGCCTCACCATACTCTACCAGTAAATCGTGGAAAAACGCAAAACCGATGACAAAATCTGGAGCAAGGATAAAAAAACACCAGCGCCCGCCAATCGGGAAAAGCGGTTCAGATTGTCAAAGACGGACGTGGGTACGCATCGGCTCGTGCATTGTTCGCGGTACCTGTTCCGAGAACAGGAAGGCGCGGGGAGAAGGCAGTGTCCTTCATCCCCCCGCGCCGGGTGCTGTTACCGCTCGCTCTTTGCGGGGTCTTGCTCCCCATTCATATAATAGTCGAGTCCGAAATGCGTGATCTGCTCCTCTCCCATGAGATAGCGCAGCGTGTTTTTGAGCTTCATCGACTGAATGAAAAGATCGTGCTCCGGGTACAGGTTCTCTTTCACCATCGGGCTTTTAAAGTAGAAGGACAGCCATTCCTGGATGCCGCTCATCCCCGCTCTCTTCGCCAGGTCGGTAAACAGCACCAGGTCCAGGATAAGAGGAGCGGCGAGAATGGAGTCGCGGCACTGGAAGTCCACCTTGATCTGCATCGGGTATCCGAGCCATCCGAAGATATCGATGCAATCCCAGCCTTCTTTGTTATCGCCCTTGGGCGGGTAGTAGTTGATTGTGACCTTGTGGTAGTAGTTCTTGTAAAGCTTGGGGTGAAGCTGCGGCTGCAGGATGTATTCGAGAACTGAAAGCTTGCTCTCTTCCTTGGTCTTGAACGAATCGACATCGTCGAGCACCAGGCCGTCGCGGTTTCCGAGTATGTTAGTGGAGTACCAACCCTCCAGGCCCAGCATGCGGGATTTAAGACCGGGGGCCAGGATTGTCTTCATCAAAGTCTGACCCGTCTTAAAGTCTTTCCCGGCAATCGGGAGGTTTTGCGACTGGGCCAACTGGACCATCGCGGGCACGTCCAGGGTGAGGTTTGGCGCGCCGTTCAAGAAGGGTATTCCGCTCTCAAGGGCAGCAAGGGCGTAAAGCATGCTGGACGGGATGCGGGGATCGTTTTGATCGATGGCGGCCTGAAGGGCTTCAACCGACTCGTGGATCTCGCCGGCCTTCATGTGTACCTCGGTGCTCCCGCACCAGATCATGATGCATCGATCTATGTTGTTCTTTGCCTTGAACTCGGCGATATCGGCCTTCAACTCATCGAGCCGCGCGCGGAGGCTCGGGGTTTTCTTGATGTGGCTTCCGTCAAGGTTCTTGACAAACCGGCGGTCGAACGCGCCCTTCATGGGGACAATCCCGCTCAGGAAGTCCTTTATCGGGTCGAGATGATCCCGGTTGAGCACGCGCGCATAAAGGGCCGCCTCGTAGCCATTGGCTTCATAGATGTCCCAGCCGCCGAACACGAGGTCGTCCAAACCCGCCAAGGGTACGAACTCATTGATCTTGGGCGAGCGATGTTCGAAACGCTTGCCGAGCCGAATGGTCCCCAGTTGGGTAAGAGATCCGATCGGTTCCGCCAGCCCGCGCCGAACCAGCTCTACTCCTGCTACGAAGGTGGTGCTGACCGCGCCGCCCAGGCCGGGAATCAAAACTCCCAGTTTTCCCTTGGGCGGGAGAATCTGCGCCCCCTTCCTCAAATTATTTTCTCTCAAAATGTGTCCTCCAATTTTTCGGGACCTTTGGCCGTACAGACTCTCATCGGTCTTTTTCCAGTTCAAGAAGGGCCCGTTTAATGTCCAGTCCACCCGAAAATCCGCCCAGCTTCCCGGAGGACGCAATCACGCGGTGGCACGGAATGATAATAGGAACAGGGTTCTTCCCGCACGCCCCGCCTGCGGCCCTGGCTCCGGCCGGATTGCCGGCGGCTGACGCGATTTGCCCGTAAGAGCGGGTTTCACCAAACGGTATCGCGCTGATCTCCCGCCAGATCCCGCGCTCGAACTCAGTCCCTTTCCTCAAATCCACGGGAATTTCCGGCAGCGGCAGCCGCTTGTTCAGATAATCAAGGATGTGTTTTGCGGTCGTGCCGGCAATTCCTGACTCAGATGCGGGTTCAGCGACTGCTTCGGGGAATTCCTTGTGGAGAAATGACATGATGTGTTCTTGCGAAGGCTTTACCGGACCCAGGAAACCTACCATGCAGACCCCTTGGGCGGTGGCGGCCAGGATGATCCACCCCAGCGGCGACTCAACGAGAAGGTATCCGAGTCTGAATCCGGTACTCATTCCATGTATTCCGAAATGTAAGGGTTCTTTTCTTTCTCACGCGCCAGTGTCGATCGCGGCCGTTCGCCGTAATCGTGCCCCGGCCAGACAATGGTGTCCTCCGGCAGGGTCTTTACCAGTTTTTGAAGGGATTCGATCAGTTGCTTGAACGATCCGCCGGGGAGGTCGGTCCGCCCGACGGCGCCGACAAAAAGCGTGTCGCCGGTGAACAGGTTTCCGTCGATCAGGATGCAGCAAGCCCCGCGAGTATGTCCCGGTGTGTGGATCAGAGACATGGTGAGTTTGCCGAACGTGAGCGTTTCTCCGCCCCGAACGCGGATGTCAGCCGGTCCCGTCAGGGCAAATCCCATATCCCTGGCGAAAGCCTTTCCCTCGGGCCTCTGGTAATAGGTGTCGTCATCCTCGTGCATTATGACTTTGGCGCCGGTCGCATGGCGTATCTTCTCGTTTCCGCAGGTGTGATCGGCGTGTCCGTGCGTGTTGACAATGTAGCGAAGCGTGATCCCCTTGTTCTTGAGGTTCTCAAGCAGATCTTCCTCGTCCCCGGCCGGATCGATCAGGATGCCCTCCCTGGTTTCTTCATCGTAGACCAGGTAACAGAAGACCTGCATGAAGCCGACCGGGATCTGCTCGATTTTCATCCGTTCCTCCATCCGGGGATTATTTTGGAAAAATACCAAAACCGCCACAAAATGGACCAACTTTTACAAAAAGTCAAAGGATCGATTCCGAATAATGGGCCGTGGACGTACGACGATCGTGGTTGTGGCTTATTTGAGCTTAAATGACGGTCGACCCGATTGAACGAGCCTGACTCGGTGGCTCGGGTTCCAGTGTTGTAGGAAACCATGTGGCAGGCAAGGCCGAACCACCGGAAATATCGCGACATTCCGGGCCCGCGATGGCGGATCTTTCTGATGCCCCGCCGCCGGAGTGCGAGGCTTGCTTCGCTCGGAACGAACGGGGAGAGTCCGTTTCCAGGTGAATCTTCATCGCGAGACATAATGAACTATTCCTGGGGAGGTATCGAAGAAGGGGCATTCCAGGCCGGCACCACCTGCCACCTTCCGCGGAGCTTTCAGGGTTTTTCTCCCCGCGCGAGCATCCGGTTGATCCGGTCGATTATTCCGGGGCAATCCCAGATTCCGTCCATCACAAAGTGAGCCCCCGCATCCAGGAAGCGTTTCTCGATGCGACCAAGTCTGCTCGTTATTTCGCCAGCGTCCGCCCGTGCAATTTCCTCCGCGCTCATGCCCATGTAATTACCGGTTTTGCTGATTCCCACGGTCCACATGCCCGCGTTCAGCCCTTCCTGGATATCGGGGACCGTGTCGCCGATCTTCACGATGGCCTCCACCGGATACACCTCCAGATCGATGGCGTTTCGCAGGCACATCCAGGGCGTCGGGCGCCCGCCCGGAACATCCGAGGAGCAGACTGCCGCATCCGGTGCGTAGCCTCTCTGGCGGGCCGCTTCGCGGAGGGCTTCCATTGCCCGGAATGTCCGGCTCGATGTGGACCCGATCTTGATACCATCGTTTCTCAGGGCCGAGATGGTTTCCAGCAGGCCGGGAATGGGGTCTGAATGCCTTGCGGAGGCCTCCGGCGCGAGGCTTTCCGTGGAGCGCAGTATGCGATCCAGTTCGAAGTCGGAAGGGAGCGTTCCGTAGATATCGTGCCAGCGGCTTAGTACCTGTTCGTCATTCAGGATGGCGGTCAGATGGTCCCACGGCGCAAGGCCCATGTGCCTTCGGACCTCATCCGGCGTGACCTCGATCCAGTGTTCCCGCAGGCCGTCAATAAAGGGCTGGATGTTTCCGAACGCGCCGTAGTCCACGGTTGTTCCGGCCCAGTCCAGGATTACCGCCCTGACCGGCCCCCGGTAGGGATTCTTGCGAGTATAGACCTCGGCCATCTGTTTCTCCGGTTCTTGAGTAAACCACTTACCTGCCCCGCGCGCGCACTCGATGGCACGTCCGTTCATCGATACTCGCCTTGAGGTATCCAAAGCCGGAACGGGGCAGGTATGCGCGGCTGCAATGCTCTCTCATCACCACGTCTTGCCCCCACGCATGCGGGATTGATAAGCATGCCTTCGTTAACAGTATAGTCAGCTTCGCCTTGCCCCCTCGGACGCGGGATTTATTTTGCGCGGCACTAACGGGAGCAAGCTCTGGCGGGGGCGGCCTTTCCTTCCCCGAAAAACGAAAGCGGGGAAGCGGTTTCCCGCTTCCCCGGAAGGCTCTCGTAAAACGATGATCCTATTCCTGGAGGCGTCCCATGGAGGCGGCGCCCGTCAGCTTATTCATTCGCGGCCGGTTTATTTGATTGCGGAAGCGAAAGCCTTGGCGGCGATTTTGCCCATGTCGCCGAGGTTTTCCACGACAGTGATGCCGGCTTCGCGCATGGCCTTGATCTTGCCCTGCGCAGTCCCGCTCGATCCGCTGATGATTGCTCCGGCGTGGCCCATGCGGCGTCCCGGAGGTGCGGTCAGACCGGCTATGAAGCCGATCACGGGCTTGGTTACGTTCTTTTTCACGAAGTCAGCCGCTTCTTCTTCCGCCGACCCGCCGATCTCGCCCACCATGATGATGGCCTTGGTTTGGGGGTCAGCCTGGAAAGCGGAGAGGCAATCGATGAAGTTGGTGCCGTTCACCGGGTCGCCACCGATTCCGATAACCGTGCTCTGGCCGATACCGAACTGCTGGATCTGATGCACTGCCTCATAGGTGAGGGTTCCAGAGCGGGATACGATGCCCACGGGGCCCGGGGAGTGGATGTGGCCGGGCTGGATACCGATCTTGCACTGGCCGGGGGTGATGATGCCGGGGCAGTTGGGGCCGATAAGACGGCTCTTGCTGACTTTCAGATAGTTCTTGACCTTCAGCATATCCATGACCGGGATACCCTCGGTGATCGCGACGATCAGGGGGATTCCCGCTTCGATGGATTCCAGGATGGCGTCCCCGCAGAATGGAGGCGGGACGAAGACCATGGCGGCATTCGCACCGGTTTCCTTCACTGCCTTGGCGACGGTATTGAACACCGGAATGCCTTCGACACTCTGGCCGCCTTTGCCGGGTGTTACACCCGCCACCACATTGGTGCCGTAGTTCTTACATGTAAGGGTGTGAAACTGGCCCTCGCGGCCCGTAATACCCTGAACAACCAGTTTTGTATTGCGATCCACCCAAATGCTCATGATGTCCCCCTTCTATCCTTTTGCAACTTGTGCAATTTTTTGGGCGGCGTCTGAAACGTCTTTTGCCGTTACGAGATTGAGGCCGGATTTAGCCAGAATGCTGCGGCCTTCTTCGACGTTGGTCCCTTCCATCCGGATGACCACCGGGACTTTAATACCGACTTTCTTCGCCGCTTCGACAACACCATTGGCCAGCCTGTCGCACCGCAGGATGCCGCCGAAGATATTGATGAGCACGCCTTTGACCGCCGGGTCGGCCAGGATGATCCTGAAGCCGTTTTCGACCTGTTCGGCGCTGGCGCCGCCGCCTACATCCAGGAAGTTGGCGGGAGCTGCGCCGGCGAGCTGAATGATGTCCATGGTTGCCATGGCCAGACCCGCGCCGTTGACCATGTTGCCGATGTTGCCGCCGGGCATCTTGATATAGTTGAGCTCGTACTTGGACGCCTCGACCTCGAAGGGATCTTCTTCGTCAAGGTCCCTGTACTCCATGATATCCTTATGGCGATACATTGCGTTATCGTCGAAATTGATCTTGCCATCCAGCGCGATCACCCTGCCGTCCTTCGTCAGGATCAGAGGATTGATTTCCACCAGCGAGCAGTCATAATCCACGCACAGTTTGTAGAGCTTGATCGCCATGGCGGTGAATTGCTTCACGAGATCGCCCGTCAGGTTCAGTCCGAAGGCGAGTTCGTTTGCATGGTAGCCCTTCATGCCAACCAGCGGATCAATGTATACCTTGATAAGCTTTTCCGGGGTCTTCGCGGCCACTTCCTCGATGTCCATGCCGCCGGCCTCACTGGCCATGAAGACGATCTTCGCGGTTCCTCTGTCGGGCAGTACGCTCAGGTAAAGCTCTTTCTCGATGGGGAGTCCCTCTTCGACAAGAAGCTTCTTGACCAGCTTGCCCTCGGGTCCGGTCTGGTGTGTGACCAGGGTCATTCCCAGAATGCTGGACGCATACTGATCCACTTCAGCCGCGGTTTTGGCCAGCTTTACGCCGCCGCCCTTGCCGCGCCCGCCGGCATGAATCTGGGCTTTCACGACGACCGGAAAGGTCCCCAGTTCCGCGCCGATCTGTTTCGCTTCATCAACGCTGAAGGCCGCTTTCCCGCGAGGGATAGGGACTCCATACTTTTGGAACAGTTGCTTGGCCTGATACTCGTGAATCTTCATTTTTACTCCTCGCTATCCCCGATACAACTCCATCGTGTGCAGAACGTGTCTCACCAACGAGAGCCCTAAGTCCAAAAAGCGTCTGCTTCGCAAGTTTCTATTCCTAAATGAAACTTCTCACAATGTCAAACGTTGTTTTTGTAGTATAGACAGTTATTTTGTCACACTTAGCCTTTGCACTAGCCATATAGCGAATATATAGCAAAAGTCCGCCTATCCGGTCAAAACGGCTAATCCACCATTGTGTCGATTATTTGGAGCCATTTTCACAAAGACTCTTGACAAAACATGGTAACGACCAAATAGCAAAGCTAAAACTGGGTGATGCAACAAATGGCGGTGAATTTGTGATTGCCCGGGACCTGGCGACTCCAGAACTCCATTGCGGGGATGTTTGCCATTCCGCCCCCTTTTCATGCGCTCGGCCATCGGAAAGTAACGAAAAACGGTTGGGGGTCGGGCGGGTAATATGATAAATCAAGTAGCGCAACAGGCCCTGCCGGTTTTCGATGCCTTCCACCCGGGATTGTGTGGGCTAACTTTCCAGCCCGTCAATAGAAGGCAAATTCAACAGTCCGTTCATCACCGTGACCAGCCCGTGACCGGCAACATGACTGACGCTGGCTCGGCTGTCAACGGGCAGGTACGGGGCCGGCTCGCCTTTATTCCAGCAAGCCCGAAAGGAATGCATTCGGAAATGCAATATGAACCGGTAATCGGACTGGAGATACATGCCCAACTCCTGACCAGGAGCAAGGTCTTCTGCGGCTGTTCGACTAAATTCGGGGCAAGCCCCAATACCCACACATGCCCGATTTGCCTCGGCATGCCCGGGGTGCTCCCGGTGCTCAACCGGGATGTTGTGGAGTTCACGCTCAGAATGGCCCTGGCGACGCACTGCACGGTGGCCCCATTCAGCCAGTTCGCCCGGAAAAACTACTTCTACCCCGACCTCCCCAAAGGGTACCAGATTTCCCAATACGAACTTCCCCTCGCGCAAAACGGATGGGTGGAAATCGAGACCTCTTCCGGCCCCAGGCGAATACGGATTCATCGTATTCACATGGAGGAAGATGCCGGCAAGCTCATTCATGACGAGTACCAGCCCGTTAGCTATGTAGACTTTAACCGCACGGGCGTTCCCCTCATGGAGATCGTGAGCGAACCCGACCTCGCCACGCCGGAGGAAGCATCGGCCTACCTCAGGACACTCAGGGAAATCCTTCGGTACCTGGAGATATGCGATGGGAACATGGAGGAGGGCAGCCTGCGGTGTGATGCCAACATCTCCCTCAGGCCGGTCGGAACAAGCGGGCTCGGCACCAAGACCGAACTCAAGAATATGAACTCGTTCAGAAATGTCCAGAAGGCGCTCGAGTTCGAGATGCGCAGGCAGGAAGCGGTGCTTGAGAAAGGGGAGCCGGTTATCCAGGAGACACGGCTCTGGGATACCAACCGCAATGTAACCGTGAGCATGCGGGGCAAGGAAGAGGCGCATGACTACCGCTACTTCCCGGACCCCGACCTGGTGCCGATACTCGTGGGGCCGGACTGGGTCGAACGGGTGCGCGGCGCCCTGCCGGAACTCCCGGACGCCAAACGCGAGCGTTTCACCGGCGATTACGGACTGCCCACCTACGATGCCCACGTACTGACTTCATCGAAAGCGCTCGCGGATTACTTCGAGAAGGTTGTCGCGGACTTTCCTCAGTCCAAGACCGTTAGCAACTGGGTTATGTCCGAACTCATGCGCGAGCTGAACCGAAATGAGCGCGATATCGAAGACTGTCCGGTCTCTCCCGAGAACCTGGTCCAGTTGTTGAAACTCCAGGACGAGGGGGTCATAAGCGGGAAGATCGCCAAATCGGTATTCGAGGAAATGTTCGCGACCGGCAAGCCGGCCAGACAGATCGTCGATGAGAAAGGGCTTGTGCAGGTGCGGGACGAATCCGCGATCGAGTCCGTGATCGACAAGGTGCTGGCGGATAATCCCAATGAAGTGGAACAGTACCGCGCGGGGAAGGAGAAGCTCTTCGGGTTCTTTGTGGGCCAGGTAATGCGGATGACAAAGGGGAAAGCAAACCCCCAACTGGTTAATGAAATCCTCGGTAAAAAATTGGCCGGATAGCCCCTGGAACCCGGTATCGCGTCGGAACGCCCGTGGCGTGGCCCCTTATTGCGGATGAAGATGCCGGAGCGGCACAGCTTAGTCAGAATATTTCCGGGTTATGAAAGACATGGAGCAAGTGTGGGAATGGGCGCGCCCGCTCCGTCGGGAAAGGGCATTCGGGTCGTATACCCACTTCCGTTCGCCCCATGCGGAGTATGCTCCGCATTTGCGTGGCGGGGCGTGGTAAAAACAACATTGCAGCCACGCATTCCCGGTCCGTTCCTCCTTTCGATGCCTCGGGGCTGTCACGGGAATGGGCGCTCGGGTACCCGGAGGCGAGAGCCGCTATTTGAAGGGTTTCGAGGCATGAACGGGCGGGTGTGCGCTGCTTTCCTGCCTGAATCGTGACACGCGAAGGCAGCACCCGCCCGTGCCGGTTCGTCTTCGCTCGGGGCCAATGATTCCAACTTGTCAACGACAGCACTGAAAAACACGCAAAAAAATCAATCAGTTCAGGAGCAGATGAATGACCCAGCAATGGATGCCGCCAATTTACTGGGACGGTGATGCCGTCGCCATACTGGACCAGAGAATTTTGCCTCAGCAGGAGAAAGTTATCCGCTGCACCACTCCCGAGCAGGTGATAAAGGCAATAAAGACGATGGCCATACGGGGCGCTCCGGCGGTGGGAGTTGCCGGGGCTCTTGCCCTGGCTCTGGGCGCCGGTTCTCTGGCAACTGAAAACGGCGCCGAGTTCAAACGCAAGTTTTCCCACCTGTGCCAAAAGGTTAAGGACGCTCGTCCGACAGGCGCCAACCTCGGCTGGGCGGTGGAACGGATCTATACGGTCGTGGTGGAGAACCACCGGGCCACGGTGGCCGAATTGCGGGAACTTATCCGGACTCAGGCGGATGTCATACTCGCGGAGGACATAGCGGCGAATCTCGCGATAGGCAGATGGGGCAGGGACGTCGTCCCGGTGGGGGCGCGGATACTGACTTACTGCAATGCGGGGGCGCTGGCCACGGCGGATTATGGCACGGCGTTGGGTGTGATCCGTTCCGCTCACGAGAAGGATCCGACCGTTCAGGTCTATTCCTGTGAAACGCGGCCCTTTCTCCAGGGAGCGAGGCTTACCTCGTACGAGCTGATGCGCGCGGGTATTCCGGTGACCCTCATCACCGACAATGCCGTGGGGAGCCTGATGAGCCAGGGCAAGATAGATATAGCCGTGGTCGGAGCGGACCGGATAGCCGCCAATGGCGATACGGCAAACAAGATCGGCACCTACATGGTTGCCGTGCTCGCGCGCACGCACGAGATACCATTTTACGTGGCCGCGCCCCGGTCAACAATCGATCCGACGCTTTCGGACGGGAATGGCATTCCCATAGAACAGCGGGACCCGGCCGAGGTGACGCACCTCAACGGCCGCCGGATTGCCCCCGAGGGTGTTCCGGCCCTCAACCCGGCCTTCGATGTGACTCCGCATAGGTTTATAACCGGCATAATTACCGAAGTGGGGGTCTTGAGGAAGCCCTTCGGCAGGTCCATCAGAAAAGCGATCGAGCTGTAAGGAGGAAAGAGGGGTCAGCCATTGACAACGGACAGGCTTGTCCGT
>JBDKTY010000144.1:0-15838 GCA_039679945.1 Syntrophobacter sp. | reverse complement strand
GAGTCCACTGACCGGGGTTTCTGTTCATGCCCTCCGCAAGGTAATAATTTCAACATTCCCTTGCCCAGGTCGAACTTCATAGCTCTCAAGTGGTGTTCTGGAGCCGATAAAGAACGAACCTGCAGTGCGGCATTACTCCCCAGGTACGCTTCATTTTTACTTCTAAGTGAATTTGAAATTCCTGCCAGTGATCATTTTGGCGGCAGTTCGGCGGACAACTTTGAAGTTTTTAAATCGGGGTGGCACACACTAACCTATTAAAAACCTACCGAAAATCTCAATCTCAAAAATTCCATAGTTTCCAAAAGTCGACTGGGTGGGATTCGCGGAGGTGTACGGAATGCCGCTGCGGATTGGCAGGTACGAACCAGGGGCAACCCGGGCCGACCGGGAGGCGTTGACACGGGCGGTTCGCATGCTCGGGTCGGACGCCGCCGGAATCATCTCCAAATCCACGGAGATCGAATTCATCGAAGCCCAGAAGGGTTCGTCCACGAACGTTTATGATGGACTGGCCTCATTTTGCGATGCGCAGATGTCCAAGGCTATTCTCGGCCAAACCCTCGCGTCCGAACCCGGAAACGGGAAGGGTGCCGGGTCCTATGCCCTGGGACGCGTCCATTCCGAGGTCCGGCAGGATATCGTGGAAGCGGACTGCAGGGCGCTTGCGAAGACAATCACCCGGCAGGTGCTGAGGCCTCTTGTCGGATTCAATTTTGGCTGGGATGCTCCGGTTCCCAGGTTCCAGTTCCTGTGCGAACCGCCGGAGGACATGAAAGCAGTGGCGGAGGTCTACAAGATCCTGTCGGAAATCGGTTTCGAATTCAGCAGGGAACAAGTGGCGGAGAGATTCAAGCTGCCGGCCGAAAAAAACGGCCGGGACCTTTCCGATTGAATCGAGGGGGGCTGACAGTGCGGACAGATGAAGACCTGAAGCTGGGTTTCTTTGAAAAGATGCCGGAAGAACCTTCGATCCCGGCGGAGTTCCAGGTTTTCCCTTCGGGGCTGGTGGAGATCGAGGGAGCGGAGCCGTTCCTGGTGGACGACCCGGCTATGGAACGGGCAATCGAGCGTTTCCGTGCCCGGGGCCTGGATATGGTGATCGATTATGAACATCAGACTGAAGGGGGGGACCGCGCTCCGGCCGCAGGATGGATAAAGAGGTTGGAGAGCAGGGGAAACGACGGGCTGTGGGCTATCGTGGAATGGACGGAGCGGGCGCGGGATTACCTGGCGCGCAGGGAGTACCGTTACTTTTCGCCGGTGTTTCTCGTGTCGAAAGAGCGCCGCGAGCTTTCGGAGTTATTACGGGTGGCTCTGACGAATGCCCCGCGACTCAACTGGATAAAGCCGATTGTGGCTAAATCCCGGCCCCGGGCTGTTTGCCCGCATGGGGCCGCAATGCGCGGTAAACAATCAACGGGGGGAAAGGGCATGGAATTTCTCAAGATGGCCGCAAAACAGGTGGGGCTTCCGGAAACGGCGGGGGCCGAAGAAGTGCTCGGGGAGATTGGAAAACTGAGGAAGGCGGAGGAAACAGTTGCCTGCAAGGAAGTGCTCGCCGCCCTCGATCTTCCCGCGGGCGCTGGAAAGAGCGAGGCGGTGGCAACCATCCACGCTTTGAGGCAAAAGCCGGACCTCACGCTGGAAGTAGCTGCCCTGAAGCGCAGACTTTCGGAACGCGAACGCGACGATCTGGTCGCATCGGCCCTCAAGGAGGGAAAGATAACGCCCGCGCAGCGCGAGTGGGCGGAAAGGTACGCACTGGGCGATTCGGAGGGTTTTCGGCTCTTCGTCGCCAAAGCCCCGCGGGTGGTTCCTCTCGACAGGATAGACCAGGCGGGAAATTGTCCTTCAGCGCACGGGCCCGACCGGGACCAGTTGGAGATCAATAAGCTTCTCGGCATCTCCGAGGAAACCTGGAAGAAATACAACCCCGCCGCTTAGGTCTGAACGCACGGTGGCAAAAGGAGAAGAGAGATGGCGGCTTTGAGTGCGGACAGGAAGACGACTTACCGCGAGGGCGTCGAGATCGAATACAGGGTGGCGGGCGGAGCTAAAATATTCGCCGGGTCGCTCGTGTGTATCAACACCGCCGGTTACGCCCTTCCGGGCGCCGATACGGCCAATTTCAAATTCATCGGCGTTGCCACGGAGCAGGCTGACAACACGTCCGGCGCAAACGGGGACATCTCCGTCCGGGTCAGGCGAAAGGGAATCTTTCGCCTCGGGGCTTCGGCCATGGCCATAACCGATATCGGGGTGGCGGTGAGAGTATCCGACGACCAGACGGTGGCGAAGAGCACGAGCAATTCCGTGGCCTGCGGCACCGTCGCGGAGTTCATCAGCGCCACGGAAGTCGGAGTGGATGTGGACATGAGGTAGTCAGTCGCGGGCAGGTCTTCCATCCTGCCCGCGATCACCCTCCACCAGCGCAACCTTTCGATACTTATCAATAAACAGCTTTTGAGAGTGAGCGGTATCGAGGACTCGGGTAACCGGCAAGATCCGCATTTGGCCGGTTGAAACAGGCACTTGCCCCTGTTTGCCCCGAGGGATCGAAGGGTGGAGCGGGCCAGAATTGAGCGGACGCAGCGCTGTTTCCTGGCTACGCCTTACCACGCGAATGCGGGGTTTTCTTCGCCAGGGACGAACGGGTGAGAGTGTACTTTCAGCTAAAGGTTTGATGCCGGTCGGAATGTGCTGCTTCTCGGGATTGGCTGACAAGGAACAAAAATCCTTCACACAATGAAAAGGGAATCCAGATGATAATAAATCAGGCAAACCTTTCGGGGATCTACAAATCGTTCAGTACCATATTCGCCGAATCGTTCGACGGCGCGCCCTCCCAGTGGCCGCTCCTGGCAATGCAGGTGCCTTCGGAGGGCCGTTCGATCGACTACAAATGGCTGGGAGATTTTCCCATGCTGCGAGAATGGGTCGGCGACCGCGCGATACGCGATCTTTCCGCCTTCCATTATGAGATCGTGAACAAGGACTATGAAGCCACCATCGAGGTGGACAGAAACGACATCGAAGACGACCAGATCGGCGTCTACACCCCGATGATCCAGGGACTGGCATGGGCGGCAAAACAGCATCCCGATCTGCTTGTCTTCTCGCTGCTGAAATCCGGTTTCTCGAAAATCTGCTACGACGGGCAGTATTTTTTCGATACCGACCACCCGATCGGGGGTGCAAGCGTCTCGAATTCCGGGGGCGGTTCCGGTGATTCCTGGTTCCTGCTGGATCTCTCCAGGCCCGTCAAGCCTATTATCCTCCAGATAAGAAAGCGATCCGAGTTCGTTTCCATGGATCAACCGGATGATGAAAACGTCTTCATGCGAAAAAAATACCGTTACGGGGTGGACGATCGCAAAAACGTGGGATTTGGACTCTGGCAACTCGCCTATGGCAGCAGGTCCACGCTGGACTCCACCGGCTATGGGGCGGCCCGGGCCGCGATGATGTCCTTCAAGAGCGAAGAGGGGGCGCCCCTTGGAATCAACCCGACGCACCTCGTGGTGCCTCCGACCCTGGAGAGTGCCGGAAGGAGCCTTGTCGAGGCCGCGACGGGCGCGAGCGGCGCCAGCAATCCCTGGTACAACACGGCCAGGTTGGTGGTTGTCCCCTGGCTGTCGTAGGGAAATCCTGAACGGCTCACTGAGCGGCAAGGCCGGAAATGCATTCCGCGTCAAGGTAGCGTTGTTGACCTGTGATGCTTGAGCATGGTCCAGGCCGCATATGTCGGACGGGCTTTCCGGCCCGCCGCCGATCACGCGATGGCCCGTTCATGCTTCGATAGCTCTCAAGAAACAGCTTTTGAGAGTGAACAATATCGAAGGCTTACATAACCGGTGGAGATCCGGGTCACGCCATTCCGGAACAGGAACTTCCCCCCGTTCGCCCCGAGGGATCGAAGGGTGGAACGGGCCCGGAATTTCTGCCGCGGGGAAGGAGGATTTGGTGATCCGAATTCGATCGAAAAAAGAAGGTTTCAGACGGTGCGGGATAACCCATGGAACAACCTGGACCGAGTACTCTGACGATTTCTTCACCGGCGATCAGCGCCGGATTCTGGAAAATGAACCGCTGCTCGATGTCGAGACCGTCTCCCGCGAAGCGGTGCTTGAGACTGAAGATGGTCAGCCGGAATCCCCGGCGCGGGTGTGTGGCAATACCGGGGAATCCGAACCGGAACCCGAGCCTTTGACTTCCGCCCGAAGGGCATCCAGGGGCAGAATGAAGAGAAAGGATTGATCCTTGCCATACTGCGGCATTGACGACATCAGGAACCAGGTTGAGGAGGCACGGCTTATCCAGTTGACGGATGACGATGCGACGGGTGTCGTGGCCGAAGAGAGGGTGTTGAGGGCGATCAGTGACGCCGACGAGGAGATGAACGGCTATCTCGGCGCGCGGATGGCCATTCCCGTCTTCCCCGTTCCGGAGTCATTGAGAAGGCTCTCCGTGGACATTGCCGTCTATAACCTGTATGCGCGGCGGGATAAGGTCCCGGAACACCGCGCCGAAAGATACCGCGCCGCCGTCAGGTTCCTCGAACAGGCCGCGGCGGGGAAAACCTCGCTGGGTGATCGCGACCCGGAGGGGAACCCGCTTGATAACGCGGGACCTCGCACGGCCGGCGATAACCCCGAACGGGCGTTCACGCGTGTCACACTCAGGGGTTTTTGATATGCCCGGCATAACCGAAATAGAACACGCACTGATCGGGAGGCTCTCATCCGAGGTCCCTTACCTGCGGACCTGTGGTTCACTGGCGGAGTTCCTGTCTCATGACATCGGCGTGATGGAGGAGATGGCGCCCCTGTGCCCGGCCGCCTATGTCATCTACGTTCGCGGGAAGTTCTCCGGGAAGCTGCCGGGATGTCTCGACCGTGAAATGATGTTCGCGGTGGCGGTGGTGGTGAGAAACTTCAGGGGGGAAAGCGCCGTGCGGCACGGTTCAGCCGGTGAGAAGGGCGCCTACGAGGTGCTGGAGGATGTGCGGCAGGTGCTGTCGGGACAGTCGTGCGGGATGGAAATGGAACCGCTCCTGCCCGTTTCAGAGGAGGCCGTGGCCGGCAATCGTGAATTCGCGGTCTATAAAATCATTTTCAGGACCAGATGCCGATTCGCTCAGCGGGAGTATTGAACCGGCGCCGGGAGATCGAAAATGCTCACAAGAAAAACGGTAGTGCTCGCGAAAATAGAAAGTGTGTACGGTACTGATCCCCTTCCGACCCCCTCGGCCGATGCCATAGCGGTCAGTGACCTGAATCTCGCGCCGGCGGGGGAGATGGTGGAGCGAAACATCTTGCGGGGCACCCTTTCTCCCGCTCGCTTCGGGATGGGTACGAGAAGCATCGAAGCCACCTTTAGAACCGAATTAAAGGGAAGCGGGACGCGCGGCGCCCTTCCCGCCTGGGGGTGGGAGGGGGTCCTTCTGCGCGCGTGCGGCATGGCCGAGACGGTCAACGCGGGCGCCGAGATTGTCTATATGCCGGCATCCGGTGGTTTTGGTTCCTGCACTCTCTATGTGTATCGCGACAGGCTTTTCCATAAAGTCACCGGATGCAGGGGGAGTGTCAAAATCATTGTGGAAGCAGGGCGGGCGGTCATTGCGGAATGGAAGTTCAAGGGGCTCTACGATTCGCCCGCCGACGCTTCTCCATTGACTCCTGTTTTCAGCGCCATCCTTCCTCCCTGTGCCGCCCCGGCGGGCTTCACGATTAACGGATTCGAACCGGTCGCGGAAAAACTGGAACTGGACCTCAATAACATCATAGCCGGGCGCAAAAATATGACGGCCGCAAACGGAATAGCCGGATTCGAGATTACGGGGCGCAAGCCGCAGGGCAGCTTCGATCCCGAAGCGGTGGTGGAAACCGCGCACCCTTTCTGGGGTAACTGGGCAAATGCCGCGTCGCTGGCATTGAACCTGTCGATGGGAACCTCGGATGGCAATAGATTCTCGATCGAAGCGCCGGCGCTTCAGTACCGCGACTTCAGCTCCGAGGAAAGGGACGGTCGTGCGCTTTACCAGGTTCCTTTCTCGCTGGCAACGGATAACAGTGATGATGAACTGGTGATCAGGTTCTCGTGAGAAGAACAGGAGATGCACTCATGCGCGATTTTGCAGCCGAGAGAAATATACTGGAGATCCAGGACGGCATGACCGGCGATACGCACGAAGTATATTACCGCATGCCGGGTAATGAAGAGAGGGCAGCTTACCAGAATGGGGCCTTTGAGCGGCGGGGCCAGAAAATCAGGAGCAGGATATTCGAAAACCGGTTGAAGTTCGGAGCGCGCATCATAACCGGCTTCGCGAAAGGCACCCTTGGGATAGACGGCAGGATGATTTCGGCCGACCCCGGTGACCCCGACTACCGCCAGGATTGGAAAGAACTCATGGTACGGCACGCCGGGGACATCGTCGCAAGCGTCGCCGCGAGTGTTTTCGAGGCAACGGGATCGGCGCGGGAGGTCGAAACGGAAAACCCTTTGGGGGAGTAGGGCTGGAACGGGAATTCGACCTGTTGCTTACCCCGCCGTGCAATCCCGATCAAGCTGAAGGGTGTGACGGCAGGACCATTCGGGAGCTGTGCCGAGGCTGCGGAAAAAACCCGGCGGCGAGACAAAAGGCATCACCCTACGCGGCGTCGCTTTTCCGGGTGCATCTGCTCCAGGATGCCGGGTTCCGGTTTGAAAACGATTCTTTCGGCCTGGGGTTCTGGTTCGATCTGGCCATTTTGAAACAAAAGATCCGCGAGCAGGAAAAGTGAGACGCATGGCGGGGCTCGGTAAAGAAACAGAATGCAGCGGCGCAATGCATTGACTTTTGTAGGGCAGGCTTTCCAGCCTGCCGAACCGGCCAGGTGGGAGGCGGTTCAGTTTTAAACTGTTCCCTTCATTGTGGACGAATTGGGCGGCCCGCCGGGGACTCTGACTGGAACAGAAAGATAAGGGGGCACGAGAATAAAGATGAACGAAAACAGGGGGCGCGTGGATCTCTTGTCTTCCTCGGGACTCGGCGAGGGCCGGGAACTGGATTTGCTTCTCAGGGCCATGGAGGAGCAGATCAAGATCCAGGACCAGCTCGTTTCCGCGGAGCGTAACCGGCATGCCGAGATCGAAAAGACACGTGAGCAACAGGAATTAATCCGGAAGAATGCGGAAAAAGACATTCAAGCTCTGCGCACCGAGGCCGCGGACTCCAGTTGGTCCACAATGGTCGAGCAGAATACACGCGAGGTCGCGGAGGCGCGGACCGCTTTTGCCGAGATGAACGTCAGCGGCGAAAAACTCTTTCAGAAAACAAGTTCCAGCCTGAAGAGCTTCTTTAAAAGCGTTTTCAAGGGGGAACTTACGTCAGCGAAGAATCTCTGGGACTTCTTCTGCGGCTCCCTTGCCGATTCGCTTTCGAGCGCCCTCTCCAAAATCACCTCGTACGGTATGAAGAGTCTTTTGGGGGACCTGTTTGATTCGAGCCTGATTCAGGGAGGAGGGAGTTCGCCGGGTATTCTCTCCGGACTGTTCCATTCGGGCGGAGTAGTGGGAGCAGGAGGTGCATTCCGGATCATGCCCACATTCTCCTTTGCCGGAGCGCCGCGACTTCACTCCGGGCTTGGGCTCGATGAATTCCCCGCCATCCTGCAGCGTGGAGAAATGGTCATTCCGAAGGGCAAGTGGACGAATGCCGCCGCCGCGCATCAGTCAGTCAACGTCGAGGTGAAGATTGACAATCAATCGAGTTCTCCGCTCAAACTCGAACAGGGATCGGTCACGCGCGGTATCGATAAAGTGGTGATTGGAATTGTTGCCAAGGATATCGATGAAAACGGGGTGCTCGGGAGAATACTCCGTGCCCAGGGGCATAGATAGCCGGTAATTGACGGTGTCCCGTCAAGTGAGGTCGACCGGTGAAGGAACCGGCTTCGCGCGAGGCAATACTTTAGTAGAGAAACAGCCTTCCCCACCGGATGACGAGGTGCCCACTCCCGTTCGCTCCGGGCATCGAAGGGTGGAACGGGCCATTGAGCCATTGTCAGCGGGCTGGATAGCCTGCCCCGCATACGGCATGCGGTTGCCCCCTGTTTCTTGCCCGTTGCCGTTGTGAATGCCGGGTCGGCTCCGCCCGGTACGAACGGGAGAGTACCGGCTGCTGGTTCTTGCGAGGGACGCCGGGGCATGACCGAGAGTAGCCCGCGCATCGCATGATCGCTGTTTATTGGAGAAGGATGGTGATGCCATGCTGATTTTTCCGTTGCTTTCAGATCAACCCGACGTGAATGGCTGGGAGGAGCAGAGGGCGTTCGATCCGGCCATCCGCGTGAAATCGGAGGGTGGATATACCAAGACCCGACCGCGTACCACGCGTGTCCCCATGCAGTGGAAGGTGTTGTACAGCTATCTTTCGGCCGCTGACAAGTCTGTGCTGCAGGTATTTGAAAACATGGTAAAAGTGGGGGCGGATGCATTCCTCTGGACCAATCCGGTTGATGGTCTCAACCGGAAAGTGAGGTACAGGGAGCCCGTCAAATATGCTCCGGTCGGATCAAAGCTTATCTGGCGCGCTGAAATGGTCCTGGAAGAGGTCTAGCGGACAGGGGAGGCGAAAGCAATGAAGATTGGGACAATCTGGCTCGGTTATGAAAACTCGCTGGACCTGCTCCTGAGGGAAGACAGGAGGGCGGTGGATCTCTCCAATGTCATCCGGGTGCGGCTGGTGTTGGAATCATCCGTCCTGGAATCAGCCAGTCGAGGCGGGGATGTGATGCTTTGGTGCGAACCCGGTTACCGCAAGGGTGAGGTCAGGCTGTTCCTGGGAGGGCAGAATCTTTCTCTCGGCAGCCACTCGGCCAGCCTGGTGGTTGATGAGGTCGTGTGGGGACAATTCGAATTCGATGTGCGCCGGCTTCCCGGCTAATGACAGGCGTGGAGGTCATGATGGCCAGAGATCTGTTACCGGTAACCCCGATCAGATGTATTTTCCCGGCGCCTGTCATCCCGGCCGGTCCAATGACGGCTGGGGTGATCCGCGATGAACATGGCGCGTTTCTGTTCGATCAGGACAGGCAATATATCGGTTCGGAAGCGGATGCCGTGGCTTCCGCGCGGGGCTGACCACGTCGGGCATGACTGCTCTTTGTCCGATCGGACGACAACAGGAGCTTGATCGAGCGCTCCCAAGCTGAAGGGGATTGAACGATGCCACTTTTCAACTCTTATCCGCGGCTGCCCGGCGCCGAGGTTTCGGAAGCCGACGAGCTGATTGTCTGGGACGCCAGCCTGGGCGGAGTCAAGAACCTACAGGCCGGAGAACTCGCCGGCATCCCGGTCTTGCAGGCAACATTCGAGCACCTGACGAACAAGGATACGGATGCGGCCATGTCCGCTGACTCGGATTCCAAATATCCAAGCCAGAAAGCCGCCAGGGCCTATGTCGATGCGGCTGTGGCCGCTCTCCGGGCGTACGTGGATGGAATTATCGCCGGTATCCCGTCCGAAGCCCCGGCACGGGAAATCTCGTTGTCGGTGGTACCTCCTCAGGCGCCCCTGGCCACGGGCGATGCCCAGGCGTGTCTCTCGATCCCCTCGGCCATGAATGGGATGATCCTGGCGGCAGTGGGCGCCCACGTCTATACGCACAGCGCCGGCGGGCAGCTCTCATTTCAGGTGCGGAGGAAAAAACTCTCCGACGATTCGATCGCGGATATGCTGACGACCCCGATCACCATCGACATCAACGAGCGGGACAGCATCAACGCCGCCGTGCCCGCGGTAATAGATCCGGCGGTTGCAACGGTCTCAACCGGCGATGAGATATACATCGACGTGGATGCGACCGGGACCGGAACCAGGGGAGGCGAGATCCGCCTGCTCTTCCGAACGGCCATGGACTAACCCGCATTATTCATGAATCACAGTCCGCACCCGCGAAGCCCAATAAGGATGCGATGCTCGGGGCTTGAAGCGATTTTGGGCCGATAAAACACTGTCGGTCGAAGTTGAGGTGGAAAATCCAGCTAAAACATGGTTTGGGGCTTTTTACGCTTCTTCCCGGAAAGCCATGAATAATGCGGGCTAAAGACACGTTCATGGACCTGACGAGGAATTGCGTGGCATCGCGGAAGGGAGGCCTTTTCACGAGCCGAGCCCGGCTGTAATCCCGCCTGAAGCAGAGATGCAAAACCGGCAATTGGATTCACCCGTACCACATGACAGTTCACTGTTCATCGCGACCATCGGTTCACTGACAAGGAGTAAGGGATGAAGCGCATCTTTTTGCTGATTGCAGTACTTCCATTGCTTGTGGCCGCGCAGTGTCCCGCGGCCACCTACTATGTCGCCACTACCGGCAACGACTCCCACACCACCGAGCAGGCACGGCACCCCGAAACGCCCTGGCTGACGCTCAACCATGCCGAATCCTCGGCAACCCATGGGGATGTAGTCCAGGTAGCCACAGGGACTTATGTGGAGGATCATCCCTCGGAGCATTCCCTTTATACTACCAAACGTATCAACTGGATTGCCGATGGAATAGTAATTATACAGGCCAACGCATCCGGGACGAAGGCAATCCGAATCGGTGCGGCTGCATCCGGTCAATCCTTTACTGGTTTCACTTTTGATTCTCAGGGGACCAAGGCCTATACGCTATCCGCAGATGAATATACAGTAGGTACAACCTTCAGTAATTGCGTATTCAAGGATGCGACAACATGGACTGTTGTGGGCAATACTACTTCAACCGCTTGGAGTTTCAGTGAGTGTACCTTTAGTTCCACACAGACTTCCGGAATATGGAGCGGAGTTATAGGTGGGGTATCTATCATAAGAAATACATTTTCCTATCCAAACCATGCTAACCAAAATGCATTTCAATGGAGCACTTCACCATCTCAGATGGTAACAATGTCGGATAATACTCTGTCTATAAACATTCCTTCAACAAATGCTGTATTTAGAATGGCCGCAGGATCTTATTCGATCCATAACAATAACTTTATTATTACTGGGTCTCCCACTTATCTTCTGTCAACTACAGGCGCTGGGGCAGGTATACTCACCTTTTCTGGTAACACGATTAGTAGCGGGGTACCGTTTCTTGGTACGGTTGTGTGCCTTAACACTTGGACCTGCAATGCTCAGATCCAGAATAACAATATCAGTATTATCAGTCCCTTATTCTCAGGACAGTATGTTCTTCTACTCAAAGATCAAGCCAATCCCGTCATCAGTGGAAACACTATAAATGTATATGGTTCTGGCATCAACTGCATCCGTGTGTACTCAACTGGCACGGACTGTGGAACTGTCAGAGTCACCAATAACACAATAAGCACCAGATCAAATGCTGGATCATGTATTTACGTGGGACAAGATACAAGTACCTCGGATGCAGGCGACGGAAAGCTCAATGGTGCCATCATCACTGGCAATAGAATTTACGGACCAGTATATTTTGATAATTCGCTCACTGGTGCCACAAATCACGGGATTCTGTACGGCCAGAACATCAACGGGGTGATACAGGGCAATTATGTCAATGGCGCAGGCTACGGCCTGGTCGTCAAAGGGACCCCCTCCACCTGGACCGCTGGCCGCGTAGCCAACAACGTGTTTGTGAATTGCGCTGGCACGGGCACGTCGCTCATCCGCATCAAAGGCGCTCGGAATGTGCCGATCTACAACAACGTGGCCTATATAGCTTCCGGCCTGGCCGGAGCCGACAAGGTCTTCGATATCAGCATCAATGGCACGGACCAGTCGGCTACCGGAACCATTCTCAAGAATAACATCGCCGTTGGCGTGACGAACCCGGTCCTCTCCGTCGATGCCGCGTCCGTATCCGGCTTGGTCGCGGACAACAACATCTGGTATCGGCCGGCCGGATCACCAACCTTCTCGGTCTCCGGCTCAACACAATCCTGGGCGCAGTGGCAATCGGCCGGCTACGACACGCATGGCATCAACACCGACCCCGAATTCCTCGATCCCGTAAATGGCGATTATCGCCTGAGTCGCTCTTCTCCGGCAATTAATGCCGGCACCGATGTCGGACTCACAACCGATATTCGGGGGTGGCCGGTGCCGCTTCATGGTATTCCCGATATCGGGGCATACGAGTTCTGGGAACAGTCCCCGGTCATCGCGCAGTAGGCGGGGGCATACATGAAGACCTTGCCATCCGTAATCGTCCGCGAAAAGAACAAGCTCTACACGCCCGACCCCTGGATCGCGCTCCTGGAGATCAGGTTGAGTGCAAGCACCCGGCTCTATTTCTGCTCCAATAACGAGGACGTGGTTTTCGGCGGGCAAACCTACACGGCTTTTCCCTTCTACCTGGAACCCACCCGGCTAAGCAGCAAGGGCGAAATCCCGACGATATCGCTCAAGGTCTGCAACGTGACGCAGCTCATTCACAGCTATCTTGAGGAACTCGGCGGGGCGGTAGGAGCCGAAGTCGTTATACGGGTGATAAATGCGGGGTATTTGTCCGAGGACTACTCGGAACTCGATATGACCTTCTCCGTCCTTTCCACGCAGGCTGACGCGGAATGGATCACCTTCTCGCTGGGATCGGCCAGCCCCCTGCGCAGAAGGTTCCCCCCCTGCCGATTCATCGCTCTCCACTGTAACTGGGAGTTTAAAGGGCTTGAATGCGCTTACGCGGGTGCCGAGACCGAATGCGACCGGACCTTCAAACGCTGCACCGCGCTCGGCAATACGGGGCGCTTCGGGGGCCATCCGGGGCTGAATCTCAAAGGGTGGAGGATGGTTTAATAATGCAATTTTCGATGGATGATATCCCGTGGATGAATAGCAGCCATTTTAGCCTTGAGAGCTGTTCGGAGCGGACGGGGGACTATTTCATGGTCACAATAAATAATGGCCAGCTCGATACCGGTTTTTTCAACCCGTGGAAACCCGTAGGCAAAACGAAAGATCCGTTATTCAAAGGCCATTATGCGGCAAACATCGCAGTCATGTTCGAGGATGAGGATGGGACTAAGACCTGGTTCCATCTATATGATCCATCCCAGGAGACAGACCGCCAAACCGCGATAGCTGCTCTCCAGGATAATGTCCGATGAGTGTTTTCAACTATCTCGACCTCCTTGGCAAAGAGTTCGAGTACGGCGCCAGGGGGCCGGACAAGTACGATTGCTACGGCCTCATGATCGAGACCCGAAAGCGCGCCGGCCTGTTCATCCCCGAGGACTACGCCTCCACGAACCTGCCGGAGGTCATGCATGATTCCATCGAGCATGCCCGGCACGCATTTCCGTTCCGCGAGCTTCCCGAACCCCGGCCATTCTGCCTGGTTACCTTCAAGCTGCACCCGAGGTACACCACCCACCTCGGCATGGTCCTGGGCGACGGTTACCGATTTATCCACATTCTGCCGAAGCTGCGCGTGGCCGTCGAGCGGCTGGATTCAGCCTGCTGGGCGCACCGCATAACCGGATTCTGGGATTGCAGGATCAACCAATGAGCGACGATCTTTCTCTTTGTGTAATGCGCCACCCCTTCCGCCGCGATCTGCGCGAGACAGCCGCCGTGCCGTTTACGGCAGGCATGACTCTCCTGGAATTGCGCGGGGAGCATTTCCCCGAGGGGCTCCCCGTCCTGATCTATGTGAACGGCAGCCTGGTGTCCGCCGAAAAATGGGGAACAACCGTTCCCTGCCCGGGTGATTATGTACTTCTCTCGGCGGCGCTCTCCGGTGGTGGAGATGGCAAGGGCATCTTCCGCATGGTCCTGATGCTGGCTGTTGCCATCGCGGCCCCTTACATCGCCGGCCCGGCGGTCCTGGGTCTTACCGGCTTTGCCGCCGCCGCGTTTATTGGAGGCTTCACACTCGTCGGCGGCCTCCTGGTAAGCGCGTTGCTCCCGGCGCAGACATCAACTCCCACGGCTGACGCCGCTACCACCGATTCTCAAGCCTATTCATGGGCGCCAACAAATACCGAGCAGCAGGGTATCCCGGTCGCCAGGTGGTACGGGAAGCACAAGATCTATGGCAACATCATAGGTTCCTACATCGAAAACCAGGGAAAAACGCAGGTCATGAACGCCCTGGTGTGCCTCGGACTGGGGCCGGTGGACAGCCTGGCGAACTTCAAGATAAACGATCAGCCCGTCCAGAACTTCAAAGAGGTGGTAATCAAGACCTGGCTGGGCTGGCTGGACCAGACCGTCATCGGCAATTTCAACAATACCAAGACGGAATATTCCGCCTCCGTCGAGGTCCTCCACGGGACACCTTATACCTACACAACTTCAGGGGACGATTTCGATGCCCTGGAGGTCGATATCGCCTTTCCCGGCGGGTTGTGGTACACGGACGGCCAAAGCTCCAGCCTGCTGGGAGCATCCGTTTCCCTGCGAATCGAGGCCAAAAAGGCCGGCGCCACTACCTGGCATTCGGTAACCTTGCAGCCGCCCGATTACAACGGTTGCATTTACAAAAAATTCAGCAATCGCTCGAACCCGAACCATAGTGCTCCACGTTGGTCCAAGGGCCGTCGCATCAAAATCACGACTCCCATCGAGATAGGAGCTGGAACGGATACCGGCGGATATACCGACTACATAACCGAGCGCTACTGGTGGGATTATGAGGCCGGATCTTCCGTTTACACGGACCATGAGGAAGGGGAATCCGGAGGAACGACCGGATTTACCTGGCACTGGCTGGGTCCGGTTCCGGCCGAATATCGGGATGGGGATGACGCCGCGGACCTGGTCGAAAAGGTGGTGCAGCTTGCCCCTGGCGCGGAGAGTTCCAATGTTACGATAACAGCCGCCACGGGCAATGCGCTCTATTATACATACAATTTTGATATCCCGGAGGGTGAGAAGGGGCAATACCAGGTCCGGGTAACGCGCCTGAGCACCAACGCCAATTCGATATCGTACGGGGACAGGTCCTATTTCGCCGGAGTGCGCGAGATCCAGACCGATGATTTTCAGTACCCCAGACACGTCCTGGCATCCGTCAAGGCAACCGCGACAGACCAACTCTCCGGGTCCCTTCGCTTTTCCTGCGTGGGCAAGATGGCGATCGTGCAGGTCTGGGACGGGATAACCCATGCGGGTACGAGGAGTGTCCACACGGACGGATCATCCATCACGATCACCACCGACCAGGATGCTTTCTCGGCTCTTGCGATCGGCGATGAGATAATCGCGAACGGCCAGTTTCGCCGGATCATAGCCAAGGTCTCCGCCAACCAGGTCACGGTTCACTCCCCCGTGGACTGGGACAACGGCGATGCCGGCTACGTTTTTCAGTGGCGGCATTTCAGTTTGATTTGGTCCGACAATCCGGCCTGGGTGGCCTACGATGTATTCACACAGCCCGTAATCTCCGGCAGGGGCACGGCCGAGTTGCCCTATGCGGTATGCCGCTTTGACGGCATCGATCCCTCCCGGATGGACATAGTCAAATTCAAGGAATGGGCGGATTACTGCGACGAGTCGGTTCCGGACGGCGCCGGCGGCACAGAGCCCCGTGTTACTTTCAACGGAGGGTTTGATTTCGATACCACCATGTGGGAGGCCGGTCTCAAGGTCTGCCAGGTGGGGCGCGCGACGCCTGTCTGGAACGGGGTCCATCTGACGCTTGCGATCGACAAGCCAGCCGATCCGGTGAACCTCTACACGGTGGGAAACATCGAGGAGAGCAAGTTCAAGGAAATCTTCCTGCCGCTTGAGGAGCGCGCCACCCAGATCGAAATCGACTATGTGAACAGGGCGAACGGTTTTGAACGGGACAAGCTGACCGTCTACCGGCCCGACGTCCCCGGCAATAACTACAGCG
>JBDKTY010000143.1:0-7734 GCA_039679945.1 Syntrophobacter sp. | reverse complement strand
AGTGTTCCTGGTTACCAGCCGGTAGATCGTCACCGGGCGCCGCTGACCGATCCGATGGGCGCGGTCGGAGGCCTGGTCCTCCACCGCCGGGTTCCACCAGGGGTCCATGTGGATGACGTAATCGGCGGCGGTAAGATTCAGTCCCAGTCCACCGGCTTTAAGGCTGATGAGGAAGAGTTCTCCTTCGCCCGACTGAAAACCGTCAACCTCTTGTTTGCGCTCCCTGGGCGGTGTGCTCCCATCGAGGTAGCGGTAGCTGATTTTTCGGTTGTCCAGGTATTCGCGAATCAGATCGAGGTGCCCGACGAACTGGCTGAAGACGAGGGCCTTATGCCGATTTTCCAGAAGCTCCGACACGACCTCTCCGAAAACTTCAAGTTTTGAACTGGGGAGGGGAGAATCGGGCATGACCAGCCTCGGGTTGCAGGCTGCCTGCCGCAGCCTGGTAATTTCGGCCAGGATTCTGAAGTGCTTCTGGGCGACGGGCGCGGTATCGCTCTCTATCTTTTCCAGGGCCTGTCGCCTTAGAGCTTCATAAAATGCACTCTCCTCGGGACTCATCTCCACCTGCAGCACAACCTCCGTTCGGGGAGGAAGCTCCTCGAGAACCTGAGATTTCAGCCGTCGCAGGATGAAGGGCTGGATCAGTTTTTTTAAGCGTTTCCTCGCATCCCGGTGGTTGTACTTCTCTATCGGTACCGCAAACCTCTCATTGAACTTCTGCATTGAACCCAGAAGACCCGGATTGATGAAATTAAACAGGGTCCATAGCTCACTCAAATGATTCTCTATCGGCGTGCCCGTGGTGACGATTCTGAAGTTTCCGTTAAGCTCCATCGCCGCCCGGGATCGCTTGGTCAACACATTCTTGATCGCCTGTGCCTCATCGAGAACGATGACGTTCCACTCGGCGGCCGACAGGAGCCCGGTTTCCTGAATAAGCAGTCCATAGCTGGTAACGAGCACATCGTGAGGTCCAAGACTTTTTACGAGTTCTTCCCTGTTGTTGCCGTTGAACTGGACCATCTTGAGCGTGGGGGCGAACCGGTTTGCTTCGGTCATCCAGTTCCAGCAGACCGAAGTCGGGGCGACAACCAGGCTCGGTCCCTGAGCGGCCCGCCGCAACATGACGGCAATCGCCTGAACGGTCTTCCCCAGCCCCATGTCATCGGCAAGACATGCGCCTATTCCCAGTTGACCCAGGCGAAAGAGCCACGTGTAGCCCTCCACCTGATATTCGCGCAGTTCCGCCCGCAGAGTGGAAGGCACGCGCGGAACCATCTCCTGTCCGGCCCTGAAGCGCTCGATCCTTGATTTCCAGGCTTCATCCACTTCAACATTCGGTATCGATCCCATGAGGTCCGGCAGGGTCATGGCGGCCAGGGGATGGAGCCGGATTTCTTTTCCCTTTTTTTCAGTAAAGACGTCCAGCTCTTCAAGCCTTTTTCGGAACTCCTTTGTAAGGGCCAGAAACCGGCCGTCTTCCAGTGGAATGAAGCGCTTGTCGGTTGTATGGAGAAGTTCGAGAAGACGCTTCATATCGAGCACAAGGTTATCATCGACTGTAAGTCCGCCGCTCACCTCGAACCAATCCGTCTTTCCGCGTATTCTCATCCGGAACTGATCGAAGCCGAGTTCGCGGGTGAGCTTCAGTTTTTCCCCCTCGGGCCATTCAACGAAAACCCGGCTTTCCCGCTGCAGGGTTCTGAGGTCGAGCAGCACCTGGAGACAATCCTCGGGGTCTTCGAGGAGCCATTCCCGGTCTGAATCCGCAAGTTTCGCAAGCGTGGGGGAGGCCGCTTCCAGTGCATCGGCCATCCTCTCTTCGGCACGGAGGTCTCTTTGGGTCTGCATCTTCTTCCCATCCACTTCCGCCATGACGTTGGCCGCGCCCGAGGCGGGCTTGAGGTATGGGCCTCCCGCTTCTTTAAAGGGCTTTACGAAGACCTCCACGCGAAAACCCGTACCCGATGGGATAAGATGCACGTGAGGCGTCGGATCGGATTCGACATCCAACACGTCCTTCGACCTGCCCCCGATATCCGAATGAACAAGCACATGAGAGGAAAGCGCGGAGATGGCGCCAAGAACGTCCTGTTTGGCGGAGACCGGTACCGCGAGGCCTTTGCTGCCCAGGACGCGGGCAATACCCCGGTGCTTTTCGGAAAGTTCGATCACCTTGAACCGGGTGGGCGTCTCCTGTACGACCGCGACACGATTTTCGCCGAATCCGGCCGCGAAGTTGATCTTGAGCTTCGATCCGGATCTGGCTACCCGGATCTCCGGTTCACCCCTGACAAATTCCGCCCGGGTGGAAGGAGATTTTTCCAGGAAAAGCCGCGGATGGCCCACCAGGGCGGGCAGGAGCTTGTCCATGTTGAATTCGTAATCATAATAGTATTGGCTCTGCCTGAGCGCGGCACAGATTGCATGGTCCTCCCGACTTATGTAGTCGAGCTTATCGAGACTTGCCAGGCGCCTCGTGGGAACCGAGCGGCCTTTGCTCCATGCTCCCCTGGCCGTAAACTTCTGCTCGATCGCCTCCAGGGACACCGTACCCTTGTTGTAGCCGACAAGCCATATCAGCCTCATCCCGGCCTCCGGTTTTTGCCCCCCGGCCCCCTCGGGTTCGCTCGCAATCCGCATGAGCGCGCGCAATCCCCTTTCCCAGGGCTCTTCGACCACAATTGAAGAGACCAGCGGCTGCATTCCGCTCCGGTTTACCACCCGATCCAGGAACTCATCGCAAATGGAACTCTCCTTCCCGGAACGTACAAGAAGCGCCGCGCTCTCCAGCGCCACCCAATCCATTTCAATTTCTTTCGCCCGATGGAATATGTGATCGACCCGCGCGGTCATCTCTTCGGAAAGCCCGCCGTTTACCCAATAAGCAGCAATGGAGTGGAAGAGCACAGGGAGGATGCCGGCCTCCTTCGGGTCAGTCGCCAACAGCTCATGCGCCTCCTTGACTTCGATCCGCAGCGCGTGGATGATCGCTTTAAGCGATCTGAATATCGATGATCTAAAATCCTTTCCCTCTTTTGAAAGGAACACGTTCACCTGTTGATCGGCTTTTTTCAGAAGCTCCTCATCTTGGGACCGGATCAGGGCCAGGACGTAAAAAACCGCCGCCATTCCGCGAAAGTTAATATTCCTTTTACCGACTCTGCGCCGCAACTCCTTGATATCGGCATCGAAAGACTTGACAGCCTCGCTGTTCTTCCCCTCGATGAAGAGAATCCATCCCGTCATGCCGAGTGCAAATTGGGGTTCTTCGATTCCGGCTATTATCTTCCGCGCCTCGTTCAGCCTGCCGCCCATAATAAGCCGGGAAGCCAGGTAATAGAGCAACTGATCGCTTTCGGGTCCGGGCGCCGACCTGAAAAGAGGGTCATCGAGGGCACAGGACAGAGCGTCGGCATCGGGCTTTAGATCGAACATTGCCCGGTTGAAAATCAACGAGAGCGCATACACTCTTATTTCCACCGGTATTGTGGCAAACCATTTCCGATCGAAGGGATCGTTGAATACTCCGATCAAAGAGTCCAATGAATCGGGGACTCCACCACAGATTGAGATCAGCTCATCCAGCCGATTGCGGAAAAAGCCCCAGTCCCGGGAATAGATGCCGATGCGCAGGTCCCGCAATACCCGAGGACAGAATTCAGCGCGATGGAACTGATACCGGGTTTGGGGCAACTCCTCTTGAACCGCCCTGAATATAGAACCGAATCGGATTGACGGTCTGGGAGGACTGCCCGCAACCCCGCCGGCCCCCGAACGTGGTAAGAAGGAGCCTCTTTTTTTCAATGAGGCAAGAGCGCTCCTCGCCATTTCGCTCACGGTCCTATCGCGGTCGTTGCTCAGCTTCAGAAGGGTTGCGGCAGCCCATGAATGAGGGCGTTCACTCAAAATGGCCGTTACACGCCGGCGAATCTCCGGATTCGGGTCTTCGGATGCTTTCCTCAATATATCCTTGACCCGGGCATCTTCGGGTGCAATCGACCCCACGGCGGAAAGGACATTGGCATGGAACTGCCACGGGTCTTTTCGTATCAACTGGAGCAGCAGGGGCAATATTTGGGACCCCATCCGCTTGCATGCAAGAAGAGCGGCCCGTCGAACCGCGCCGGCCAGGGGGTGAGACTGGCAGTATCCGAGGTTTTGTACGAGAAGGTTCAGAAAAATATTCGTATCTTTGCCGCTTTTGTACATGAAGCTCCGTAGAGCTTCGTCGAACTTCCACAGCACGGTCAGCCTGCCGGTTATATCCCCATCGGGCGAGACTGCATGCATGATTTGCCCGGCGGGCCAGTTCTCCAGGTTCACATCGGTCGAGAGTATCTTGAGCTCATGTTCGGCACACGATGGACAAAGAGGCCCGGGCGCGGCCTTGAATGCTTTGCCCTGCACGGGCCTGGTACAGGAAACGCAAGGATTGCCGCCCGGCAGCCTGTCCGTCCAGGCCTGCTCCGATTCGATCCCTTTTAACAGATCGCCTGCATTGAAAATCAGCCCGGCGGTGAATGCCCGCCTGGTGATAATCTCGATGATTTCCCCCGGGACCTGTTGGTTGCCATTCAGAAGCTTATACGCCCTCAGTCTGTTCAGGTGGGACTCAAGGGCTTTTTGAGAGCCGATCTTTTCCCCGGGAAAACGCAGCCCCGCCTTGCAGAAGATCTTGTACAAGGTAGAAGCGCTCACGGGCTCGTAAACTATCGAACAAAGCTGCAGCAGGGCTTGTTCCGCCGGCGGCAAGCTCTCGTAGGCTTCCAGCAGCGAATTGCGTGCCTTTTCTCTTGTTTCCGCCATTATCCTGTTTCGTATCCTTCGCCCTTGTGGCCGGATTAATGACAGGCAACCACGGTCTCAAGGCCGATCGCGGTGGATGGTTGACAAATACCGGGAGTGGAAAATTACCCCATGAAGACGCATACCTCCGGTACGTGCCGGAGGTATGCGTCATTATTTATAGCATATCATTTCAACTCTTTACAGTTTCATCCCGGATTCGGTATCTCCGGGACCCTCCGTGCCAATATGAGTGATACTAATTTGCGTTCAAGAGGATATACCCCCGTTCGCCTTGAGGTATCGAAGGGTAGAACGGGTCAATTCTGAACGGCATCTTCAATTTAGGGATAGACTCATCTTGAACGCAACTCCGTATGAGACATTGTCGCTGACGCTCCGTGACGCAATCGCGAAAAGGGGAAAGGAAATGCTGCGCTACCTGGTATGGTTTCGAGGAGAGTGGATTTTGCGCAATGATGTCGGTGCACCTCACCGGCGGGGATTGAATCCTATTGCCTGGCCCCCTAGGAGCAACTGATAGATCTCTACGAAGGTTCCCGGAAAGCCATGGGTCTCTCGTCCGGCGGATGCTGCTGTTGGAATTAACGTCGGTATCTTCGCACGCCGGTTCAAGAGAGGACGCTTCTTGTGCCGGTGCTTCTAACTTCGACAAATGCGGAGCAGCTTCAGATGCCGGTCCTGCCGACGGGACTTGCTTGTGCTGCCGCATCGGTGGAAAGGTCGGGCCATGATGTCCACCGGCAAATCCGGTGGAGTTGCTCTTTATGAAGTTGAAAAAGGATTTCAGGCGCGAGCAGTGCCCGTGCTTTGTTTGTTTTCTTTTTTCGGTTATTTGATCAGAAAGGACAGGGTTTCCTCCGGGCTTATTCCTCCCGGGCGGCGAGAATTTCCCTGTTGGTCTCGAATCTTGCAAGATCGGTTTCAGGAGGGCGCATTGGAAATGGATTTATCCGACCTGCGGCGTCAGGTCCAGAAAAATTGCGATATATCGGATGCCCGGCACGCCGGGGTGTACTCGCTCTGCGGCCTTCTGCTGAGGATGCGGGACCTTTACAAGTGGGAGCATCTGATGGTCCCCTGGCAGGAGCCCGAACCGGCCGATCTTCTGGGGTGGGTGGAAGACCGGGAGCAATACTGGGATAAAATCGCGGAGGAAGAAATCGCGCCGGTTACCCTGGGGGAAGAGCGTTTCGATCCTTATGACATGGCCGGGCTGAACGTCCGGTTGCGCCCGCTGGGCCTGATCTACGGGGCGGGCTACGGCATCGGCCTGAAGCCCACTTTTTTCCTGGCTGAATGCGCCGGATCGAGTTCGGTGGGCGGCCTGAGAATCGACGTGGTAAACCGGGAGCTTGCCCGAGACATCTTCATGACCCCGGCAATGCGGCAGGGAGATCAGATATTCGCCAGGCGGTCGTGCATGCTCTTTTTCCTGTGGGACCAGATTCTTGAGGCGCGCCCCTCTGCCCGGGAAGCCCTGGAGTTCGCTCTTGCCCGGTACGGAGTGGGCCTCGATGAGATCCGCCGCAATGCGGCGCGCCTGGGGGACCTGCTGGAGCGGATCGCCGGGCGGGAACTCGAAACCTGGGTCTACCACGAAATCGGGGAAGTGCTGGAAACCGGCTTCGACGGCGGTCTCTGGCAGGAAATTGTCTCCGCCTACGCGAACAGCCCGGTCGAAATCTTTGCCCGGGTGCTGAAAGACGTTCTTGCGGACACGCACTCGGAAGGGCTGCTCGGCCACATCGTGCAAAACCGCGTCGAATCGTCCCTTGGGTTCTACGTCGCTTTCCAGCGCGCCATCTCGCGGATGGTTTTCCCGGAAATCCGGGAAGCCTTCCTCCGATTCCGGCAAACCGGCGACTGGAGTCTCATCGACGCGGCCCGGGAATCCGGGCGGCGGAACATGTACCGGCACGCGGCCACCCTGGCGCGGCTTCATCGGGAAGCGGAGGGCTCGGGGATCGACAGAGCGAAGGTCCGCATCATTAAGGAAATCCTCGAACCCCTGGGCATCGTCCGGGGCGGCGGTACGGAGAATGCTGAGGCCTAATAGCCTGAACCGGTGGATCGGTCAGGCGTCGAATCATTTCGCGCTGCCGAATCGCTCGGCCATTTTGTTTCAGCAGGGCATGCAGGACTCCTTTTTCTCGATCTTTTCGCGAGCACCGAGTTTGAGGCCCACCTCCGCGCCCAGCAGTTTCATGGCCCTTTCATCAAAGCCGAGCGGCATCAACCCTCTCGCCTCAACCAGTTTCCACCCTCCGGGAAGCTTTTCCATTCTCATCCATATGGTATTTGAGGAATCCGGGCCACCCAGAAGATAGCCGCGGCTGCCCCGGTAAAGGGCCCGGCGCCGGATGCTTCCCTGTACGAGCGCTTCCTTGCCCTGGATCTTTATGACAGGGGGATCGACGACCTCCAGCAGCGGCTGGGCAAATTCCTTGTATGCCCTCGAGAGAAGCCCTGACATGAGCAGAAAGTCAAATCCAAGCGGATCGGAATATCCCCGGGAAACGAACCGCAAAGGTGACCAGGGCGCTCCAGCGCGACGGGTGGGTGATCTTCCAGCAGAGACGAAGCCCTATTCGTTTGCATAGGTCCCAAAATATTCGGTAGCAGCCGTACTCATGATTTGGTTCTCAGTTCCTTTTACTTGGGATGGACGATGAACGATACCAAGTTTGCGGGTTCCTGGTACGAGGGGAACTGGGAACTGCTCGCGGAAGTATTCGGCGGATACCAGATAAACCCCGGTGGTGCCTATCTCGTCGGCCTCACTCCTTTTGTACGCTACAACTATGCTACCCACTCCCGGTGGATGCCTTACATCGGGGCTGGGGCCGGAATCTCGTTTACAGATATCTCGAATCCGGACTTAAGTACCGAATTCGAATTCAATGTTCAGGCCGGAATTGG
>JBDKTY010000142.1:0-6426 GCA_039679945.1 Syntrophobacter sp. | reverse complement strand
GGCAGGCTGGAAAGCCTGCCCCTCGTCCTGGGCTATTTGATTGCATAACAAACAGCTGATGGCATGCATGCCGTATGCAGTCGAGCTCTATCACCCGCCCGCGCCTTGACGCGGATGCCGGGCCTATTCCGTCCGGCACGAACGGGTGGGTTCGCTCAGTACAGACGGCGGGGAACAGTAATTTCTTAAACAAAACGTCACATGAAACGTCTTGCACATGGCTATGCGAGCGATAATCCTGGTTTTTCTTGCTGGACTTGCGGCGGCGGCCGGCCAGGTGATCCTTTTGCGCGAGCTTCTCGTGCTCTTTTGCGGCAACGAGCTGTCCGCCGGAGTCGTCCTTGCCTGCTGGCTGCTTTGGACTGCGGCGGGCAGTATGCTGGGTGGCCATATCCGGCGGAAGAATCCATCCCTTAATCTCATGTTTTTCGGATTGGCTATCTTTTGCGCCGCCTTGCCCGCGGCAGTTGTATGGGTGCGCGTGGCACGGCTGGCCTGGTCCATACCGACCGGTGAGCTGCTTACCGTGGGAGCGATGGCCGGAATAGCCTTGAGTGCCACGGGTCCGGTCTGCTTTATCACGGGGTGTCTTTTCGCCCTCGGCTGGAGTATCTGTTCCCGGAGCCCGGGGTGGACGGGGAAAAAGGCCGTTTTTGTTTATCTGGCGGAGGCAGCGGGTTCCGGGACAGGTTGCCTGATCTTCTATTTTATTCTGCTCCCCGCGGTACCGGCGTTTGGCGGGACTCTCCTGCTGGCGGTGATGCTTCTGGTCTGCATGCTGGCTGTGGCCGCCTCGCCGGCTGCTTCCCGGCGAGGCGCTCCCTTACCCCGCGGCCAGGGGGCCGGGTGTTCCGGGGCATCGGCTTCCACGCCGGAGAGAATCAGCTTGTTTCGTTGGGGGCAATCGGCGGAAGCAAGGGTACGACGGCCGTTGCCGGTGTTTGTCCTCTCCGGGTTGCTGCTGGTCGCCTGCGTCATGTTCTATTTCTCCAATGAAGCGGATTTCTGGACGCGACGCCTCCAGTGGGGTCGGACCTATCTTTCATCCCTGGATACGCCCTTTCACAACCTGGCGCTGCTGCGCAATTCCGAGCAGTTCTCGATGTTTTCCAACGGGCTCTGGCTTTACTCCACACCCGACCCCTATACCAGCGAAGCTGCCGCCCACATCACTTTGCTCGAACACCCCGATCCGAAAAAGGTCCTGCTGATTGGTGACTATTCGCCCGGACTGCCGCCCGAGATCCTTAAGCATCGGGGGATTACGAAGGTGGATTGTGTTCGGCCCGATGCCCGGCTTGCGGCATTCACGACCTCCGCCCTGCCGGCTTCGCAACCTGATGTGGCCGGGGATCTAAGATTTGCCGTCTTCAATGGTGATCCCAAGAGTTTCATAAGGACGGCCGAACCGGCCGGCTATGATGTCGTCATTCTGAGCGCGGGGGAACCCGTCAATGCGGAAATGAACCGGTTCTATACCGTTGAGTTCTTCTCAGCTCTCAAATCCGTCATGCGCCCGGACGGCATTCTCTCTTTCGGGATACCGTCATCGCCGGATATCCTCGGCGCGCGCCAGGTCCTGCTCCTCAAATCCTTGCACATGACATTGCGGGAGTGCTTCGGCGGCGTGCTGGCAGTTCCTGGAGAGACCGCGCGGTTTCTTGCCGCGCGCGGTCCCGGTATTCTTACGACAACCCCCGGCGTACTCATCGACAGGCTGCGGTCACGGGGGATCGCCACCCAGTATGTGCGCGATTTCTACCTGCTCGACTGCTTCAACCCCATGCGCCTGGCCTACATTGACTCCGTACTTGCTGGAAGCCTGCCGGCGAGAATAAACAGGGATATGCAGCCGGCATGTTACCTTTACGGGCTTGCCGTCTGGAGCGCACAGGTGCATCCCGCGGCGGGCCGGCTGCTTTCGAGGATTCTCGATCCAGGTGTCCAGACGGCAATTATCGTCGGCTTCATCATTGTCCTGTTCCTGGCCGTACTTGCCACGCGGGCCGGATCAGGCCCGGCCGCGGCCGTGGCATTCAACACGGGACTGAGCGGAGCGGCTGTAATAGTCGCGGAAATCGTCCTGATCCTCCTTTTCCAGATCCTCTACGGGACGGTCTATGAACAGATTGCCCTGATCGTTTCGGCTTTCATGGCCGGAATGGCCCTGGGGAGCGGGATTGCCGCATGCGGAAAGGAGGGCGGCCCTGCCGGGCGTTTGCGCCTGATCCAACTCGCCCTTGCCGGATATGTCGGAATTTTGTTCTTCGCCACGGCCGTTGTCCCGACAGTTGATATAGGGCGCGCGAGTGCATGGGGTACGGCGGCATTTCTGCTGATCGCCCTGGTGGGAGGAGTGCTTGGCGGGATGCAGTTCGCCGCCGCCGCCCGATTGGCCGGAGAAGACAGGGGGGCAATGCTCTACGCGGCGGACTTGGCCGGGGCGGCCGCGGGCGCGCTTGCCGCGTCACTTTTTCTGCTGCCCGTGTTCGGAATTCCGCGCACACTGCTGCTGATCGGGCTGGCGATTATTGCCGGAGTCATGGCGCTTCCGGCAAGTGCCCATGGACCGGGAATGGGCAACCGGTGAGCTTCGTATTGGATACCAGTCTCATTTCAGTTCGATCAGAACGAAGAATCCACGGCTTAGGGGACGGTTTTCCACATAGGGCACGTAATCCATTTTGTTTCGTGCCGTCGCCTACCGATAGCCGGCATCTCTTCATGTTAATCAAAGACATTCGCGCCGCAACGGGAGATTGACAAGGCCCGCATTCCTCAACGCAAACGGTCTTCCACCGTGCGAGAGCCGGCCTTTCTATTCATACAAACCGTATCAGCCGTTCTTCCAGATCCCCGGTATTGCGTGGCCGCACCCGATACATTTGCCGTCCCCGAGGGACGTGGACGAAACGTTGAAGCCGACCCGTTTTATGACAGTCTGCCCGCACTTGGGGCAAACCGTGTCCTCGGCGGGATGACCGGGAATGTTGCCGATGTAGACGAACTGGAGTCCCTCTTCGCGCGCGGCCTTCCAGGCCTCATCGAGGGTTGAAACCGGGGTGGGCTCCAGGCTCTTGAGTTTGTAGAGCGGGTAGAAGCGGGTGAAGTGGAGGGGAACATCCGGCCCGAGTTCCTTAATGATCCAGCGGCACATGGCCCTGATTTGCTTCAGGTCGTCGTTTCTGCCGGGCACGACGAGATTCACCAGTTCCGTATGCACCTTCCTGCGTTTCAGGTGCTTCAAGGTCTCCAGAACGGGCTGCAGTGTGCCGCCTGTCATATCCCTGTAATAATCTTCGGTGAATCCCTTCAGATCGATACATGCGGCATCGAGATGGGCGCACAGGTCATCGAGCGGCCCGGAGTTGATATAGCCGTTCGAGTGCATGGTGTTGAGTATCCCGGCACTTTTCGCGAGCCTCCCGACTTCGATCATGTACTCGATGAAGATGGTCGGTTCCACGTACGTGGAGGCAATGGAGGCGCACTGAAGGGACGCGGCGTTGCGGACCACCTGCTCGGGTGGAAGATCGTAGTTGAGTGTATCATCCGGGCTGCTCTGGGAGATTTCCCAATTCTGGCAGAACTTGCAGCCGAAGTTGCAGCCGGCCGTGGCGATGGAGAAGGAACGCGAGGCGGGAAGCACATGAAAGAAGGGCTTTTTCTCGACAGGATCGATATGCACCGCGCACGGATTCCCATACACAAGAGAAAAGTATTTCCCGTCCCGGTTTTCCCTCACGCGGCATTGTCCGCGCTCTCCCGGTCCTGTCTCGCATTGGTGGGGGCACAGGTCGCAGCGGACTCGTCCGCCGGACAGGGGCGTGAAATAGGGAGAGAGTTTCGGCCCCGGCAAACCTTTGCGGATTTCCTGGCCGTGCGACAGGCGAGGAAATGCGGTGATGCCCGTGAACTGAGCGGCGGTGCAAAAAAGCGCGCACCGCAGGCAACCGGAGAGGAACCTGCGTCTGTCAATTTCCTCGGTAAGGGGATCCAGGGATTCGCTCATAAGCATTTCCCCCTTCAGGGCAACTCTTCGGGACAAACATCGTCTCAAACGCCAACCATCGCTAGAAAACGTCGGCGGAAAAGATATAGATCTCCGTTTCCTTGTCTTTCCAGGCGTCTCTGGGCAGGCCTGCCTTGATGCAGGTGTGCTCCAGAAATTCCGTCCTGTTCCAGTGATACTCGGTTGCCACCTGTGGCAGCAGCAGGCCGGATGATCGGCCACGGCGCATAATCAGACCGTGTTTTCCGACCTCGATTTCGTTCGGTGATTCAATCCTTTTGAAAGGGGTCAGCGCGGAAATCTCAATGGTAATCTCCGGAAGCTCTTCGGGGCGGAGCGGCGTGAATCGAGGGTCATGGAGCGCCGCCGATTCGGCCGATTCCGCAACGGCATCGGCGAGGGACTGCCTGGCGGCAAGCTGGCCAATGCAGCCTCGAAGCTCACCCTTTTTGTAGATTGTGACAAAAGCGCCTCGAAGCTCCTTGAGCCCGGGAGAAAGCTCCGATGATCCGGTGGAAGGGGCCTCCTTCCCCCGGCACACCGCTTCGATGACGCTCTTGGCGATGGCGTGAAGCTTCGCCTTATCGGCTTCGCTCAGCCCGAGGTCAATTCCCGGCCTGGTCCCTTCGGATCGGTCCCTGTCGCGCGCGCTCTCGAAAAAAGCCGCGGAAGCGTAGCCGACAACGCCTCTCACGGAAGCCTTATCACCCGTCACATCGCCCGAATTCGCATACTCCAGCACTCGGCAGGAATTGGCGCCGAGCTTGCGGGAAAGGAGCATGGCGGTGATGATCGGTCCGCGTCCGCAGGCCTCGCATCCGCCGTTTTCGAGACTTTCATAAAGGCGATCCACATCCATGGCTTTCACGAGTTCGAGCAGGCGCTGGTCCATTTCCCTCGCTGTATCATAGGAGTGGTAGTGTGAAAGATCGGAACTGGCCACGACCAAAACCGATTTGCCCTTGATACAGTCCGCTATCGCGTCCGCCAGCCATCTGCAGGTGGCGATATCGGCATCACCCATGATAATCGGAACGAGTTTGAAGCCGGGAACGGAAGCCTGCAGAAAAGGGAGCTGAATTTCGATGGAGTGCTCTTTGGCGAAGGCCTCGGGGAAGTTTTTGACCCTTGGCTCCCGCTTCATCAGTGCCTTCGCCAGCCCCCGGTCCATGGGAATGTCACCCATGGGTGTGCTGAAGCCGGCGCAGTCGAATGTCGCCACTCCCTTGAAGGGGACCTGGTGGCTCGGCCCCATGACGATAACCGTATCGAATTTATATCCGCGGAGGCTGGCATAAGAGTAGGCGGCCACCTGTCCCGAGTACATGTACCCGGCGTGGGGGGAGATGAGGGCGATTGGCTTTTCGGATACTCCCGGTAGCGGGACCCGCGAGAGAAACTTTTCAACGGCGGCCCTGAGATCGGTCTCGCTGCCGGGGTACCAGGCGCCGGCCAGCAACGACTTTTGGATCGGCGCGGGAGCTGGGTCCGGGGTGCCCTTCACCGTCGGCGATGCAATCAGAACCGGGAGAGCGGCGAAAATGGCCAGGAGCAAAATAACTCTGAATATTTTTCCGGACATGACATTTCTCCTCGAGACCTTCCCGACGGGCAAAACGGATGGAAAGAAGCCGTCCCCAAAATGCTATCCGCGTGCAGAATATCTGAAGTATAGAAAGCCGCGGAGTGCGCGTCAACCTTAATGAGCGCGCGCGATTCGGCTGCCCGTCGCCTCTTCCTTTAACCGACGGGAATCAGGACAGGCACGGGCCAGGTTTCCGTGCGAATTGTCGTCCGCACTCCGATATTTGGACCGATACGATCTGGTCATTTCCTGTATTAACAGGAAGAGAGAGGGCTGGGGTACGGGCGAACCAGCCGTCAGTTTGAGAATAATTGATATAACTAAGCGAAATTACGTCATTATAACTCAATTGTATAAAACCGGGCGCCTTGCATGCAACTGCATGATATATCGCAAAATTTCAAGCATATATCCTATTCTAATTCGGTATTATGATAATTTATGTAATTACTATGTTAGATGCTGCTTCTAATATGATATAGGGGGTTATTGTTCATAATATGAAATTGTCTTCATGGAATATATCCGGAAAATAGAATAAAATTTATGTTGTATTGTTAGTATTTTCAGTATATCTATATAAGATATTGGTCTTTTTGTGTATGATATATACGATAGAACCGGCATCAAATTGGATGAACGTCCTGATGTCTATCCGAAGGTACGCCTGGATGACACGGAGAATGGCGTTCCGAACGCGAAGCCTGCGGAAGTGTTTGGCAATACGCTCAGCGATCTCATAAGAGCCATCGGAATGAAGATCCTGTATGCCAAACACAGGTTTTCCCATACCCAAATACATTTCTCTTCCCGATGTCTTTGGCATTTC